>NZ_JAGXKA010000029.1:0-45994 GCF_019091065.1 Burkholderia sp. GbtcB21
GTTCCTCAAACTCGGTTGCTGCCTGATCTGCTGGAATACCCTCCGGCGCACTGAGCTGTCTTTATGAAACCGTCTCTAAGTGGCAAGATCCGCGGGTAATCCCCCCGTTTTCCACGGGGTTCAGAAGTAGAAACTAAGCGGCCATGGCCAACCGCTGCTTTGGCGTAAATCCGCCCAGGGCCATGTTCGGGCGGTCATGATTGTAAGTCCACATCCAATCGGTGTAAGCGCGAGACCTGTACCGTCTATGAACGCTCGGTGACGAATGCCATGATGGAAATCGAAGGGCACGAATGACCGGTCGTGTCCACGATAGGAGTTGTGGACAGAGTGACTCAGACAGTCGAGATTCCGCCGAAACGCCAAACTCGCCGACATCCAACGGAGTGGAAGCGGACCATCGTCGCACAGACTTTCGAGCCTGGCGCGTCGGTGGCCCGTGTGGCTCGCGAGAACAATATCAATGCCAATCAGGTGTGGGCGTGGCGCCGCCTCTATGCGCAAGGCTTGTTAACGGACGACGCGAACCCGGAGGCGATGCTGCCGGTGGTCGTCGACGAAGCTACCGCACCGCTCGCTCCATCGCCGATGGCAATTGATACCCCCGTTGCGACTGGCGTGCCGCTTGGCTCGATCCAAATCCAGCACGGCAAGACGTCGATTCGTATCGAAGGCACGCCGGATTCGGCCGTGCTGCGCTCCGTTCTCGATCGCATTCTACGATGATCGGCTTGCCTCAGAACACCCGGATCTGGATCGCGGCCGGTACGACGGACATGCGCTGCGGCTTTAATTCGCTCGCCGCGAAGGTGCAAACCGTGCTGGAGAAGGATCCGTTCTCCGGTCATGTGTTCGTGTTCCGCGGCAAGCGTGGTGACTTGCTGAAGTGTTTGTACTGGAGCGACGGCGGGCTATGCTTGCTGGCGAAACGGCTCGAGAAGGGACGTTTCGCCTGGCCGCGCGCCGATGCCGGCGTGGTCGCGCTGACGACCGCCCAACTCTCGCTCCTGCTCGAGGGATTCGATTGGCGGCAGCCGATCGACGCGGCGCGCCCGCGCAGCGCGTTGTAAACGTTCATTACGCGCGGGGGGCTCGACGGCGACGCCGTGTAAACTCCCCGCATGTCTGCCCCTTCCACCGACCTCCCCGACGATATCGACGCGCTCAAGGCAATGGTCGCCAATTTGCGCGAGCAGCTCTCGTCGCGCGCGATCGAGATCGAGCATCTGAAGCTGACGATCGCCAAGCTGCGACGGATGCAGTTCGGTCGCAAGTCGGAGAAGATCGAACGAGAGATCGAACAGCTCGAGCTTCGGCTCGAGGATCTGCAGGCCGATGAAGGCGCCGCCGGGGTGGCTCAGTCGAAGCCCGAGCGCAAACGCGCCGAAGCGACGGGGCGCAAGCCGCTGCCCGAACATCTGGAGCGCGAAGAGCGCGAGTATCGACCGGAGCACGTGGCCTGTCCCGATTGCGGCGGCGCCCTGAAGGCGCTTGGCGAAGACGTGTCCGAGCAGCTTGAATTCGTGCGCAGCCACTTCCGGGTGATCCGCCATCGTCGTCCGAAGCTGGCCTGCGCGTGCTGCGATTGCATCGTGCAAGCGGCGGCGCCGAGTCGGCCGATCGATCGTGGCCTGCCGGGCCCGGCCCTGCTGGCCCACATCGCGATCTCGAAGTTCGCCGACCACGTACCGCTGTATCGCCAGTCCGTGATCTACGCCCGCGAGGGCGTCGAGCTCGATCACGGCACGATGGCCTACTGGATGGGCTCGATCAGCGCATTGCTCAGCCCGCTGGTCGACGTGCTACGCCAATACGTGCTCGGCGGCGTCAAGGTCCATGGCGACGACACGCCACTGCCCGTGCTTGCGCCGGGTAACGGCCAGACCAAGACCGGGCGTCTCTGGGTCTACGTGCGTGACGATCGGCCCGCAGGCTCGACCGAGTCGCCTGCGGTCTGGTTTGCCTATACGCCGGATCGCCGCGGTGAACATCCGCAGCGGCACCTAGCCGACTTCCAGGGCGTGTTGCAGGCGGATGCCTTCGCCGGCTACGCCGAGCTCTACAAGAGTGGGCGGATCCAGGAAGCGGCCTGCATGGCGCACGCGCGACGTAAGCTGCACGACCTGCATGTTGTGAGGAAGTCGCCGATTACGACTGAAGCGCTCGAGCGCATCGGCGCGCTGTACCAGATCGAGGCGCAGATCCGCGGCAAACCACCTGACGAGCGTCGGCGAATCCGACAGACCCATGCGGTTCCGCTGCTCGACAGCCTGAAGCAGTGGTTCGAAGCGACGCTCCTGACGCTGTCGGGGAAATCCGATACCAGCAAAGCGATTCAATACGCCCTGAACCGCTGGCCCGCGCTCGTCTACTACTGCAGCGACGGCCGAGTGGAGATCGATAACCTGCCGGCCGAACGCGCCCTGCGCGGGGTAGCCATCGGCCGCCGGAACTATCTGTTCGCCGGCGCCGATTCCGGCGGCGAACGCGCGGCCGCGATGTACAGCCTCATCGGCTCCGCACGCCTGAACGGGATCGATCCCGAGGCCTACCTGCATCATGTCATCGACCGCATCGCCGATCACTCGATCAACCGCATCGACGAACTGCTGCCGTGGAACGTCGTGTCGCTGCTGCCGGCCACCGCCCGCACCGCGCCGGTTCACTGAACCGCACATCTCCGTCCGCCAACTCCTGCCGCTACGATACGAGTCGCACGCTTACCAATCGGTCGCGAAGCGCTGCACGTGGTCCAAGTCTTCCCAGTGGTACTGCGACAGCCATTCATACCGCACGGTCCGGTTGAATCGTTCGACATACGCATTCTGCTGCGGCTTGCCCGGCTGGATGTAGTCGAGCCTGATGCCGTACTGTCGGGCCCATTCGATGATCGCTGCGCTCAGGTACTCGGGCCCGTTATCGCACCGAATCGCTTCTGGCCTGCCGCGCCAACCGATGATCTGCCGCAGCGCCCGGATCACGCGTTCGGACGGCAATGAGAAGTCGATCTCGATGCCGAGTGCCTCGCGGTTGAAGTCATCGATCACGTTGAACAGCCGGATGCTGCGTCCGTCGGCCAGTTGGTCGTGCATGAAGTCCATCGACCAGACCTGGTTGACGGCGCACGGCACCGCCAGCGGCTCCGGTACCTGCCTGACCAGCCGCTTGCGCGGCTTGATCCGCAGGTTCAGCTCCAGTTCGCGATAGATCCGGTACACGCGCTTGTGATTCCACCCGAAGCCCTTCACGTTGCGCAGGTACAGGAAGCACAGCCCGAAGCCCCAGTTCCGATGGTTGTCGGTCAGCCGCAGCAGCCAGTTCGCAATCTCGTCGTTCTCGGCGCTGCGCCGACCGACGTACCGATAACAGGCCTGGCTGATCCCAAATGCCTCACATGCCAGCCGGATCGATATGCCCCGGCTGGACACCGCATGCATGGCCATCTCACGCCGGCAAGATGGCCTCACTCTTTTTTTGCGAGCGCCTCCGCCACGATCTCGGCCTTGATCTTTTCCTCGACGTACATCTTGCGCAGCCGGGCATTCTCCGCCTCCAACTCCTTCATCCGTGCGATCAGCGAGACGTCCATGCCGCCGTACTTCGAGCGCCATTTGTAAAACGTCGCCGTGCTGATGCCCAGCTCCCGGCACAGGTCCGGCACCGACAGCCCCGATTCCACGCGCTTGAGCGCGTCCATGATCTGGCTGTCCGTGAATCTCGACTTCTTCATGCTGTAGAACTCCCTCAACGAGAAAATTCTACTTCCGATTACACCGGTTTTTCGGGGGGATTACCCGCGAGGCTGCTTGTTGGGACCATGCGCGGAGAAAATACTACGAGATCCACGCGAGCACACCGACGGCCGAGACCCAGAAACTGCTCGAGATGATCGGCGAGTTCTACGGCATTGAAGTCGACATCCGCGGCAAGCCGCCCGATGAACGGCAGCGCGTGCGGCATGAGAAAAGCAAACCGCTGCTGGACGCCTTCGAAGCGAGAATCCGGGCCTAGCTCGCGACGCTGTCGCGCAAGTCGGAGCTGGCCGGCGCGATCCAGTACTCGCTGAATCACTGGACTGCGCTGACGCTGTTCTGCGAGGATGGGCAAGCCGAGATCAGCAACACGCTGGCAGAAAACGCCCTGCGTTGCGTGAGCCTCGGGAGAAAGAACTTCCTGTTCGCTGGTTCCGACAGCGGGGGTGAGCGGGCCGCCGCGATGTACAGCTTGATTGGGACGTGCAAACTCAATGGCATCAACCCGCGCGCCTATCTGGAATACGTCCTGACCCACATCGCTGATCACGTCATCACCCGCGTCGACGAACTGCTGCCTTGGAATGTGGTCGACAAGCTGACGTTGGTCAGCTCGCATGGCACTGCCTGACTGCTTCATAGATCCAGATAGATCGTGCCCATGATCCACGATCGTGGGCACGATCTCACGTGATCCTCACGGAACTCCCCAAGCTCTCACATCATGCCCCACGCGCGCGCGAATATGGAACTGGTCGCGCCGAGCCGCTTACCGTTCTTCTCCATATAGTCAAAAAGTTATCAAACTTCTTGCTGTACGTGGATTCGAGGCAGGGTCAACCGGCCGCTGCGCGATTTGCTGGCGCAGCGGCCGCCCCAAGCGACAAAATACAAGCCAGTGAGACTGTTATGACTGAACCGGAAACCTCCGATACCACACCGGCTCGGCCAGCACGTACACACCGTCGACTACCGGGCCGTTCGCGTTTCGAAGCGTATCCGTGGGCAAGGGCCTGTCTAATCCGTCGAATACATGTCCTGCGTCGGGCAGCGAGTCGAAGTCCTTGTATTTGATCAGCGTGCGGGGGCTGGCAGTTTGAAATCGCTGCGCCCAGGCAGCCTCCGGCAAGATCAGGGGCGCGTCGAGGGATGGCATGCCTCGATCTGCAAACTGATTCGCAGTCAGATCAAACACATAGGTTTCCCCATTCTTGGTGCCCGTGACGACATAGTGATTTCTGGGAAAGTTGTCACCGGCATTGGACCACATGTACATCCCCCGGTACTGGATATTCTGCATGCCCTTGTCCCGCATGAACTGCGCCACCTTCGGCGCGATCTCTCTGCAGCGCTCTCTCGGATTCGC
Organism: Burkholderia sp. GbtcB21; assembly: GCF_019091065.1. Lineage (NCBI taxonomy): Bacteria > Pseudomonadati > Pseudomonadota > Betaproteobacteria > Burkholderiales > Burkholderiaceae > Burkholderia > Burkholderia sp. GbtcB21. The sequence goes on from NZ_JAGXKA010000029.1 coordinate 5,119, forward strand.
CATCAAAGGTGCGATCTCGGGATTGGCTCGCAACTCAGTCAGGTAAGAGCTCATCTCTGCCGGCAACGCGGTGGACGGTTGGCCGACAATCACGCGCTGTTGCTCGGAGGCCGGCCGGGTCAGCACCGGCGGCGCCCCCGCACCGATGGAACGGCCGGCGGGAAAGCAGGCCGCAAATAGATCCTCGACGCCTCGTCTAACAATACGACGCGATCCCGGCGCCGCGGCACACGCATCTACCCTTTCGTAGGGAGCATCCTTGCCCGCTCGCCTGACTACAGGTTGCTTGCGGCCAAGTGGTTGAAATAGCGCGCGACTCTCCTCGATCACCTCGCCCGGCGCAAACTGGCTGCCTCGTAACGTGATGGCTTTATTGGGCATCACCGAGACCCGTGTGGCCCCGCCAAGCGCCTCCAACTCGCCTCTCGCGAACTGTCGAGCCGCTGCCTGTCCCCGACGATACTGTCTGATGTATTGGCTGCCACGCATCACGGGCGAAACAAACACCCCTGGGGAGATCGGCGAAGCGGCGTCCACGCCGGCATAGGCCGCATAGGCAAGGCCCTTTAATCCAAGCGAGGCCAACTCGCCGGCATGTTGGCTCAGCGTGGCGAACACGCCCCGCGCGAGCGCCTTGCCGGTCAGTCCCCTATCCAGGTTGGTAAAAATCGCGTTCCTGACGATCGCACTCCCACTCGAGCCGAGTCTGGTGATGCCGCCAATTGCCGGCACGATCGACGCAAGGATGCCGACCACATCCCAGGTAATGCTATTGAGGTTGAGCCGGTGCTCCGGATCTGAAATATGTTGTTCCATCTCACTATAAAGCGGGACCAATTCCAGGACCGTGCTCCAGAAATTTCTGTCCCGATAGCTGGTTTTGAGAAGGTCGACCCATTGATTCAGATTTTCCCTCATCACCTCGTCCACGACCGGAAGCAATTTGCTGCCTCCACGGGGGTGCGAGGTTACTGTTCTAATTTGGCCGTTTCGACCTGACCGCTGAACCGGCGGATTCAATATCGGGAACCCACGCTGGCTTTGAGGTCCGGTGATCAACGCGTTAGCGTCACTTCCAAATAGTGGCCGCAGCACGGTATCCAACAGCACTTTCCCTTCCAGTTGCGGAAAATTGTTTCTAGGGTAAGTATCGTAAGGCAAATGCTCCGAATCCCTGACTTCTCGCAAGGTCCGACTCGACGCAACTGCCGCCTGGTCAAATATTTTGGCAACGATTTTCAAATTCAGACCGGCGATCGCCAAGATTCTGCCATCTTCCAGTGGAATAAATCCTATTGTTCCGGGCATCGACGTGCCATCGCGAAGATTACCGTGAAATATACCGTCGCCGGGGCCGTTTGGCCGTCTGTCGCCCCCAGAATTTAGAAGAGCTTTTATCAAAGGATCCGCATCAAAATAAGTGGTCAGATTGCCGTAGACAATTTTCCTTGGCTTCATTTGACTAATGTCGTAATCGGTCAAGCCGAGCCCAAGCAATGTGCTGTAGGCCATCCTGCGCGCATCGAAATCCCGCGAATTATTTCTATAGTCAACAAATTGGTTATAATATTCCGCCCAGGTTTCGGTTGCATCGCTCTTTCTGAAGGTATCAAGGCCTCGATAGCCGGGCGGCTCGCTTTCATAAAGGCGTTTATAGTATCCAGCATTATTTGACGCGGAATTAAAATTCGCAAACATCACGCTATCCCATCGCCGATACGCGCCAGCATCGCCACCGGTCGTCATCATGAAGAATGCCAGCGACGCGGCCCTCGTCAAATAAAATTTAACCTCATCAGAAACACCTGGATTATTCAATATCTGATAATAGGCAATGATTTTTTCATCGGTTGACAACACCGAAGCGCTGGCATTATTTCCAAATTTTTGTGAAACCAGTTCGGCGGCCACCTTTTTTGCCTCGAAGACCGCTCGGTCTCCGGAATACCTCCCGTGCAATGGGCCATACGCTTTCAGTCTCCTGCAGATGTCGTAATTCTCCATATCATCGACCAGCAGATTGACGAGATGAAATTTTTTCATTCGACGAAATTCGAGGCGCACCTCCCTGCTTGGCGAGGAATCTACCGGGATTGGCTGATTTAACAGCGTCACCATTTCATGCGCCAACGCCTCAACTTCCATTTTAAAGGCATGTACAAATAGATCTGGATAACCATCAAATGCTTGATTTTGGGTTAATTGACCAACCAGATTGAGGAAATCTTCTTCTTCGTCAACGATTGCCTGACGCCACATTTTTTCGGTGTTCGTTAGATCGATCTGATTCAGAAATTGGCTGCGTCTGTCACTTGATGCTGGGAAGTCAAGCCATGCTTGCCGCTGCTGGAAATAGATGTCATCCGAGACATCTCCAATCTCGGACGATCGTTTCAAATTCAAAATGTATTCGGGCGCCGTCAAGGAATCCAGATAGACGCTGGCATCGCTTGTGTGAGATATTTTCTCTTTCACTTGATCTGCCAAAGCAACTGCGGCCATCATCCATCGCTCGTTCGCGCGGTATCTGGCATAATCGCGCTCATCTTGTTGAGCATTGACGCGAGGGCCAAGCAATCGGCTCATTATGTCAGGATTTTCTAAATTTATAGAGTCAATTTCAGAAAACAAAAGCACATGAAATCGAATCAGGTAATAGTCCTTCTTTCCCGCGGCGGAAAGCCCGTCAGGAAGCGGCCGACGAGCGGCGTCATCCCATAGCTGGTTGAACGTCGTAGCCAGTCTGTCGTCGTATGCCGAAAAATCGAGCTCGCGTCTGGCGTCAGCCGCTGCCGGATCCAAAGGTGCAACTGTGGAAGTGGCGCCGGTTTGGGCCGGCGTGGCGGGTCCGTTGCCGGAAGCCACCTCACGCTTCGTTCTGGAGGGTTTGACGGAATCCGCCGCCGAATGGCTGGCACCAAGGAGGGACGATGCCGGACCCAAACGCGACGCGACCGGCCCGATCGTCGATCCCGTCCCGCTCTCCTCGTGTGCGCCGAAGATTCGGCTCTCCCGCTCCAGCAGGCTCTGAACGTCGATAGGCTTAAGCTCAAAACCCGCCCACCAATCCTGTTCGAGCATCGCCTGGCTGGCGGCGCTCGGTTGTGTCGCGTGAGGGGCCGCACGCAACTGCTGTTCTTCCTTCAGGATTTCGTCGATGTACCGCGTGTAGATCGGATTATCGAAATCCAGATCGCGCTCCACCTCGCCTGCCTGTTGCGTCGCGCTGGTCGGTGTCTGCGCAGACGCTGGGGCCGTGCCGTTGCTGGCCCAGCGGTACAGGAACGCCCCGCCGGCCGCCATCGCGCCCACGCCCGCCACGCCCAGCAGCAGCGGCAGCGGCAGCGTCCGATTCAGCGACGACGGCTGGGCAGCGGGTGCGGCTGTGACCGGGTTCGCCGCTGCGGGTGCCAGGAACGCGGCGGTGTCGGTTTGCGGCTGCTCCGTCGTGGGCGGACGCACCAAGATTTCCTGCATTTCGATGTCGTGAGCCGAGGGGGCCGCCTGGCCGCCCTGGCGCCATTGCCACACAGCATAGCCGATCGCGGCCAGACCCAGGGCTTCCAGGCCGATACCGGCACCCAGCTGCCAGTTCGCGACGAGGCCGGACGCCGCCGTGGATCGGGCGGTTGTTCCGCCAGCTGCGATGGTGTCGGGCGGCACGGAGGCCGCCGACGCCCCCGGCAACAGCCCCCACGGTTGCTGAACGGCCGTATCGCACGCCTGCATCACTGCGTCGGCCAGCCAGGTCTCCACCTTGCGGGACAAGTCGTCACGCAGTGCCAGCAGGCTCGGACTCTTGCTCGCGGCCAGCGCCTCCAGCCACTGATCGCCCCAGCCCAGCCACGAATCGGCGGGCGGCTGGGCGCCGATCGTCTTATACGCTTCCCGCAACGCCGGCAGCAGCGGAATCAGGTCGATCAGCTTCTCCAGCTGCGGATAGCTTTTCACCGCCTGGTAGTCTTTCAGCTGTCGCGCCAGTTGTCGCAGCTTGTCTTCGGTCTGGTTCGAGTCGCGGCTGTTCAACGCCTGATACACCTGCCACACCAGCATGGCGTTCAGATACTGGCTGTAGGCGTATTGCAGCGTCTTGTCCTGGCTCGTATCGTGGGCCACGAACCAGCACAGCGTCTCTTCCCAGCTGGTGTGCTTTTGAATCGCCTCGGCGTATTCCACGGTGGCGGCGGCCAACGGGTCGCTCATCAGTGTGCCGATCACATAGGGTTTGGCAACGGTCAAGAGGCTGCGGGCCATGCGTCCGGCCATGCCAGCCCAGCTCTCGGTGGCACTGCTTTCCTGATAGAACTTCTCCAGCTCCCGCGCCATCGCCGTCGGCAGGGAGTGGTTGGCAGCCTGGCTAAGCGCCAGTTCTCCGAGCGAAGGCGCGACGGCCCTGGAAAGGTCCCGCATCAAGGACAGCCGGGACTCCTGGCTCCGATTCAGCGTCAGCAGCCGATTCACCAGCGAGAGCGTGACCGGGTCAGCGCCTAATGCCGATTGGAATGATTGGATCCATGCCAACGCCGGGGTGTCGCCGATATTCGGGTTCAGCATGGACAACAGCCAGAGCGCCTGCCCGCCGAGCGAGCTGTCCACGGGGAAGTGCCGCAACTGGTCGACCAACTGGAAGATCGCAAACAGTTGATCTGCCTGCGGCTTGCCACCTAGCAGCATTTCCAGGTGCGGCTGCAGGCGTTCGCGCAACGCCGGGCTGGATAGCGTGCCGGCCAGCCAGGCGAGTTTCGCGGAGAGCGGCCCGTCGCTCGGATACGGTGAAGCCCTTTGCACTTGCGCCAATGCCTGCCCGAGTTTCAGCGCGGATTCATCCAGGACCTTCTTGACCAACGGGTTCTCGGCCACAATGCCCAGGTAGTCATCCAGGCGGGCATCGCCGGGCAGCGCCTGCCAGAGTTGAACCTGCGCCAGGGTTTGCCGGATCGCGCTTACCCCCTCGACGAGACCCGACAACGTGTCGGGGGCCACCGCCTTTGCCAGTTGCTGGCTGGACAACATGGTCCCAGTGAGTTGCAGCACGCCTTGCACCTGGCCCAGCATCGACTCGGTATTGCGCACCGCCTCGATGCCCAATTCCACCGTCATCCATTGGGCGCTAAGCTCTTTCAGCCAGGGCGTGACGACGTCCAGATAGCCCTTCAGGGCATGAAACCCTTGCCAGCTCTGGCGGCCGCGCGCAGTCAGCTTGCGCCCGAGGCGTTCCAGCGCCCCGCTCAATTCCTCCAGTTTTCTCTGCGGGGTAAAGTTGCCCGTGTAGATGCTGCGCAGTTCCTCGGAGACGTCCTTGAATGCCTTGAGTTCGGCAATGGGAAGTGCTTCAAGAATGAGCTTTTCCGTCACCTTGCTGATCACGTTCCACGCCATGTTCGACAGCACGCGGGTCGTGGCTCCCTGAGGGTCTCGCGCCTTGGCAGGCGCACTCTCCGCACGGGACGCGACGCCGGACAGCAAGGCTTGATAGTCGTTCGGCTGGCGCTCCAGTTCGGCGGCGACTGTCCGGGCAAATTGCCGCAAGTCCGCCGGCGCGTCGCGGAGCGCGTGTTGCCAATCGAACGCGCTCAGTTGCTCGAGAAGGCGGTCGTTATCGCTCTCGGCAGAAAGCGCGACGCCTTCGGAGTGCCATTTCCCGGCCACCATCTTGAGCAGCACGCTGGTCGTGTTGTCCCAGTCCTGCAGATATCGCAAGTTTTCCACTTGCCGTCGAAGCGCTGGACAGTCGACCGGCAGTGTCTTGTCAAGAGAGGTTGCAGCACCGGATTTTGCAAAGGCATTGTTCCGGGAATCTTCTTCGAAGCACGCGTCCCATGGAGCCGGTGCGTCCTGTCCGCGCTCGAAAAACGCCTGCGTCTCATGGCCGTTGTCATTCTGGGCGCGCTCGCCGAACCGCTTCGACGGTTTGTCGCGATCCATCGCGCGATCGGCTTCCGCTGGCCCGTTCTGCCCGTTCTGCCCGTTGCGCGATTCGCTTCGCGCCCCGCCTCGAAGACGCGTGCTAATCAGTTCTCTTTCCAGACCCATGTGCGTGCCGTCGAAACCCGGCATCGTCCCCATCCAACGGGATGCGGCCATCATGGCACTCGCATCGGGCGTGGCCGGGTTCCTGCCGACCTCGCTATGCGCCTGCCGGGCCGTACTTGACTTCGTAGAAAACTGGATTTGATCAGCCGGAGACCACATGTCCGTCGCACCGGGCCGACTGCCGAGATGATCCGCGATCGTCGCGGTGCGATGAGCCGATGCACCTGGTTGGTTCGACGCGTGCTCGCCCGCCTGGCGTGGCGGCCCTCCCGGCACCGCGTCTCCGCTTTGCCTGATTCCCGATATCGCTTCGTGCATCGCCATGCGCGGCGAGGCTGAAGGGCCGACATTGCTGATCAGAAACGGGTGTTGCGCCGTGGTGGTGTGCGTCGAAGAGCGGATAGGCATGAGTTTGAGAAGTACGAGTTTGGGTTCTGTCGCAGTAAGGCGGCCTGGTAAGCTTGCGAGATCGGAATGGAGGCGAAGTGAGCGATGCGGCAACGCATGATGCGATCCTGAAGCGCGGGTGTTCCAGCGACTGCACTACCCGTTCGATGTGATCCTGCTGTGCGTGCGCTGGTATGTTGCGTACCTCCTGAGCCTGCGCCACCTCGAGGAAATGATAGCTGCACGGGGCGTGTCGGTGGACCATTCGACGGTGCATCGATGGGCCATCAAGTTGCTGCCAGTGCTGGAAAAGGCGTTCCGCCAGCGCAAGCGGTCGGTCGGAAAAAGCTGGCGGATGGACGAGACGTATATCAAGGTCAACGGCGCCTGGAAATACCTCTATCGGGCCGTCGACAAGGCGGGCAACACCATCGATTTTCTGCTGCGGGCCCGCCGGGACAAGGCTGCCGCCCGTCGGTATTTCGAAAAATCGATCGCGCAGAACGGTGCACCCGAGACCGTGACGATCGACAAAAGCGGGGCAAACCTGGCGGCGCTCAAGGACCTCAACGCGACCCGCGAACAGCCGATCAAGATTCGTCGGCCAAAATATCTGAACAACATCGTCGAGCAGGATCACCGCGCCATCAAGCGCCGAATCCGACCGATGATGGGCTTCAAGGATTTTCACTGCGCCCGCATCCTGCTCGGCGGCATCGAAGTCACGCACATGATCGCCAAAGCGCAAACGAAGGCAGTTCGCAAGAGCCAGACGGCCGCCGAGCAGTTCTACTCGCTGGCTGCGGAAGGATTCCTATACATTCCAGAGCTCATGCGCCTGGACGCCATTATTGCGACAAAACCAAGGCATGGGGCATGCGTGCCCAGAAACCGGTCCGGCGTGCGTACGAGCGAAACGATGCGGCGATCGCGCGCTGGCTGAACGAAGACTATCCGCGGATCGCGAAAGAGGCAAAGCGGGAGCAGGCAACGATCTACTGGGGCGACGCAATGGGATTGCGCAGTGATCACATCAGCAGTACGAGCTTTGCCCTCAAAGGGCAAACGCCGATCGAGCGAGCCACCGGGAAACGCTTCAGTTGCAACATGATTTCGGCCATCACCAACCGTGGAAAGTTGAGCTTCATGGTATTCGAGGGTACGTTCAGGAACGCGACCTTCATCGAGTTCCTGAAGCGCCTGCCCAAGCAGGCTGCCCGGAAGATCTACCTGATCGTCGATGGGCATCCGGTCCACCGCTCCGTAGCGATCGAGCAGTTCGTCGCCGCGCACGCCGATCGCCTGCGCCTGATCCGGCTGCCAGTCTACTGTCCCGAGCTGAACCCGGACGAGTTGCTGAATCGGGGCGTGAAAACCAATGCGCTCGGCAAGAGCCGCCCGACCACCAAAGCGGAAATGATCCGGAATGTCCGCAGCCATCTGCATCGCCGGCAGAAGGAACCTCACGTGATTCGCAACTTGTTTAACGAGAAACATGTCCGTTACGCCGCTCGAAAAATTACGCACTATTTAATGAACTCGTCAGTAACAGCCGACGAGCAGATCCTTGCCTCGATCGCGCAGCAATCCGGCGGCGAGATTCATCGCCGCGCACCAGTCGACGTGCCCGCTCGCGCTCGGCGATGCGAACTTCGTAAGTTCCACGTGCAACGCCTCGAGCCGCGCGTTGGCGTGCACGTCGGTCCCCGCGGGCGCGGCGGGATCGATGTCCGTGCGCCCCAGGGCGGCAAGTGCGTCGAAATCCACGGGCGTACGCACCCGGCGGCGCTCCGTCCGGCTGACGCCGTTCGCTCATTCCCATACCGTCTCCACGTCTGTCGCCGCGAAGTAGTATCCGACGCCCCGCTCGGTTCGAATCAGTTCGGGATGCTTTGGATTCTTCTCGATCTTCTTGCGCAGCCGCCAGATCTGCACGTCGATCGCGCGGTCGAACACGTCGTCGAACGCGCGCGTGCACTCGAGCAATTGCATGCGCGTGACGACGCGCGACGGCGAGCCGAGGAAGAACGTCAGCAGATTGAATTCGCCGACCGTCAGCGGAATGTCCCGCGCGTCGGGCGTCGACAGCCGGCGCGTGTTCATGCTCAGCGTGTAGCCGTCGAAACGGTATGCGCGCGGATGCTTGCCGCGCCGCACGGGCATCGTCGACGGCTCGGTGCGCCGCCACAGAGCGCGCATCCGCGCGAGCACCTCACGCAGCGAGTACGGCTTCACGACGTAGTCGTCCGCGCCGAATTCGAGGCCCATGATACGATCGGCCTCCTCGCAACGGCCCGTCACGCAGATGAGCGGGAAGCGCTGCGAATCGCGCCAGCGCAGCAGCACGTCGATGCCGTCTCCATCCGGCAGGCCGAGATCGAGCAGCACCATTTCGTATTCGCGCCGCTCGACCGATTCGGCGGCCGCGGCTGCCGTCCCAACGCCGTCCACGGCCATGCCGTGGCCCGACAGGTAATTGCACAGCACGCGCCGCAACGGTTCGTCGTCCTCGACGACGAGCACCACCGGCGACCTTATCGCGTTCATCGTTTCCTCTCCTGTACTGCGCGGCGCGCGTCGCCGACCGCTTCTCCCGACGCGCCCGTCCCATGCGCCGCCGGCAACGTGAGCCTAAAGCGGGAGCCATAGGCCCGATCTGTCGCGACGGCGATCTGTCCGCGATGCGCGATCGCCGCGCCCGCGACAATCGCCAGGCCGAGCCCCGTGCTCTGCACATCGGGCCGGTTCGAATAGAACGGCTCGAAGATGCGGTCGAGCGGCTCGACTTCGATGCCGTCGCCGTCGTCGCTCACCTCCATCCACACGCCGCCCGGCATCGACGGCTCGCCGATCGTGACGTCGAACGCGTCGGCGGCGGGCGCGCCGTCGCCGTTCGCTCCATCGGTCGCGCCGACGCGCACGACGACCGCCTCGCGCGCTGCACGCACCGCGTTGCCGACGAGATTCATCACCGCGCGCGCGAGCTGGCTGCGATCGGCGAATACGACGTGACGCGCGTCGCCGCGCACGCCATCGCCGCACCGGACGATCTCGATGCCGCGCAAGGCGGCCGCTCGCGTCGCGGCGATCGCTTCGTCGACGACCTCGTCGACGCTCACCCTCGTCAACACGGGCTCGCCGCGGCGCGCGGCGAGCAGGATCTGCGTCGTCAGATCGCGCCCCCGCTCGACCGCGCGATGAATTTCGTCGATCGACTCGTCCGTGCGCGCGCCCCCCGCGAGCCGCTCGGATGCGTATTCGGCATGACAACCGATTACCGTCAGCACGTTGTTGAAATCGTGAACGATCCCGCCCGCGAAGAAGCCGAGCGACTCAAAGCGCCTCGATCGCTCGATCTGCCGCTCTAGCCGCCGTCGCTCGCCGGTCGCGATCGCAATGCACATCGGCAGGAGCGCGACGCCGATCAGATCGACCTGCAGCGCCCAAACGCCGTGACCGCCGAATTGCACCGCATACGGACCTCGCCCGCCAAGCGTCAGCGCGATCAGGGCGATCGCCACGAGCGCGTTGAGATGGGACGCGAGCACGAGGCCGCCCTCGAGCGCCGCCCAGCTCAGCGACAGCGCGAGCAACGCGCGCGCGACCTCGGCCTGGTCGCTCCATATCGACGCGAAGCACAGCGAGCCGAACGTCGCGAGCGCCGCCAGCAGATTGCGACTGCGCGACCACGCAGCGCGGCAGGCGCGTGCGTTCCACGTGAGGAGCGCCGGAAGCAACGCGACCAGCGCGAGCGCGTTCGCCGCATACGCGCGCGACCATTCGCTCACCCATACGCGATCGTTCATCCACACCGACAGAATCGCCGCCGCGAGCGTCGCGTGCATCGCCGCCATGCCGAGCGGCAACAGCAGCACGAACGTCGCGAAGCCGCGCAGCGTGTCCACTCCGCCGCCCGATGTCAGATAGCGTCGCGCGAGCCATGCGCCCGCGATCGCCGCGACAACGTTGACGGCCGCGAACAGCGCGTCGATGTGCCACGGCACCCAGTCGAGCGAGCCCGCGGCGAGCAACGTGCCGAACAGCGAAGCCGCGCCAATCCACCACGCGAGCGGCCGCCGGCAGTGCAGCAGCAACGCAATGCCGAGCACCGGCGCCGGCCACACGACGGCCGACAGCGTTTGATTGAGCGATGTGCACGTGCCTGGCCGCGACAGCAGATGATTCGCGTAGAACAGCAGCAGCAACAGCGCCGCGGCGTTCAGCGCGCCGCCCGGCGAGAATGCGCGATCGTCGCGGCGCGGCGCGCGGTGCGCCGCCTGTGTGATGCGTGCGGGCCGGGCGCGCGCAGGTGGTCCGGCATCGATGGAATTTCCGTGCATAAGTCTCAGTGGTCGGCAAATACTAACGGCCAGCGAATACTAAACGGTCGTTGTTTCGGATATCAAGCGATCTTATCGACGCGTCACCCGGTTCTTTTCATCTGCAACGAAGGCGGCACCCAGCGACCAAGAAATGGAACCCAGCGGCTAACGCCGCTTCCGACTTTCCTTCGATACTGCCCCGCCGATATAGCTTTCGAGCGGTTCATGAAAGACCTCGTGCGCATCCGCGCACGACCGTCGCCGGCAAGCGAAACGAAGAGGAGAATCGAACACATGACAACGAACGGATCCGTCGCGCCCAAAGAGCGGGTCAACATCGTCTATCGCCCGGCGACGGGCGACGCACAGGCGGAGGTCGAGCTACCGCTCAAGGTGCTCGTGCTCGGCGAGTTCTCGACGGCCGCCGACAAGCCGCCGCTCGAGGAGCTCACGCCCGTGAACGTCGACAAGGACGACTTCAACGACGTGATGAGGGCGCAGAACCTCCAGCTCGCGCTCAGCGTGCCGAATCTGCTGGATGATCAGGCCGGCGAGGACAACCGGCTGTCCGTCACGCTCGGCTTCGATTCGATTCGCGATTTCTCGCCCGACGCGATCGTCGAGAAAGTTCCCGAGCTGAAGCAGTTGATCGCGCTGCGAGATGCGTTGAAAGCGCTGAAGAGCCCGCTCGGAAATATTCCGGTCTTTCGCAGGCGCATCCAGGAAATCGTCGCCGACAAGGGCACGCGCAAGCAGTTACTCGACGAACTCGGCCTCGACGACCAATGAACCGCGACACGGAACAGACGACCATGGAAGGCGAACACATGCAATCCCCGAAGCACGACGACGCGCCGGACGCGACGCCGCCCGAATCCCCCGCATCGCTGCTCGACGAGCTGATCGAGGCCGCACGCGTGAAGCGCGACGAAGACGCGTACCTGATCACGCGCCACGGCATCCAGGCATTCGTCGCTCATCTGGCTAAACCGAAGCGCCCTATCGAGACCGTCAGCCAGGCGACGATCGACGACATGATCGCCGAGATAGACCGCAAGCTGTGCCGGCAGGTCGACGCGATCCTCCACGACCCGGACTTTCAGCAACTCGAATCGACCTGGCGATCGCTCAAGTTTCTCGTCGATCGGACCGACTTTCGCGAGAACGTGAAGATCCAGATTCTCGCTGTCGGCAAAACGGCGCTGCTCGACGACTTCGAGGATTCGCCCGACATCACGAAATCCGCGCTGTACCAGAAAGTCTATACGGCCGAGTACGGCCAGTTCGGCGGCCAGCCGATCGGCGCGGTCATCGCGAACTACACGTTCGGGCCCGGCGCGCAGGACGTCAAGCTGCTGCAATACGTCGCGAGCACGTCGGCGATGGCGCATACGCCGTTCATCGCGGCGGCCGGCCCCGCGTTCTTCGGCATCGATTCGTTCGGCACGCTGCCGAACGTGAAGGATCTGTCCTCGCTGTTCGAGGGGCCGCAGTACGCGAAATGGAATGCGTTTCGCGAAAGCGAAGACGCGCGCTACATCGGCCTCGCGCTGCCGCGCTTCCTGCTGCGGCTGCCTTACGGCGCAAACACGACACCCGTCAAGCGCTTCAACTATGCAGAGCGCGTCGAAGGCAGCGACGCGAATTTTCTGTGGGGCAATGCGGCGTTCGCGTTCGCGACGCGGCTCACCGCAAGCTTCGCCGACTATCGCTGGTGCGCGAACGTGATCGGGCCGCAAGGTGGCGGAACAGTGACCGATCTGCCGCTCTATGCGTACGAATCGATGGGCGAGATCCAGAACAAGATCCCGACCGACGTGCTGATTTCCGAGCGCCGAGAGTTCGAGCTCGCCGAACAGGGCTTCATTGCGCTGACTATGCGCAAAAACAGCGACAACGCCGCCTTTTTCTCCGCCAACTCCACGCAAAAGCCGAAGTTCTTCGGCATCAGCAAGGAGGGCAAGGAGGCCGAGCTCAACTATCGGCTCAGCACGCAACTGCCGTACATCTTCGTCGTCAACCGGCTCGCCCATTACATCAAGGTGATCCAGCGGGAGAACATCGGCTCGTGGAAGGAGCGCGGCGATCTCGAGCAGGAGCTCAACCAATGGATCCGCCAGTACGTCGTCGACATGGACAACCCCTCGCAGAGCATACGCAGCCGCCGCCCGCTGCGGCAGGCGAAAATCGCAGTGTCGGACGTCGAGGGCGAACCCGGCTGGTATCGCGTGGATATGAAGGTTCGGCCGCACTTCAAGTACATGGGCGCCTTCTTCACGCTGTCGCTCGTCGGTAAGCTCGAAAAGCGCTAGGCAGGCGGGCTGCGCGGATTTTATCGGAAACATTCGCCCGGCCCGGCGAAACGGAAATCAAACGTGCCCACTCGATAATCGATTCACGCCGACGGCTTCGGATGCGTGACGAACTGTCGCCGGCATCGCATGCTCGACGCCGGCGACGTCGGGTCGAGCCCGAAGGCGTCTACGTCAATTCGGCGCACTGCGCCGACAAGCAAAAAAGGAAACCGCCATGCTGGCCGGAATGTACCTCAAGGTCAAAGGAAAGACTCAGGGAGAAATCAAAGGCTCCGTCGTTCAGGAGAATCACGACGGAAAAATTCACGTCTACGCCTTCAAGCACGACTACGACATGCCAGCCAAGATGCAGGATGGCTTGACGCCCGGTGCGTCCGCTCGCGGCGTGCTGACGTTGACGAAGGAAATGGACAGGTCGTCGCCGCAATTCCTGCAGGCGCTCGGTAAGCGCGAGAAGCTGACCGACTTCGAGCTTGAGATCTACCGTCCGAAGCTGGACGGCTCGGGAACGACCGAACTCGAGTTCACGCTCAAGCTCAAGGACGTTCTGGTCGTCCACATCGACGAATACTCGCGCAAGCCGCACGAAGGCGGCGGCGACGGCATCAAGGATGGCGTGCTCGGCCATATGGAAGACATCTCGTTCACGTATCAGGGATTCTCGATGGAGCACAAGGAATCGGGCGTCTCGGGCGAAGCAAGCTGGCTGAATGGCTGATCGCGAATCGGCGTTGGCCGGCGTGCCACGCACGCTCGAGTGCCGGCTGCTCGAGCGGATGGCGAACCGCGAAGCGGGCGAGCACGACCGCTTGCCGCCCGCCGACGTGCTCGCGCGCTCGATCATCGATCATCTGCGCCGCATCCTGAACACGCGGCAGGGCCACGTGCCGATCGATCCGGCCTTCGGCGTGCCGGACTTCACGAATCTCGCGGGCGGCTTCTCACAGGGGTCCGCTCGCGAGATCGAAGCGCAGATCGAGCGCGTGATCACCTGCTACGAGCCGCGGCTGAAAACGCCGCGCGTCTCGCTCGCCGAGCGCGGGCCCGATACGGCGACGCTGCGCTTCAGCCTCGACGCACGGCTCATGATCGGCGCGTTCGACGTGCCGGCGCGCTTCCTGACGACCGTGAGCGGCAACGGAAAGATCGATATCCAAACGATTTCCTGAAGCGCAGCGATTTCGCCGCGCGTTCATCATGGCCACAACCACACTCAATCGCTATTACGAGGACGAACTCGTCCGCCTGCGCGAGCTCTCTGCCGAATTCGGCAGAGAGTACCCGCTGCTTGCACCAATGCTCGGCGCGCCGTCGGGCGACCCGGACGTCGAGCGGCTGCTCGAAGGCGTCGCGTTCCTGACGGGGCTCGCGCGGCAGAAGCTCGATGACGGCCTGCCGGAGCTCGTGCAGGCGCTCGCGGACCTGCTGTTTCCACACTCACTGCGCCCGGTGCCGGCTGCCACGCTGATCGCGTTCGAACCGCGCGGCGCGCTGCGCGAGCGCGCGGTGATCGCGGCCGGCACCGAGATCGAATCGGGTCCCGTCGACGGCACGGCCTGCCGGTTCCGCACGTGCGGCGAGCTCGACATCGAACCGATCTCGCTCGCCGGCTGCCGGTTCGTGCCGCCCGCGCACGGGGGGCCCGCGCTCCGGCTCGACTTCGAGATGCTCGGCATCGACGCGAGCGAATGGGACGCGACGCGCATTCGCCTGTTCATCGGCGGCGAGCGGCTGCACGCGAGCCGTCTGTTCGCACTGCTGATGCAGCACGTCGTATCGGTCGAGATCGCGTGTGGCCCGCCGGACCTGCCGGGCCCGCGTTGCGCACTCGGCGCCCGCGCGCTGCGGCCGGCGGGCTTCGATGATGCTCTACTGCCCTGCCCCGAACGCGCGTTCCCGGGCTTCCGGCTGCTGCACGAATATTTCGCGTTCGCCGAGAAATTCCTGTTCGTCGAGCTGAGCTGCCTCGAGCGCTGGAGCGCCGCGCGCGCGGGGGCGCAGTTCAGCGTATGGCTCACGCTCGACAGTGCGCCCGACTGGCTTCCCGGCATCGATCGCGACAGCTTCCGGTTGAACGTCGCCAGCGCGCTGAACCTGTTCGCGCACGAGGCGGTGCCGATCCAGCACGAGCATCGCGCGACCGATTACAGGCTGCAGCCCGAAGGCGACGCACAGGGCCACTGCCAGGTCTATTCGGTCGACCGCGTGATCGGCTATCGCCCCGGCCATTCGGTCGACCGGCATTACGTGCCGTTCGGCGTCGCGGGCGGCGACGCGAACGCCGCGAGCTACCGGCTGATTCGCCGCGCCGCGCTCGACGGTCGCGGGCATGATCTCCATCTGGCGCTCGCTTATCCGCCCGGCGAGGCGCTCGCCACGGAAACGCTGTCGATCGGCCTGTCGTGCACGAACGGCGCGCTGCCCGCGCGCTTGAAGGTCGGCGACGTGTGCCGCGCGACCGACAGCTCGCCCGAGCGCTTCACTTTCGCCAACATCGCGCCCGTGAGCCCAGCGCTCGATCCGCCGCTCGGCGAGCCACTGCTGTGGCGCACCATCGGACATCTCGCGCTGAATTTCCTGTCGATCGGAAACGTCGACCATCTCAAGCAGATGCTCGCGCTCCACGCGTTCGGCGAACGCGGCGCCGACTCGCGCGCGCAAGCCGACCGCCGCCGCATCGACGGCATCGAATCGGTCGACGTGCGTGCCGAGACGCGGATCGTCGGCGAGCGGATGCTCAGCGGCCAGCACGTAGCGCTGCGCTGCGACGCACACGCGTTCGGCGGCAAGGGCGAGCTGTATCTGTTCGGCTGCGTGCTCGAGCGCTTTCTGGCCGAATACGCCGCGATCAATACCTACACTTGCGTCGAGATCGACGCATCGCCCGACGGCGAGCGCTTCGCGTGGCCGCCTCGGATGGGAGCGCAATGCCTGCTCTAGAACCCGTGCTGCTCGGCGAGGCGAAGCACTTCGCGTATTTCCAGGCGATCCGACTGCTGCGGCGCATCGTGCGCGAACGGCGCGACGATACGGCGGGCGCGCCCGTCGCGCCGATGCCGATCCATACGCGGCCGAATCTCGCGCTGTCGTTTCCTGACACCGACGTCGAGCGCATCGACAAGGCAGACGACGGCAGCTATCGCGTCGTCGCGAACTTTTTCGGGTTGTACGGCGTGGCGTCGCCGCTGCCAACGTTCTACACCGAAGACCTGATCGACGAAGCGCTCAGGGGCCGCCACGCAGCGCGCGGCTTTCTCGATGTGCTGCACCGCGCGCTCTATCCGCTGCTGTTCGACGCATGGTTAAAGCATCAACTGGCGCTGCGGATCGTCGAGGAACGCGACGAGCACGCGCTGCGCCCGCTCTACGCGCTCGCGGGCGTCGACGCGCGCACCGCGCGCGACGAGGGCCTGCACGAGCACGCGCTGCTGCGCTACGTCGGGCTGCTGAGCCAGCGGCCGCGCTCCGCGGCCGGGCTGCGCGCGCTGCTCGCCGACGCGTTCGCTCCCGCGACGGTGGACATCGAGCCGTGCGTGACGCAATGGCTGCCGATTCCGGACGACCAGCGCACCCGCGTCGGCGCGCGCGCGCATCGGCTCGGCGCCGACGCGCGGGTCGGCGCGCGCATGCGCGACGACGGCACCCGGCTGCGGATCGTGCTCGGCGACGTGCCCGGCCCGCTGTTCCGCGCGCTGATGCCGGGCGGCGACGCGTTTCGCCGGCTGCGCTTCCTCGTGCGCCTCTATCTGACTCAGCCGTTTGCCGTCGACGTTGTGCTCCGCGTGCGCACGCGCGACGCGGGCCCCGCACGCTGCGGCGGCCAGGCATGGTCGCGCGTCGGTCTCGATGCGTGGCTAGGCAGCCCTAGCGCCGAACGCACGGCGTCGCCCGAATTCCGTCTTCCGACTTCCCTCTTTGATCAAGCGAGACCTCACCATGCTGCTGGTTGACCTGAAACCGTTGATCGAACAGCTCAACCCCTATTGCCGGAGCGCGCTCGAAAACGCCGTCGGCACCTGCGTCGCGCGCCAGCACGACGACGTCGCCGTCGAGCACCTGCTCGCGCGGCTGTGCGATGAACCGTCGGCCGACGCCGCACTGCTGCTGCGCGCGTGCGGCGCGGACGCGGCGCGCCTGCGCCGACAAGCCGACGCCGCGCTCGACGCGCGCCCGGCGGGCGACGGTGGCCGCCCCGTGTTCGCACCGTCGCTGCTCGCGCTGTTGCAGGACGCGTGGCTGATCACGTCGCTCGAACTCGGCGACACGCACATCCGCTCAGCGGCCGTGCTCGCCGCCGCGGTCGCCCGCGCTGCGCGGCAGCCGTCGCCTGGCGGCGACGACGTGCTGCAGTCGTTGCGCAAGGATGCGCTCGTCGCGCGCTTTTCGAGCGGCGCGTGCGCACGATCGATCGAATCGCGCCCGTCGGACGCGCTCGACGCCGCGCCGGGGGATGCGAACGACACGCGCGACGCATCGAGCGCGATCGCACGCTATTGCGAGGACTTCACCGCGAAAGCGCGCGCCGGCCGGATCGATCCGGTCTTCGGTCGCGACGCGGAAATCCGCCAGATCGTCGACATCCTGGCGCGGCGGCGCAAAAACAATCCAGTGTGCGTCGGCGAGCCGGGCGTCGGCAAGACGGCCGTCGTCGAAGGGCTTGCGCTGCGGATCACCGAAGGCGACGTGCCAGCGACGCTGCGCAACGCGACGCTGCTCGGCCTCGACCTCGGCATGCTGCAAGCGGGCGCGAGCGTCAAGGGCGAATTCGAGCAGCGGCTCAAGCGCGTGATCGCCGAGATCCGCGCGTCGCAGACGCCCGTCGTGCTGTTCGTCGACGAGGCGCACACGCTGATCGGCGCGGGCGGCGCGGCGGGCGCGTCCGACGCGGCGAACCTGCTGAAGCCCGCGCTCGCGCGCGGCGAGCTGCGCACGATCGCGGCCACCACATGGAGCGAATACAAGAAGTACTTCGAGAAGGACGCGGCGCTCGCGCGGCGCTTCCAGCCGGTGAAGCTCGACAGCCCGGACGTCGCGACGTCGGTGATGATCCTGCGCGGGCTGAAGGACCGCTATCAGGACGCGCACGGCGTGACGATCCGCGACGACGCGCTCGTCGCGGCGGCCGAGCTGTCGGCGCGCTACATCACCGGCCGGCAGATGCCGGACAAGGCGATCGACCTGCTCGACACCGCGTGCGCACGCGTGAAGGTGCGCCAGCAGACGAAGCCCGCCGCGCTCGAGGACACCGAGCGCGCGATCCAGGCGCTCGAGCGCGAGCGGCGCGCGCTGCGGCAGGATCTGGCCGAGCGATGCGCGCCGGACACGCCGCGCATCGCGGAAATCGATCGCGAGCTGGCCGCGCTGTCCGCGCGCGCCGACGCACTGCGCGACGCATGGGCGGCGCAGCGCGACGCTGCACAAGCGCTCGCCGCCGCGCGCTGCGCGTGCCGGGCGATCGCGGACTCCGCCGAGGCCGTCGGCGCGGGCGAGATCGACGGCAGTAGCGCCGATGCCGCCGACGCGCGCGAGCGCGCCGCGCTCGCGCTCGCCGAGGCGACCCGCCGTTTCGAGCACGCGCAGCGCGAAGCGCCGCTCATACGAATCAATGTCGATCCGGACGCGATCGCCGATGTGGTAGCCGACTGGACCGGTATCGCGGCCGGCAAGCTGCGCCGGGACCGCGCGAACGTGATGCTGCGGCTCGCCGATACGCTCAAGCGCCGCATTCGCGGCCAGGATGACGCGATCGAGCAGATCGCGCAGGCCGTGAAGTCGGGCGCGGCCGGCGTGCACGATCCGCGCAGGCCGCTCGGCGTGTTCCTGCTCGCGGGGCCGTCGGGCACCGGCAAGACGGAAACCGCGCTCGCCGTCGCCGACGCGCTGTTCGGCGATGAGCGCTCGATAGTCGTCGTCAACATGAGCGAGTTCCAGGAGCGGCACGACGTCAGCCGCCTGATCGGCTCGCCGCCCGGCTACGTCGGCTACGGCGAAGGCGGCATGCTGACCGAGGCTGTGCGCCAGCGGCCCTACTCGGTCGTGCTGCTTGACGAAGTCGAGAAGGCCCACCCGGACGCGCTGAACCTGTTCTATCAGGTGTTCGACAAAGGCTGGCTGTCTGACGGCGAGGGCAAGGAAGTCGACTTCGCGAACACGGTGATCTTCCTGACGTCGAACCTCGGCGCCGATGCCGTCGCCGATCTCGGGGCGCGCGGCGCGCGCCCCGATCCGGACGCGATGCGCGCGGCGATCCGGCCGGCGCTGTTGCGCCATTTCAAGCAGGCGCTGCTCGCGCGGATGACCGAAATTCCGTATACGACGCTCGCGCCCAACACGCTCGCCGACATCGCGCGGCTGAAGCTCGAGCGCATCGCGACGCGCGTCGCCGCGCAGCATGCGACGCGCGTCGTCTACGACGACGCCGTCGTCGCGCACGTCGTCGCACGCTGCACCGAAGTCGAATCGGGCGCGCGCAACGTCGACTTCGTCCTGCAGCGGCACGTACTTCCCGTACTCGCCGAGCACGTGCTCGTGTGCGCGGGCGACGCGGCGCAGGCGGCCGCGATCCGCGTCGCGGTCGACGCCGACGGGCGCTTCGTCGTGTCGACCGACGCACCTGCCGGGGGCGATGCGCGGGGTGCATCCGATGTGCTCGATGCGTCTGATGAGCCCAACTCGCCCTGATCCCCCCGCTGCCCAGGAGTTCCCGATGTTGCCATCCCACCAACACAATGCCGACGCGCCGCGCGCGAATGCGCGGCGCTTCACGTTCGCGAGCAAAGCGTGCGACGACGCCACGTTCGAAGTCGTCGACCTGAGCGGACGGGACGCGATCTCGCAGCCGTACCGGTTCGAGCTCACGCTCGTGAGCAAACAGCCGCGGATCGATTTCGCGAAGATGCTGAGCCGCGCGGCGACGCTCACGATCCTGCCTCCGTATGGCGAAGGCGGCACAACCCGCTATACCGGCGTGCTCGCCGAGTTCGAGCAACGGAACGACTTTCGCGGCCTCACCGTCTATCGCGCAACGCTCGTGCCGCGCCTCTGGCGGCTGTCGCTGTACAAGGCGTCCGACGTCTATCTGAACGAGCAAACGATTCCCGACATCGTGAAGCAGGTGCTGCGCGCCGGGTCGTTCGCCAGCCGCGACTACCGCCTGCGACACGGCAGCGGCTACCGCAAGCGCAGCTTCGTCTGCCAGTACGACGAGAGCCACCTGGATTTCGTATCGCGCTGGATGGAGAAGGAAGGCCTTTACTACTACTTCGAGCACGACGGCAAGCACGAGACGCTCGCGATCATCGACGATCGCCGCCATCAGCGGGGCCTCGCCGACGATCTCGCGCTGCGCTACCTGCCCTCGACCGACTTCGACACGGGCGTCGAATCGAACCGCGTGCAGGCGTTCGCGTGCCGCGCAACGCCGCTTCCGCGCGAAGTCGTGCTGCGCGACTTCAATCACCGGAAGGCGGAGCTGTCGCTCGAAGTACGCGAATGCGTGTCGCGCGACGGCATCGGCGAGCGGGTGTCGAGCGACGAGCATTTCCATACGAAGGACGAAGGTCGGCGCTACGCGAAGCTGCGCGCCGAGGCGCTCATCTGCGAAGGCCGCCGGTTCGCCGGTGAGGCGACTGCGGCCGGCCTGCGCGCCGGCCGCTTCATCATGCTCGAGGGCCACTACCGCGCGGATTTCGACGGCCGCTACCTGGTGACGGCGGTCACGCATCGCGGCTCGCAGGCGAGCCAGCTGTTTCCCGATCTCGACACGCCGTTCGGCGCGACGCCGGGCCAGCCCGTCTATCGTGCCGAATTCGACGCGCTCCCCGCCGACGTCCAGTACCGGCCGCCGCGCACGACGCCCAAGCCGCGCGCGGTGGGCGTCGTCAGCGCGATCGTCGACGGCGAGGGCGGCGGCAAGCTCGCCGAGCTCGACGAATACGGACAGTACAAGGTGCGCTTTCCGTTCGCGCACACCACGCATCCGACGAACAAGGGCTCCGCGCGGATCCGGATGGCCACGCCCTACGCGGGCGCGGACCGCGGCATGCACCTGCCTCTGCTCAAGCGCACCGAAGTGAAGATCGCATTCGATGGCGGCGACCCGGACCGCCCCGTGATCGTCGGCGCGGTGCCCAACTCGTCGCACCACAGCGTCGTCACGCGCCGCAACCCTGCCGCCCACCGGATCCTGACCGAGCACAACCAGCTCTACATGAAAGACGGCAGCGGCGCCGCGACGTGGCTGCACGCGCCAAACAACCACATCGGCCTCGGCTCGGTCGGGCCGGGCGAAGGCCTCGCGCTTCTCACGTCCGGCAACAAGTTCGATTTCTCGCTCGGCAATGCGTACAGCTTCTCGGGCGGGCTCAAGTGCTCGGTGTCGATGGGCGGCAACACCGACGTCTACGTCGGCGTGCGCAACAGCCTAGACGTCAGCGCGAACTTCCTGACGACGCTGCAGGGCAACCTGCGCTGGATGCTGCCCGGCAGCCGGACCTTTGAGATCAACGACAGCGCGTCGACGCTGCTGCAGACCCTGCACAAGCAGTCCGCGACCGGCGCGATCCGGCTGTCCGCCGGGCAGGACGCATCCGCATTGCTGCAAAAGCAGATCGACAAGCTCAAGGGCACGGTGCGCAATTTCATGATCGTGTCGGGCTTGGCGAACGCCGGGTCCGCTGCCGCCGCCGCCGGGCTCATCAAGGGCGGCGGCGCAGTCGCCGATCTGCCGTGGACGGGCTTCGGCATATCCGCTGCGCAGTTCGCCGTCGCGACCGGCGTCAGCGCGGCGCTGATGGCGACGTCGCGCACGCTGCTCGCGAACGTCGCGAAGCTACAGGAGTCGTTGCCGCTCGTCGCCGATCTGTCGCTCGGCAAGCACGGCATCGCGCTCGCCGCGAAGAACCTCACGCACGCGACGCGGATGTCGCTCACGGTCGATGGGCTCACATGGTCGACGCACGCGAAGGGGCCGGGCGCGGCGGGCGTCGCGATGAGCGCCGGCAACGGCCACTGGAGCGTGGAATCGGCGAAGCACGCGTATGTGCACGCGAACGACATGCTGCTGTTCGCGGTGCCGGCCGATCCGGCCGCCAAGCTCGACCTCAAGGACCTGATCGGGCTGCGCCGCGATCTCGACGCCTGCATGAAGGACATTGCCGATCTCGAAGCCGACATTTCGGAAAACGAAGTGCTATCGAATCGTCAGAACGCCTTTGGCGTCAGCGCGCTCGTGCCCACACCGCCTTCGCCCGCCGATGCGGTAGAGGCGGTCGCGATCAAGGCGAAGGAAGCGAAGCTCGTCGGACTGAACGCGAAGCGCAAGGTCGTCACCTTGAAGATCGACAACCTCCAGCAAAAACTCGCGAAGCAGGTGAAGAACCTGAGCGCCGCGCGGATAAGCGCCTCCGACGCGGAACTCGGCTTCAAGGGCAACCGGCTCGTCGCGACGGCCCAAGGCGTCACGCTCGCGCATGCGCAGGGCAAGGCGAAGCTCGACGTGCGCGAGGCGAAGATCGGCGTCGAGGCGGGCAAATCGAGCCTCCAACTCGACGAAGGCAAGATCTCGGCCGGCTGCGGCTCCGCATCGCTCAAGCTCGGCAGCGACGGCGCAATCGAAGTGCGCGCGACCAATGTCAAGCTGAACGGCAGCGCGTCGCTGAAGTTCGACGGTCAGTTGATCCAGCTCGGTTAACCCGGGCATTCGTTCGAATTCCATCATGAAAATCGTCAAACCCGAGTCGCTCGCGCTGTTGTGCCGAACGCTGCGCTTCGACGGAATCGACCGGCTATCGATCGGCGCGCTCGCCTGCTTTGCGCTGCGTGCGAACGCGCCCGTTGGCCCCGGCGAGCTCGCGACCGAGGCCGAGCTCTGGCAAGTCGCGCAGCAGTGGCTCGACCCGCAGGCCCCGCTCGACGAGGGCTTGCCGAAGCCCGCGGGCGAATTCCTCGTCTATGGCGATGCGTATGCGCCGTCGGTACGCGACCGCGCGGGCGCGCCGGTCGCGGTGCGCGCGCGCATCGGCGCGGCGTGCAAGGAGCGGCTTGTCGACGCGCGAGCCGTCGCGCAGCTCGCCGAGTTTCGCGCGCTGCCACCGTCGGCGCCCGAGCGAGCGCGCGATCTTGGGCCGTTCGACGAACGCTGGCTGGCTTCGCGCTGGCCCCACCTGCCCGTCGGCACGCGCGCCGAATATTTCCACACCGCGCCACGCGACCAGCGGATCGCCGGATTCTGGCGCTGCGACGAGGATATCGAGCTCGTCAACCTGCATGCGGACCGGCCGGTCATCACCGGCGCGCTACCGCGCGTGCGGGCGCGCTGCTTCGTCGAGCGCTCGGTCGCTGGCGTCACGCGCATCGACGCGTGCCCGATGCGCGCGGAAACTGTCTGGCTGTTCCCGGGCGCGGCGTGCGGCATCGTCCTGTATCGCGCGCTCGTCGCGATCGACGATGAAGACGGCGACGACGTCGTGCGCGTGATCGTCGGCTGGGAAGACGCCGAGGCGCCGCCATTGCCCGACGCCGCGTATATCGGCCAGCCAGCGTCCGAAGACGTCCGATCCTGCGCGGCGCTCGCTTCCGCCGCCGACGACGAGGCGCGCGCCGATGCCGGCCTCGCCGCAGATGGCTCGCCGTCGGCTTCACATGTGCAACTGCCAGCGGCCCCGGACTCGCCCGCGGAGCCTCCCACGCCGGATCTGTCCGCGCTCGAACGGGACGCGGCGGCGCTCGCCGCGCAAACCGACGCGCTGCTCGCCGAATTCGGCGTTACCGAAGCAGACATCGCGCGCCTGCTGCCGGCGCGCGATGCGCCCGCAGACATGAACCTGGACGAGCTCGCCGCGCTCGCGGCCAAACTCGACGCGCAGACCGCGCAATGGCAAGCGCAGTACGCGCCAGCCGCGGCTGGCGAGCAACGCGATGCTTCGCCGTCCGCTTCGCCGAGTTCACCGGCATCGGACGACGCGTCGCCACTCGCTGACCTGCTTCGGCAAGCCGACACGCAGATCCGCGCGCTCGTCGAGCAATACGGCCTGTCGCGCGCGCAGATGGAGGCGGGCGCGCGGAACCGGCCGGAGTTCGCCGCTCTTGCGGACGCGCTCGACGCGCTCGACGCGCCGCTCGACGTCGTCGCACTGACAGCAGGGCTCGGCGCGCCCGCCCCCTGGGCGTCGACCGACGAATCGGCGACGTCCGCCGAGCCCGACCCGCTCCCGCCCACCGAACGGCTCGCCGACGACGCCCCCGTGCTCGCGGCGACGCGCCGCACCGCGCCGCCGGCAAGCGATGCGCCGCTCACGGAACCACTCACGCGCGAGCAGGTGATCGAGCGCCACGCGCGCGGCCTCGGCTTCGCCGGCCTCGACTTGAGCGGTCTGGACCTGTCGTTGGCCGTGCTCGAGCACGCGGACTTCCGCGACGCGCGCATCGAACGCACCTGCTTCGCCGGCTGCCGGCTGGCTGGCGCGTCGTTCGAGCGCGCGCTGCTGTCGCTCGCCGATTTTTCGAACGCGGACCTGCGCGACGCGAGCTTCGCCGACGCGTCCGCCCCCGGCGCATCGTTTCGCGGCGCCGAGCTTGATCGCGCTCACCTTGATCACGCCGATTTCACCGGCGGTGACTTCTCGCGCGCGTCGCTCTCCGACAGCCGTTGCCCGCGCGCGCAATTCGACGCGAGCGCGATGACCGGGCTCGCCGCCGCGCGGCTCGACGGCGCACACGCGAGCTTCGCTGGCTGCGCGCTCGACGCCGCCGACTTCACGTCGGCGCACGTGCCGCGCGCGAACTTCCAGCACGCGACGCTGGCGGATGCCACTTTCGCGGCCGCGCAGTGCGAGGGCGCCGAATGGTACGGCGCGCAGGCGCCGCGCGCGCAGCTTCGCTCGGCGTCGCTGCGCGGCTCGCGCGCCGACGCGTCGACGTCGTTCCGCCAAGCCGTCCTGAGCGGCGCGGCGCTCGACGACGCGAGCTGGGACGGCGTCGATTTGCGCTATGCGAATCTGCACAAGGCAACGCTCGATCGCGCGAGCCTCGTACGCGCGATCGCGAGCGGCGCGCAACTGACGCTTTCCCGCGCGCGGCACGCGGATCTGACGAAAGCCGATCTGACGCAGACGGACGCGCGCTTTTCTGACTTGCTCGGCGCGTCGCTGCGCCGCGCGCGGCTCGACGGCGCGCAACTGCAATCGAGCAACCTGTACGGCGCCGACTGCTACGGCGCCGCGCTTGGCCAATCGCAAATCGATGGCGCGAACGTCGAGCGAACGCCCTTCGCTGTGCCGGGCCGTCCCGAACTCGCACCCTGCCGCTGATACATTCGATGCCCACCCTGTCCGCTCCCGTTCACGCGGCGCTCGCCGCTCTTGCCGACACCCGGACGCTATCCGGCGTCGATCTTTCGGATGCCGACCTTTCCGGCCGCGACCTGTCCGGCTGCATGTTTGACCGCGTGATCCTGCGCGGCGCGAACCTGTCTGCCGCGCAGCTCGACGCAACGCGCTGGCAGCAGTGCGATCTGACGGCCGCGCGCATCGAGGGCGCGACGCTCGCCGATTCGAGCTGGCACGCTGTCGCGCTACGCGACGCAAGCCTGCGCGCGACGACGGGCGACGCCTTCGAGATGACGGACACCGATCTCGCCGGCGCGACGCTAACCGACGCGCTGTGGGCGCGTGCGACATTCGAGCGCAGCGATTTCTCCGCCGCGCGATGCACGCGCGCAAAGCTGCTGCGTTGTGAAGCTATCGATTGCCGCTTCGAGCGCACCGATTTCGCTAGCGCAGAGCTAGAGCGTTTCGCAGCGATGCGCGCCGATCTGTCGAGCGCGCGCTTCCACGCCACGCGCCTAAAGAATGCGCTCTTCGCCGAAGCGAATCTGCGCGGTCAACGCTTCGACCGCTGCGATCTGACCATGACGCATTTCGGCGGCGCGGCGCTCGCCGGCAGCGATTTTAGCGGCACATCGCTCGTGCAGACCATGTTTTTTGACGCCGATCTCGAACACGCGACGCTCGCGGACGCGCGCGGGCGCCATGCGCGTTTCGCGGGCGCGACGCTGGCGGGCGCGAACCTCGTCGGCGCTGCGTTCGACGAATCCGATTTCGCGCGCGCACGGATGCCGTCGGCGAACGCGCGCGGGCTGCGCGCGCGGATGTCTCTCTTCGCGCACGCCGATTGTGCGGGCGCGACGCTCGCGGGCGGCAGCTTCGTCTACTGCGATTTCTCGCACGCGACGCTGTCGCGCGCCGATTGCGCGGACGCCGATTTCTCGCACACGAACCTGCACGGCGTCAACGACCTCGCGGCCCGCTGGGAGGGCGCGCGCACGACGGGCGCGCGTGCGACCGACCCCGCGCTCGCGCGCGCCGAACAATGGAACTCGCCCGAACGATGACACACGACTCCCGCGCCTCGATGACACCCATGCCTTCCCCCTGCGCCTCCACTTGCGCCCCCGCGCCATTGCCGTCCATTGGCGCTCCGTGCGCGCCCCAGGCCGATGCGCTGCTGCGCGCGTCGTGCGTGACCGGCCGCGTCGGTGACTGGCTGTCGCTCGACGATCCAGTCGGCCGTGCGCGGCGCGCCGACGGCTGCCTGCTCGCGCCCGACCTCGGCGACCACGTGCTGATCTGGGCGCCTGCCCCCGCGTACCCTGGCGACGCGTCGCCCGCGTACGTGCTCGCCGTGCTCGCGCGCGCAGGCGCGCCGCGAGCGGTGCTCGCATTGCCCGGCGGCGTCGCGCTCGAAGCCGGCGTCGACGGGCTGCGCATCGACGCGTCGCGCATCACGCTCGCGGCGCGCGACCGGATCGACGCGGGCGCGCCGCGTGTTGACGTGCACACGCATTGCGCGAGCGTGCGCGCCGCGCGTCTCGACGCGCGTGCGCAGTCGATCGCCGCCGCCGCGCACGACGTGCACGTCGTCGCGCGCCGCTTCACCGCAACGATCGGCCGCGTATTCCACACGCTCGGCGATTGCTTTCGCCGCGTGCGCGGCGTCGACGACTTGCGCGCGACGCGCGCGCGCTGGCGGGTCGACGAGCGCGCGCACCTGCACGCGCGCGACGTCGCGTTGTTCGCGGACCGCCATGTCGGTATCGATGGCGAGCGCATCGATCTCGGCTGAATTTCCCCTTTCGATTCGGAGTTCCAACATGTTTGTCGTCACTACCGCGTCCGGTCTCTGCATGAGCCCCGCCGACGTCTGCAAGACACCGACGCCGGGCGGTCCGGTGCCCGTCCCGTATCCGAACACCGGCCTGCCGATGATGGCCGCGTCGATCACGACGAAAGTGCTCGTCTGCGGGATGCCAGCGCTCACGAAAAAATCGTCAATTCCGATGACCAACGGCGACCAGCCGGGCACCGCTGGCGGTGCGATGTCCGGAAAGATCATGGGCAAGGTCGAATTCGCCGCCGGCAGCGCGAAGGTGAAGTTCGAAGGCAACCCGGCCGTGCGGCTGACGACGCCGACGAAACACAACGACGGCAATGCGACGGGCGCCGTGCTGCAGCCGAGCCAGCAGAAAGTTATGGTGATGAACTGAGGAGAAGGCATGAGGGAACCACACATTTCGATGCCTGCGGCCGCGCACACGCGTCGGCCAGTTCGCCCGACGCGGTTTCGCCGGTCATCGCGGCGCTGGCGCTCCTGCGCCGCCGCGCTGGCCGCGCTGGCCGCGCTCGCCGCGCTGGCCGGCTGTGCGAACGGCGTCACCGAGGAACAGGCGCGCGCCGACGTGCGATGGGACTACGCGCCCGACGCGCTGCGCATCGACGTCGACGCATCACCGCGGCTGAACGAATACCTGAACGCGCCGCACACGTTGCTGCTCGCGGTATTCCAAAGCGCCGACGCGCAGACCTTCCGCCAGCTCGCCGACGATCCGGACCGGCTGCGCATGACGCTCGCGGCGGGTGACTCTGCGGCGCGCTTCATTCAGACGACGCGCTACGTCGTCGCGCCCGGCGAGCACGTCGCGCTGTCGATCGATCGCGCGCAGCAGGCGCGCTACGTCGGCATCGTCGCCGGCTATTACGACGCCGACGGCCCACGCGCGGCCCGCCTATTCGACGTGCCGCTGCACGTCGACAAGCGCGGCTGGTTCTCGTCCACTTATCGCGCCGCGCCGCGGACGCTCGGGCTGGAGCTGCGCCTTGGGGCGCAAAGCATCACCGACGCGCACGAAGCGACGCTAAACCTGCCGCCGCCCGGCGCGCGCGCGTGGATGACGCTCGACAGCGGCGCGAAAACACTGACTCTGACCCCGCCGAGCACCTATGCAAACGCGAACTCAAACGACAGCGGCGACCGCAACAGCAACGGAAACAGCGACGCCGCCGCCCGCGCGCCGCGCAAGCGATGACGCGCGATAGACCACGAATCGAAACGAACGACATGGACAACGTCTATTGGCATCAGGGGATGCTGCTGCAACCCCAGCATTTTCAGTTAGCCGAACTACATCAGCAGTTCCGCATCGAACCGTGGATCGCATCCGGCCCACCGCATTTCTGGGGTGTCGGTGAGCTGACGCTCGCGCACGCCGCGATTGATCGCCGCGCGATCGAGATCCGCTCGGCGCGATTGCTCTTTGCCGACCGCAGCTACGTCGACTATCCGGGCAACGCGGTGGTCGCCGCGCGCGCGTTCGATCCCGCCTGGCTCGACGAAGGCCGCGCGCTCGTCGCGCACGTCGCGCTCAAGCGGCTCGTGCGCGGCGCGAACAACGTGACAGTCGCTGCCGCGCCCGACGCGCTGCCCGACGCCGCGACGCGCTTTGCGACGCTGCCGTCGGCGGACGAGATCGGCGACCTTTATTCGGACCATCCGGGCGCGCCGGTGCGCACGCTCAAGCACGTGCTGAAGATCGTGTTCGATCACGAGCTCGACGCGCTCGCCGGGTACGAGACGATCCCGATCGCGCGGATCGTGCGCGACGGCGAGCGTCTGCGGCTCGACGACGATTTCGCGCCGCCGTGCTACGCGCTGTCGGGCTCGCACGCCTTGCTTGACCGGGTTCGCGGCATCCGCGATGTGCTCGCGGGCCGCGCACGACAGCTTCAGCAGTACAAGAGTCCACATGAGATGCAGCGCGCCGAGTTCGACGCGAGCTACGCGGCGTTCCTGTTCGCGCTGCGCTCGCTGAACCGCTTCAGCCCGCTGCTGTTCCATCTCACCGAACACGACGGGCAACATCCTTGGACGGTCTACGGTGTGCTGCGGCAACTAGTCGGCGAGTTGAGCGTATTCTCCGAGCGCTTCGACATGCTTGGCGAAACGCACGACGCGCGCGGTGGTCTGGCACCGTACGACCACCACGACCTCGGCGGCTGCTTCTCACGCGCGCACGCGCTGATCTGCCATCTGCTCGATGAAATCGCGGTCGGCCCCGACTGCGTCGCGACGTTCGATCCCGACGGCGAGCAGCAGCCCACGCAACGATCTGCGCAACTGCCTCCAGACGTGTTCGTGGATCGCCATCTGATTTACGTCGCGATCCGCAGCGCACACGATCCGGACACGCTCGCGCAACGCTTCCTGCTCGGCGGCCGGATCTCCGCGACCGACGAGATGGCGCAGCTCACCGCGCTCGCGCTGCCGGGCATCGAGCTGACCAGGCTGCCCGGTGCGCCGCCGCGCCTGCCGCGCCGCGGCGACACTCGGTACTTCCGGATCGAGCAGACCGGCCGCCCGTGGGACGCGATCCGGCGCGACGGCCGCGTCTCACTGCGATGGGCCGACGCACCGGACGATCTGCACGCGGAACTCATCGTTGTGAGGCACGCATGATGAGGCTGTCCCATTCGATGATGCCGCTCGTCGCGTATGCAGGGCAGCTCGCGCAATCACCGCGCGGCGACGCCGCCGAAGTCGCGCTGCGGCTCGACATCCTGATCGAACGCGCGCGCGATCACGCGGCCTGCACGGGCGCGCGCCAAGCCGACGTCGACGACGCGCTGTTCGCAGTATGCGCGTGGATCGACGAGGCGCTGCTGAACAGCGGCTGGCACGACGCCGACCGCTGGACCCTGCGGCTGCTGCAGAAGCGCTACTTCGACACGTCGCACGCGGGCGTCGCGTTCTTCGAGCGCCTCGACGCGTTCGAGGGCGCGCGGGCGAACGTGCTCGAAGTCTATCTGCTGTGCCTGCAACTCGGCTTTCGGGGCCGCTACGGCTACGACGGCGGCAGCCAGGCGCTCGACGCGATTCGGCTGCGCGCGCTCGACGCGCTGTCGGCGCACGCTCCGCCGTGCGCACCGGGCGACCCGCCGTTTCCCGCCGCGTATCCGCAGCCAGATCCGCGCACCGTCGCGGCGAAGGCGCGCGCGCGCCGCCGCATTGCGCTCGCCGGCCTGAAGTTCGGGCTGCCGTTCGCGATCCTGTTGTCGCTCTATCTGATCTATCACGTCGTCATCGTGCGGATGGTCGATTCGGTATTCCCGAGGCTGCAATGAAGAAGCTCTGCATGATGCTCGCGCGGCTCGTCGTGCTCGCCGCGCTCAGTTGGGCGACCGCGCTCTATTTCGATTGGCCGCTGTGGCACGCGCCCGTCTTGTTCTGCGCGGGGCTCGCCGGATGGCTGCTGTTCGGGCGCGCGCGCCGTGCGCTGCGCGCCGCTCGCGCGCGCAGGCAGCTCGCGCGGCTCGACGCGTCCGAGCCCCTGCCAGGCGATCGCGACGCGCCGCTGCGGCGCGTCGTCGCGCGCTGGCGCGCGTCGCTCGACGCGCTCAAACGCGCCGCGCCCTCACCGGGCTTGCGCGGCCGACCGCGCGACGCGCTGCCGTGGTATCTCGTGATCGGCCGCGCGGGCACGGGCAAGACGACGGCGCTCGCTCGCGCGCGCATCGCGTCGCCGCTGCGGCACGCGCGCCACGACGCGAACATTGCGCCGACCGAGGACTGCGACTGGTGGTGCTTCGACGACGCGGTCGTGCTCGACTTGGCGGGCTGCTTCGCCGAGCCCGACGCGACCGAGGACGGCCGCCGCGCATGGAACGCGCTCGTCGGGCAACTCCGCCGCGCACGAGCGCGCCGCGGCGTCAACGGCGTCGTCGTCGCGATCGACGCGCCGCGTCTCGTCGAAGCGAATCGCGACGCGCTTACGATCGACGGCTGCGCGGTCCGCGAGCGGCTCGAACAACTGATCCGCCTGTTCGAGCGACGCTTTCCAGTGTACGTGCTCGTCACGCAATGCGACCGGCTCTACGGCTTCGACGAATGGGCCGCTCAGCTTGCGCCGGAGCAATGCGAGCGCGCGTTCGGGTACCTCGGCGACCACGATGCGGATGCGTTCGTCGCATACGCGCTCGACAGCGTCGACGCGCGGCTCGTGGCGCTGCGCGTCGCGCTGGCGGCCCGCGGCGAGCCGCCGTCGCTGCGCGCGCTGATGCTGCAGCACGAACTCGCGCGCCTGCGGCCCGCGCTCGACACTTTCGTGCGCGCGGCGTTCGGCCCGAACGTCTATCAGGAGACGCCGTATCTGCGCGGGCTGCTGTTCGCGAGCGGCCGTCAGAGGGGCGGCGCGCCGTCGCTGACGCTGCCCGACTGGCTCGACGCCGCGCCGGGGCGCGCGCCAAGCGACGCGGGCTTGTTTCTGCACGACGTGTTCGCGCGCGTGCTGCCGGGCGATCGCGACGCGTCGCTGCCCGTCGAACGGCCGAGCCGATCGCGGCTGACTCTGTGGCGCGCCGCGCTCGCCGCGTGGCTCTTCGCGTGCGCCGCGGCCGGGCTGCTGATGAGCGCGTTGTTCGTCAGCGACATACGGACCGTAGAGCTGATCCGCCGCGACTACCCTGCCCATCCGCGCTTCACCGGCGAGCTCGCGCGCGATGCGGCGACGCTTGAGCGGATCGGCCGCGTGATCGCCGACGTCGAGCGGCTTGACGAGCAGCGGCTCGTGCGGCGACTCATCCCCCGGATCGCCGACGCGACACCCGTTGGCCGGCTCGAAGCGGAACTCAAGCGCCGCTACGTCGCGCACTATCGGCGCTCGATCGAGCCCGCCGCCGACCGGCTGCTCTTCGGCGAGCCGGACGAGGCGAGCGACGCGCGCGCGGCGGACGACAGTGACACCGCGTCGCGCATCCGCAATCTGGTCCGCTACGTGAACCTGATGCAGGCGCACCTGCGCGGCGCGGACCGCGAGACGCTTGCGCGGATGCCCGCGCCGGTGCTCACGCGCGCGCTGGAACGCGACGGCGCGCCCCCCGCGGACGAAGCAGGTAGCATGAACGACGCAAGCGCCGCACGCGACCGCGGCAACGAGCCGCCGCCAAGCATCGGCGCGCTCACCGTCAAACGGATCGCGTGGAGCGCCCCCGACGACGGCGCGCTCCACGCGCGGATCGCGAGCCTGCAGGCGCAGCTCGAACGGCTCGCGTACGGCAATCCGGACAGCGCGTGGCTGCTCGCGCTGCCCAACGCATCGTCGCCGCGCGACGTGACGCTCGCCGACTTCTGGCCGCCCGCTGCGGCGGACGCGCAGCCGCCCGCGCTGCGCGACGTGCGTGTTCCCGCCGCGCTGACGGCCGCGCACCGGCCGGCGATCGATGCGTTCCTCGACGAGATGGCGCAGGCGGTCGCGAACCAGCCGAAGTTCGCGTTCCATCGCGACGCGTTCGACGCGTGGTATCGCGCGCGTCGCATCGACGCCTGGCGCGACTTCGTCGCGCGTTTCCCGCAAGGCGAGCAAGGGCTGACGACGCAAGGGCAATGGCGCGCGGTGATCGACCGGATTCCCGATCGGGGTGATCCGTTTGCGGCGTTGCTCGCGCGCGTCGAGCGCGAATTCGAATCCGTTCGCGACGACGCGCTGCCGCCGTGGCTGCGGTTCGCCCGGACTGCGTCGCAGATGCTCGCGCCGGCGCGGATACCTGCGGCGAACGGCGGCAGCCTCGGCGCTGCGCTCGACTCGCTCTCGCGCAGCGGCGGCCGCGCGCTGCGCGAGGCGCTCCACGGCGCGCCCGCGCAGGGCCGGCTCACGCTCGAGCGCGACGCCGCACTGTGCGACGCGCTCGTCGACTACGAGCAGCGCGTCGCCGCGCTCGCCGCCAATGCGCTCGCGGGCCCCGGCGCCGCCTACCGGCTCGCGGCCGACTTTCACGGCTTCGGCGTCGATCCGTCAGTGGAAGCGTCCGCGATGCGCGCGGCCGACGACGCGCTGCGCGCCGTCAAGCGGCTCGCGGGCGATCGCGACGTCGGCGGCGACATCGTCTGGAGCCTCGTCGGCGGCCCGCTTCATGCGGTGATCGCGTATGTCGAGCGGCAAGCGTCGTGCGCGCTGCAAGACGACTGGGAGCGCGACGTGCTGTGGCCGCTCGGGCGCGCAGCGACGCACGACGACGCAAACGACTGGCTGTACGGCCCGCAAGGCGCGATCTGGGCGTTCGTCGACGGCCCGGCGAAACCGTTCGTGCGCGTCGGCGCGACGCGCGCCTCGGCGGTCGACACGCTCGGCTACCGATTGCCGTTCACCGCTGCGTTCCTGCCACTCATCGACGACGCGGCCGCCCGGCGCGTCGCGCAGGCGCGGCGCGACGCCGAGCGGCGCGCCCAGCAGCAGGCGGCGGCCGAGCTCGACGAGCGGATCGCGTCGCTCGGCAAGCAGATCGACGCACTGCGCGCGCAGACGATGCGCATCGGGATCGTCGCGCAGCCGACCGACGTGAACCACGAGGCACAGGCGAGGCCGTTCGAGACCGTGCTGACGCTGCAATGCGCGCCGCAGGCGCGCACTCTGGCGAACTACAACTTGCGCGTGTCCGAGCAGATCGACTGGCGGCCCGATCAATGCGGCGACGCAACGCTGCGCATCGCGCTCGGCGGCGTCACGCTCGTGCGCGGGTACGCGGGGCCGCTCGGCGTCGCACGCTTCGTCCAGGACTTCCGATACGGCGTGCGCCGCTTCACGCCCCGCGATTTTCCAAACGCGCGAGCGCAGCTCGAACGTCTCGGTGTGCGTCACGTCGACGTGCGCTACGACTTCTCGGGGCACGACGCGCTGCTCGCGCACGTCGAGCGGCTCGACGCGCTCGAACGCGCCCGCCGCGACGACATCGCGCGGCAGCGCGCCGCGAGCCGGCTGGACGACGGCGCGGGCAGCGGCGGCGCGGCGAATGTTGCGAGCGCTGCGGGCACGTCGGATGCCGCGCTGCCCCGCCGCATCGGCGCGTGCTGGGGCGATCCGCCGCGCGACGGGCCCGGCGGCGACGGTGCGCGCGGTCGTTTTCCGGATGCGGAAACGCGGCTCAAACGCTCGACGCGCGCGGCGAGTGGTTCGTGAAAGTCCCCCGCCGACGCCCGCCGGATAATGAACGCACGTCCGCGCGGTTCCGCCGTGAACGTCGCGCCGCGCGACAGGCCCGGCGGCGCGCGCCCGCAATCCGCTCGGCGCTCGAGCCGGCGGCGGCGCATGCAGCCGTCACGCCGAGTCGTCGAATCCATCGAAGTTCACCTTCTGTCTTGCCATGCTGAAACACACGTCAGACCACCCCGACCATCCCGACGCGCCGCGTCCAGCGCGACACGCATCGCCTGACGCGACCCGCGATTCATCCCGCCTCGTCCCCGGCATACGCTCGCCCCAACGCGTCGGCATGGCGGTCGCGCTGGCAGTCGCCTCGCTCACCGGATGCCCCGGCGGCGATTCGAGCGAATCCGCTCCGCATGCGTTCGCGCCGCCGACCGTCCAGCTCGCCTATCCGGCGCAGCCGGAGGCAGCCGCGCCGAATGCGCCCACCGCGCATGTACCCGCAACTTCGCCGGACATCGTATCCGCCGGGGTCGCCCCGACGCACGCGGCGTTGCGCCGCCCGACGATCGCGCTCAAATTCGATCGCGCGATCGAGTCGCATTCAGTCGCACACATCACGCTGCGCGCCGACGATGGCGCGAGCGTCCCGGTCGGCGCATTGTCGTGGCTGAGCGACCACCTGATCGCGTTCGCGCCGCGCAAGCCGCTCAAGTCGAACAGCCGCTACGAGATCACGGTGCCAGCCGGCATCAAGAGCGCGACGGGCGAACGGTCGAACAATCCGCTGACGGCCAGCTTCGACACCGTGCCCTCCACGCTGCCGCGCGGCCTGCGCAACCTCGACGGCTCGTGCTTCATCAATACGGCTCTGCAGTTGGCCGTTCACTCGTCGGCGCTCGACGACATCCTGTCAAACAACGGCGTCCCATCCGCCGTCCGCATGCTGCTCGAAAACTATGACGCCGAATCGACCGAAGTGCTCGATGTGCAGTTGCAGGCCGCGGTCACCGCGCTGCGCGAGATGCCGAGCATTCCGGACAGTGGGCCGGGACACACGGTGAACGTGCTGCAGGAACTGCAGATGCCGCTGTATCCGGCATTCGACGCGGATACCATACGCAACGCGCCGCCAGACACCAAGGCGTTCGAGCTGATCGGCCATCCGCTCGCCTATTCCGATCTGCCGAACCGCGACCGGCTCGTCGCGTTCGACTACAGTTCGGGCGGTCACTATCTCGCTTATGTGAAGCGGGACGGAATCTGGTATCGGGTCGACGATGCTCAGGTGAGCGCCGTCACAGAACAGGATTTGCTTGCCCTGCCGGCGTTCAACCCCGATAGCGGCAACGTGGCGATCGAAATCGCGATCTATCGATGAAGTGCTAGGTTCTGTTCACATTCTCGCCAGCGGCCCAAAGGCGCACGCAAGCGCTGCGAAGGCGAGATAGTTGCCCGCGAGCTTGTCGTATCGAGTGGCGACGTCGAAAATGTTTGATGCGATTGAAGAGGCGTTCGACGATGTTTCGAGTTCGGTGCAGCACGCGGCTGTACCGACGCTCGGTCTTTCGATTCGACCGGGACGGAACGACAACCTTGGCATGCGCAGCGCGGATAGTGATCGCAAATGCATCCGAGTCGTAGCCTTTGTCGGCAATCACCGCCCCCGTGAGCAGATGCTCCACCAATTCGTGCGCGCACGAAATATCGGCAACCTGTCCCTCGGTGATGATCATTCGCAGAGGACGTCCGGCTTCATCGCCGCGCGAAGGCGCCGACACCTTGCGGGCCACATCATTTCGAGCGCCGGCCGAATGCCGGTGCGCACGCACGATGGTCGAGTCGATCAGCACGCGTTTGATCTCCGTTTCGTCGGACACTGCGTGTGCCACGCGCTCCCAAATGCCTTTGCGACACCACCGAGAGAAGCGCTGTGCGCCGTATGCCATCGGCCTAACCCCCGTGGAAAATCGCGCCACGGGCAGCCCGTTCGGCCGACCCAGAGAGCAGCTTCGACAACCAACGACTGGCGGCTGCCGTTCGCCCTGGATCGCCTTCCTTGCCCGGAAAAACCGATTCGATCTGTGCCCACACCTCGTCGCTCAGTAACGTTCGAATAACCTTGGCCCGCTTGCGGGCCGCGCTTTGCGCGATTGAATCGACGAGGAAGCGGCCGCGTCCGAACGCGACGCGCGATGCCCGCCGGCGCGCCGCCGCGCGCATGAACGAACGAAACAGGTCTGAAATCTTCCGGTGACGTATGCACGCTAATTTCAAGGACATGCGCGGGCGCGGCGGGGGGCTGCGCTTGGCTCGGACGACGCGTCGCGCGGGCTGGCGGACGCGAAGGACAGGATACATCGGAGCAACAAGAAAATCGATTATGGTCGTAGAGAGAAAGTGTGAAAGCGTGCTTGTCGTGGACAGCCATCCGATCGTGCGCGAGGGCATCGAGGTCGTGCTCGCCAAGGCGTATGCGGGAATCGACGTGGGCGGCGCGGCCGACATGGCCGAGGCGAGCGATCGGTGCGGCCGCGACCGCCCGGATCTCGTGCTGATGGACGTGATGCTGCCGGGCGACGATCCGTTGCCGGCGATGGGCGAGATCCTGCGTACGTATCCCGACGTGCGGTTCGTCATCTTCACCGCACTCAGCTCGGAGGCGCGCGCGGCGGATGCGATCCGCTTCGGCGCGGCCGGCTATCTTCTGAAGTGGTGCAGCCCGGACGGCATCTTGCAGGCGGTCCGGCGCGTGATGGCGGGGCGCGTTCACATCGACCCGTCGCTCGACGAGGCGAGAGTGGCGTCCGCGGCCGGCGGTGGCACGCTTGTGTCGCCCGTCGACGAACTCACGCGGCGCGAGAAGCAGGTGCTGAAGCTGATCGCCGACGGGATGCGCAATCGCGAAATCGCGTCGCTGCTGAACATCAGTCCGAAGACGGTCGATTGTCATCGGCAACGGCTGATGCAGAAGCTCGGCGCGCGCAACGTCGCAAGCGTGATCCACTGGGCGTATCAATACGGATATGCGAAGGCGTGCGCGCCGGCGATGTAGCGCACGGCGAGCGCACTCGCATCCGATTGCGCGCCGAGCGGTTCGTGAAAGTATCGCGCCGAAGCGTGCCGGAGAATGAGCGCTCGCCAATGTTCACGACACGAAAGACATCATGACGAAGCTGAATGAAATGACCGCCGCGCAATGGAACCGTCGGCATGACGCGATCAAACGGCATGCGCGGCTCGATGGCGACGACTGGCGCGCGCACGGCGCAGTGAGCGAGCGAACGCGATGGTCGGACAATGAAAAGCGAGATTAAGGCGATCCGGATGGCCGTGCTCATGGAGATCCGCTTCAATAGCATGGTCAGCACGCCGGTGCTACTCGCGAAGCCGAACCGGATCGCCGCGCGCCGCGAAAACTCGACCCGCTAGTCGTTCGACACATCGGCGATCGGCCCGAGGATCGCAAGTTCAAGGTCTTGCCTACGCGGGCTCAGCGGCCGGCGCAGCACATTCGGCGCACGCGGCACGAACCGGCCGCCGATGCGCTGCGCTCACGGCATCGCCGACGTTTGCCCGGGGCGTTGCGCGCCGCATGCAGCGCACGCGTGAGTCGGGCATCGCGCGCTGGGCATTGCACCTCGCTTGCCGCACGCTAGTCGCTTCAGCTCGCGACGCCTCGCTCATGCTCGATTCGGCTGCCTTATGGCGCATGGCTCGTGACGCGTTGCACGACATGCGCGATGCGTCCCGCACGGATTCTCGGCAGACGCACTTTTCGTCGCACAATTCACCGGCCCTCACTATGGCGAATATGCACGCGCCCCGCAGCGCCACGCTGCTGCAGTTCTTTTCGACCGATGACATGCCGCTCGCGCGCGCGGCGGCGTTCTGGAGCGCGCATGTGTTCCAGTGCGAGGACGTGCGCGCGGCGGCGCGCGCGTTTCACGGGCACGGCTTTCACTGCCGGTGCGAGCGCGGACGGTTCGTTCGTTTCCGCGGCGCGTCGCTCGATGCGCAGATCAGCGAGGCTTGGCTGAGCGCCGCGACGGCCGACGCACACGTGACGATCTGCGCCCTGCATGCGGGCGAGTGCACGGTCGAAGCGCCCGGCTTGCCGGATGCGCGCTTTCGCGCGAACGACCTGTTCTTACTTGACGGCGGCCAGCCGATGCGCGTGCGCTGGAATGAGCCGTTTTTCAGCGCGCTCAGGCTGCCGCGCGCATCGGTGGGGCGCACGCTCGGCCAGGCCGCGATGGACGCGGTGCCGGGCGCGGCTTCGCTGCAGGCGGCGCGGCTCGCGCCGTTTCTCGCTGCCGAGCTCGCGCTGATCGGCGATCGCGGCCCGGCGCTGTCGTCTGACGAGCTCGATTACGTGCTCGCGCGCGCGGCCGAACTCGGCCGCGCGCTGCTTCAGGCGGCGCTGTCGTCGCGTATGCGGCTCGGCGCGCCCGCGCGCGCCGACCGGCTGCAGGCAGCGTACCGCTACATCGATCAGCATCTGCACCTGCCGACGCTCACGCCTGAGCGGATCGCCGACGCGGTCCACTGCTCACGCACGCAACTCTATCGCCTGTTTCGCAGCGATTCGCAAACGGTGAAGGCGGCGCTGCGTGACGCGCGGCTGAACCGCAGCCTCGGCTACCTCGAGCGGCCCGAACTCGCGCTCAGCATCGGCGAAATTGCGCATGCGTGCGGCTTTCCCGATCAGTCGACGTTCGGCAAGCTGTTTCGCCGACGCTTCGGCAAAACGCCCGGCGAAGTGCAGCGCGCCGCGCGGAAGGTCGGCCGGGATTCGTGAATATGCGAAGCTTCGCATGTTCGCGATTATGCTCAGTTCCGGATATCGATTTCCGCCGGATGTGAACAGCTACGCGGTGGGTTCTGTCGCGATAAGGAAGTCAAGGCGCATCGATTCTAGAATGTATAGGAATCCTTATGTAGCCAGCGCGTAGAATTGCTCGGCGGCTGTCTGGTTCTTGCGAACTGCTTTCATTTGCCCTTTGGCAATCATGCGCATCACTTCGATACCACCGAGCAGGATGCAAGCGCAGTGAAAATCTTTGAAGCCCATCATCGGCCGGGTTCGGCGCTTGATGGCGCGGTGATCCTGCTCGACGATATTGTTCAGATATTTTTGCTGACGAATCTTGATCGGCTGCTCACGGGTGGCGTTGATGTCCTTGAGCGCCGCCAGGTTCGCCCCGCTTTTGTCGATCGTCACGGTCTCGGGCGCACCGTTCTGCGCGATCGATTTTTCGAAATACCGACGGGCGGCAGCCTTGTCCCGGCGAGCCCGCAGCAGGAAATCGATGGTGTTTCCCGCCTTGTCGACGGCCCGATAGAGGTATTTCCAGGCGCCGTTGACCTTGATATACGTCTCGTCCATCCGCCAGCTTTTTCCGACCTGCCGCTTGCGCTGGCGGAACGCCTTTTCCAGCGCCGGAAGGAGCTTGATGGCCCATCGATGTACCGTCGAGTGATCGACCGACACGCCCCGTTCGGCCATCATTTCCTCGAGGTCGCGCAGGCTCAGGGGGTACGCAACATACCAGCGCACGCACAGCAGAATCACGTCGAACGGGTAATACAGTCGCTGGAACACCCGCTTTCGGATCGCATTCATGCCTTGCTGCATCGCTCACTTCGCCTACATTTCGATCACGCAAGCTTACCAGACCGTCTTACTGCAACAGAGCTGGCGGCGGCGTTGACGTGCGCGATTCAACTCGCGACGAGGTCGCGCTGCGCCCAGCTCGAAGCAGTCGCCTGAATTTCGCATGTCCGACTAGATACATCCGTATCCGAACGCTCTTAATGCGACAAAACCTGACAGTACTACGGTCACAAAGAATCACTATTCAAAGACGGCCGGCAAGATTACTTTGCTGTTTGTGTCGCGCGTGAACGCGGCTCGGTTGATTGAGAGAATGGTTACCATGACGACCGTTTCGGATGCGACGACCGCGCTTCGTTGCCAGGGCACGCCGACTATCGCCGTGGTCGACAATCGCGGTCTGACGGTGCGTACCGTCCAGTACAACCGCGCCTCCGGCGAGGATCCGGTCGACGCACTCGTCACGCGCCAGACCTGGTCCGTGCGCGGCCAGTTGGTCTCCAGCATCGACCCGCGCCTGTTCGACGCGCAGCAGATCGACCCGGCCATGCCGCCCAACTTCCGCTACGTCCGCTCGCTCACCGATCAGCCGCTCGCAATCCACAGCCAGGACGCCGGTGCGCGCACCGTGCTGTTCGATGTCGAGGGCGGCATCGTCTGGCAGCACGACAGCCGGAGTCAGCAGTTGCGCCGCGTCTACGACCAGTTGCACCGCGTAGTCTCGGTCACCGAGCAGGTCGGCCGAAACGCGCCGCGCGTCAGCGAGCGCCGCGCGTACGGCGACGCCGACGCCGCCCCCGACACCAATCTGCGCGGCCGGCTGTGGCAAAGCTGGTCGCCCGCCGGCCTCGCGGTCACGCCCGCCTATGACCTCGCCAGCCAGCCGCTGACCACCCGCCAGCAGTTCCTGCGCGACGACGTGCTCGACAGCGACTGGGCCGGCGACGATCCGGCC
>NZ_JAGXKA010000290.1:0-262 GCF_019091065.1 Burkholderia sp. GbtcB21
TATGGTTTGTCTTTTCAAGAATACTCAAAGCCTCTTATGAGACCAAAACAAGTTTATAACAAAAAATAGTTGCCACAAGTTGTTGCTTATAAAAACAAAAAAGTGAGAATTTTCAATATAAAAAGGAGAATAATTAGAGCACTCTTAATATAATAGATATATAGGTACAAGCTAAATAGCTCAAAACTTTTAAAATGACACTTAAATGAACTATAATACATTAATATTTTAGTTCATAAATAGTGTATCTTTACATTTAACT
>NZ_JAGXKA010000291.1:0-262 GCF_019091065.1 Burkholderia sp. GbtcB21
CCCTTCAGCAGTCAACGTCTCCCCTTACTGACTGGGCAGCCGTGCAAACGGTGCTGGAACAACTGCCGCAGGCATCGGTATTACACCTGGCCAATAGTATGCCGGTTCGGTATGCTAACCTCTGTGGGGTCGATGAACAACAACAGATCAGCGTGTCGGCTAATCGGGGGGTTAGCGGCATTGATGGCTGTTTAAGTACGGCGCTGGGAGCCGCCCTCCTGACCGATCAGATCGTGACATTGATCATTGGCGACGTTGCGTT
>NZ_JAGXKA010000292.1:0-262 GCF_019091065.1 Burkholderia sp. GbtcB21
GACCTTCTCCGCCAAACGTGCGCGCAGGTCTTCTGTGAGGGTAGCGGGGTGACCGTTTGGCAAGGACGCCTGGCTGTCACGAAGCGATGCCAGGACACCGACAAGAGAGTTCAGCACGCGCTCAGCTGCCGGCCGACGAGCAGCGTCCTCGATACCATCGCTGAGTAGCTTGGAGTAGTCGGCGAGGTTTGGAATAATCAGAACGCGAACCACCTCGGCACCGCCCACGGCTTGTAACCCAATCACGGCACCATAATGAGCG
>NZ_JAGXKA010000293.1:0-262 GCF_019091065.1 Burkholderia sp. GbtcB21
TTATAACCTTGCAGTGGCCAAGGCTAAGAAGGAAGTATCCTCCAGCAAGAGCCCGGACAAGGGAATAAATATTCCCAAGTATGAAACTTCCCAAGGCAAGGATGAAGATGTGGATCCTCGACTTGGGGACCCAAGCAGCAATGTTGGACCTGTGGAAGAATTAGAAGAGATCGAGATCGATCCAGCTATCTCGGCCAGAAAGCTAAAAATCGGAAAGGGTTTGTTGCTCGAAGTAATATCGAAATTGATAAAATTTCTGAGA
>NZ_JAGXKA010000294.1:0-262 GCF_019091065.1 Burkholderia sp. GbtcB21
ATTTATCAAATTTATTGTAAAGACAAAACAGATGGATCAGCGTTGGGCATTGGAGATGATCAATCATTAAACTCCGAAATATCAAATTGCCGCTTAAAATAAAATATTTCTATGTTGAACTGAGTTGCCGAAAGTACGGTAACCAGGTTCCAGTTCATTTTAGTCATAAAGTTCAACACGTCTGTCTCTGTATTTAAAACCTCAATCTTTTTTAACCGTTGAAAAACGGTAGTGTCTTTCAGATTAAACAGATCAGCTTCAT
>NZ_JAGXKA010000295.1:0-262 GCF_019091065.1 Burkholderia sp. GbtcB21
GCCGCCGCGGGCAAGTTGCCGGTGTACATCAAGGACACGGCCAGCCAGGTGGTCGGCATCGAGGACGCGGCCGCCGCGTTGCTGCTCGCCGCCGACAAGGGTCGCAACGGCGAGCGCTACATCGTGTCCGAGCGATACCTATCGGCCCGCGAGCTCTACGAGACGGCCGCAGCGGCAGGCGGATCCGTGCCACCCCGGTTCGGCGTTCCGCTACCCGTCGCCTACGCGTTGGGGTGGGGTGGCGACGTCGCGGCACGCATTC
>NZ_JAGXKA010000296.1:0-262 GCF_019091065.1 Burkholderia sp. GbtcB21
CTGCTTCGTACCCGCCTGTGTACCAGCCAGATCCCAGCACCGGTGGCTGTCCTTCCGCTGGCGTGTAATACGTGACCTCACCCGGAACGGGGACCCGTTGCGTCTGGCTTGAGACCGAACGCGGGTCAACCGGGCCGGGTGGCGGTGGTGGCCCGTTGGGATCGCCCGGCACAAAGCCGAGAACGCCATTCACGTGAATATCCGGGGCATCTCCTTGGCCGTTGCAAGAAACACGAACCTTGAACAAGACGCTTCCGGCGCG
>NZ_JAGXKA010000297.1:0-262 GCF_019091065.1 Burkholderia sp. GbtcB21
TGTAGGTGTTCATAAATTCCACCTGTCGTCTTTGAAAATAAAGCAAGGGAGTCTGTTGTGTTCCAATGCCCAATCACATGGTCATCTTGAGGTTGATGATCATACCTCATTCTTGGCAACACTCGTCCAAAGCATGCAAATTGTTTTGCAAAGTTGCATGTCGATGAGCAAGTAAGAGTAGATCATCTGCAAAGATTACAAGTTTGATGGTGAATCTCTCCAATTGTGTGCCTCCTTCATCATGGTCCTCCAAACAATCATG
>NZ_JAGXKA010000298.1:0-262 GCF_019091065.1 Burkholderia sp. GbtcB21
TAACGAGAATCAGTTATTCTGCCTTGATCTTTTGGAGGAAAAGCGTGATAAAGCGCAACTACAAAATGCGGCTTATCAACAGCGAACAGCAAGGTACTTTAACTCCAAAGTAAAGATAAAAACCCTGCGAGTAGGAGACTTGGTCCTTCGAAGAGTAACGCCAAACACGAAGAACCCAGCGCATGGGGTCTTCGGGGACATTGGGAAGGACCATATCTTATCGCAGAAAAGGTTGGTGACGCAACGTACTGACTCGCAGAAC
>NZ_JAGXKA010000299.1:0-261 GCF_019091065.1 Burkholderia sp. GbtcB21
TAAAACAAAATATATATGTGTGTCTCAAACGGCAGGGGTCCCGGGCTCTCTGTACGGATCAACTGGGTCTGAAGGGGCTGGAGGGTCGACATTCTGAACATCAGGGGTCTCGGTGATCTGGTCAACTGGAACCGTGGAATCGTCTACCTCGAGGCTTTCATTGGCTGCTTGACTTGCACAGTAGTTAAGGTACGCCTCCTTGGAATCTCCAAGGTAATCAAAGTGGCCTTTGGGGTTAGCCTTTCAAAACTCGTAAAAAAC
>NZ_JAGXKA010000003.1:0-555058 GCF_019091065.1 Burkholderia sp. GbtcB21
CAAGCGAGAGCCCCTCGTCACGGCGCCATCGGCGCTGGACGCTTCCCGGAGAAGGGGGAGGTGTTCATCCCATCTCAGTTGGCTCATGAGCCTGAAACCCTGATGGTGAACGGTCATGAATAGCGTTGATTCGACGATCTCCGTGCGCAAATTCGTTTGCCTGAGCCTTGTCATGATGTTGCTGCTGCCGCGTGCGGCGCTGGCGGAAGAGGAGATGCGGGGTGCCGCGATTCCGTTGCTGCCCAAGTACAAGCAGGAGTGCGCGACCTGCCATATCGCGTATCCGCCCGGGGCGCTGCCTGCCGAGTCGTGGCGCCGCATCCTGAACGGTCTTGATCGCCACTTCGGCACCGATGCGACGTTGGATGCGGCAACGGTCGGGCAACTGGAGACCTGGCTGACGGCACACGCGGCGACGGGCTCCGCGGCCCGCCGTCCGCCGGAAGACAGGATTACCCGATCGTCGTGGTTCATCGCCACCCACGATGAAGTCCCGGCGTCGTTGTGGCGCAGCCCCGCAGTCAAACGGCCGTCGAACTGTGCCGCGTGTCATACACAAGCAGACAAAGGAAATTTCGATGAACGATTCATCCGCATCCCCGGTACGAGGTGAACCGGAGAAGTCGCGTCCCGCACGGATACTGGTTTGGGACGCACCGCTGCGCGTGTTCCACTGGCTTCTGGTCGTTGCCTTTGGCGGCGCATGGCTTACCGCCGAGAGCGAACAATGGCGACTGATGCACGTCGCGTTCGGGTACACGATGCTGGGGCTCGTTGCGTTTCGCGTCGCGTGGGGCCTTGCCGGCACGCGTCATGCGCGGTTCTCTTCGTTCGTGCGTCCGCCGGCGACCGCTTTCCGCTACTTGCTGAGCCTTGCCAAAGGCAGGCCTGAACATTACGTCGGCCATAATCCGGCCGGAGCGATTGCGATTGTGGCCATGCTGGCGATGACGGTCGTCACCGGCGCGACCGGCTGGGTGGCCTACACGGGCAATGGCGAATCGTTCGGTGATTTCCATGAGGGTGCGGCGAACATCATGCTCGCGCTCGTTGCGGTACATGTCGCCGCCGTTCTCGTCAGCAGCGCCGTTCATCGCGAGAATCTGGCCGGTGCGATGGTGACCGGCTACAAGCGCGGGGCGCCAGTTGACGGCATCCGGCGTGCTT
This sequence comes from Burkholderia sp. GbtcB21, assembly GCF_019091065.1. NCBI lineage: Bacteria > Pseudomonadati > Pseudomonadota > Betaproteobacteria > Burkholderiales > Burkholderiaceae > Burkholderia > Burkholderia sp. GbtcB21. The sequence continues at coordinate 1,168 of NZ_JAGXKA010000003.1, forward strand.
GGTGGGGAATTGCGGCCATCATGACAGCAGCGGTGATCGGCTGGTGGTGGACACAATGGCGTGCGGCACCGCAGCCCGTACCAGCGGACCGGCCCGTCGCGACGGACACCAACCGTCCCGCGAACGGGGCGGGCCGGGACGACGATTGACGGCCGCAGGCGGAGTGCTTCATCGTGCGTATCCTGCTCGTGGAAGACGACGTCCTGCTCGGTGACGGAATCCGCGCCGGATTGCGCCAGCAAGGGTTCCAGGTCGACTGGGTGCGCGATGGCGACGCGGCCCAGCGCGAGCTGCGCGCGCATGTGCATGCCGCGGCGGTCCTTGATCTCGGTTTGCCGCTCGTGGATGGCATGGATGTCTTGCAACGCATTCGTCGCGACGGTGTTGCGTTGCCGATCCTGATTCTTACCGCGCGCGATGCCGTGCCCGACCGCATCAAGGCGCTCGATGTGGGGGCCGACGACTATGTGATCAAGCCCGTAGACTTATACGAGCTCGGTGCGCGCCTGAGAGCGCTGGTTCGGCGCTCCCATGGCAGGCCGACGGAGCGGCTCCAGGCGCAGGACGTCGAGCTGGAGCCCGCGTCGCGAACTGCGCGCCGCGCCGGCGTCGCCGTTGCGCTGTCGACGCGCGAGTTCGACCTGCTGCACATCCTGATGCTGAATGCCGGTCGGGTCCTGTCGCGCGAGCAGATCGAGCAGTATCTGTACAGCTGGGGGCAGGAGGTGGAGAGCAACGCCGTCGAGGTGCACATACATCGTTTGCGTAGCAAGCTCGGCAGCGAGCTGATCCGGACCGTGCGCGGCGTGGGTTACGTGCTGATGCGGGACGGCGCATGAAAGCCATGCTGCCCGCGCGCTCGTTGCATGGCCGGCTGCTGACGCTCGTGCCGGCCGTGGTCCTCGGCGTCTGGCTGTCGACGCTGATGCTGACCTGGCTTGATGCTCAGCGCGAGATTGACCAGTTGCTCGACGGCCACCTCGCGCAGGCGGCGGCACTGCTCGTCGCGCAACAGGCGCGAGGGCCGGATGACGACGACAATGCGATTGATGCGCCGATCCTTCATCCGTACGGGCCCCGCGTGGCATTTCAGGTGTTTCATGACGGGCGGCTCGGCCTGCACTCCGAGAATGCGCCGTCGATGCCGATGGTGGCTTCCGAACTGATCGGGCGCGATCGCGCCTCCGGATTCTGGACCGTCGTGATCGACGGGGCTGCGTGGCGGGTATTCGTCGTGCGCGGATTGCGCGACGATGTTCAGGTGTTCGTGGGCGAACGAATCGATTCACGCAAATCGATCCTGGGCGCCGTCATGCGAAGCGCATTGTGGCCGATGGCGGCTGCCTTGCCGTTGCTGGTGCTGGCCATCGGCTGGGCGGTACGCCGCGGCACGGCGCCGCTGCGTGATTTTGGCCGGGCGCTGGCGAAACGGAATCCGCAGGCGCTTGACACGATTCAACTGGATCGGACGCCGCTAGAGATGCGGCCGATGCTGGACGCGCTGAACCGCCTGTTCGAACGGATTCGTACCGTGCTGGACGCGGAACGCCGTTTCACTGCCGATGCGGCTCACGAGTTGCGCACGCCGATTGCGGCCGTGAAGGCACAGGCGCAGGTTGCAATGGCAGAGCGAAATGACGAGCGGCGCCAGCATGCGCTGCGGGGCGTTCTCGAAGGGTGTGATCGAGCGGCACGTCTGGTGGATCAGCTCTTGCTGCTTTCGCGTCTCGATGCGGGCGCACTGGCGGATCGCGCGCCGGTCGATGTTTCGGCCCTGGCGAAGCGGGTGGTCGCGGAGGCGGCGCCACTGTCGATCGGGAAACAGCAGAAGCTGGAACTCGATGCGCCATCGCCGTGTATCGTCGGCGGCAACGAAGCATTGCTCGCGTCGATGGTGCGCAATCTGGTCGACAACGCGATTCGCTATAGCCCGCCGCGGGCGCATATTGTCGTTTCGGTAAGCCGAGAACGGCGGCGTACCACGCTACGGGTCGAGGACAGCGGTCCGGGCATTGGCGACGTCGACCTGCGCAGACTGGGTGAACGGTTCTTTCGGCCGGCGGGAACCCGGCCGAGCGGGAGCGGCCTTGGATGGTCGATCGTGCGGAGAATCGCATCGGCGCATGACGCAGACATCCGGATCGATCGATCGACCACGCTTGGCGGATTGCGTGTGATCGTTTCGTGGCCGGATGCTGACGAAATCGATACGGCACCAGGTTAGCCGATCGGGTAGGTCCGGCCGGGCAGGACGAGTTCTACGCGTTGCCGGAGATCTTGGGAGCGGCCAGAGCAGCAGTACCGGCACGTTCGGCACCGGACGCGCCGAACCATGTGATCATTGGCTGGCCGCGCCGTTTCCGGGACCGCCAGGTTGGCCGTGCATGTAGCCCATGCCCATGCCCATGCCCATGCCTTGCCCCCGATGCATGCCCTTCATATGGGGGGGAACGTCCGGGAGCTTGATGCCACGTGCTTTTGCTCGTTTCTGCATTTCGGCGTGGTGTTCGTCACGTATTTTTTCGCGCTCGGCGTCCGACGCGGCGGCGAGCATACGAGTACGGTATTCATTCCGCTCGGCCGGCGTCATCAGCTGGCTGCCGTAAATCATGCCTCCTGCCTCACTTGCCGTACTGCGAGCGGGCTGACGGGGCTGGGCATCGGCAAAACTGAACGTCATCGCGATTGCAACGCCGAGCAGGCAAGCAACGGTGAACGTATTCGCTCTGGACATGGAAGTCTCCAAACCATTTTCGTGTATTCAACCGTATAGAGAAGGGCGGCAGATCCTTTGTTTCAGATCAAGTGCCGGCGAGTGACCGTCAATACTATCGAACGCATACCGCGGATCACGTTGTGGTCAAATGTGCGCCGACCCGTCGATGATGTATGCCGCACGTGCGCGAATGGCGTTCGACGAACTTGCGCTCCGAACGTCTGCACTGGAACAGCATGCGTCCTTGCCCCGTGTTCTCGACTTGCTGACATGCCATGACCGGTAAGCACGTGCCGATCCGGTTCGCTCAACCCCTGGAATGTGACACGGATCGTGACGTCAAAGAACAGCGATGATTTCCCGGAGACCGTTGCGGAAGCGACGCCAGCGGCGGCCGTGGCAGCCACTCGAAGCACCTGGGTGAGCGTCGCGGTGAATCTCGTGCTAAGCATCGGACAGGTGGTGATAGGTGTTCTGTCCCGATCGCAAGGTCTCGTCGCAGACGGTATTCATTCATTGTCCGATTTGCTCGCGGATTTCGTCGTCCTGCTGGCCAGCCACCATAGCAGGAAGCCCGTTGACGCAAAGCATCCGTACGGACATCAGCGCTTCGAGACCGGCGCATCGCTTGCACTTGCATTGATCCTGCTACTGGTCGGTGGCGGGATGCTCTGGTCCGCGATACAGAAACTGGAACACCCGGAAGCAATCCAGCGCGTCCACGCGGTTGCTCTATGGGTCGCGGCTATTGCGCTTATCGCGAAGGAAAGCTTGTTCCGTTACATGCTTGCAGTTGCAACGCGGGTGAAATCGAGCATGTTGGTCGCCAACGCATGGCATGCGCGCTCGGATGCCGCGTCCTCTCTGGTGGTCGGGTTCGGCATCGTCGGCAATTTGCTCGGTTACCCGCTCCTTGATCCCGTTGCCGCGCTGATCGTCGGCGGGATGATCGTGAAAATGGGCGCTACTTTCGGTTGGGACGCATTGCACGACCTGATGGATCGATCGGCCGACGCCAAAGATGTGCAGGCGATCCTCGCGACGCTACGTACGACACCGGGCGTGCTTGACGCGCACGACCTGCGCACGCGAAAGACGGGCGATCTGATCCTCGTCGACGTGCATCTCGACATCGATGCAGATCTCACCGTTGCTCAAGGGCATGCTATCGCTGTCGACGCGCGTGCTCGCGTGATGAGACATCATCGTGTTCTGAACGTGACGACGCACGTCGATCCCCGCAAGCGGGAAAGCGTCGCCGAAATCGCGTCGGAGATTCGAGGTGCGTAGACAAGAAGGGCCCGTCGACACGCTCGTTCAAAATGCTGCCTCGGCGGGGGGATCGGTGCAGGGTGGTGGCGCGTTTGCCTGCCACACTCTCCCGGAGCGCGCCCGTTCATGTCATCCGGAGTTGCGCGGATGATGACCGCGTCGAAACGTCAATCGACGTTCGTTGACGAGTGCACGCCAATTGAGCTTCATCAACGCGAAGACGAAGCCGAGCAATACCAGTTGCGTGACGACGAAGTATCCGCCGAGGTAAGTGCCTTCGAGCTGAGATTCCACATCCAGCCGGGTCGACGCAAAGCGGCCGAGGAGCGCCCAGATCGCATAGGTCATTGCGCGGCCGATGAAGAACGCCACAGCGATGATCTTGAGCGGCAACCCTGATAGTCCATACGCGATGAACAGATAGTTCGATGGAAGCGGGCTCAATGCATAGAAAAAGAATGCGCTGGCGGTCAGCGTCTTGTGCTTCCGCAGCCAGTGTGTGGCGATGTCGATATTCTCGCGATCGGATTCCCGTATCCAGCGGGACCGCACGAGCGACCTCGCGAAGGTAGCCAGAATGACGCGGCCCGTTGTTGCAGCGCCAGCCGCGACGACAGCAAAGATCAATGGATTTCCGGCAGGCAGATTGAACCCGACCCACGACATCGCCATCCAGGTCGGAGGGGCGAACGCCGGTATGAGATTCAGCAGAAGAATCACGAGGAACAGCACGGCCAGCGTTAGCACGATATCGACTCCAGGCCATCCGGCATCATGATTCCATTTTGCTGACGAAAGGAGTCGACGGCTTGACTCACGTCAAGCAAGGCATCGTGCCCGCATTTCGCCGGAGGCGTGTCGTCCTGACCCAGGTCAAGCATCGAACGGAGGCGTTTCCTAGACTGATGAAACGCGATCCGCGACCGGGTTCGGGTTCACCGAACACGTCCATGCACGGGGATCTGAAATATCGTCATGTCTCGAATTCCCTGGTCAATCGATTTCATGTTGCTGGTCTTTGCGGCCGTTACGCTCGCCGGTGGAGGCGTGTGCGTTGCGTTCGGCCTGCCTTCAGTCGCGCGAATCGTCTGGCTGCTCGGCACGTTGCCGGTCTTGCTCGCCCTGACTGTATCCATCGCAAAGGCCGTCGTGAAGCGGCAGGCCGGCATCGATGTTCTCGCGTGGCTGGCGATCGGGCTGGCGGTGGCGCTCGACGAGACGCTGACTGCCGCCGTCATTGCATTGATGCTGGCCAGCGGACGTACCCTCGAACAGTATGCGCAAGATCGTGCGCAACGCGAGATGACCGCGCTGCTCAGCCGTGCGCCCCGGCAGGCAATCCGATTCGAGAGCGGTGAATGGCGTTCTGTCGCGCTGGAAACCATCTGCCCCGGCGACCGGCTGCTCGTGCGGAGCGGCGAATTCGTGCCGGTCGACGGCACGCTGACCAATGACGCGGAACTGGACGAATCCATGCTGACGGGCGAGTCGTCGACCCAGCGGCGAAGCTCCGGGGAGCTCGCATGCAGCGGCGTGGTGAACGCCGGTGCTCCGTTTGAAATGGTCGCCCGCGCGACGGTCGGCGACAGTACATTCGCCGGTATCGTCCGGATGGTCGAGAGTGCGCAACGCGAGCGCAGTCCGGCCGTCCGTCTTGCGGATCGCTATGCGGCATTCTTCGTGCTGGTTTCGCTGCTGATCGCGGGTATCTCCTGGCTGGTGACAGGCGACATTGCACGCGCGCTTGCCGTGCTCGTCGTAGCCACTCCATGTCCGTTGATCCTCGCGGTGCCGGTAGCAATCGTTTCCGGCATGTCGCGCTGTTCGAAGCGAGGCGTTCTGGTCAAGGGCGGAGGCGCGCTGGAACGTCTAGCGCAAGCGACGATTCTCTTCTTCGACAAGACAGGGACGCTGACGGGCGGCCGGGCGCGCATCGTTTCGATCGAGTGCGGCCCGGATGTCGGAACGCACGATGTGCTGCGTTTCGCGGCATCGTTGGCGCAAGCTTCGGGTCATGTCATTTCGGATGCGTTGACGGTCGCGGCGCGGGAACGCCACGTCGACCTTTCTCCGCCGTCGGCCGTCAAGGAAACGGCCGGCGAAGGCGTGACAGGCCAGGTCGACAACCGGACCGTCGCAATCGGCAAGTTCGAGTACGTATCCGCCCGTTCGACCGTTGTGCCCTGGAGCGACGCCTTCCTTCGGCGGGTCGGCAGCCAGGGCGGGGCTGCAGTATTCGTTGGCGTGGATGGCGCGATGATCGGCGCAATTCAAATGGCCGACCAGGTGCGGCTGGAAACGCCGAGGGCATTGCGGCTGCTGAAACGCGAGGGCGTCAAGCGTCTCATCATGCTGACCGGCGACCGGCGGGACATTGCGGAAGCCGTTGGCGAACTGTTGGGCGTAACCGATGTACGCGCGGAGCAAACGCCAACGGACAAGCTTGCCGCCATTCGGGCAGCTCGCAAGGAGGGCGTAGTGATCATGGTGGGCGACGGCGTGAATGACGCGCCAGCGCTGGCGGCGGCCGACGTCGGTATTGCGATGGGTGCGCGCGGGGCGGCGGCGTCGTCGGAAGCGGCCGACGTGGTACTGCTGGTGGATCGGCTGGATCGGCTCGTGGACGCGATGCGTATCGCCCGGCAGTCGCGCCGGATTGCGCTGCAGAGCGTGGTGATCGGCATGTCGTTGTCTGTCGCCGCCATGACGATTGCTGCGTTGGGATTCCTGCAGCCGATCGCCGGTGCGGTGATTCAGGAGATCATCGACGTCGTCGTCATCATCAATGCGTTACGGGCGTCACTTGCGCGCCCGATGTCGACGGAGGCTCGCCTCGCCGACATCGACGTCGAAAAACTCAAGAGCGAGCATTCGGCATTGGCGCCGCTGATGGACCAGATCAGGGATCTGGCAGATCGCATACCTAAGCTATCCGGCGCAATCATGGCGAACGAACTCGCTCATGTAATCGACTCGCTGGACGAACGGCTTTTGCCTCACGAACAATCCGACGACCTCGACGTCTACCCGCGTCTCGCGCCACTTCTCGGCGGCGAGGACCCGCTCGCGGCGATGAGCAGCGCGCACCGGGAAATTTTCAAGATGGTTCGGTCGCTCAGGCAGATGGTCGCGGACATGCCGGATGACGGACCGGACGCGATGCAGATGCAGGCGGTACAACGCTTGCTGTACGGGCTGGAAGCAATCGTACGCCTGCATTGTGCTCAAGAGGAGGAGCTGTTCCACGCAGTCGGAACGGATGCGTGACAAAAAGCGCGTCACGCACCACGCGCATTCACGAGAAGGACAGGCGTCTTCGTGATCCGCGCGACGCGGCCGGCAACGCTACCGACAACCCAGCCCGCGATGCCTCGCCGCCCATGGGTGCCCATGACGATCATGTCCGCATTCCATTCGGCAGCTTCGTGCACGATTACCTGAGAAACGTCCGAGCCGGTTCGATCCGTTTGAAGCAGTTGCGACTGCGAGTGCGCGGTTACGCCATCGAGCACGGTCGCGGCTTCTTGCAGCGCCTGATTTCCTTCGTTGATCAATGCGCCCTCTATTGTTTCGACTGGTACGAAGTCACCCAGCGATACGGCGCGATCCTGTACGTAGATCGCGCGTAACTCGGTGTCGGGTCTCGAGAACTGCAATCCGACTCGCAATGCGTCGAGCGCCAGGGGGCTTCCGTCAACGGCAAACAGAATTCGCTGCGGCAGATGCTCGGCAGCCGAGACGAAACTTTCCGGAACGATAAGCAGCGGGCAACGAACAAGCCTGGCAAGCGGGCCCGAAACCGTTCCTTCAACCCATCTGCGCAACCCATGGTGCTGATGCGCACCGACGATCAGAAGGTCGGCCTGTTGAGCTTCCGTACTCTCGATCAGCGCACGCACGATATCGCCGCCATGCTTGGACAGGTCGATGACTTCCGTTTCGATGTCGATATCGTCGCGCTGCATTTCGTTTTTGGCGCGTGACACGGAGTCGGATGCGTCTTTAAGCAACTCGTTGCGCGCGGCCTCGAGAAATGCAGTGGCCTGTGATCCGAGCGGCACGAGCGTTCGCGGATTTTCCGCAATACTCACGATGTGTACCGACGCATTCGGAGGAACGATGTGCTGCGCATAGGCGACTGCCCGGTCGGACGCAACGGAGCCGTCGATTGCGATCAGTACCCTTTGGAGAGGAGCCCCTGCCTGGAAGGTTGAAGTGCTGGTGCTCATGAGCGTCTCCCGGTGGCAACCCAAGGTCTTGTACGCGGTAATTTTTTGCGCGCGCGGCTTGTGGCAGCTTGATCGCCATCAAGTTTTCAAGAATTAGCCGGCGACGTTCCGGCCCCACTCGGATCACGCGCGTTGCGTATGGGCGTCCGCGTGTTTCGCGTGCCCGGTGCCGGCACGCATTTCCTGTTCCAGGAGCGCTTTCGCGGCTTGCCACGCCCGCCCTGCGGACGCCGAATCGTTGAACGCTCTCGCTTCGACTGTCGCACCGTCCAGCAGCATCATATAAACGGCCGCCAGCCGTTGTGCCGTTTCGGGCGAAACGAGATCCGCGAGCAGTTCGGCGATCCATTCGACCATCTTGCGGCGATAGCGGATCGCGACATCCGAGATGGGCGCATACGCCGTTCCGAATTCGGCCAGCGCGCGCTCGAACAGGCAACCGGCGAATGCCGGCGTATTGAACCACGCTTCGTACCAGTCGAAGATCGTCTTGACCCGCTCGACCGGATCGGCGACGTGCTGCAGCTGCGCGTCGATACTGCCTACGATCAGGTCGTAACGCTGGACCAGCACTTCCCGGATCAGTTCGTCCTTGCTCGGAAAATGCCGATACAGCGTCATTCGGGCGACGCGAGAATCGTCGATGATCCAGTCGACACCGACCGGATGAAAACCGTGCTTCGAGAACAGTTCGGTAGCTTTATCTACCACCAACTGGCGTTTGCTGGCTCGCACGAACGGTTCCCTCCTTGATCCTTCCGACTGCGTAGATTAAACATTCTAGCATCGTACCGCTCGGTCACATCCGGTCTCGCCACCGATCTCCCGGACTTGGCGGGTCCGCATCATGATGCGCGTTCGCAAGTTGTCTTGACTATGATATAGACCGATATGTATCATTTGAAACTGGAAAGCGATGGTCGATGCTGCGTGCTTTAAAAAAATAGGAACGTGAGCCATCGATTCACTGCTCGACGGTGCCGCAGCGGGCACAGCAGCGAAATTGAAAGAATGCCGGCGGCGCCCTGTGCCTCTTGCCGGCTTCTGGCGATGCAGCGGTAATGCAAGACGAAAAGAGAACCTGAGAGAGCCGTGGGTTACGTGTCGGTGCTGGCGGATGGTATTCGCCGCGCCGCGCGCAAACCGGTGCGCGCTCGCGGGGCGGGATCGCGCGAAGCAGTCGGCGCAAATAAAACTCGAGGAAAGTACCCATGTACCGCCGTTTACTCGCACCGGGGCTGTTGTTGCTGCTGGCCGCGTGCGCGCAGGATCCGTCCGTGACCAGCAACACGGTGCGGATCTGCGACGACACCGGCTGTTCCTATCGACCTAAAGATCAGGTCTCCTATCAAAATAAGGGCGATGCGGAAGATCGCGAAGACCCTCGCATCGTCGCACTGAAGCAGGCCGCGAAAGCCCAGCCGAAGGCGGCCTACGATCTCGGCCTGCGTTATTTCCGCGGCGACGGCGTGCGCCAGGACAGCTATCAGGCACTCAAGTGGATGCGCGACGCCGCCGAGCGCGGCGACCTGCGGGCGCAGAAGGCGCTCGGCAGCTTCTACCTGTTCGGCCTCGAGGAAATGGGCTCCGATCCACGCGAAGCGGACAAGTGGCTGTCGATCGCGGCCGGCCGCGGCGACAAGGAGTCGAAGAAGCTGCTCGAACTCGCGCGCAAGGCGAAGAAGGAAGACGAAGAAGACTGGAAATGGCGCACGCAATGGCGTGACGTCTATTACGGCTACTGGAACTCGGGCTATCCGTACTACGGCGTCTGGAATCAGACGTACTGGTACTACTGACCGGGCCGGAAGCAACGGGGGCGGCAGCGGGGAGACCACCATCGCGCGCCACGCCGGGGGGCTTATCGACGTTCGTACGGACACGTAAGCCGAATAACGACTCTATCGAACGATAACGACATGAAGACCATCCTTTCCCATCGTCTCACCCAAGGTGCGCTGGTTGCAGCGCTTTGCGCGTCCGTCGCGGGCTGCGGCGGCGTGGTGACGCCCGGCGGCCAGAACGCCGGCGTGACGGGCGCCGCTGCAGGCGGCACGAGCGCAGGCGCCGATTCGGGGCTGCAGCGCTGCACGTCGCCGCTCGGCACGATCGCCGTCGACGACGGCCGCAACGCCGACTGGTGGGGCCCGTTCGGCAGCGCGACCAAGATGACGACGATCGACCCGCTGCTGCGCCTGGCGGTCCAGCAGTCGAACTGCTTCGTGATCACGTCGATCGGCAACCAGAAGAGCGACGCGCGCCTGTCGCGCATCACGCAGCTGCAGCGCAGCTCCGGCGAATATCGCGCGGGCTCGAAGCAGCAGAAGGGCCAGCGTGTCGCGGCCGACTACTACATGGAACCGCAGATCGTCATCAACGATTCGCCGATCGGCGGCATCGGCAGCATGATCGGCGGGCTGATCGGCAACGGCGCGGTGGCGGCGGTGGCCGGCCACCTGCAGGCGAAGGCATCGGTCGTGACGCTGACGCTGTTCGACGTGCGCTCGGCCGTGCAGATCGCGGCGTCGGAAGGCAGCTCGACGGCGACCAACTACGGCGCGGCGCTGGGCGGTTTCGGCGGCGGCGTGGGCGGTGCGCTCGCCGGTTTCTCGTCGACGCCGGAAGGCAAGGCGACGGTCGTCGCGTTCATCGATGCGTACAACAAGATGGTCGTCGCACTGCGCAGCTACAAGGCGCAGGACGTCAAGGGCGGCCTCGGCCGCGGCGGCCAGCTCCAGGTCAACTGATGTCCCCTGGCCGGCGGTGCGCCGCCGGTCGATTTCCGATACGTGAATGTCCGTGCGTGCGGCGTGATCTGCGCGTCTCGGCTTCGTTCGCCCTTTTCGTTCCGAGGTGACTCCGATGAAAGCCTTTGCATTGATCGCATTGACCTGTCTGGCGCTGACCGCGTGCGGCGGCGACGACAATTCCTCGCCCGCATCGTCCGGCAGCGGATCGGGCACGAGCAATAACGGTGGAAGCGGCGGCACGGGTTCCGGCGGCACGGGTTCCGGCGGTACGGGAAGCGGCGGGTCGGGCGGCAGCACGCTGACGCTGCGCTACGACGCCCAGCCGACCGCAGCGGATCAGGCGAGCTTCCTGACGCTGCTCAACAGTGAAGGCGCGAAGGGCTATCGTTATCTGGGCGACTACTTCTACAACGCGTCCAACGGCGGTTCGCGCTCGATCTTCGTGAGCGACGGCACCGCACAGACCTACACGTACCAGTTGCAGTCGACGCCCGCCGACATGACGGGCTTCGTCAGTCAGGCCAACGCGCAAGGCGCGAGCGGCTACCGCTTCGAAGGGCCGCTCACGTACGGTTATCTCTATCGCAAGGACGGCGGCTCGTCGGCTACCTATACGTACGCGACAACGGGCCTGCCGGCCGACACGAACGCGTTCCTCGCGCAGGCGAACGGCCAGGGCCAGTCGGGCTACTGGTTCGTGGGCCCGATGATGATCGGATCGGTGCAGGCGAACGTGTACATGAAGAACAACGCTTCGAACGCAACCTACACGTACGACGCGCTGGTGCCGACGTCGAACGTCAGCGACTTCATCGCGCAGGCCAACAGCGAAGGTGCGAAGGGTTATCGCGCGAAAGGCGGGATGCTGTTCGGCAGCACGATTTCGTGGGTCTACGTGAAGGACCAGACGCAGTCGCCGACCTTCACGTACCAGTCGGCCGCGATCCAGTCGACCGGCGACAGCTTCGTCCAGCAGTCGAACACGTTTGGCGCGCAGGGCTCCGCGTATCTGGGCGATCTCGCGCTCGGCACGACGACCCCGGTGATGGCGTCGTTCTATTTCAAGCCGGCGAACTGCACGGGCTTCCTGTGCACGACGCTGAATCCGCTCACGCAGAACTGAGCGGGTGCCTCCGGCGCAGCAGCATTGCGCGGGTCATTCGCTGCTGAATGATCCGCGCCAGCTGCATCGAGTGCCTCAGGTGCGTCACGTCATCCGTGGACGCATCTTTTGCCGCCGGCTTGCCGGCGGTATTTCGTTTTCGAGTACGGCAGAAGCCAGCCAAACGCCGGCCCTTTTTTGTCCGGCGGACCAGAAAATCGGCCGGAACCGAAGCGAAGCTGCCGGCCTCCATCGACCGCCGGGCCAGGGAAACGCTGATTCGTTTTCCTGAGGGACAGAAGCCGTGCCGGACGCTGGTTTCCGCGAGGGCATCACCTACAATGTAAAGATGGTCGCGACCTGTCAAGGAGGCTGCCATGACTCAGTCAATGATTAGCTTTGTAGTTGGCCTGGCGGTCGTACTCGCCATCGCGGTCATGCTGGCGCTGCGTTACCTGCGCGACCACAAGGGCGAAGGGATGGTTCAGTGGCTTGACGCACATCACATGGGCTGGATGCACCACAAGCACTGACGGCGTGGTCGACGATGCGGTTCCGATCCCGCTCCACGAAGCAGCGACGACAGTTGTGCGCGACGCTGAACAAGCCGCCGCGCACGCTGCGCATCGCTTGGGTCGTGGGGCCGGGAAAATGCTGGCCGGCGGCCGCCCGGTCCGGTTGATGACAGTAATGTGGCCTGGAGTGAATCGTGCCGTTGATGGCCCTTGACGCGAGATAGCGCTTGCATGGCCGTGATATAGGGCGCATTCTCATGAGGTTCGATGTGCGCGACCGGCGATTTTGTTTCGACTCCTTACGCTTCCCCCTGTCCGCACGGTTCCGCAGAACGCTCACCACAATGACCCCGCGCGCGAACGTTGAAGTTGCGAACGTCGTGCGTCAACCCGGCCTCCCCGCGAGGCCCGATCCGGCAGTTCAGTGCGCAACAGAGGCCGTCGGCGGCAAGCCCGCGGGTAGTCCGTTCGTGCCTCCTGTGGGCCGGACGACGACGAAATTCGGTCACCGCGACGGTCCTGACATTTGAAATTCATTTTTCGGGAACCGGCATGCCCAAGCAAACCGAACAGAAGTCCGTCACGTCCGTCAGGCAAAACGATTACGTCGACGCGCAAAAGTCCCGCGCCCAGGCACTGAAGCGCGCGGACATCGAGCGCGCCGAGAAGCGACGCGAAAATGACGCCCGCCTCGATGTCAACGCGAGCAAGTGGCGTTATATCTGCCAGGAGGGTTAGATGGGAAAAATCGACGCGGCACTCAACTTTCCTAATCCCAGTCGCACCTACGACATGTCCAGGCACTGCGTGTGCTTCTGGGGCTACGACAATGCTCGCGAGATTACCTTTCTGGTCGACGATGCGATGCTGGCGAAACTGAACTCCGACATGGATTCGAGCGAGCCCGCGTTGCTGGCGGCCTTCGACCGCAACCGCGACCGGATCCTGGGGCTCGCCAGAGATCTTTACAAGGGCGGCCCCCAGAACAGGTACATGATCTCGTGAGACGGGGCCGGTTTGCGCACGCGCCCGACCCGACGTATGCCTTCCTTCTGACCTGCACTGGCCGTGAGTAGTCGTCTGCTGGCGTCGGGACTGCCGATCGTTCGGGCGGAGAGCACGGACGGCTCGGTCCGGCGAGCCCGCGACTATTTCCTGCCGATCGCATACTGAAGACCTCGGGGAAAACAAGCACTCGCACCTCGGCGAAATCGATGTTGAAGGAAGGCGCGCGCCGGATTCCCCGACATGATGACGGCCGCGCTTAAGCGTCGAGCCATCCGGTTTTGTACAGTGCGTATGCAGTATTCCGGGTCTGAGGTGGACATGGATCGGTTAAGGCATGCGCTGCTTGATTATCACGAACGCAGCAAGCACCGCCTCGACTTCTACGCTCCCGGCCCCGGGCGGCTCGACTGGGCAACCCAGCCGGACCCGTTCCGGGTGTTTCGTGGCGCACCGCGCGTCGATCTGCCATTGGCCGCGGACACGCTGGCCACGCGCTACAACGCGTTGCGTTGCGGCAACCTGCCGCCCGCGCACGAATTCGATCTGTCCAGTCTGGCAATCCTGTTCGAACTCTCGCTCGGCTTGTCGGGGTGGAAATCCTATGGTGCCCAGCGGTGGGCACTGCGCTGCAATCCTTCGAGCGGGAATCTGCATCCGACCGAGGGCTATCTTCTGTGTCCGGCCCTGCCCGGCTTGTCCGCAGGCGTCTATCACTACCTGAGCCGGGATCATGCGCTTGAACATCGCGCCGCGGTGGACGAGCCGCAATGGACCGACGCGTTTTCGGGAAGTGGCGTCCTGGTCGGCGTCAGCTCGATCCATTGGCGCGAAGCGTGGAAATATGGCATGCGCGCCTGGCGCTACTGCCAACAGGATTGCGGCCATGTCGTCGCTGCGATGAGTTATGCAGCAGCTGCGCTCGGCTGGCAGACGCGGTTGATGGAGGCGGCTGCGGATGACGCAGTGGCCGATTTGCTCGGCGTGGACCGCCGCGAAGATTTCAGTGAAGCCGAAGCGGAGGCGCCGGATCTTTTGCTCTGGATCGGCAACCCCGAGACGCGACCCGATCTCGAGCGCATGCGGATCGCTTTGGGCAGCGCACAGTGGCACGGGCGCGCCAATCAACTGAGTTCGGGACATGTGGCCTGGCCGGACATTGATTCGATTCATCGCGCCACGCACAAGACCCGTACTCGCGAACCACCGTCGCCGAACCCGGAGCCGTGCTCGGCGCCGGCGATGCCAGCCCTCGATCTCGGCTTCGCCCGAATCGCCAGACAGCGTCGCAGCGCCGTGAATTTCGATGGCACGACGCGCATCGGCGACGCGGCCTTCTTCAGCATGCTGACATGCCTGCTGGCACGTCCCGGCACACCGCCGTGGAATGCGCTGACGTCTCCTGCCGCGGTGCAGGCGGCGCTGTTGGTGCATCGCGTCGACGGCCTGGAGCCGGGCCTCTATATGCTCGCAAGAAACCCTGGCGCACTGCCGGATCTGAAGCGATCCCTGCGTCCGGAATGGCTGTGGCAAAAGACCGGGCCGGACGACCTGCCGCTCTATCTGCTACTGCCTTACGATTTGCGCGCGGCGGCAGGGTTGATCTGCTGCCACCAGGATATCGCCGCCGATTCCTGCTTTGCGCTCGGGATGATTGCGAGATTCGAAATCGCGTTGAAGCAGCCATGGCGTTATCGCCACCTGTTCTGGGAATGCGGGATGCTTGGCCACGCGCTCTATCTCGAAGCAGAAGCCGCCGGCGTGCGCGCGACGGGGATCGGCTGCTTTTTCGATGATGAAATGCATGCATTGCTCGGCGCGAAGGACCATGTCTGGCAATCCCTGTATCACTTCACCGTTGGCGGCGCGGTGGACGATCCACGTCTGTCGGCATTTCCGCCGTACGAGAGACAGCCTTGACTGACAGCCCACCGACCTCTCCGTTCGATTTCACCCGGAGTGCTAGGATGATTGAACATGTGCAGTGCAGAAAGTCACATCATGGACGATTTCACATTCAGTACCAAAACACACTTCGCACGCATTCGTGTGATGGAATCTGCGCGTGGTGTGTACCGAGGTTATGTGTATTTGCGCCGCACCGACGAGGGGCCGAACGATGATCCCCCATACCAGACCGATTTCGATCGGGAGCAGTACGATCTCGCGCTCGAAGACGCCAAGATCCTCGCGCAACGTCTGCTTCGCGAGTTCGAGTCTTGAGCGGATGACGCTTCGTGGCGTCGAGTCGCGTTGGGGGAAGGCCGCAATCACTGCAGGAGCGAGCTATGTCGGCGCAGCTATCCCCGATTGACAATCATCTGCTCGCAGCCTTGCCGCCAGAAGCTCTCGCGCATATTTCGCCGCATCTTGTGCTGGTCGAGATGCCGTTGGGAAAGGTGCTGTACGAGTCGGGGGGGGCGCTCAGTCATGTCTATTTTCCGACGACCTCCATCGTCTCGCTGTTGTACGTGATGGAAGACGGTTCGTCGGCCGAAATTGCCATCGTCGGCAACGACGGGCTGATCGGCATCGCGCTGTTCATGGGGGGCGAAACGACCCCAAGCCGCGCGATCGTCCAAAGCGCCGGACACGCTTACCGACTCGATGCACGCATGCTGAAAGACGAGTTCCGTCGCGGCGGCTCGATGCAGCGGCTCTTGCTGCGCTACACCCAGGCGCTCATCACGCAGATGGCGCAGACCGCCGTCTGCAATCGGCATCATTCAATCGATCAGCAGCTGTGCCGCTGGCTCCTGCTCAGTCTCGACCGGCTGCCGTCGAGCGAACTGAAGATGACGCAGGAGTTGATCGCCAACATGCTCGGTGTCCGACGATCGGGCGTGACGGAAGCTGCGCTGAAACTTCAGGATGCCGGATTGATCCGGTACAACTATGGGCACATCGAGGTATTGGATCGATCCGGGCTCGAAAAGCGTGTGTGCGAATGCTACGGCGTGGTCAGGCGAGAATTCGACCGCTTGCTTCCTGATTTGAAGCGCCTTTAGAGCCCTTTGGAACCGTACCGAGGCCACGCGCCTGTCCGTGCCATCGGGTTCGTACGGCAGCGTACCGACTGCCGAAGCCCGCGGGTGCATGGTGGTACATGACGCACAGACTGCAGATCGGCCGCAGACTTCATGGAGAAAGCATGCCGTGATGGAAGCGGGACGTTGCGATCCGTATCGCTTGCGCAGTTTTATCCCGACTCGGGCGGCGCAAGCCAATCCATGATGAAACGCGGTTGCTTGACGGAGCTTGTTGATGAACGATCATCCGAAACGAGAAAAGAATTCGCAGGACGGGCAACAGGAACAGGCGGACGCACGCGCGACTGACGACGGGATGCCCGTTGTTCATCCAGACTGGCCAAGACGCCCTGCCTTTTCGTGGAAAGCCGTCACACCCAAGCAACGCATTTCCGATGCAAGGAAACGTCTGGGAATGGGTTTTATGTCGAACCATTAACCCAGGCGTAGCAAAACTCCTCGCTCTCAAACAGAACGAGGAGCCGCCCCAGCAAGGCGGAATTCGAAGCCGGCCAAGCGCCGGCTTTTTACTTTGGCACGTCGCTCGTTACGACAAACGGCGCCTGCAATGCCGCGATGTCCGTCGTCGGGCAGCGGCGTCAAGGGTGCCGGTTTTTTATGATCATCCCGATACGGGACAACGTCGTCGCAGTGATCGACGAGCGTATTCAAACGACCGCGTTCAAACCTCGCTGCGGGAGATGATCGGTTCATCGACGCTGCAGGCGCTCACCCGCATCGAACGAGCAATTGCCGGCCCGCTTGCACGAGCGGTGTCGTTGCGCGGAGCCGCGCGGGATCAAGGCCAGCGCCGAATTCTCGATCCGCCTGCGCCAGGGTATCTGGCGCCGGAACGTCTGCGGTGCAGCCTGCGCGATGCGCGCACGACGACGCGAGGCGCGAACGTCAACCGCCGCCTGCGCCGGGAGCAGTGCCGCGTCATTTACTTCACCCGATGGTCGGGACTGAAATAGCGCCACTTGCTCGCATTGGAGTCGATGCGGGCGTCGTTTTGCGTACGCTTGTCGGCCCGTTCGATGTCGGCGCGGGCGAGGTCGTCGCGGAGTTTTTGCCGGGTTGCCTGATCGCGTCGATCGATTGCCGTGCTTTCCTGGTATTTCATGGTTCCCTCGGAGCGAGGTGAGCGGATTGTCGGCCGGTCGCGGCGAATTTGCCGCGGCTGGTGGGTCGGATCTCTGGTGAAGCGATCTCGCCATCGACGATGTCCCTGCCGAATTGCATCGCCAGTTCGACGGCGAACGCCGCCGTTTGAGGCGCGCCTTCGTGGAAAACGGCCCGTGTCTCGCGCGGCGCAGCCGCGGAGGCGGTCGAGGCCGGGCAGCAGCCAGCGGCACGGCTGCCGATCGATCGAGTGATGCGGGTTGCAGACGGCGGCCTGCGCCGTCTGCGTGATTGGACGCATTGTCGCCGTGCGAGCGCTGCCGGGATCAGACATTCTCCCTGAGGTAGCGGATGCACTTCATTCGTAGACTCGATCGCCCCGCGAGTGCGTCTCGCGGAGGGGGCGTCGAGTCTTTTGCCGCACCAGGGGGCGGTCCTGAAAATGCGGCGTTGTCGACCGGGCGGACCGACTTCGCTATCTGAAGCGACGCATGGCCGATCCAGACCCGATCGCGCCACTCGCATTTCGCGCGATGGACGATCAACCATCCTTGCAGCGATTCGACGAGCTGAAACGGCGACAGCCACTCGCGACTCTGCCGTTGCGTGACGAGTTGCAGGACAACAAGGAAATAGAGCAAATCAACGTACTTGGTCCGGACGCGCATAGTCCATCTTCTGGTTGTCGATGCTCGCGAGTGTGCCGGCGCCGGCTCATCCCTGGATGCTGAGCGCCTTCTCGATCGCTGCAATCAGTTTGAACGCATCGTCCCGCCCGATCAGAAAACCGCGGCTGGTGTACTCGCATCCGAACGCATAGAAGCTCGGCAGCAGCGTCACCATGTCTTTCTGCTGATCGAAATCGACTTCGCATTTCGTCAGCGGGAAAAACGGCGGTGCTTCGCCCGGCATCTTGTACACGGTGTGCTCCCTAGTACATTTTGCGGGGCGGCAACATCCGCTTCGCCCGCAGGCGCTGCCTGGAAACGGCGCTGGCTTTCTTC
Organism: Burkholderia sp. GbtcB21; assembly: GCF_019091065.1. Classification (NCBI taxonomy): domain Bacteria; kingdom Pseudomonadati; phylum Pseudomonadota; class Betaproteobacteria; order Burkholderiales; family Burkholderiaceae; genus Burkholderia; species Burkholderia sp. GbtcB21. The sequence goes on from NZ_JAGXKA010000003.1 coordinate 19,912, forward strand.
CGCTTGCGTTCCGTCGTGGGTTTTTCGTAGCTGGTGCGACTGCGCAACTCCCGAATCAGCCCGGTTTTCTCGATAGTGCGTCGGAATCGCCGCAGCGCGACGTCGATCGGTTCGTTGACCTTGAGTGTGACTGTTGTCATGTAGATCCTGTTTGGGAACGTTTGAACGGAAAACTAGCCGAGTCGTGTCATGACGGCGCTCGCTATCTCGTCGGATTCGAATTCCGAATATCCGGCTCCGATCGATAGCGCGCGTACCGCCACGAACATTTGCAGTTCTTGCTGATGGCTTCGTGCCGAGTCGGCGATTCCGGCGGGCAGGACGGTGCCGGTCCAGCTGACCTCACGTCGACTGATCAAGCCGAGTAGTTCGTCGATGATCATGTTGCCCTCCAAATCGCCGACAGATTGCGTTGCGTTGACGGGGCGCGTTAGATCCCGTTGGAAAAGAAGCCCTGTTTCTCGCGATTGTCGTCGATGATGTTCTCGGCGTAGCGCAGCGAAGCGCGACGTGCGTCACCGGCGCTGTCAAACGGGGAGTTGTCGTGCAATCTGAACGTCTGGCTCTGCGTCACCGTGTCGGTGGTGCCGCGAAGGCAAATCTTGACTGCCGCGTCGAAACCGGCATCGTAGTTATGCGGACAGCCATTCGGCGCCGGTACGTGGGGGTAAATCAGTGGATAAATCTCGAATCCACGGTAGACATGCATGCTCATGGCAAACTCCTGGCGTTCGGCCACCACGAATTGCATGGACGAACACATCCGGCCAGTATCGCCGTTGCAGGGCGTGCCGGTGGGGTGAAAGGGACAACGTTGCAGCGCGAGGGAGGGGCGATGCAGCAAGAGGGTAGATGGAGGGGTGAGCAGTCAGACGGCAAGTGATCGCCCGAATAAACCCATCATACGCGCATCGTTTGTTGGGCGTTCAACTTATTCCGGATTGCGCGCGTCGATGCGCTCGGCCCATCACGCCGAGATCGCGCTGCACGGCAGCGGTGGCCGCCTCTTTGCCTATTCGTCGCGCAGCGGTTGGCTCGTTCCGCTATTACGGAGCAGGCGGCCGCTTCTTCGGGCGCGATTTCTCGCTAGCGGGAGCCTTGGGCGGCACCCAGTTCAATGCCGTGCCGAGCTTGGGCAGGGTCATGGCAGGCTTGGCACGCGGAGGCGCCTTGTTACTGCGAGGTTGACTTCTGGTCATGCGGGTTCTCCTGCTGCGCGGCTTGAGCGGTCCGCCGAGCGGGACTCGTCCGCTCACGCACGCGCGGCTGGACACGCGCGCGGCGAGGGGGCTGGGCATCTGCATACGCGCACGTTCGACGTCCGAATACGAAACGGATGACCCGGTCGAGCTTGCATCGGGACGCGTGGCGCCCGCGATGGAGGTGCGTATGCGCAGGAAGCGGCAGTTACGTGCCGCTTCGTGAACGGGACTTACAGGCCGGTAATGTTCGACGCCTGCAGGCCTTTGGGGCCGCTCTTCGTTTCGTAGCTGACTTTCTGGCCTTCGGCGAGCGTCTTGAAGCCGTCGCCGCGGATTTCCGAGAAATGCGCGAACAGATCGTCTCCGCCTGCGTCGGGCGTGATGAAGCCGAAGCCCTTGCTGTCGTTGAACCACTTGACGGTACCGGTATCCATGTTAGATCTCCTGAAAATGGACGAGCGTATGCGCCCTGAATGGACGCGGGAAAAAATAATCAAGGAGGGAGAGGACAACGAATACCGCAGGCCGCGGTTAATGATGGGCAGCAATCGCGCTTCTTGAATACTTCAGCGGCTGACAGTACGCCTCGGCAACGAAGGTGTCAAGCGCTTTCGGCCGAGGGGCAGAACAAGCGACTGCCCAGGAAAATCAGCATTCCGTAAAAAATGCGCGAAAAATCCCCGCGCGCGGCCGTTCGTCGGCCCTGGCCGTACGCCGTCCCGACTGCAACGTCAGAGGGTTGCCAGCAGATGCAACTGATGCTCGGTCTCGGTTCCGGTGATCAACGTGAAGAACCCTGTTTCCCGACGCTCGATTACTGAGAGGCCCTCTGCATCGGAGAAGATGTTCCACGCGACGTCATCGACATGTGCAAAGCTTCCGCGCGTTCGCGCGAACGCTCGCAACAGCGGGCTCGCTTCGCGGCGGAGCACCAGGCGGTCTGCATTCAACACATAGGGTGGCCAGCCGGCACGTAGGACGAGGTAGTGGGGAATGGAACTGCGATCGATTTTCATGGGTTGCGCTGTTTGTTCCAGGGAGGGCTTGCGTTAGCCGGTCCAACTCGTGTCGACGCTGTTCGATTCGCAGCGCGTCGCGCGAATGCACCCGTTGATATCTCCGGCCGGCACAAGCCGGCACTGCCTGCTCGAAGCTCGCGACGCCTGATGAAGCCATCCATGCGAAGCGGCCCCCATGCTTGGCCCAACACATGAATGATGTCGCCCCACAAGCGCCGCGACTGCTTTCCGGAACCGGCGGGGATACATACGAAAACGACCGGCCAGACCTCGAACTTCTTGCGGGTACCCGATTCTCGAACAGACGCGCGAATGTCGAGGAAAGCTGGCTCCACTATACGCGCTGTCGCCGTGATTCGTGCCGTGCCGTCGTGTAAGGGCGCGCTTTGGAGGCACGCGTTCGCAGGAAATTTCGCTATGCAAATTTATGGAACGGCGTACCATCGAATCGTTGGATGACCGCTGACCGGTTCCAACGCATTGCTCAGCGTGCTCCGATGAATGCGATCGGGCTTCTCATCGAATCTGGTGAAAGGCGACCGACCACCTGGGCACCCTTGATAAGTGTTTGACACCCCTCTCTTGTCCCACCGCTCGAGTGCGGCTCCGAAGGAATTCCGGAGCAACGGGCTTCAATCCCTACCCAGGGGCAGCATTTCGCTCGCTGGTCTATCCGTGACCATTGCTACGACGTCGATACGGATGCTTTCCTGATGTCCGTATCGGGTTGCGCACCGCGGTTCGAAAGCGGGATGGCGCGTCGTGAATCCGGTCAGGAGGCCGCCCGGATCAAGGCACGGCTGCAAGTTCGACACTTTCTTGTGCTGCTCCCGCGACAGCCTGGTTCGCGGCAACCAAACGGGGGGAGAAAATGCTCTTCAATACGACACGGTTCCGAATCGATCCGACGCCGCGCAGGGCTGATGGCGAGTACATCGCGCATGTGAGGATCACCACGATGCTTCTGGATGGCGGTGAGCGAGAGGTTCACTCCAGCGGCGATCTGGCTGGCTTCGATGTGCGCGACGACGCGGTTGCATACGCGAAAAAGTGGGCAGAAGGATGGCTGAACGCCCAATTTGGTTGAAGGCGACGGACACTTCGTCCGAAGCGTTCGCCGCGAGGATCGAACCGCAGTGAGCGACAGGCCGGTCTCGACAGGGAGCGCAGCCGAAGCGATCGCTTCGTGCCCGGCGTGCTGGCGAGAACGGGCGCGGTCCGGCGGTCGACGGGCGCGAGCGACAGGCCGGCCCGTCGATCCGAAAGCGCGAATCGCACCTTCGAATCAATGATGGAGCAACGGGTAGGCCACCAGCCCGAGGAGCGCCGCGGCGGTGACGATCACCGGCTCCTGGAGCTTCTTGAAGCGCCACAACAGCAGAACGGTCGCGACGGCCACGACGGCGGTCGGGACGTCGACGATCGAGCGTTTCGCGATGACCAGGACGGAGCCCGTGATTGCACCGACGGCTGCCGCCGTAATGCCGTCGACGAACGCCTTGACGTCGGCCCGGTGACCGTATTTCTTGACGTAGGGCGCCGGGATGATGGTGAACAGATAGCAGGGCAGGAAGGTGCCGAGCGCGGCGACGATTGCGCCCGGGAAGCCTGCCACCAGGTAACCGATGAAGCCGACGGTGATCACGACCGGCCCCGGCGTGATCATGGCGACCGCGACGGCGTCGACGAACTGCTTGTCGTTGAGCCAGTGATGCTCGGTCACGACACCGCCGTACAGAAACGGCACGATCGCGAGCCCCGACCCGAACACGAATGCGCCGGCTTTCGCGAAGAACACGCCGATCTGCGCGAGTTGCGGCAGATCGATGCCGCTCAGCAGGCCGCTTGCCGCCGGCAGGTTGGCGCCGGCAAGCGCGCTCAGCCCGCTCTTGTGCAGCCACTTGGGCGGGGCGCGCCACAGCCAGCCGATCAGGCCGGCGACGATGAAGAGCCACGCGATTTCCGATTCCGTGATGAAGGTCACGGCAGCCAGCGTGATGAAGATCGCCCACAGCAGCTTGTCGTTGCCGACGGTCTTTATCGTGAGCTTGTACGCGCTCATCGCGATGATGCCGACCACGGCGGCCCCGACGCCATAAAAGACCGCCTGCATCCACGACAGCCCGCCGAAGCGTGCATAGGCGAACCCGAGCGCGAGCACCATCAGGAACGACGGCAGCACGAACGCAAAACCGACGAGCGTCGCGCCGCGGATGCGGTAGTGGACGAAGCCGAGATAGATCGCGAGCTGGGCGGCCATCGGTCCCGGTGCGAGCTGGGCCAGCGTGAGTCCTTCCTTGTAGTCGGCCTCCGTGATCCAGCCGCGCTTCTCGACGAGATCGCGACGCATGTAGCCGGCGAGCGCCACCGGGCCGCCGAACCCCAGCGCGCCGAGTCGCAACATGTATCCGACCAGCTGGCCCAGCGAGTAACCCGGCGCGTTTGTCGTCACCGTCGTGGTCATGGCCGTCCTCCGGTTTCGTTCTTTCCGTTCGACGCGAAGTGCGCATGGAGCGAGTCAAGCACCGCGCTCATCTGTTCCAGCAGCTGATCGTCGTTTTCCGTGCGTTGACGCGTGCCGGCCATCACGGCCTCGAAGCCGGCCGCTTCGGGGGCGGCGGGACCGCCGACGTCGAGCGCATGCACGATCTCGCCGAGCCGTATCAACGCCGGATCCGTGTCGAGCCCGAAACTCGCCAGCAAGACCTCGAACGTCACGCGCTCGCCGACGTGCGTGAACGCGGCGCCGTCGAAATCGAAGCCCAGCGCGTCAGGCGGGCAATCCGCGGGCGACGCGAGCCAGACGAAGCGGGCGCGCGCGTCGATGAAGCGGCGGATCAGCCATGCGCTGGCGACACGATCGACCCACATCCGCTGACGGGTGGCCCAGGTGCGGCCCTGGTACTCGTCGGCAGCAAGCCGGCGGACGACGCGATCTGAGGCGTGCGGCTCGCCCGGCGACAGCAGCGTGTCGACCAGCGCGATGAAATCCTGCAGCGCGATTTCGGCGCGGGTCGCCGCATCGCCCGGGAAATAGTCGATCGCACGGAGGGCGTCGAAATCCTTGCGCAGGCGGCGCAGCAGCCGGGCGAGTTCCGTGGCCGACTGCCCGGCAAGCGTCTTGCGCACATCCGCGAGCTCGCGGATGAAGGCGGCGTAGTCGTCGTCGCGCCCGAAGCGTGCGCGGAATTCCTGCTCCTGCGACGCGTCGAGGCTCTGCGTGCGCAACAGGTGGGCCGTCCCGCCGCTGTCGGTGATTGCGTCCGCGAGTTCGCGCAACATGCGTTCGCGTTCTTCCGTGTACGGAAGCAGGTAGATGCCGTCGCGCAGCACGGCACAGCCCTTCGCCTTGAGCGCGCGCCAGAACCGCATGCGGGCCGTCGCGTTTTCCGTGGGGAGGGTCAGAACGAGAATCGACCAGATTGAGAAAGGAATCATGTAGAGAATGCTACTTCCATGTCTGAATATCTACAAGATGACTTTCGGGGACGGGCGGCATGGCGTCGTGGGCACGTGTAGCGGCGGTCAGGCACCGGTGGTTCGCAGCTCAAGCTCACCTTTCGTCTCGCTGAATATACCCCGCCCCCCTATAGGGAAAATCCTTTCCGGATATACTCCCCCCCGGTATATCAAAGGATCGCCATGAGCCACACCGTCAAGGAAAAGCAGAAGCTGCTGAATCGTGTCCGCCGGATCAAGGGGCAGGTCGAAGCCATCGAACGCGCGCTGGAGGAAGAGCGCGGTTGCAACGAAATCCTCCAGCTCATCACGAGCGGCCGCGGTGCGATGAACGGCCTGCTCGCGGTCGTGCTCGAGGATCACATCCGCAGCCATCTCGTCGATGCCGAGGGGCACGAGGACGAGGGCAGCGCGACCGAGCAGCTGATCGAAGTCGTTCACAGCTACTTCAAATGATCGAGGCAGGGATGAGCGACTTCAGGAACGACGCCTTCGGCGCAGGGCACGACCACATCTTTCTCGGCGCCGCGCACGAACAGAACGAACGCAGGACCTGGATGGTCATCGGGCTGTGCGCGGCAATGATGGTGGTCGAGATCGTCGGCGGGTCGATTTTCGGCTCGCTGGCGCTCATCGCGGACGGGTTGCACATGTCGACGCACGCGGGCGCGATGCTGATCGCCGCGCTCGCGTACACGTACGCGCGCCGGCATGCGAGCGACCCGCGATTCGTGTTCGGCACGGGCAAGCTCGGCGACCTGGCAGGCTTCACGAGCGCCATCGTGCTCGCGATGATCGCGCTGCTGATCGGCTATGAAGCGGTTGCGCGTTTGCTCGAGCCCGTTCCGATCCATTTCGGCGAGGCCATTCCGATCGCGGTTGCCGGCCTGCTCGTCAACATCGCGAGCGTCTGGCTGCTGAGCGGCGACCACCATGGGCACGGGCACGGGCACGGGCACGGGCACGGTCATGGGCATCACCACGGGCATGGGCACGACGATCACGACCATGACCACGACGAGGTGACGCACAAGGTCTTCGACCAAAGCGGCGCGTTCTTCGTGTCGATCTTCGAAGACGGCGTGCCGCCGGTGTTCCGGATCTCACCGGCGATCTCCGGCACGACGCTCGGCGACGTCACGGCTGCATCGATCACGACGATTCGTCCGGACGGTACGCGGCAGGCGTTCGCGATGAGCGTGCGCGGCGCATGCCTGGAGTCGGTCGAGAACATTCCCGAGCCGCATGAATTCACGGCGATTGTCCGGTTGAACGGGCGCGAGCACGAACTCGCATTCGACGAGCACGACCATGGCGCGTCCGCGGCGGCGGCGCGCGATCACAACATCCGTTCGGCCTACGTCCACGTGATTGCCGACGCGGCGGTCTCCGTGCTGACGATCGTCGGGCTGCTGCTCGCGCGCGCGTTCGGCTGGCTCTGGATGGATCCGCTGGCAGGCATCATCGGCGCGCTGGTGATCGCGAACTGGTCATACGGATTGATGCGCGACACCGGCGGCATCCTGCTCGACATGAGTGCGGACCGTCGGTTGGCGGACAACGTGCGCAGCGCAATCGAAGGCGGCGGCGACACGATCAACGACCTGCACGTCTGGCGTCTCGGGCCGGGGCACATGAGTGCGGTCGTGTCGGTGGCGACGGACGACCCGAAACGGGATTCGCGCTTCTATCACGGCGTGCTGCAGCGGTTCAAGGATCTGTCGCATGTCACCGTCGAAGTCGTGCCGGCGACGCGGGGGCAATAAGCATGGCGGTCAAATCGCCCTGCATCGACGTGTGCTCGTTCGACGGCAGAACGGGCTACTGCGTGGCTTGCCTGCGAACGCGGGACGAAGCGCGCGCGTGGAAGAAGATGACGGACCATCGGCGCCACCAGATCGTGAACGACCGGGCCCGGCGGCAGGCAAAACTCGCGCGGGAAACATCGGACTGATCGCGCACGCGCGGCGATCGCGGCAAACGCGGCGGCGACGGCCGCGATCCGGAAGACCTTGCCTCGGTAAAGGCATCGATCCGTGCGCAGGCGTCGGGCCGATCGAACTCGGTGCCGACGCTTCACCCTTTCGCTATGGCACAAGCGCTGTTCCCGGCGCTACCCGCGCTTGCGCACCCGCCACCGCGCACACTTGAACAGCAGCCGAAGCGCACCGACACCGCCCGCCACCGGAATCCGCGGCAGCAGAAACGGATCGTCGGACGCGTCGGCGCAACCGCGCCGGGTCGTCGTCGCATTGCCGTACCCGGCGGCGGCGACCTGGTCGCGGACGCGCGCGTCCAGATCGCCGTACGGATAGCAGAACGATTCGACGCGCCGGCCGCTCAGCGCTTCGAGCTGCCGCTTCGATTCGATGACCTGAAGGTCCGACACGTGCGCCGGCACGTACGACAGCGCGACGTGATCGAGCGTATGCGAGCCGATTTCATGGCCGTGATCGCGCCACGCGAGCATGTCCTCGCGCGTCATCAGCGGCGAGCGTGCGGTATCGGCGCCCGCATCCCAGTCGTTCTCGCCGCCGAACCGGCCGGCGACGAAATAGCAGGTCGCGGTGAACCCGAGCTCGTCCAGCACGGGCATCGCATGCGTGAGCACGTTGAGAAAGCCGTCGTCGAACGAAATGCCGAAGACTTTTCCGCTGCGCTCCCCGCGCAGATACGGCTGCAGTTCGCGCACGCTCAGGCCGCGGTAGCCGAGCCGCCTGAACAGCGTCATCTGGCGGCGGAACGCGTCGGGCGCGACGCTCAGGCCGCGTAGCCGGTCGGGCGGCGGCGGCAGCGGGCGTATCTGGTGATACATCAGGATCGGATAGCGCGTGGCGGACAGAAGCATCGGCGGATCGTGACAAGACAAGGGTTACGCGTCCTTGCGGAAAATCCGCAGGGTCTTGAAGTCGCCGACCTCGACGAAGTGCACGTCGCACGGGCACTCCTGCGTCCGCAGGTCCCAATACTTCTTCCAGATATTCATGGCCATTACATGGACCTCAGGGACGCCACCCAACGATACGGGTTGTGTCGAATCGATTTCTGATAGACGGACAGCGTCGCGTCGACGAATCTGTCGAACGAGAACTCACGCTTGCCTTTCAGCCGCGCGCTGCGTCCCATCGCGCGGACGCAGCCGGGCTCGCGCACGATCGTGCGCAGGATCTCGCCGATCGCTTCGGGCTCGCGCGGCGGAACGACCCATCCGTCCACGCCCGGCTCGACGTTTTCAGGCAGCCCGCCCACGCGCGTCACGATAGCGGGGCAGCCCAGCGACATCGCTTCGCGGCACGCGTACGACAGGCTCTCGTGGTACGACAGCACGAACGACACGTCGATGATCGAGAACGGCGCGCATATGTCGTCGACCCGTCCGGTGAATACGGTGCGCGACGTCATGCCGTGCCGCGCGATCTGCTCGCGCTGGTCGCAGGACGGCTCCGCACCGACCAGCAGCACGCGAAACCGCTCGCGCTCGTGCTCGGGCAGGCGGCCGAGTGCCGCGATCAGGTCCATCCAGCCTTTTTCCGGCGCGGTGCCGGCGCTGCTGCCCAGCACGATCGCGTCCGCGCCGGACGGCCCGAACAGCGCGACCTTGCGGCGGCGGATCTCGTCGCTCGCCAGTCGTTCCGCGGCCTGCCTGCGCACGCCGTGCTTGACGACCGTGACGTTCCCGTACGGCGACCGGAGCGCGAGCATGCTCGCGACATAGTCGCTGACCGCGATGGTGTGGTCGGTTGCGAGCCGTGCACGCAGCAGGTTGCCGAAGCTGTCGGCGCGATACGTGTTGTGCTTGGTGAGCACGACCGCGGGCCGGTGCCGGCACCCGAGCAGCGCCAGCATCACCTGCCGGTGATCGGCGGACCCGTTGACGTGAACGACGTCGAAGCGCTCGGCGACGATCCGCTGGCGCAGCCGCACAAGCTCCTGGCACAGCCGGTTCCAGCGCGGCTTGAATTCCATGTCGAAGATGGCCACGTCGGGGCTGTCCTTCAGCAGCCGCGACAGGCGGCTTCCCTCCGGCGACGCGACGGTTACGCGGTGATGCCGGCTCATCGCGGCGGCGAGATCGCGGACGTAGGTATCCTGGCCGCCGCCGTAGTCGCCGTGGAAGTTGGTGTACAGAATGTTCATCACGATGCCGATTTTTCCCGTTCATTCATTGGGAGGACTGCTTATCAAGCGAACGACTCGCCCCGTCTCGAAAAAAGGCTCGAACGCGGCTCCGCATTCCCGACTCGCGATTGCGCATTGCCGCTCGGGCGTTACGGCAACGCGAATCATTTCGAAATATTACATAGAGGTTACGTCCGGTAGTGTCGAGGTCTGCGCATCTTTGTGTGAATGTGTCGCGATCGTCTTCCCGTGTCGTCGCGGGCCGGCACGGGCGGCCTGTCCGTCGAGGTCGCGGCGCTCGATGGCCGCTCGCGCCGTTCGGCCGGATCGCGACAGAACCCGCTTTTACGGCGGCCGCATGGACGCGGATCAACCCCTTTGCTTTCAGATTTGAAAGCCGGTGCGTCATTTGCGTTAGAATGCCCCCCCTGTCCGCCATGGCGACCGCCGGAAGCGGGCCTGTCGCATGCATGGCGACGTGAGTTCCGATTCGCAGCCGGACGCGAATGATTTTCCAGCCGTTAGAAGCACACGCTCTGTAATTTGGATTGCTAATGAAGAAGAAGCACAACATTACCAAGTACATCGTCGTCGCGATGATTCTTGGTATCGCAGTGGGTTACGCGTGCCATAGCGCGTTTCCCGACCCGAAGATGGCCAAGGAAGTCGCCGGCTACGTGTCGTTGCTGTCCGACGTGTTCCTGCGATTGATCAAGATGATCATCGCGCCGCTGGTATTCGCGACGCTGACCGTCGGCATCGCGCAGATGGGCGACGGCGGCGCGGTGGGCCGCGTGGGCGTCAAGGCGTTCGGCTGGTTCTTCATCGCGTCGTTCACGTCGTTGCTGCTCGGCCTGCTGACCGCGACGATCCTGCAGCCGGGCAGCCACCTGAGCCTGCCGTTGCCGGCGTCCGACGCGGCCCTCAACCTGAAGACGGGCGCATTCACGCTGAAGGATTTCGTGGTTCACCTGGTGCCGAAATCGATCGCCGAGGCGATGGCGAACAACGAAATCCTGCAGATCGTCGTGTTCTCGATCTTCTTCGGCACCGCGCTGTCCGCGCTCGGCGAAGCGGGCAAGCGCCTGACCGGCGTGATCGACGATCTCGCGCAGGTGATGCTGAAGGTGACGGGCGCGGTGATGTGGTTCGCGCCGGTTGCGGTGTTCGCGGCGCTGGCGTCGACGATCACGACCGAAGGGCTCGGCATCCTGCTCACGTTCGCGAAGTTCATGGCGAGCTTCTATCTGGCGCTGGCGCTGCTGTGGGGCGTGCTGACGCTCGCCGGCGTGACGTTCCTCGGCAAGCGCGCGTTCACGCTGATCCGGCTGATCCGCGAGCCGTTCCTGCTGTCGTTCGCGACGGCGAGCTCCGAGGCCGCGTATCCGAAGCTGCTGGACGCGCTCGACCGCTTCGGCGTGAACCGCAAGATCTCGAGCTTCGTGCTGCCGATCGGGTACTCGTTCAACCTCGACGGCTCGATGATGTACTGCACGTTCGCGGTGCTGTTCATCGCGCAGGTGTACGGCATCCATCTGCCGCTGGGCACGCAGATCACGATGCTGCTGATGCTGATGGTGACGTCGAAGGGGATGGCGGGCGTGCCGCGCGCATCGCTGGTCGTGATCGCGGCGACGCTCAACCAGTTCAACATGCCCGAAGCGGGGTTGCTGCTGATCATGGGCGTCGACATGTTCCTCGACATGGGGCGCTCGGCCACCAACGCCGTCGGCAACTCGATCGCGGCTGCCGTGGTCGCGAAGTGGGAAGGGCAGCTCGACGCGCCGCGTGACGACGACGATCCGGACGGAGGGCGCGTCATGCAGGTGAAGGTGCCGGAGACGTCGGCATCGGCATGATGCGTGGCAACGCGGCGGCGGCGGCGCATTGCCTGCTCCGCGATCAATGACGATCGCCGGCCTGGATTCGAAACGGATTCAGGCCGGCGATTTGTTTTGTGGCAATGATTCCGCATTACGTGCGGTAGCTTTTTCCCGATTCGCCGGAAACGGTATTCGCGGTTTCAATCTTTCGTCGTTGAACAAGCGGCGATATTCCCGCAGGCGAACGGCCTGATTTCCCCGGTTTTCCCCATTCTCGATCGAGCGCGCAAGTGAACATTCACTGTCGCACCGCAGCGCCCGCTGTCGGGGTGCCTGATTGCCACGGGCGATGCGATCGAAGCCGATTCGGCGAAAAGCGCCATGGCACGGACGGTCCGCAATTTTTTTCGATTTATATAACGCTATTCTCGCCCTGCTCATTATCGAACGCATGCCGCACGTAATACCGACTGCGCCGGATGATTCAGCGGAACAATTTACGCATCGCGGATTTCAAGCCATCCGGCCGTCCGTCCCCTCATGTGAATGTTTGCCCCATTCAGGAGAGCATCAGTCATGGTCGCTGGAAAACGTATTCAGGCTGCGCTTCTTGCCGCAGCAATCGCCGCGATCGCGCCGGCCGCTCACGCAGGCAACACCACCGACTGGCTGGCGAACACGTACGGCACGCTCGCGGCCCACGTCGGCAACGTCGCGCGTTCGATGTGGGTTGCGCCCGAGGGCGTGATCTACACGGCGTCGATGTGGGACGAAGATGAAGGCGGCGTCGCGATCTATCAGAACGGCAAGAGCGTCGGCTCGATGGGCGCGCATTCGGAATTCCAGGGCAGCGCGATCACGGGCAACGCGACGTCGCTGTTCGTCGCGCTGCAGCCCGGCAAAACCTACGGCAGCGGCGCGGTCGGGCGGTACAACCGCGCCACGAAGTATCGCGACCGCGTGATCCAGATCAGCGCGGCGACCAACCAGCCGCGCATCGACGTCGTCACCGGGCTCGCGACGGCCGGCTCGCTGCTCTATGCGAGCGACTTCTACGGCAATCGCGTGCGCGTGTTCACCACCGACGGCGTCTGGCAGCGGGACATCAACGTGTCGGCGCCGGGCGCGCTCGCGGTGGATGGCGCGGGCAACGTGTGGGTCGCGCAGAAAAGCGCGGGCTCGGTGGTCGGCTTCAGCCCGGCCGGCGCGCTGCTGAACACGATCCGGCTGCCGGCCGGGTCGAAGCCGTCGGCGCTGTATTTCGATGCGGCGGCCGGGCAGCTCATGGTGGGCGACGAAGGCCCCGACATGAACATCAAGCGCTATACGGTGTCGGGCCGGCCCGCGCTGGCCGGCACGTTCGGCGTGCGCGGCGGTTATCTCGACACGACGACGGGCATCAAGGGGCAGGTCGGCGCGAAACGCTTCACGCGCGTCGCCGGGATCGGCAAGGACAGCGCCGGCAATCTCTATGTGCTCAACAACCCGTGGGGCGGAAGCTGGGATCTCGGCCGCAACGGCGCCACCGACATTCATGCGTACGGCAGCGCCGGCAGCCTGCGCTGGACGCTGCAGTCGCTGAACTTCGAAGGCATCGCCGCGCCGGACCCGGTCACGGACGGCGCGCTGTTCTACGGTGGCACGCATGTATACAGCGGCAGCGCGGGCGGCACGTTCGTCGCGAACACCGTCGATCCGTTCACGTACCCGTCGGATCCGCGCATCAACATGAGCGACACGCAGCGCGACGAGCATTTCGGGCTGCTCACGTCCGTCGGCGCGAACCGGATCCTCGTCGCGGCGGGCCAGAACCCGCCGGTCTTCTACTTCTTCCATTTCAACGCGGCGAACGGTTATATCGCGATTCCGGACGGATCGATTCCGGGCCCCGCATTCAACACGACGCAGCGCGTCACGAGCGGGTTCAGCATCGACAGCAAGGGCGGCGTGTGGGCCGGCCTCGACAAGACCGGCGCGATCTACCACTACCCGCTGACCGGTTTCGACGCGAGCGGCAAGCCGTCGTGGGGGCCGGGCGTCGCGACCCGCGTTCCCGCCAGCATCCAGCCGCTGACGCGCATCGTCTACCTCGCGGACAGCGACACGATGGTGCTCGCGCAGGGCGCGGTCGGGACCAACGACTGGACGTCGATCGGCACGCGCATCGAGGTGTATCACGGCTGGAGCGCGGGCAACACGACGAAGCCGGATCCGGTGATCACGCTGCCGCACAGCGGCGCGAAATCGATCGATGCGGCCGGCAACCACCTGTTCGTCGGCTACTGGTTCAGCAGCAGCGGGCCGCTGTGGCCGAACGTCGACGCATTCAACCTCACCACCGGCAATCTCGACACCACGCTGGTCAACGCGAGCCCCGCGACCGTCGATACCAGCAGCGCGATCGATGCGATGTACAGCATTCGCGCGTACCGCCGATCGAACGGCGAGTATGTGGTGATGAAGAACAACGTGAAGGGGAACAGCATCACCGTGTATCGGTGGACGCCTTGACGGCGGTGCGGCCGGTTGCGGTGACGCATGCCCGTCGCCGTTTCGGCTGGCGGCGGGAATTCGTCGTACCGCGATCGTCACTGCTTGCGTGATGAACGGCGCGCGCAACGCGCGCTTCGCCGCCTTCGGCGGCCGCCCCTAACCTCCCGACGCGCAAACGCGGTTCCGTGCACAATGATAGCGGCACGGGCGGAGGCTATCTGTGCTCGAGATGATGAACCTGAACGACTGTACGGTTGCGTCGGCGTGTGGCAACGCCGGTGAACCTGCGCGGCATACCCCATGCCGCGTTTTCCAAGCACGAAGCGACCAAACGATGAAGATGAAAACGACACCGAACCGCCTGTTGCTGATTGCCGTGCTGGCCGGCGCGCTGAGCGGTCCTGTTCACGCCCAGACGGCGGCTGCGTCGCAGCCGTCCGGCGCGACGGCAACTGTCGCGACCGTCAACGGCACGGCGATCACGCAGGCGGACGTCGATGCGGTGCTGCGCGCGTCGGGGCAGCCCGACTCGCCGCAGATCCGCGACGCGATCAAGCAGCAACTGATTACGCGCTTGCTGGTTCAGCAAGCCGCGGAGAAAGCAAACTACGCGGACAAGCCTGAGGTCAAGGCAGCGATCCAGCAGGCGAAGACGAATGCCGAGGTGCAACTGTACGTGCGAGACAACGTGAAGCCCGAGCCGGTGACCGACGAGCAGGTCAAGGCGCGCTACGACGCGCTCGTCGCGGCGCTCGGCAAGAACGAGTACAAGCCGCGGCTGATCGTCGTCAGGGATCCGGCGACGGCCGCGACCGTGCTGAGCGAGCTGAAGTCGGGCAAGTCGTTCGACGGGCTGGCGCGCCAGTACAGCATGGCGCCGAGCCGCGATGCCGGCGGCGAGCTGCCGTGGGTGAGTTTCAACACGCCGGCGGCGGAAGGCAAGACGGGCGGATTGCCCCTGCCGATCGCGCAGGCGCTCGAGAAATTGACGGTCGGTGCCGCGACGAAGGATTCGATCCCGGTCGATGGCGTGCGCGCCATCGTGAAGCTGGATGCGAAGCGGCCGACGCAGGTGCCGGGCTTCGAGACTGCGAAGCCGGTGCTTCAGCAGCAGCTGCAGGCGATTGCGGTCGAGAAGGCGAGTGCGCAGATGATCGGCAAGTTGCTGAAGGACGCGAAGATCACGCAATAACGCGGCGTCGATCTGTGATGCGTTACGCGCGCCAGACGAGGCTCGCACTCGTTTCTGTTTCCGATGCGGGCCGAAAGCCGAGCCGTTCGTAGAGCCGCCGCGCCGGATTGCCGTGCAGCACGCTGAGCGATACCGGCACGTTCTCGCGTGCCGCGTCGGCCAGCAGTTCGCGCAGCACGGCCTCGCCGATGCCCTGGCCCTGGCGGGCAGGGAGGATCTGGATCTGATGGACGTGCCATGCGCCGGCGGCGCGCGTCACCTTCAGCAAGCCGATTGCATCGGCGCCTTCGCAGACGATCATCGCGTCTTCGAAGTGCGCGCGGATGCGCCGGTCGTGCGCTTCGTCGTCGGTGGGTGCGCCGACCCGTTGCAGGTGCCCGGTCATCGTGAGCCGGCGGAGGGTCAGCAGGAAGGGGAGATCCTCCAGGGAGGCAGGGCGCAGGTCGATCGCCGGTTTCATGATGGATGACGGGTTGGGTTGGGCGCCTGGCCTTCGACGCGGATCAAAGGCCGGGCAACTGAATCTGCAGGCCGGCCGGACGATGTTCGAGGACATCCGTGACCTCGTATTCGGTTTTTGCGCCGTCCGAGGTTTGCCACTGCTGCATTCGGACATTGCAGACGAGCACGTCCCCCTTGCTGAAGCTGATCTGGCTGTTGTTCACGCGCGACAGGAAGCGGGTATCCGTGATCGCCGCGTGAATCGTCGATGAGCCGTCGTACAGTCGCCACTTGTTGTCGTCCTTGAACGCGAGCGACACGATCGAGAATGCCATCTTTCGATGCTCGTCGAGAAGGAGCGCATCGGCTTGTTCGGGCGCGAGAAACCACGCGATCTCGTTGCGGGTGACCGTCTCGATGATTTCCGTATCGGTGCCGGCCGCGAACATCACGATGCCTTCCCGCGCGAGCGGCGCAAGGACTTGTGCGGTTGCGTTGCGAACGCGGACGTCGCGCAGCAGGGTGAGGACGGGCAGGTCGATCTCGAGTTCGTCGCCGTCGACGTGCAGCACCGCGGTGTGGTCCTGCATCCGCACTTGCCGGATCTCGCGCCCGCGCAGCCATTTGAGGACGGCGAAGAGCCCCTTTCTTGCCCGGGGCGCGGCGATGCCGAGCGCGGTCAGGATCGTGACCGCATTGGCGAGCGCCGTGCCTTCGTTGCCGCTCAGCATATCGCGCATGCGGCCGAGCAGCGATGTCGCGAGCGTGAAGTCGATGCCGAAGCTGCCGGTCTTGAAGCTGCCGCGCACGTTCACCTGCGGCCGAACCTGATCGCCGCACAGCGCGCGGGTCGACGCGTCGAGCAAATCGCCGATTGCAAGCAGCGCGGGTGCAAGTTCGCGCACGTCCATCTCGGACGATTCGAGCGCGGGCCCGTCGTACGTGACGCGAAATCGGCTCATTGCATCGAAGGGGCCGATATCGGCCGGGCCGGTACTGCTTCCATTGCGTGTGGACATGCGGAATGTTGGCTGGAGACGTGGACGATACCTGAAACGAACGCTTTCGGACGCCTTTCATGTTAGGCGTGATCGACCGGCTGCGCGCGATTTTGGCCGTCCGGCCAAGACGACACGCTGACCTGTCCTGATAGCGCCCGGCAAACAACGAACTTTTCCGATACTTTCCCCGGTCACAATCGCCAGCTTGCGGGCGCGCCGAACGCGCTTGTTGCCGGCACAGCGAACGGATGGCGGATCACGCCACTTCCGGTCGACGCGCGATCCGCTCCCGGATCTCGGGCGACGCAAGGCACGTGGCAACCGCTTCGTAGCCGGGCGCGCCCGGGTAGGGCGCCACGCGCGAAGGCGGGCTGTGATTGGCCGGGCACAGGATGATGGTTTCGTTCGGGCCGACCGCCGACAGGTCGAGAATTGCCGACGAGCGCGTCAGCAGGAACAGCGGCCGCATCCCGGCGCTCGCGTGCTCGCGCAGATGGGTGATCAAAGCGTGTTGCGTGGGCCGGTCGAGATCCTGTTCGATCATGTCCACGACCAGCGCGCGCGGGCCATCCGCTTCGAGACTGGCGAGCAGTGCAGTCAACGCCGCCGAAAGCGTCGCACCGCTGGCGGCAAGCGTGGCCGATGCGCGATCGACGCGCGACTTCAATTCCGGATCGACGCGCAACGCATCGCATGCGGCAGCGCCGCCGTTTTTCAGCCGATCAAGGCTCACGAACGCGGCGCCTGGCAGCGCGTCGGCCAGCCGAAGCGCCAGCCGCGTCTTGCCGCTTCCGAGCGAGCCGATGATGTAGTTCAACGGCCGGATATCGCGACATTCGAACCACTCGCCGCCCCACGGCCACGGCAGGCTGAACGCGACGCCGGCGCCGGTATCGTCGAGCAGCCGCGTCAGTTCGCCGTCGGCGGGCATTCGGCCGCGCGCAAGGCCGGCGCGGATCGAGCGCACGCTGTCGACCTTGCGCACGAGATCCTGAATGCCGTGCTCAAGCACCGCTTCGTGAGCGGCCAGCGCGTCGTCCAGGCTGCGTGCGTCGCCATCGAGCACGTTCGCCACCTGTGCCAGACTGAGGCCGAGCGCTCGCAGTGCCGCAATGTCGGCCGCGCGTGCGAGGTCGTCCGGGCCATAGGCACGGTATCCGGCAGGCGTTCGCTCCGGTGTCACGAGACCGTGCTGTTCGTACAGCCGCAGCGCTTTGACCGATACGCCGAGCTGCGCGGCGGCGGCCGATGCGCTCAAACGGGGCGTGGACGTACCCATCCGTCACCTCTCTCTGCTGTCGATTCGTTGCGCTCAGCATAAAGGCGACCCCAAGGGCCGGGTCAAGCACGATTACGCGCGAAGGATCGAATACGCGAGCGCGCTGCCACTTGGTCGCTGGCCGCGGCCGGGCGCCATGCCCGATCGACGGGATCGGGAAAGGCGCGGAAAGGCAGCTTATCCGCGAGCTGTCCGGGATGGCCCATCGAGCGCAATCCGGTAAACGCGCACCGCGTTGTCATGCCAGATCGCGCGGCGTGCCGCGTCGTCGAGGTCCGCCATCGCGCGGGCGAACGTGCGCAGCAGCGCGGGATAGGACACGCGCAGGCCGGCCACCGGAAAGTTACTGGCGAACAGGCAGCGCTCCCAGCCGAAGATCGCGATCGTGTCGCGGATGATCCGCGCGTTGTCCGCGTCGTTCCACGCGGCGTCGCGCAAGCCGAGTTCGGAAATCTTCACGACCACACGCGGCGATGCCGCGAGCGCTTCCATGCCGCGGCGCCAGCGCGCGAGCCCTGCGTCGGAGCGATCCCACGGCAGCCCGGCGTGTTCGAGCACGACGTCGACAGCGGGTGCATCGGCGAGCAGCGCGGCCGCGTCGCCGAGATGCCAGAACGGCACGCGCAGATCCCAGCACAGGCCGTGCGCGGCGACGCGTTCCAGCGCGGCCGGCCAGCGCGGATCGTGCAGCGTGCCGGGCCCGTCGACGGGCGCATCCGGCGACGATGCGGTGCACGGCTTGAAGCGCACGCCGCGCACGCGCGGCCACGCGGCCTGTTCGGCGAGCCGTTCGTCCGCATCGCCGGCCAGCAGGTCGACCCACGCGACGACGGCCGACGGCAACCCGTGCGCTGCCGCGACCTCGTGCAGCCAGCGCGTTTCCGCCAGTGCTTCGTCGCGTGCGCGTTCGGCCTCGACGTGCACGCTGGCGACGATCGGCGCGCGTTGCGCCGCGCGCCGGAAATCGTCCACGCCGAAATCGCGGCACAGTGCCGCGTAATCGCCGAACATGAAGCGCGCGGGATCGTAGTGTGTCTGCAGCCACGGATAGTGCGCGCCCGCATCGAGCCGCCACAGGTGGTGATGCGCATCGACGAGCGCATCGGGCATGCCGTCGGGCGGCGATCCGTCGCGCATGTCAGCGTGCTCCCGCGAGCACGTACGATGCATCGGGCTCGCGCAGCGTCGCCAGCGCGCCGACGAAACGCCAGGTTTCGAGATCCAGTTCGCGCACGTAGTCGTCCTGGAACGACACGTAGGCGACGCGTCGCGACGGATGGAACGACAGTGCGGTCGGGTTCGCGGGCAGCGCGATGCGTTCGATTTCCTCGAGCTGGCGTGCATCGAACACGGAGATCGACCGTTCGCCCGAATTGGTCAGCAGAAGCAGGTCGCGGCCGTCCGGCGCGCTGGTCCGGTAGATGCGGTTCGGATCGCTGCGCGTCTTCACGCGGCGGCCGCAGGTCATCGTCTCCGTGTCGATCTCGACCAGCGTGTCGTCGCCGCGATTCGCGACGAACAGCGTGCGCTCGTCGGCCGACAGCGCATTGCCTTCGGGGCGCGGGCCGGGCATCACCGCGCGCGGCGCGACCGTCGCATCGCGCGGATGGAACTGCGTAACCGTGTTCGACAGCAGGTGCACGCCGTACGCGCGGCTCGCGTCGCGCGTGAGCGTCACGAGGTGCGTCTTCACGCCGCCGGACGGCACGGCCATGTTCGGCACGGGTTGCCGGGTCGGCTCGTCGAACACGAGCAGCATGTCGTGCGCCTCGCTCATCGCGTACAACCGACCGTCGCGGTCGCTCGCCATGCCGTGCGGCCGGTAGTACGGCCACAGGTCGAGCATGCGCGTGTGCGTGCGCTCGACGAGGTCGATCTCGGCGATCCGGTGGTCGCCTTCATGGCCGCGCGTCCACGCGGTCTCGATCCCGAAGATGCCGACGTACGCGTAGCGCTCGTTCACGTCGACGGTGAACTCGTGCGGGAAGTTCGGCAGCACGATGTGCTTGAGCGCGGCTTTCGTGTCGAGGTCGTAGAAACTGAAGGTATGGGCGCATTTCTGCACCAGCAGCAGGATGTCGTTCAAGGTGTGTCTCCGTTATTTCGTTCGCAGGCCTGCATATCGGGTATCAGGGCTCAGTCCTCGCAGCGCTTCGGCAGCGTCAGCGCGAGCAGGCCGGCCACCGCGAGCGTGACCGCGAGGCTGAGCACGCCGGCCGCCGCGCTCACGTGCTGGGTCAGCACGCCGACCGCATACGGGCCGCAGAACCCGCCGAGATTGCCGAGCGCATTGATCAGGCCGCGCGCGCTGCCGGCCGTCTCGACGCTGCACAGCTTCGGCGGAATCGCCCAGAACACGCCGGCGGCCGCCTGCAGGAAGAAGCCGCAGCCGATCAGGAACGCGAACGATACGGCCATCGACGCGTGCGTGAGCACCGACAGCGCGAGGCACGCGGCGAAGCCGACGAGCGGCAGCAGCACGAACAGGCGGCGCTTGCCGGTTCGGTCAGACAAATACGACGTGACGAACATCCCGATCACCATCGCGACATACGGCAGCATCGCGAGCAGGCCGACCTTGCCCATTCCGCCGTGCGTGAGGTTCTTCAGCAGCGTCGGCAACCACATCGTATAGCCGTAGATGCCGACCTGATAGCAGAAGTTGATCGCGATGAGCAGCCAGATCGTCGGGTTGCGCAGCATCTCGCCGAACGATGCGGCAGCCGGCGTGCCGGCCGCGCGCTTGCGTTCCTGCTCGTCGCGCAGCGCGTCGAGGATGTACGCCTTTTCGCGCGGCGACACCCAGCGCGCGGTCTCCGGGCCGTCGTCGGCGAGCAGCATCCACGCGACCAGGCACAGCAGCGACAGTGCGCCCGCGCTGTAGAACAGGTGGCGCCAGTCGTACGCGGCGAGGATGAAGCCGGACAGCGGCGCGGTGATCATGCCGGCGAGCGGCACGAACATGATGACCATCGCATTCGCGCGGCCGCGTTCGCGGTCGGGGAACCAGTGGCTGACCATCGTGAGCACGACGGGCAGCATGCCGCCCTCGGCCACCCCGAGCAGGAAGCGCAGCGCCAGCAACTGCCAGGTATGCGTGACGAGCCCGGTCAGCACCGACAGCACGGCCCAGCTCACGAGCGACCACGCGATGAATGTCTTGCCGCTGCCGAGCGCCGCGCGCCGGCCGCCGGGAATCTGCAGGAACAGGTAGCCGAAGAAGAAGATGCCGCCGGCGAGGCCGGCCATCGTCGCGTCCATGCCGAGCTCGGCGTTCATCCCGCCGGGCATCGCGAACGCGATGTTCACGCGGTCCATGTAGGAAATGATGCAGGCGAGCAGCAGCGGCGGAATCACGCGCAGCCAGCGGCGGCGCGGAATGGCTTCGCCGGCTTCGTATGCCGGGGTGGTGGGGTTCAACAGGGTCATTGTGTCTCCGTCCAGTTCGGGTAGTCGGCCGCGGCGGCCTTCTGATGGGCCGCTGTCTCGCCGTGGTGGCCGGCAGGTGCCGGCCGCCGATGCGCAACGCGTTTGCGTCGCGCGTGCTTTCGATCTCTAGCGTCCCCAGCGCAGCACGAGCGGGTCGAGCCGCCGCGCCGTATCGAGCAGCCCCGCACGCACCTGCGGATGCAGCTCGGGCCACGGCGCGCGCGGCCGGTCGCACGCGATCACGCCGCCTTCCTGCATCAGCGCCTTCGCGGTCAGGAAGCCCGACTGACGGTTCTCGTAGTTGATCAGCGGCAGCCAGCGCGCGTACTGCTCGCATGCTTCATCGCGGCGCCCGGCGAAATACGCGTCGGTGATCCGGCGAATCCCGTCCGGATAACCGCCGCCCGTCATCGCGCCGGTTGCGCCGGCGTCGAGATCGGCGAGCAGCGTGATGCCTTCCTCGCCGTCCCACGGCCCCTCGATCGCGTCGCCGCCGAGCGCGATCAGCTCGCGCAGCTTCGACGCGGCGCCGGCCGTCTCGATCTTGAAGTACGACACGGCATCGATCTCGCGCGCGAGCGTCGCGAGGAACGACGCGGTGAGCGCGACGCCGCTGGCCGGCGCGTCCTGGATCATCAGCGGAATGCGGAGCCCGTCGGCCGCCTCGGCGAAGAATGCGCGAACCTGCGCTTCGGGCACGCGGAACGTCGCGCCGTGGTACGGCGGCATCACCATCACCATCGCCGCGCCGAGCGCCTGTGCGCGCCGGTTGCGTTCCGCGCAGATCCGCGCGCTGAAGTGCGACGTCGTGACGATCACCGGCACGCGGCCCGCGACGTGCTCGAGCGTGGTGCGCGTGATCAGGTCGCGTTCGTCGTCGCCGAGCGCGAACTGCTCGGAGTAGTTCGCGTGGATGCAGAGGCCCTGCGAACCGGCATCGATCATGAAGTCGAGGCAGCGGCGCTGGCCGTCGAGATCGAGCGCGCCGTGCGCGTCGAAGATCGTCGGCGCGACCGGAAAGACGCCCTGGTAGCGTGCGTTCATGGCGGGCCTCACTCGACGATGTCGAACTGGTCGAGGAATTCGGTCTTCAGCGTGAGGCCGAGACCCGGCACGTCGTCGCGCAGTTGCAGGAAGCCGTTTTCGGCTACCGGCTCGCCGTCGAAGATGTAATAGAACAGCTCGTTGCCGACCTCGACGTCGAACATCGGGAAGTATTCGCTCATCGGCGACGCGAGCGTGCTCATCGTCAGGTGATAGTTGTGCATCTGGCCCGCGTGCGGAATCACCGGCACGCTGTACGCCTCGCACAGCGCGTTGATCTTGTGCGCCATCGTGATCCCGCCGACGCGGTTCGTGTCGTACTGGACGACCGACACGGCCTTGCGGTCGAGCAGCTGCTTGAAGCCGTACAGCGAGAACTCGTGCTCGCCGCCGGAGATCGGAATGCGCGTCAGCTGGTTCAGCTCCGCGTAGCCGTCGATGTCGTCGGCGATCACCGGTTCCTCGAGCCAGCGCGGCTGGTATTTCTCGAGCTTCGGCAGGATGCGCTTCGCGTATTCGAGGTTCCAGCCCATGTAGCACTCGAGCATCAGGTCGTTGTCGTAGCCGATCACCTCGCGGATCGCCGCGACCGACTTCAGGTTCTCGATCACCCCCTGCTGCCCGTGCGCGGGCCCGTAGCCGAAGCGCATCTTGAACGCGCGGAAGCCTTCCTTCAGATACTGCTGCGCTTCGTCCTGCATCGCCTTCAGGTCGGTGCGGTAGAGCTTCGAGTAGTAGCAGGGGATCTTTTCCTTGGTGCGGCCGCCGAGCAGCTTGAACACCGGCTTGCCGACGCTCTTGCCGAGGATGTCCCAGATCGCGATGTCGACCGCCGAGATCGCCGCCATGCCGATGCCCTTGCGGCCCCACGCGTGGGTGGCGCGATACATCCGCTGGTTCAGGTATTCGTAGTCCCACGGATCATGGCCGATCACGAGCGGCGCGAGGTACTGGTCGATGATGACCTTCGCGACGTGCGGCGCGAGCGCGACGTTGCCGAGGCCGACGATGCCGTCGTCGGTCTCGACTTCGACGACCGTCCACGAATGGAAGCGGAACGTGCTCATCGTTTCCTGAGGCGCGTACAGCAGATCCATCGCATTCGAGCAGAAGTTGCCCTGCGGCGGGACGGTCTTTCCTTTCCACTGGAATACGCGTGCGCGCACGGACCTGATTTTCATGATGGTGTCTCCGAGAATCGATGTTGTCGTGTGTGAAAGGCGGGAGGCCGGCGTGGCCGTCACGCCGGAACAGCGGGGGTGCGGCGCGCGGCGCCCATCCGGCACGCGATCTGCAGCGCCTGCCAGGTGGCGCCGACGTCGGCCGTGCCGCGGCCGGCGATGTCGTACGCGGTGCCGTGCGCGGGCGTCGTGATCGGCACGGGCAGCCCGCCCTGCACGGTCACGCCGCGCGAGAAGCCGAGCAGCTTGATCGCGATCTGCCCCTGGTCGTGGTACATCGTGACGATCGCCTGGTAGTCGCCGGCCTGCGCCTTCAGGAAGATCGTGTCGGCGGGGAACGGGCCGTGGAACGGCGCGTCGGTCGGCCAGTCGCGCGACTGCAGCTGGCGCACCGCGGGCTCGATGATGTCGACTTCCTCGCGGCCGCAACTGCCGCCGTCGCCGCCGTGCGGGTTGAACGCGGCGATCGCCACCTTCGGCGCGGCGACGCCGTTCGCGAGCAGCGACCGGTAGATCAGTTCGGATGCCTGTTCGATCCGCTCGATGCTCAGGCAGCCCGCCGCGTCCTTCAGCGGGATATGCGACGAGATGCGCGCGGTCCACAGTTCGCCGAGCGTGTTGAATTCGCAGAAGTAACCGGTCACGCCGAGCGCTTCGGCGAAGTGGTGCAGTTCGTCGTCGTGGCGCAGCCCGCCGAGCTTCATCGCGTACTTGTTCAGCGGAGCGAAGCAGATCGCGTCGATGTCGCCGGCGAGCGCGGCGTCGAGACACCGGTCGAGCACGGCGAGCGTCGAGCGGCCGCCGTCCGCGCCGGCCTGGCCGACCGTGACCTGCGCGGGAACGACCGTATCGACTTCGACGAACGCGGCGCGCGCGGTCGACGGCCGGCCGCGCACCGCGGCCAGCGAAGCGACGGGTTCGACGGCGACCTGCACGCCGGCGACGCGCTGGCCGGCTTCCCACAGCCAGCGATCGCCGATCAGCACCAGATTCGCATGAGCGGTGGCATCGGGCCGCGCGAGCAGTTTCGCGATCAGTTCGGCGCCGATGCCGGCGGGGTCGCCGAGCGTCAGCGCGACGACGGGCAGGGGGGCGGCGGTCGAGGGGGTGTTCATGCTGCGTCTCCGGTGGCGGCGCGTGGCCGTTCGTTGTATGGGGTTGATGCTAGGTAGACGGAATGAGTCGGTAAATTGAAAACTCTTGATGAATCGATAACCTGGAGTAATCAAAAATGGGCTCGATCGACAGACGAGACTCGACCCCGCAGTTGCTGAACCGGCTGCGCATGCGGCAGATCGCGCTGTTGCTTGCCGTGGACGAATGCCTGACGCTGCGCGCGGCAGCCGAGCAGATGGGCCTCACGCAGCCGGCCGCGACGAAGATGCTGGCCGAACTGGAGAGCGCGCTCGGCCAGCGGCTGTTCGATCGCATCGGGCGCGGGCTCGTGCTGAATCCGGCCGGCGAGCGCGTGCTCGGTTATTTCCGCGGGATCCGCGGCAGCATGGAGGCGCTGAACCGCGAGCTCGGCGAACTGCAGCTCGGCAGCGCCGGGCGGCTGGCGATCGGCAGCATCATGGCCGCGTCGCCGGGGCGGCTCACCGAGGCGCTGGTGCAGCTGAAGGCGCGTTATCCGCTGCTCGCGATCGACATCGCGGTCGACACGAGCGACCGGCTGATGCCGCAGCTTCGCGAAGGCGTGCTCGAAGTGGTGATCGGCCGCAACGTCGGGGCCGATTGCGACTTTCGCGTGGTCGACGACGAGGCGCTCGCGATCATCGCGGGCCGCGACCATCCGCTCGCGGGCGCCGGGCCGGTGGGGTTCGATGCGCTGCTCGATTACACGTGGATCCTGCAGCCGGCGGGTAGCCCGGCACGCGAGGTCGTCGAGCGCGAGTTCCATGCGCGTCACCAGCCGATGCCGCGCGGGCTGGTCGAAACGGGCTCGATCCTGACCACGATGAACCTCGTCGACCGTTCGACGATGCTCGGCGTGATTCCGCTGACGGTCGCGCAGCGCAACGCGGAGCACGGGCTCGTCGCGATCATCGACTACGCGCTCGATCAGAAGCTGCCGTCGTACGGCAGCATCGTGCGGCGCGACCGGCCGCTGAGCATCCCCGCGCAGCAGTTTCTCGCGCTGTTTCACCGGGAGGGTGGCGAGGAGGATGACGGCGCTTGACGGAGCGGTTTGCCGGCTGTGCCGATCACGCGTCGCGGAACGTGGCGATGCGTGATGGCGGTGCGGGCGGCACGGGTGAAGTCATGGCGAGCCGGTTTAGTGCGCCGACGGTGCGACGGGCGCCTCGGCGAGCGTCGGCATCGATGCCGACAGCGTGCGGTCCGGGCGAATCCGCAGCGCGGCGACGATGCCGATCAGCAGCATCGCGACCGATCCGATGAACGGCACCGTCCAGCTGCCGGTGCGGTCGACGAGATAGCCGAACAGGATCGGCGACAGGATCCCCGCGATCGCGGAACCGGCGTTCATCATCCCGCTCGCGATGCCGGCGTGGATCGGCGCGATGTCGCTCGGCACGGCCCAGATCGGCCCGATCGTCAGTTCGAGGCACAGGAACGACCCCGACAGGCACAGTGCGATGCCGGCCGTGGAATGCACGAACGCGAGCGGCAGCAGGCAGGTGAGCGCGCCGGCGAAGCTCGTCACGATCACGCTCTGGCGCGACAGCGCGAGGTTGCCGGTCTTCCGGTAGATCCGGTCGCAGAGCCAGCCGCCGAGCGTGTCGCCGACCACGCCCGCGAAGAACACGCCGGACGCGAACAGCGCGGTCGATTTCAGGTTCAGGCCCTGGCCGTTCAGGAAGAACGTCGGCAGCCACGTGAAGAACAGCCAGGCGGTCCAGCCGTAGCAGAAGTAGACGAAGATCGTCGGCGCCATCCGGCGCAACAGCGGCCCCCACGGCGTCGGGCCGGACGGTGACGCGGGGCGGGCGGCGGCGCGTGCGTGGCCGTCGTCGTCGCCGAGCGGATGCTCGCGGAAGCCGACGACCCACCATACGAGCCATACCAGCGTCACCGCGCCGATCACGAAGAACGCGGCGCGCCACGACAGCCACGTCATCAGCGCGGCGACGATCGGTGGCGTGACCGCGTTGCCGAGCCGCGAGAACGAATGCGTGAAGCCTTGCACGACGCCGCGCCGCTCGCGCGGGAACCAGTGCGTGATCGCGCGGGCCTGGGCGGGCAGCGTCGCACCTTCGCCGATGCCGAGCAGCAGGCGCGCGGCGAACAGCAGCGTGAGACTGTGCACGAGCCCCGTCGTGAAGGTCGACACGACCCAGATCAGCCCGCAGCCGATCAGCGTGATGCGGGCGCCGAACCGGTCGGCGATCCAGCCGCCGCCGATCTGGCAGATTGCATACGAATACGCGAACGCGGAGAATGCGACGCCGAGCTCGGTGTTCGACAGGCCGAGCTCGGCCTTGATCGCGCCGGCCGCGGTCGCGAGGTTGACGCGGTCGACGTAGAGGATGAACGAAAGCGCGCACAGCAGCCACAGTGTGTGGCGCCGTTGACGGTGGTCGTTAGGCATGTGTCTCACTCCATTCGCGTGCGCGGCGTTGCAATGACACCGCGTTCACTGGCGGGGCCAGCATCGCGCGGCGGCGGAGGCACCGTCTAATGAATCTTTGGGATCAATCGATAACCTGAGGTATTCATTTGTATTTCGGTCGGGCGCGGGTAACGCAGTGCTGGTGGCGCAACGGAACTCCACGGGTGAGACATTGACGGACAACGAAGAACTTTCGCTACACCGGGAGAGCCGATTCTGGCAGCTGTCGCCGGTGAAATGGTGGATCCAGGGGCACGGTCGCGGCGGCTATTCGTTCCGTCTGCTGCTGGTTCCGCTGGTCATCGTGTTCGTGCTCGAATTCGTCTGCGTGATGTTCGACGCGCTGTACAGCGGCATCGTCGTCAGCGCGGTTGCGACGCTGTTCCTCGGCATCGCCGGGTTCTTCGGCGCGCAGCGCGAATGGCTGGTGACGTCCGCGGCCGCGCGCGCACTCGTGAAGGCGCGCATGAAGAAGGCGGCCGAACGGTTCTCGTCGCTCGGAGTGGGCGCAACCGTGCTTGCGATCTTCGTCGCGGCAACGTCGCTGTCGCTCGTGATGTCGGGCCAGCCGATGCTCGACAGCGTGTCGAAGGACGCGGTGTCGATCTTCATCGCGCTGGTGTTCCTGCCGGTGTACGTGTCCGGCGCGGTGCGCAAGCTGGCGATTGCGCGGATCGAGGAACTGGAGGCGCTGCGCAACGCGACCGTCGGCACGCAGCTGAAATTCGACCGGGCCGGCGCCGTGCGCGCGGTGGTGGTGCAGGGCGCGGCCGGGAAGGGGACGGTGTCCGTGACGGAGTACACGGTGCTCGGGTTCAGCCCGCCGCTCGAACAGGTCGGGCGCGAACCGCGCGCGTGATCGCGGGAACGCGGCGCCGGCGCAAGCCCGTTATTGGCCGGAACAGGCCCTAAGCCGGGAACCGCTCGCTGTCGGGCGCCGGCACGAGGTTGTCGGGCCACTGCACCTCGAACCGCGTGCCGCCGGCGCCCGTCGGCACGCAGATCGCCTCGCCGTGGTGCGCATGCGCGATCGCCGCGACGACGGCGAGCCCGAGGCCGGTGCCGCCGGGCCGCGACTCGTCGACGCGCCTGAATGCCTTGAACACGTGCGGCGCGAAATCGGCCGGGATGCCGGGGCCGTCGTCTTCGACACGCAGCCGGCACATCCCGTGTTCGATGCGCGTCTGGATCCGGATCGCGCCGGGCACCGCATGGCGGCGCGCATTCTCCAGCAGTGCCAGCAGCGCCTGGCGGAGGCGGACCGGGTCGCAGCACATGCGCCGCGGGTCGAGATCGAGCACCGGCTGCTGGCCGGCGGCCTGCAGCGCGTGTGCGAACACGTCGACCACGGCGCGCACGTCGGCGGCAAGATCGGTTTCGCGAATCTCGATGCTCAGGTGGCCGCTATCGGCGAGGCTGACCACGCGCAGATCCTCGATCAGCCGCGTCAACCCTTCGACCTGTGCGAGCAGGCTGCGGTAGAGCGCTTCACTCGGCGTGAACACGCCTTCGGCGAGCCCTTGCAGCCGCCCGCGCAGCACGGTGACGGGCGTGCGCAGTTCGTGCGCGATCGCGGCATTCCAGAACGTCTGCTCGTCGGTCACGCGCTGCAGTTCGCTCGCGAGCGCGTTGAAATTGTCGGCGAGCCGCGCGGCTTCGTGCAGCGAGCGGTCGCCGGCGACGGCGCGCGCGCCGAGATCGCCGCGCGCGACGCGGCGGATGCCGTCCGTCACCGAATTCAGCGGCACGAGGATGCGCCGCGACAGGTTGACCGCAACGATGATCGAGATCACGAGACCGACCAGCGCGGTCGAAGTGATCCACACCCACTCCGGCCCGGTCGGGAACCAGCCCGTCTGCTTGAAATCGTCCGGCCAGTAGGTGTACAGAACGTAGTAAAACGCGTAGGCCGTCACGACGACCAGCAGCGTGACGCCGAACGCGATCGCGCCCATCGCCAGCGCGATCTGGCGGCTCAGCCCGTCGAGTTTCAATCTCCGCTCCACAGCTTGTAGCCGACGCCGCGCACGCTCACGGGCACGCCCGCGACACCGAGATCGTCGAGTTTCTTGCGCAGCTTGCTGACGTGGCTGTCGACCGTGCGCTCCAGCGCATCGCCTTCCGGCAGGCAGGTGGCCATCAGCTCGGCGCGGCTGAACACGCGCCGCGGCGCGCGCGCGAGCTGCGCGAGCAGCTTGAATTCGGTGAGCGTCAGCACGAGCGTGTGCCGTGTGCTGCCGACCTCGACCGTCGCTTCGTGGTGTTCGAGATCGATCTCGAACGGCGCGGCGCGCAGCACGCGCTGTTCCTCGTGGCGCGAGCCGGCCATAGAACGGCGCAGCACGGCCTGCGCGCGCGCAACGACTTCGGCGGGATTGAACGGCTTGACCACGTAGTCGTCGGCGCCGATGCGCAGCCCGGTCAGCTTGTCGATGTCCTGGTCGAGCGCGGTCAGCATGATGACGGGCGTGTCGCCGCGATGGCGGATCTCGGCGAGCACCTTCCAGCCGTCGACGTGCGGCATCTGCACGTCGAGCAGCACGAGGTCGGGCTTGAGCGACAGGTGGAGTTCGAGCGCGCGGCGGCCGTCGGTGGCGTGTACGGTGCGCAGGCCGCTGCGCGCGAAATAGGCGATCAGGATCTCGGCGATCTCGGGTTCGTCCTCGGCGATGAGGACGAGCGCCTGGGCGCCCTGGCCGGCGCCGGAAGATGAAGAAATATCGGGCATGGCCACTTGTTCAGATCCATCGGGGTTCCATCGAGCCGCCATACTACCGCACGGGCTGTTCCATCGAACGTAGACATCGGGCGCCACCGATCCGCATCGTGCGCGCCGTCTTTCACAGACCTTTCAGAATCGGCACGATTCGCATCGCGACAGGGGAATACCCTGTCTTTTTTTTTCAATCTTGTTTTATGTATCATGACCTAACTTTTGCAACATTTACTAATTCAGGGGGCCGGCAAATCCTTATCGATACAAGGAAATACGGCACGCGTACAGGCAGGAATGCGAACTGGATCGCACACCGGAATCGAGGTGGGCGGGCCGGCGGCAGGTGAAGCGGAACGAGGTCGCATCCAGTCGTCAGATCCCGCGCGAGCGATGGCCGCGTGCCGCCGAGGCGGCCGCCGCTCGCGCCATTTGCAGGCGGTAACCAACACATCATGTCCAGGAAGTCATCCACCAGCGGGTCGGCCGACATGCAGCGCAGGCAGTGGCTCAAGGTCGCGGGCGCGTCCGTCGCGGCGGGCGGGCTTGCGCTCGGCACGGTGCGGGCGAAGGCCGATGCGGTGCCTGCCGCCGGCAACGACGGCGACGTGCTCGATGTCGCGATCGTCGGCGCCGGGCTTGCCGGCCTGACGGCCGCGCGCGATCTGCGCTACGCGGGCTGCGAATCCTTCGTCGTGCTCGAGGCGCGCGATCGCGTGGGCGGCCGCACGCTCAATTACGACGTGGGTGGAGGCTATGTGACGGAAGTCGGCGGCCAGTGGATCGGCCCGGGCCAGACGGCTGTTGCGGATCTCGCCCGCGAGCTGGAAGTGGGCACGTTCCCGAGTTATTACGCAGGCAAGACGGTCATTCTCGGCGGCGACGGGCGCGCCGAGATCGACCTGCAGGGCACGTTCGGCACCGACGAGGCCGTCGCGGCGAAGCTCAGCAGGCTGTCGCGCGACGTGCCGTCGGCCACGCCGTGGACGTCGCCGAAGGCCGGCGAACTCGACCGGCTGTCGGTCGGCGACTGGCTCGCGCAGCAGGGCATCAAACCCGAAGACCGGATGGGCTGGAACGCGTCGATCTCGCTGTCGGGCGGCGTTGCGCCGGCGAAGATGGGGCTGCTGCATTTCCTGTCGATGATCAATTCCGCCGATTGCGATTACGCGCAGCTCGACTCGATCAAGCACAGCGCGCAGGAAACCCGTTTCGTCGGCGGCTCGCAGATCCTCAGCACCCGGATGGCGCAGCAACTGGGCGACAAGGTGCGCCTGTCGTCGCCGGTGCGCCGGATCGTCGGCTGGGATCGCGACGTCGTCACGTTGCAGACCGATCGCGGCACGGTGCGCGCGAAACAGGTCGTGATGGCGCTCCACCCGGCGCTGTGCCATCAGGTGCAGTTCGACCCGCCGCTGCCGGAAAAGCGCAGCGCGCTGCAGCGTGCGTGGCCGGCCCATTCGCCGGCGCGCAAGACGGCGATGGTCTACCGCCGCCCGTTCTGGCGCGACAAGGGCTTGAACGGCCACCTTTTCCAGACCGACGGGCCGATCTTCTGGGCTTATGACAATTCGCCGCCGGGCGGCGAAATCGGCGTGATCAACGCGTTCGTCCGGAATGCGCTGGTGCCGTCGGACCCGCAGGCCGCGAAACAGATGCACATGGATCTGTACGCGCAGGCATGGGGCGACGACGCGCGCGCGCCGGTGTCGTACCACGATCGCGACTGGGGGCTCGCCGACCCGTGGACGCTCACGTGCGTATCGGCAATCCCGCCGGGCTTCTGGAGCGCGCACGGCGAAGCGTTGCGCGCGCCGTGCGGCAACCTGATCTGGTCGGGCACCGAGACCGCGAACATCTGGGCCGGCTATATGGACGGCGCCGTTCGCTCCGGTCACCAAAGCGCGCTTCAGGCGCTCAACGCACTGCGTCGCGCATAGGAGAGCGGAGATGAAGAAACGCATGCTGCTGCTCGCGGCGCTCGTGGTGGCGGGCGCGCTGCTGGCCCTCTACGGCCCTGCGCTGCTCGGCTTCTATCGCCTGCAGCACCATATCGATACGACGGCGCAAGCCGACGACGCCGACGGCGGCCCGTGGCCGCGCGTGACCGACGCGTGCATGGGCTGCCACGGCGTGAAGGGCACGTCGCTCAGCCAGGCATATCCGAGCCTCGCCGGCCAGCCGGCCCAATACGTCGCCGCGCAGCTGCGCGCGTTCGCGAGCGGGCAACGGGCGAACCCGACGATGGGCCCGCTCGCGATGACCATGAGCGAAGCGGAGATCGCCCATCTGGCCGGTTACTACGCGAAACAGGCGCCGGCGGACAACCGCTATTTCAAACCGGATGCACGACTGCGCGCGAAGGGCGAGCAACTGGTGACGGGCGGCGCGTGTGCGGCCTGCCACGGCGCGCGGCTGACGGGGCAGGCGCAGTTTCCGCGTCTGGCCGGGCAGGGCTACGACTACCTGCTCGCGCAGCTCGACGCGTTCGCGAACGGCTCGCGCAGCGAGGCCACGGGCACGATGCAGCGCGTCGCGCAGGCGCTGTCGGCGGACGATCGCGCGGCGGTCGCGACCTATCTCGCGAGTGTCGGCCCCGGCAAACAGTGAATCATCGAAAGCAATCGACCTCGGGAGTTCTCACCATGGATCACAGATCACTTGCTCTTTGTCTTGCCAGCGCGACGCTTGCGACGACGACTGGCGTGTACGGCTTCAAGTTCGTCCGCAAGCGCAACTTCCTGCTCGGCTTCGAATGGTGGATCGTCACGATCTCCGCGACCAATGCGCTGATCTTTTTCGCGACGGAATCCCCGGTGTCGTACGCCATTTCGCACTTTCTCGATGCATTCTCGCGGGGGTTCGGGATGCCGGTCATCGCCGTCGCGGGCCTGATGACCGTCACGCACGGCTACCGGCCGTCGGTGTGGCAGGACGTGATGCTGTTCGTGCTCGCGACCGTCGGAACGATCGCACTGGTAACGGCCGATTTCCTGAAAGGCCCGCTGCCGTATTTCTACGTGACGATGTGGACGTTGCTCGCGATCTATCTCGCCGGCTTCGTGATGCGGCTGCTGCGCGCCGGGCACGCGTTTCATGCGCTGACGACGCTCGTCGC
The DNA here is from genome assembly GCF_019091065.1 of Burkholderia sp. GbtcB21. Taxonomy (NCBI): domain Bacteria; kingdom Pseudomonadati; phylum Pseudomonadota; class Betaproteobacteria; order Burkholderiales; family Burkholderiaceae; genus Burkholderia; species Burkholderia sp. GbtcB21. Next base: position 52,996 of record NZ_JAGXKA010000003.1, read on the forward strand.
GCTCGCCGCGTCGCTGGCGATCGCGTGCATCTACGACTTCTACAAGATACCGGGCGACGAGACCAATGTCGTGTTCAACTTCTACGTACTCGCGTTGCTCACGTGGTCGTACTTCACGGTCGTGATCTATTACGCGTATTGCGCGCTGGAGCGGGAACAGGGGCGAAGTCGTGACGGTGCTGGCGTGTTGTCGTATCCGAAATGAGTAGCTGTACTGAAAAATAGACCGGGGTTTGTGGACCGCAGCCGGCCGGCCGTGGCGGTGGCGGAGCGTGCCGATGGAAGCGACCCGCCTGACCCGTGCGCAGCGGCGCGACGCGACGCGCGAACGCCTGCCCGGCGCCGCGCGCGATCTTCGCGGACAAGAGGTATGCGGCCGCGTGCGCGGATGACGTTGCGACCACGTGCCGGCCGCGCTTCGTCGCAAGCTTGTATGAAGGCCGAAAGCCGATTGCCATGACGGGCCGGCAGCCCGTCGCGATGCTCGTTCGATCATGCAGACAAAACAGGGAATACCCCGTCTATTTCTTTATTTTATTTTTGTCATGATGACCTAACATTGTCACCATGTTCTACTGAAAAGGTCGGCAATCGAGGTTGATCGCCGGCTATCGTTGGACGAATCAGGAGATCTACGATGGATGCAGCCAAACGCAGGGCTTTCTTCGAGGATGGTGCGGTTCTCGTCGAAGGCGTGCTCAACGACGAACAACTGGCGCAATGCCGCGCAGTGTTCGACTGGGGGATGGAGAACCCGGGCCCGATGGCGACGACGCTGCTCGACGGCACCGAGTACAAGTCGCACAACGACAACGCGAACCCGTATGCGAAGGCACGGCTCGACGAACTCGTCGGCACGCTGCCGTTCGGGCAGTTGTTCGCCGACCTGTGGGGCTCGAAGCACGTGTGGTACTTCGCGGAGGAGCTGTTCATGAAGGGCGGCGGCAAGAGCGCGCGCTCGCCGTGGCACCAGGACACGTCGTACCTGCCATGGCAGGGGATGCACTTCGGCAACGCATGGATCAGCTTCGAGGCCGTGCCGAAGCGCAATGCGCTGGAGATCGTACGCGGTTCGCATCACGGCGTGCGCCACGACGGCACCACGTTCCAGAATGCCGACGACCCGACCGACCCGCTCCATGGCGGCGACGTGTGGCCGCGCCTGCCGAACATCGAAGCCGAACGCCGCGCGGCGCCGGGCGCGTACGACATCGTCTCGTGGGAAACGAAGCCGGGCGACGTGCTGCTGCTCCATCCGGGCGTGCTGCACGGCGGTGGCGCGGTCGATGCGGATTTCCCCGATCGCCACACGCTGGTGCTGCGCTTCTTCGGCGACGACGCGGTGTTCAGCCCGCTGCCCGATGAAAGCCGCTCGGGCTTCACGCCCGCCGGCGTGCTGTTCGTCGAGGAACTCGCCGCGTTGAAGGCAGGCGATCCGTTCCGGGCACCGTGTTTCCGTCAACTCGTCTGAGCCAGGAGATTTTCATCATGGCAGCTACCCCCAAGCGGCAATCGATCGTTCCGCCCGCATTCCAGCCGTGGTACGACGCGTACCACTTCTCGCCGGCGACGCGTGTCGGCGACACGATCTGGGTCTCGGGTCAGGTCGGCCTCGACGCGCAGATGCAGCCGGCGGACGGCGTGCAGGCGCAGGCGCGGATCGCGTTCGAGTGCCTGAAGATGATCCTCGAGGAGGCAGGCGCGAGCCTCGCCGACGTCGTCGAATTGACGACATTTCATACGGATCTGCAGCGCGAGACCGAGGGCTTTGCGGCAGTCAAGGACGAGTATTTCCCGAACCGCTATCCGTCCTGGACCGCGGTCGGCGTGACGCAGCTGGCGCTGCCGGGCCTGTGCGTGGAGGTCCGCGCGGTAGCGGTGGCCGGTTCCGGCAAGGACTGACGGGCGGCAGCGACGAATTTCAGGACGGGTTCGCGTTCCATATGAATCGCAGTCCTGAAGGAAAGGCACGAGCGAATCGAAGAAGGCAATGCAATCGGCAGTCGGCCGGCCGGACCCCCGGCCGGCCGCGATCAAGGAGCGACGCAATCGTCGGTCGACGAAAGCGGTCGGAGTGAACGCGTTTCGCCCACGACGGGCGAACGAAGGCGGAGTGGGAAGGAGAACCGTGATGAAGAAGCATAGTTTCTGGGCCGTGTCCGCGATCGCGGCCGCTGCATGTCTCGCGATCGGCACGGCCGTCGCGGCGGACGACCTGACACCGGCCGGCGCCGATCGAACGGCAAGCAAGGACGGCGCGGTGCCGGCCTACGCCGGCAAGCAATCGCCCGATGCGGGCTGGGAGTGGGGCAAGGTGCGCGGCGATTTCTGGAAGCATCGCAACGAAAAGCCGCTCTACTCGATCGACGCGGCGAACGTCGACAAGTATGCGGACAAGCTGTCGCCCGGCCAGGTTGCGCTGATCAAGCAGAAGAAGGGCTACCGGATGGACGTCTACCCGTCCCACCGCGAATGCCAGTTACCGGATGCCGCCGAGCAGAATTCGAAGGCGAACCTCACGGCCGCGAAGCTGGATTCGACCGGTGAAAACCTCGCATCGGCCGCGTTGCCGGGAGTGCCGTTCCCGCAACCGAAGAGCGGCATCGAAGCGATCCTGAACTACGAGATGCGCTATCGCGGCGAAGGCGTCGAATGGGCGCAGGTCGCCACGAGCATTTCGCCGCGCCCCGGCAGCAGCGAATGGATCGACGCGGTCGGTCCGCAGACGTTCTACTTCCCGTCGGCCAAGCTCGGCAAGGCGTCGCCGCAGGACGTCGACCAGTTGAGCGCCGCCGTCTACTTCCAGATGAACTCGCCGGCCGCGCTGGCCGGGCAGGCCTTCGTCCAGCGGCAGTACTTCAACAAGGACTCGGAAACCTACTACTACTTCCCGGGCCAGCGCCGCGTGCGACGCATGCCGGCCTATACGCACGACGCGCCGTTGATCGGCTTCGAGAACCAGTACCTGATCGACGAGGCCAACATGATCAACGGCTCGCTCGACCGGTTCAACTGGAAGCTGGTCGGCAAGAAGGAAATGCTCGTCCCGTACAACGCGTTCGGCATGTACCGGTTCAAGAACAAGCTGCACGACGTCGCGACGCCTGACGGCCTCGCTGCCGCGAACCGTCGCTACGAGACGCATCGCGTGTGGGTCGTCGAAGCGACGCTGAAGCCGAGCGCGCGGCACGTCGCGTCGAAGAAGGTGTTCTATCTCGACGAAGACAGTTGGCTCGCGCTCGTCGGCGAGGACTACGACGCGCAGGGCAAGTTGTGGAAGGTGCGGGAAAGCTACCCGATTCCGGTATGGGAGCTCGGCGGCACCTGCGACAACGAACCGCTCGCGCAGTACGACATGATCAACGGCCGCTATGTGTTCGATGCGTCGTCGATCGGCCAGGGCAAGGACATTCGCTGGTTCGGTCAGGCCGACGATCCGCGCTTCAAGTCGGATTTCTATACGGCGGAATCGCTGCGCTCGGTCAGCGAACGGTGACGGTCACCGGCTGACGGATACAAGGACCGGCGCGCGCAACGATCGTGCGCCGGCATCGAACAGGGGCGGAGGTGGATCATGGAATCGGCAAGATTAGTAAGGAATGCTACGGTATCGATTGCAATGGCGGGGGCTGCGACGTCGAGCGCCTATGCGTACGATTTCACGATGGGAGGCGGGGCACTGCAGGGCTCGTGGGTGTCGAACCTGACGGCCGGCGCCGGTATTCGCACCAAAAACCCGAGTTGCTCGCTCACCGGCGACCCGAACGCCTTCGGCTGCGGCGCGGGCGCGAACACCAACCAGTGGGGCTACGCGGACAACGGTGACCTGAACTACCGCAAGGGCCAGCCGTTCAGCACCTACATCAGCGCGACCAGCGAGCTGCTGCTGAAGATGCCGAGCGAAGGGCTGAAGTTCATGGTGCGCGGCACGGGCATGTACGACTTCATGGCCAAGAACACGAACCGCACGCCGTTGTCGAGCACCGCGGCCGCGCAGGTGGTGTACAACGCGCAACTGCTCGACCTGTGGGCGCAGAAGGATTTCACGATCGGCGGGCGCAACGCGCACGTGCGGCTCGGCAACCAGGTGATCAACTGGGGCGAGAGCATGTTCGCGCAGAGCGGCATCAACGCAACCAACTCGATCGACGTGCAGAAGCTGCTGATTCCGGGCTCGCAGCTCAAGCAGGCGCTGCTGCCGGCGCCGATGGCGAGCTTCGCTGCCGACCTGTCGCACGGGTTCAGCACCGAGGCGTATTACCAGTTCCAGTGGAACGGCAATCGCTACCCGCCGGTCGGTTCGTACTGGTCGGTGACGAACGGCTTCGGCCGCGGTGCCGAGCCGTTCACGATCAACACGAACAACCTGAACGTGACCGGCCCGAGCGCGGGCACGATCGCCAACGCGATCGGCGGGCCGGGCGCCGCCGGCAACCAGGACACGCTCAACGCGATCAAGAACGGGCTCGTGAACGGCACGTACGCAGGGCCGCCGTTCAACGACATCGGCCTGCCGAGCACGACGAACCTGCCGGCGAAATACCGGCCGCAGTTCGGCGTGAAGTTCAACTACTCGCCGCGCTCGTTCGACGCGAATTTCGCGTTCTACTACCTGAACTACACGGACAAGTCGCCGGTGCTCGCGTCGCTCGCGAACGGGACCGTGCAATGGTCATATCTCGGCCGGCGGCAACTGTTCGGCGTCAGCGCGAACTTCGGGCTCGGCCCGTGGGCGATCGGCACCGAGCTGTCGTACCGGCCGCGCGACGCGGTCGCGCTGTCGAGCTGCTATGGCGCAGGCGGCCCGCTCGACCTGAACACGAACGGCGTGGCGGGCATCAACTGCCAGCAATGGGCCGACAAGAAGAAATTCCAGTACGACATCAACGGGCTGCTTGCGCTGACGCGCAGCGAATACCCGTTCCTGAAGCTGCTCGGCGCCGATTCGGCCGCGCTGACCTGGGAACTGACGTGGATCTACTACCCGGGCCTGAAATCCAGCGGCGTCACGCGCACGATCGACGGCCAGACCGTCACGCAGGTACCTCAGGCCGGCTACCTGCCGTGGCTGAACAACGGGTCGGCGGCCGGCTATCCGATCGGGATGGGCCAGGGCACCTCGAGCTCGGTGGGCGCGACGATCGACTTCAACTGGACCTACGACGGCTCGCTGATCCCCGGCTGGCAGGTCACGCCTGGCGTGACGTTCAGCACCGGCCTGTACGGCTACACGCCGACCTTCACCGCGAATTACATGCAGGGCGCGAAGTCGGTGAACGTCTACGTGCTGTTCAACCAGAACCCGCCGAACTGGCAGGCCGGCATCAACTTCACTTCGTTCTGGGGCGGCCACAACACGGTGGGCCAGCCTTACGCGGACCGCAATTTCGTCGGCTTGTTCGTCACGCGGAATTTCTGACGGCGGCGGGTGGCAAGCGGCAGGTGGCAGGTGGCGTACGCCACCGGAATACATGAAGGGGTAACGTCGTGCTCAATCGTCTGGTCAGTCGCCTGGAAAGGCTTTTCTTCGGTCACCGCGCGATCGTGCTCGCGGCGATCGCGTTGTTCACCGTCGCGATGGCCGTGTTCGCCGTGCAACTGCGCATGGATGCCGGTTTCGAAAAGCAGATGCCGATCGGGCACGAGTACATCCGCACGTTCCAGCAATACCGGAACGACCTGCTCGGCGCGAACCGGATCACGGTGGTCGTGCGCGCGAAGCACGGCTCGATCTGGTCGAAGCAGGGGCTGACGCGGCTGTACGACGTCACGCAGGCCGTCACGTACCTGCCGAACGTCGACCGGATCGGCGTTCGTTCGTTGTGGACGCCGAACGCGTTCGTCAACGAAGTGACCGACGAAGGGTTTCGCGCGGAGCCGATCATTCCGGGCACGGTCACGCCCGACCAGTTGACGTCCGACATCGTGGCGCGCGTGCGCCGCGCGACGACGCTCGGCGGCTACGTCGGCACGCTCGTGTCGCACGGCGAGGAGAGCGCGATGATCACGGCCGAGCTGAACGAGCGGGACAGCGCCGGCAAGGTGCTCGACTACGTGGCGTTCAATCACCTGCTCGAAGACAAGATCCGCAAGCCGTTCGAGGATGCCGGCTACGAGATCCAGATCATCGGTTTCGCGAAGCAGATCGGCGATATCGCCGACGGTGCGACGGCCGTGCTCGGCTTCTGCGCGGTCGCGCTGCTGCTGACCACGCTCGCGGTGTACTGGTACTGCCATTCGGTGCGCTTCACGGTGCTGCTGGTCGCGTGCTCGCTCACGTCGCTCGTGTGGCAGTTCGGCACGTTGAAGCTGCTCGGCTTCGGCCTCGATCCGCTCGCGGTGCTCGTGCCGTTCCTCGTGTTCGCGATCGGCGTGTCGCATGGCGTGCAGCAGGTGAACTTCATCGTCCGCGAGATCGCGCACGGGCAGAGTTCGTTCGATGCGGCGCGCCACAGCTTCAGCGGCCTCTTGATCCCCGGCGTGCTCGCGCTGATCACCGCGTTCGTGTCGTTCATCACGCTGCTGCTGATCCCGATCCCGATGGTGCGCGAGCTGGCGATTACCGCGTCGCTCGGCGTCGCGTACAAGATCGTGACGAACCTGATCCTGCTGCCCGTCGCGGCATCGTGCTTCAACTTCACGAAAACCTATGCGGACAATTCGCTGAAGCGCGCGCAGCAGCGTGCGAAGCCGCTGCGCGTGCTCGCCCGCGTGGCGGAGCCGAAGTACGCGGGCATCACCGTCGCGCTGACGGTGGCGATCTTCGCGCTCGCCGCGTGGCAAAGCCGCGATCGCGTGATCGGCACGCTGCAGCCGGGCGCGCCGGAACTGCGTGCGGACGCGCGATTCAACCGCGACGCGACGTCGATTGCCGGCAACTACGACATGGGCCTCGACTGGCTGACGGTGGCGATCGAATCGACCGGCCACGCGTGCGACAACCCGGCGGTCGGCCTGTACGAGGACGACTTTTCGGCCGCGATGAAGACCGAGCCGGGCGTCGTGTCGGTGCAATCGTACTCGGCGATGCTGCGCGCGTACAACCAGGGCTACAACGAGGATTTCCCGAAGATGAACGTTGTGCCGATCGCTGCCGAGAACTACGGCGCGGTGTCGGTCGACGTGTCGCGCTTGAAGGGCTTCATGAGCCGCGACTGCGGGATGACGGCCGTGCATCTGTTCCTGACCGATCACAAGGCGACGACGATCAACCGCATCCTCGACGACGTGAAGCAATACCGCGCGTCGCATCCGTTCCCGGGCATCACGGTGCGGCTGGCCGCGGGCAACGCGGGCGTGCTCGCCGCGACGAACGACGAAGTCGAGAAGAGCGAGCTGCCGATGATGCTCTACGTGTATGCGGCGATCCTGGTGCTCGTGTTCCTCGCCTACCGCGACTGGCGCGCGATGCTCGCGTGCTGCGTGCCGCTGTCGGTCGCGACCTTCATCGGCTACTGGTTCATGAAGGAGTTGCAGATCGGGCTGACGGTTGCGACGTTGCCGGTGATGGTGCTGGCGGTCGGCATCGGTGTCGATTACGCGTTCTACATCTACAACCGGCTGCAGGTGCATCTCGCGGGCGGGCAGGACATCGTGAAGGCCGTGCAGCACGCGATGCTCGAAGTGGGCGTCGCCACGATCTTCACCGCGATCACGCTGGCGATCGGCGTCGCGACGTGGAGCTTCTCGGCGCTCAAGTTCCAGGCCGACATGGGCAAGCTGCTCGCATTCATGTTCATCGTGAATCTGGTGATGGCGATGACCGCGCTGCCCGCGCTCGCGTCGCTGCTCGAACGCTGGTTCCCGCGCCGCAAGCCGGCCCGCGCACCAGGCCTGTTCAGCCACTGAAGTAGACGCACGTCCCGACGGAGATCCAGTCATGGTCAAGACCTTTGCTGTTTGCGGCGCACTTTGCCTCGTGGCGACAGGCTTCGCACGCTTCCATGAAACGGTTGCGCAACAACCCGCGCCGGCCCGCACGTTCGCGACCGACGCGCAACGCGTCGGTGTGCGCCACGTCGCGGTCGACGAACCGGCTATGGCCCCGTCGGCAAACGACGGCGACGCCGGACCTCAGTCGGCGGCCGCGCAGGGTGCCGACAAGCCCGCCGTCGTCGCGCTCGGCGTCGCGCATGCCGGCTGGTCGGTGCTGTTCAGCCACTGATGCCAGCGCATACCACTACGGAGGTTCTTCCATGATCAAGACGCTCGTTGCCTGTACCGCGCTCTGCGCCGCCGCGGCGGCCTTCGCGCAACCGCAGGACGGAACGGTTGCGGCCTGGGCCGCGAAGCCCGCGCATGCCTGGGCCGCGCCGACGCACCGGATGCTGATGGATGCGGCGCGCGCCGGATCGCGGATCGTCGCGGTCGGCGAGCACGGCATCGTGCTGCTGTCCGACGACGACGGCAAGACCTGGCGGCAGGCGCAACGCGTGCCGGTAGCGGCGACGCTGTCGGCCGTGTCGTTCGCGGATGCGAAGCACGGCTGGGCCGTCGGCCAGTGGGGCGGGATTCTCGCGACCGACGACGGCGGCGACACGTGGGTCACGCAGCGGCTCGATACGTCGGTCGACCAACCGCTGTTCTCGGTGCTGTTCACGAACGCGCGGGACGGCATTGCCGTCGGCCTGTGGTCGCTGATGCTGCAGACGCACGACGGCGGCAAGACGTGGGCGCGCACGACGCTGCCGAAGCCACCGGGCGGCGGCAAGGCCGACCGCAATCTCTATCACGTGTTCGCCGACGCCACGCAGGCGCTTTACATCGTGTCCGAACAGGGGATGGTGCTCAAGTCGGCCGACGGCGGTGCGAACTGGACCTATCTGCCGACCGGCGGCAAGGGCACGTTGTGGTCGGGCGTCGCGATGCCCGATGGCCGAATCGTGGTCGGCGGGTTGCTCGGCAGCCTTTTCGAAAGTCACGACGGCGGCGCGACGTGGGCCGCGCTGAAATCCGGCACGCGCAGCTCGATCACCGATCTCGTCGCGACCGGCGGCGGGCTGGTCGGCGTCGGGCTCGACGGGCTGACGCTCGCGCAGCGCGTCGCAGGCGGCCCGTTCGACGTCGCGCAGCGCGCAGATCGCGCGACGCTCACCGCGACGCTGATCGATGCGCGCGGCAAGCCGATCCTGTTTTCGCAGGACGGCGTGCTGGCTGCGCCGTGAGTTGAATCCACTAAAAAGGCCTGGAAGGATGGAGCACTCAAGATGAATCGCAAGCACAAGCCGGACCCGCAGACCCGGCGACAGGTACTGCGCGTCGCGGCCGTGGGCGCCGCGTCGCTCGCGGCCGGAGAGATGTCGTTCGCGGAAAGCACGGCGTCGGCTTCGGCGGAGCGCGGCGTGTTCGATGTCGTCATCATCGGCGCCGGGCTCGCCGGGTTGACCGCCGCGCGCGACCTGAAGCGTGCCGGTTGCGAATCGTTCGTCGTTGTCGAGGCGCGGGATCGCGTCGGCGGCCGGACTTTCAACCACGACCTCGGGCACGGCGTCGTGTCCGAAGCCGGCGGCCAGTGGATCGGCCCCGGGCAAACGGCGATCGCCGATCTCGCGCGCGAACTCGGCGTCGATACGTTCCCGACCTGGTACGCGGGCAAGACGGTCGTGCTGGCCGGCGACGCGCGCGTCGCGCAGGATCTTCACGGCGGCTCGGGCGGCGACGACGCGATCGGCACGAAGCTCGGCGCGCTCGCGCGCGGCGTGCCGTCCCGCGAGCCCTGGACCGCACGGCATGCGGCGGAACTCGACAAGCTGACCTACGGCGACTGGCTGCTCAAGCAGGGCGTGACCTACGAGGACGGATACTTCCTCGGCGTCGCGGCCAAGCTGTCGCTCGGCGGTGCACCGGCGCAGCTCGGGTTGCTGCATTACCTGTCGATGATCAACAGTGCCGACTGCGATTACGCGAAACTCGAATCGATCAAGGGCGGCGCGCAGGAAACGCGCTTCGTCGGCGGCTCACAGGTATTGAGCGTCAGGATGGCGAACGAACTAGGCGCGAAGGTGCAGCTGTCCTGCCCGGTGCGCAAGATCTCGGGATGGGATCGCGAGGTGGTCGACTTGCAGACCGATCGCGGCACGATCCGCGCGCGGCGCGTGATCGTCGCGCTCAATCCGGCGCTGTGCAACCAGATCGTGTTCGATCCGCCGCTGCCGGACGGCCGCGCGCAGTTGCACCGGAACTGGCCGGCCAACGCGCCGATGCGCAAGACCGTGCATGTGTACGAGCGTCCGTTCTGGCGAGACGACGGCTACAACGGGCAGATCTTCGAGGTCGGCGGCCCGGTCTTCATGGCGTACGACAACTCGCCGCCGGACGGTTCGGTCGGCGTGCTCGCCGCATTCGTCGCGCCGGGCGCGCTGCCGACGGACCCGAAGGGCGCCGAGCGGACGCTGTCGGCGATCTTTGCTCGCGCGCTCGGCGACAAGGCGCTGCATCCGACGCAGTTTCACGACTACGACTGGGGCCGCGTCGATCCATGGACGCTGCAGTGCATTCATCCGCTGCCGCCCGGCTTCTGGACGAGGTGGGGCAAGTTCCTGCGTCCTGAGGTCGGCCGGCTGATCTGGTCGGGCACCGAGACGGCCGACCTCTGGCCAGGCGCGATGGACGGTGCGGTGCGCTCCGGGCATCGCGCGGCGCTGCAGGCGCTCGGCAAACTGGCCGGCCGCGGCAGGGAGGCCTGAATGAAACGAACACTGACGATCGGCGCCGCGCTTGCGGTAGCCGGTGTGGTGGCGGCAGGCGTGCTGTTCGGGCCCGACCTCGTCGACGGCATGCGTTACCAGAAGGCGATGGCCGCGATCGGCGACGCGGACAAAACCAATGGCGGCGCGTGGCCGCAGCCGCAGGAGACGTGCTTCTTCTGCCACGGCGTGCACGGCCAGTCGCAGAACGCGTGGTATCCGTCGCTGTCCGGGCAGCCGGCCACGTATCTCGCCGCACAACTGCGCGCGTTCGCGAGCGACCGGCGCGGCAACGCGTATATGGGGCCGCTCGCGCGCGAACTCGACGACGCGAAGATCGACGCGCTGGCGACCTATTTCGCACGGCAGGCGTCGGCGCGTAACGAGACGGTGCCGGCCGACGCCGCGCTCGACAAGCGCGGGATGGCGCTGGTGGAGGCCAGAAGCTGCCGGGCATGCCACGGCGCGGCGCTGACGGGCAGGGACCAGGCACCGCGTCTCGCGGGCCAGGGGCAGCTTTACCTGGAGGCGCAGCTCGCGGCGTTCCGATCGGGCCAGCGCCACGATCCGGGCGGCGCGATGAATGGCGTCGCCGCGACACTGTCGGGCGACGACACGCGCGCAGTTGCGCACTATCTGGCCGGCCTGTCGCCGGGCAGTGCCGACGGTGCGGCCCGATGATGCCGGCCGCGCGACAGGACCGGGAATACCCTGCCTTTTTCTTTGCCGCTTACTTTGTCATAGTGACCTAAGATTGGTAATGTGTTCTATGAAAGAAACACCCCCCGGATGTGAAGCGGCAGTACCCGGCGTTCGGCCGAATCGATTTTGAACAACGTACGTTTCAGGAGACAACCATGGCTAAGCACCCCGTCGTCGTTTATGGCGCAAGCGGTTACACCGGCATGTTGATCATGGACTGGCTGATCGACCAGAACATCCCGTTCACCGCGGTCGCGCGCAACGCGGGCCGCACGAAGGAAATGATGGCGCAGCGCGTCGTGCGCCTCGAATCGGCGAACTTCGAGATCATCGAAGCGGATCACAGCGTCGATTCGCTCGTCAACGCATTCCGTGGCGCAAAGGTCGTATGCAACACGGTCGGACCGTTCTTCAATTTCGGTTTGGTGTCTGTCGAAGCAGCGCTCAAGGCGGGTTGTCATTACCTCGACACCACGGGCGAACAGCACTATATCCGCCAGGTCCGCGAACAGTTCGGCGAACTGTATCGGCAGGCAGGGCTGCTGCTGTCCCCTTCGGTTGCGTACATGTACTCGTTCGCGGAAATTGCCGCGGAGCTGGCACTCGAGACGCCGGGCATCGATGCGCTGGAAACCGCAACGCTTACGCGCGGCCCGCGGGGCGCAGGCGCCGGCGTAAGTGTCGGTTCGACGGCAACCATCTTCGAAGGGTATCGACAGGAAGCCTGCTATCTGTGGGAAAAGCAGCTGGTGCCGCACGAACAGCACGCTTCGTTCAGCATCGTCTCCCCGGATTTCATTCAGCCGGTGTTCTCGCTGCCGTGGGGCGGCACGTCCCTGCCGGTGTACTTCGAGCATGACGCGCGTGTGCGCAGCTGTATCTCGTCCGTCGGTTTCTACGATAACAACGCGATGCAGATGGTGCATGCGCTCGGCCAGAAATGGGATGCGGAGTACAAGCACTTGCCGCGCGAACAGCAGGACGCAGTGCTGAAGCAGATCGTGGATTCGACGACGCCGTCGATGCCACCGCGCGAGCGTACGTCGCTTCATCGCACGGTCGACTTCGCGATCGGTCGTGGCCACCTTAACGCAGTCCGCGCGACGTTGCATGGCATCACGCCGTACATCGCAACCGGTGCATTGCATGCAGCGGGCGCCATCAAGCTCCTGGACGGCGATACCGCGAAGGTCGGCTTCGCATCGGGTTCGAAGGCGTTCGGCCATCGCTACCTGCTCGGCTTCCTCGAGCAGCGCGGGCTCGCGCGCGCCACGGTCACGCAACTGTGACGGCCGCCGCATTACCGGTACAGACTCAACGGAACCTGTGAAATGGCCATTATCGATTTCTACGACCGCGGGTGGCGCATCAATCCCGACGGCATTGCCTATATCCAGGGCGACCGCAGCTATACGTTCCAGGAGATCGGCGAGCTGTCGTGCCGCATCGCCAACGGACTTCTTGCCGCCGGCTTCGCGAAGGAGACGAAGGCGGCTGTGTGGGCGGACAACGACGTGATCGGCTGGAGCTGCGCGCTCGGGATGTGGCGGGCCGGGCTCGCGTACATTCCGGTGAACGGGCGCAATGCGCCTGCGGAGAACCAGTACGTGCTCGATGCGTTCGACTGCGAAGTGCTGTTCTTCCACCAGGCGTTCGCGTCCGCGATCGACGCGCTGCGGCCGAGCCTGCCGAAGATCCGGCTGTGGGTGTGCCTCGACGCCGACCTGTCGTGGGCGCCGTCGCTGGCCACTTGGAGCGGGCGCCAGCCGGCGACGCTGCCGGCCGTCGAATACGCGATGGACGACGTCGTCGCGTTGTCGGCCACCGGTGGCACAACCGGTGCGCCGAAGGGCGTGATGAACACGCACCGCTCGCTGCAGACGTATTTCGCGCAATTCATGATTGCGATGACGTACGGCGCCGAGCGGCCGGTGAATCTCGCCGCGGCGCCGATGACGCACACGGCGGGCATGTTGTCGCTGCCATGCACCGCGCGTGGCGGCACGGTGGTCGTGCTGCCGAAGCCCGACCCCGCGCTGCTGCTCGGCGCGATCGTGAAGCACCGCGTGACCGAGTTCTTCCTGCCGCCGACCGTCATCTACCGGCTGCTCGACATCCCGGGCATCGACAACGTCGATTTTTCGTCGTTGCGCTACTTCCTGTATGGCGCGGCGCCGATGTCGGTCGAGAAGCTCAAGCGCGCGATCGATGTATTCGGGCCGGTGATGACGGGCGGCTACGGGCAGACCGAAGCCCCCGCGTCGATCTCGTACCTGACGCCGGCCGAGCACTTCGTCGACGGCCGGCTCGCACCGGACGAGCGGCTGTCGTCGGTTGGCCGCCCGAATCCGCTGGTGCGCGTCGAGATCGTCGACGATCGCGGCGACGTGCTGAAGCAGGGCGAGACCGGCGAGATCTGCGTGCGCGGCGATCTCGTGATGAAGGGGTACTACAACGCGCGGGACAAGACGGCCGAGACGATCGTCGACGGCTGGCTGCACACCGGCGACATCGGTCATCTCGATACGGAAGGCTATCTGCACATCACCGACCGCAAGAAGGACATGATCATCAGCGGCGGCTTCAACGTCTATCCGAGCGAGGTCGAGCAGGTGATCTGGGCACATCCGGCGGTGCAGGACTGCGCGGTGATCGGCGTGCCCGACGACAAGTGGGGCGAGGCCGTGAAGGCCGTCGTCGAACTCAATGCCGGCCAGCACGTGAGCGCGGACGAGCTCGTCGCGCTGTGCAAGGAGAAACTCGGCTCGGTGAAGGCGCCGAAGAGCGTGGACTTCGTCGTCGCGCTGCCGCGCAGCACGGCCGGCAAGGTGCTGAAGAAGGACCTGCGCGAACAGTACTGGCAGGGCCAGCAGCGCAGGATATAAGCCCATTTCATATGGATTCCAGACGATGAGCAACATCTACATCGCCGGCATTTCGATGACCGTGTTCGGCCGGCACCTCGACCGTAGCCTCGACGACCTGGCGCGCGAGGCGCTGCAGCGTGCGTTGCGCGACGCGGGCTGCCATGCCGATGCGATTCGCGCGGCGTTCTACGCCGGCATCACCAACGGCCCGCTGCAGGGGCAGTTGTCGATTCCGGGTCAGGTCGTGTTCAGCAAGATCGGCCTCGAAGGCATTCCGGTGTTCAACGTCGAGAATGCATGCGCGTCCGGCAGTACGGCCGTGCACCTGGCCGTGCGGCAGCTTCAGTCGGGCGCGTGCGACGTCGCGCTCGCGCTCGGCGCGGAAAAGATGAACGTCGCGGACAAGGCGAAATCCTTCGCGCTGTTCGAGGCGGGCTGGGACGTGTCGCGCATCGACGAAAACTTCGCGATGCTCGCGCAGCTCGGCGAAGGGATCGAGTCGCCGCCCGGCTCCGAATCCGACCGCCCGTATAGCCGCTTCATGAAGATCTACGCGGCGCTGTGCCGGCATCACATGCGCACGTACGGCACGACGCAGCGGCAGATCGCCGCCGTGTCATCGAAGAACCACGGGCATTCGGTGCACAACCCGTATTCGCAGTTCCGCCAGCCGTTCACGATCGACGAGGTGCTCGCGGCGGCGCCGATCACGTACCCGATCACGCTGCCGATGTGCGCACCGCTGTCGGACGGCGCGGCGGCCGCGATCCTCTGCACCGACGAAGGGCTGGAGCGCATCGGCGCCGATCGCAGCCGCTGCATCCGGATCGCCGCGAGCGTGCTGCGCAGCTTCACGCGTCGGCGCATCGACGAGCCGCACAAGCACATCGGCCGGCTTGCCGCGCTGCAGGCCTACGAGCAGGCCTGCGTGGGGCCGGAGGACATGGACGTCGCCGAAGTGCACGACGCGTCTGCGATGGGCGAAATCATCCAGGCCGAGAACCTCGGCTTCGTGCCGTTCGGCGAAGGCGGCCCGGCTGCCGAGCGGGGCGAATTCACGCTCGGCGGGCGGATCCCGATCAACACGTCGGGCGGCCTCGAATCGAAGGGCCATCCGCTCGGCGCGACCGGCATCGGGCAGCTGTACGAGCTGGTCACGCAGTTGCGCGGCGAGGCGGGCGGGCGCCAGGTGCAGGGCGCGCGCCATGCGATCCAGGAAAACGGCGGCGGATTGCAGGGCGTCGAGGAAGCAGCGCTGGCGATTCACATTCTCAGCAGGGACTGACGGAGGCGGACATGAGCGACGCACATGGCGCGATGGCGCTCGGGCGGGCAGGGCAGGCGGCGCGGCGCGCGCCGGACGGCGTCGGCGCGGCGGCGTCGATGCAGGCAGTGGGCGCGGCCGCGGCCGGGCCGCTGGCGCGCTGGGGCGAGGAAATCCGGGCCGACGCCGCGTTGCAGAAGTATCGTCCCGTCGGCGGATGGATCGAGGCGCCGGATGATGCGCAGCCGCAGCTCGAAGGCGACGTCCGCGCGGACGTGATCGTCGTCGGCGCCGGTTTTGCCGGCCTGTCCACCGCACTGGAACTGGCCGCGCGCGGCGCGAGCGTCGTCGTGCTCGAACGCGAGTTCGCGGGCTTCGGCGCGAGCGGGCGCAACGCCGGTTATCTCGCCGGTGGCCAGGGGCTCGAATACGAGCTGTTTCTCAAGCGCGTCGGGCGCGAACAGGCAAAGCAGATCGTCGGCTTTTACGACGAAGGCGTGGCCTACGTCGAGCGCAAGCTCGCCGAATATGCGATCGACTGCGACTACCGTGCGTCGGGCATCATCCGCGCGGGCGTGCATCCGTCGCAGGAGAAGCGTTTGCGCGAGAGCATGGAAACCGGCATCGAACTCGGCTCGCCCGCGCAGTTTCTCGACGGCGCGGCGATGCGCGCGCGCGGGATTCCGCCGGCCTTCCTGTTCGGCGCGTATGTGCCGGGCGGCGGCACGCTCGATCCCGGCAAGTACGTGACGGGGTTGCGGCGCGCCGCGCTCGCGGCCGGCGTGAAGCTCTACGAGAACACCGCGCTGCTCGATTTCGACGAAGGCGAGACGGTGCGCGTGCGCACGGCACGCGGCAGCGCGAGTGCGCCGGTGCTGGTGCTCGCCACCAACGCCTACACGCCGCAGCTCGGCCTGCTCGGCGACAAGGTGATGCCGTTGCGCGTGTCGGCGCTCGAAACCGAGCCGCTGTCCGATGCGCAACTCGCGGCGCTCGGCTGGCCGCGTCGCGAGGGCATCGTCACGTCGCACCTGACGATGGAGAGCCATCGCCTCACCGCCCGCAACACGCTGCTGCTGACGACCAAGCGGCTGCATTACGTCTACGGTTCGCAGACGCCGAACGTGCCGGACGACGACGCGTATCGCGCGCTCGTGAAGGCGCTGCACGCGCGCTTTCCGCAACTGGGCAACGTGCCGGTGCGCGCGTGCTGGAGCGGCTATATCTCGTTCGCCGGCGACGCGTTGCCGGTGGTCGGCGCGGCCGGCAAGCACGGGAACGTGTTTTATACGGCCGGATGCTCGGGGCATGGCGTGGGCACGCAGTCGCTGATCGGGCGCGTGCTGGCCGAGCGGATCCAGGGCGAGCAATCGCCGCTGCTCGAGGCGCTGACGCACAAGACGCCATCGGTGCCGCCGGAGCCGCTGCGATGGTGCGCGATGAATGCGATGCTCGGCGTCGCGAACCTGCTCGACGAGCGCGTGAACCGCAAGGCGCGGAAGATGTAGCGGCGCAAGCGATCGTCACGACGCTGAAACGTGCATCCGGCCGGACTGCCCCGCCGACGGGCGGCTCGATGGAAAATGAGGCTCGCATCGGGTATAGTCGTTGGCGCTCCGTAAGGTACGGAGCGTCAATTCGACGAAGCCGAAACGCCACCTTCACGACGAACACGATGACAGTGCCCAACGAGCAGCGCAGCGGCAAAAAGCGGCGCACTTCGACTGCCACCACCGCAGCGGCAAGCAACCCGGACGGTTTGCGGGCGCAAGGCCTGCGCACCCGCAACACGATTATTCGTGTCGCGCGGAAGCTGCTGCTGGAAGGCGGCCCGCTGGAATTCTCGCAGCGCGCGGTTGCCGCGGCGGCAGGCATCAGCGTCAGTAATCTGCAGTACTACTTCCCGACCCGGATCGCCGTATTGCGGGCCGTCATCGAGCCGGTCATCGATACGTACCTGGACGACATGAAGCGCGCGCTCAGCAGCGACGCGTCGCCGCGCGACGTGTTCGAGGAGATCGTGGAGCGCTCGATCCGAGATGCGAAGGATGCCAAGTACAACGCACTGTTCCGGCACTTCCTGTCGTTCGCGGCGACCGATCCCGAGTGCTTCAAGCTTTACGACGAATGGTATGCGACGCTGACGCGTGATCTCGCGCAACTGCTGCGCACCGTCAATCCCGCATTCAGCGCGGCCGACAGCCGGCATGCGGCGACGATGCTCATCGCGCTGGCGGACGGCCTCGCGATGCAGTACGGCACCGGGCGGCACACGCAGGCGCTCGACGCGTATTTCGCGGCGACGTCTCGCGCGCTCGCCTATGGCACGTTAGCGGTGCCCGCCGGCAAATAGCGGCCGGACCTCACAGCCGCCACGCAGGAGCAGACAGGGGAATACCCTGTCTTTTTTTTGCTCCCTGTATTTGTCATGATGACCTATGTTTGGTATGTATTACTAGATGTGGGATGGCCGGGCGCGTCCGCTGCCTGGTCGACATGATTCGAGTCCAGGAGGAGAACGGAGATGATTCGTCTGAACAAGTCCGCGGCGCTGCCGCTGGTCGGCTTGACCGGCTTCGAGACGCCGCTGAGCGAAGAGGAAAGCGCAATCCAGCACACGGTTCACCGCTTTGCGCGCGACGTGCTGCGGCCGATCGGCCGCGAGCTCGACCGGATGACGCCGGAGGAGGTGATCGCACCCGGCTCGCCGTACTGGGCCGCGATCGTCGAGAGTGCGAAGCTCGGGCTCGATCCGCAACTGATCGCGCAGTTTCCGCCAGAGACGGCCGTGCGCATCGAGTCGCTGATCGGCGAGGAACTCGGCTGGGGCGATTCGGGCCTCGCCGTATCGATCGGCGCCGCGACGATGCCGCTGATGATGGCGCAGACGGTCGGCAATCAGGAACTGATCGAGATGTGCGCTGGCAAGGTCGGCTGCTGGATGAACACGCAGCCCGATCGCGGGTCGGACGCGGCCATACTGTATCGGCAGGAACTCAGCGCGAACGGCAGGCAGCCGGTGGGCAACGTGTCCGCGAAGGTCGGCGCCGATGAAATCGTGATCAACGGGCAAAGCTCGGCGTGGATCTCGAACGGGTCGGTCGCGCAGGTCGCGCTCGCATACATGGCGGCCGACTACGGCGACGGGTTCTACGGCGAAGGCGAGCGCAGCGCATTCACGAACGGCATCGCGATGATCCTGCCGCTCGATCTGCCGGGCGTGTCGCGCGGCAAGCCGCTCGACAAGATCGGCCAGCGCGCGCTGCCGCAGGGCGAGATCTATTTCGACAACGTGAAGGTGCCGAAGCGCTTCGCGGTCGCGCTGAAGGACGACTATCTCGGCAACCTCGCTTCGACGTGGTCGTACGCCGGCACGCACATGTGCCAGGTGTTCGTCGGCGCGGCGCGCGCCGCGTTCGAACTGGCGCTCGCGTATTGCCACGAGCGCAAGCAGGGCGGCGCGCTGCTGATGGATCACCAGATGACGCACCTGCGCATCGGCGAGATGCTGCGCCGGCTGGAGATGGCGCGTGCGATCGCGCGCCGCAGCCTCGCGTTCTCGCGCCTGTCGCCGCAGAGCCATCCGTATGCAACCGCGCAGGCCAAGGTGAGCGTGACCGAGGAAGCGATGAAGATCACGCACGAGGCGTTCCAGCTGTTCGGCGGCAACGGCACCACGCGCGAGTTCCCGATCGAGAAGCTGTTCCGCGACGTGCGTTCGGCGCTGATCGAGGACGGCGAGAACTACGTGCTTGCGTCGCGCCTCGGTGTGCTGGCCGGGCAGCTCTATCAGAACGGCTGGACGCGCGAGTAAGCGGCGCCATGCGGCCGCGCTCCCGGCAGGACGCCGCCGGGGCGCGGCGAAGTGCTGATCCGGATTCACGCGGCCGGCGTAACCGGCCCCGAACAGGCTTCCCGGCAGCACGACCGGCGCCGCCGGACGTCAAATTTGACCCAGCAGCACCAGCACGACGACGATGACGACGATCAGCCCGACCGTGCTCGATGGCCAGTAGCCCCAGCTTCGGCTGTGCGGCCATGTAGGAAATGCTCCGATGAGCAACAAAATCAGTATGACGATAAGGATGGTACCGAGCATCGCATCCCTCCTGGAACGTTGTCGACTTGACGGCGGTTGGCGCCGCAATTTGCGTGCCGCCGGGCGGCGTCTCACGAACGAGTCAGGCCGGGGCGGTTGAATTCATGAAATGAATACTGGTCGATTCAGAAAATAAATTTCAAAAATGCACCCCCGCTCGCTATGCTGAATCCTTCTGATCCGGCAGGCATGCGATGGCTGAACTCTTTCTGGTACGGCACGGGCAGGCGTCGTTCGGCACCGACGACTACGACCGGCTTTCCGCGGCCGGCGAGCAGCAGGGCGTCTGGCTCGGCGAATACTTCGCGCGGCAGGGCCTGGTGTTCGACCGTGTGATCTGCGGCACGCTGAACCGCCACGCGCAGACGGTCGACGCGATCCTGCGCGGGATGGGCCGCGAAGGCGTGCCGTACGACCGTCATCCGGGCCTGAACGAATACGATTTCCACGGGCTGTTCGCGGCGGCCGCCGGCGACTATCCGGAGATCGCGCGGCGCGCAGACGGATCGATGAAGGAATATTTCCGTGCGCTCCGGCAGGTGCTGCAGCTGTGGTCCGAGGACAAGCTCGGCGATGCGGCCCCCGAGACCTGGGCGCAGTTCCAGCAGCGCGTCGCCGATGCGCGCGCCGCGATCCGCCACGGCGGCGGCCAGCGCGTGCTCGCGGTGAGCTCCGGCGGCCCGATCGCGGTCACCGTGCAGCAGGTGCTCGCGGCGCCGCCGTCGAGCGCGATCGCGCTGAACCTGCAGATCCGCAACAGCAGTCTTTCGCAGTTTTTCTTCAACGCCGATGCGTTCCACCTCGCGTCGTTCAACGGCATCCCGCATCTGGAGGATCCCGAACGACTCGCGCTGCGAACCTACGGCTGACCCACGAACGATCGCGACGATGACGAACCCTTCCCAGCAACTCGACACAGCCCGCCTCACGCGCTATCTGGAAGCGCACGTGCCGGGCTTCGAAGGCCCGGTCGACACGGAGAAGTTTGCCGGCGGCCAGTCGAATCCGACTTTCCTGCTGCACGCGAAGAGCGGCCGCTACGTGCTGCGCCGCCAGCCGCCGGGCGAACTGCTGAAATCCGCGCATGCGGTCGACCGCGAATTCCGCGTGCTGACCGCGCTGTCGGGCACCGCGGTGCCGGTCGCGCGTCCGTATCACCTGTGCGTCGACCGCGACGTGATCGGCAGCATGTTCTACGTGATGAGCTTCGAGGACGGCAGGATCTTCTGGGATCCCGCGCTGCCGGAACTGCCGAAGGCCGATCGCGCGGCGTGCTACGACGCGCTGCTGCGGACGATGGCCGCGTTGCACGACATCGATGTCGACGCGGTGGGCCTCGCCGACTACGGCCGCCCCGGCAACTACTTCGAGCGCCAGATCGGCGTGTGGACGAAGCAGTATCGCGCGGCCGAAACCGGGCGCCTCGACGCGATGGAGACGCTGATCGACTGGCTGCCGAAGGCGTGCCCCGAGGACACGGGCCGGCCGGCGCTGGTGCACGGCGATTTCCGGATCGACAACCTGATGTTCGCGCGCGACAGCTATCGCGTGCAGGCCGTGCTCGACTGGGAACTGTCGACGCTCGGCAACCCGCTCGCCGATCTCGCGTATTTCTGCATGTGCCTGCGGCTGCCGTCCGGCGGGCAGGTGCGCGGGATCGCGGGCCTGGATCGCGCCGAACTCGGCGTACCGGACGAAGCGGCGATCGTCGCGCGTTATTGCGAATTGCGCGGGATCGAGCCGATCCGCGACTGGCACTTCTATCTCGCGTTCAGTTTCTTCCGCCTCGCGGCGATCGCGCAGGGCGTGAAGGCGCGCGCGCTGCAGGGCAACGCGTCGAGCGAGCAAGCGCTGCGCGTCGGCGAAATGGCCGGGCGGCTGGCCGAACTGGCCGTCGGCGTGATCGACGCGCATCGCTGAAATCACTGAAATCGCTGACATCGCCGGGATCGCAGAACGGCGACATGACAAACCATCAATGGAGGAGCACAACGACATGGCAACGAATCTGTTCGACCTGACCGGCAAGATCGCGCTGGTGACGGGCGCGAGCCGCGGCATCGGCGAGGAAATCGCGAAGCTGCTTGCAGAGCAGGGCGCACACGTGATCGTGTCGAGCCGCAAGCTCGACGACTGCCGGGCCGTGGCCGACGCGATCGTCGCGGCGGGCGGCCGCGCCGAGGCGCTGGCGTGCCACGTCGGGCGGCTGGAAGATATCGCCGCGACGTTCGAGCATATCCGCGGCAAGCACGGGCGGCTCGACATCCTCGTGAACAACGCGGCCGCGAACCCGTATTTCGGGCACATCCTCGATACCGATCTCGCTGCGTACGAGAAGACCGTCGACGTGAACATCCGCGGCTACTTCTTCATGTCGGTCGAGGCCGGCAAGCTGATGAAGACGCACGGCGGCGGCGCGATCGTCAACACCGCGTCGGTGAACGCGCTGCAGCCGGGCGATCGTCAGGGCATCTACTCGATCACGAAGGCTGCGGTCGTCAACATGACGAAGGCGTTCGCGAAGGAATGCGGGCCGCTCGGCATTCGCGTGAACGCGCTGCTGCCGGGCCTGACGAAAACGAAGTTCGCGGGCGCGCTGTTCGCCGACAAGGACATCTACGAGAACTGGATGGCGAAGATCCCGCTGCGCCGCCACGCGGAGCCGCGCGAGATGGCCGGCACCGTGCTGTATCTCGTGTCGGACGCGGCGAGCTACACGAACGGCGAATGCATCGTCGTCGACGGCGGCCTGACGATCTGAGCGCACGATGAAAATCGACAGCTACGCCGGGCAGGCCGTGATGATCACCGGCGCCGCAAGCGGCTTCGGCGCGTTGCTCGCGAGCGAACTGGCCGCGATGGGCGCGCGGCTGGTACTCGGCGACCTGAACGGCGAAGCGCTCGAACGCGTGGCCGCGCCACTGCGCGCGGCCGGCGCCGACGTGATCGCGCAGCGCTGCGACGTGCGTGTCGAAGCGGACGTCGCGGCGCTGGTGCACGAAGCCGCCGCGCGTTTCGGGCGGCTCGACGTCGGCATCAACAACGCGGGCATCGCACCGCCGATGAAGGCGCTGATCGATACCGACGAAGCCGATCTCGACCTGAGCTTCGCGGTGAACGCGAAGGGCGTGTTCTTCGGGATGAAGCACCAGATCCGCCAGATGCTCGCGCAGCGCGAAGGCGTGATCCTGAACGTCGCGTCGATGGCCGGGCTCGGCGGCGCGCCGAAGCTGGCCGCGTACGCGGCGTCGAAGCATGCGGTGGTCGGGCTCACGAAGACGGCTGCGCTCGAATACGCGCGTCACGGCATTCGCGTGAACGCGGTGTGCCCGTTCTACAGCACGACGCCGATGGTCACCGACAGCGATATCGGCGATCGCCAGGATTTTCTCGCGCAGGGCTCGCCGATGAAGCGGCTCGGCCGGCCCGACGAAATCGTCGCGACGATGCTGACGCTGTGCGCGAAGGAAAACACTTACCTGACCGGGCAGGCCGTCGCCGTCGACGGCGGTGTCTCGGCCTTCTGACCGAACGGAAAAACGGAATCTCGAGGAGTCGATCATGGACTTTGGCTACACCCCGAAAGTGGAAGAACTGCGCGAGCGCGTGCGCGCATTCATGGACGCACACATCGTGCCGCGCATCCGCCAGTGGAACGACGAAGTGCATGCGGGCCGGTATCCCGTGTCGTTCATGGAGGAACTGAAGGAACGCGCGAAGGCGGAGGGGCTGTGGAACCTGTTCTTGCCGCACCTGAAGGGCGACGAGCCCGGCACGGGCCTGACGAACCTCGAATACGCGCCGCTCGCCGAGATCATGGGGCGCGTGAGCTGGGCGTCGGAGGTGTTCAACTGCAACGCGCCGGACACGGGCAACATGGAGCTGCTGCACATGTTCGCGACGCCCGAGCAGCGCGAGCAGTGGCTGCTGCCGCTGCTGCGCGGCGAGATCCGTTCGGCGTTCGCGATGACGGAGCCCGACGTGGCGTCGTCGGATGCGACGAACATCACGACGCGCATCGAGCGCGCGGGCGACGAGTACGTGATCAACGGCCGCAAGTGGTTCATCACCAACGCCGCGCATCCGAACTGCAAGATCTTCATCGTGATGGGCAAGACCGATCCCGACGCCGAGTCGCACCAGCAGCAGAGCATGATCCTCGTGCCGCGCGACACGCCGGGCGTGACGATCGTGCGCAACATCACGGTGGTCAATCATCACGCGCCGGAAGGGCACTGCGAGATCACGTTCGACAACGTGCGCGTGCCGGCGCGCAACCTGCTCGGCGACGAAGGCAGCGGCTTCGCGCTCGCGCAGGCCCGCCTCGGGCCGGGCCGCATCCATCACTGCATGCGTTCGATCGGCGCGGCCGAGCTCGCGCTGGAGCTGATGGTCGATCGCGCGCAGTCGCGCGTCGCGTTCGGCAAGCCGCTGAACCGGCACGGCACCGTCGGCGAATGGATCGCGCGCTCGCGCATCGAGATCGACCAGGCGCGCCTGCTGGTGCTGAAGGCCGCGTGGATGATCGACAAGGTCGGCGCGAAGGCCGCGCGCAAGGAAATCTCGATGATCAAGGCGCTCGTGCCGACCGTGTATACGGACGTCTGCGACCGCGCGATGCAGGTGTTCGGCGCGGCGGGGTTGAGCCCCGATACGCCGCTCGCCGATCTGTGGACCTGGGGCCGCGCGCTGCGCTTCGCCGACGGCCCGGACGAGGTGCACCTGCAGGCGATCGCGCGGATGGAGATCAAGGACGGCGAGCCGGGCTCGACCGCGCGTTACCTGACGCCGCCGCCGCGCGGTTGAGCGGCGCACCGGGATGCGCAACGCGTCTGGTGCCGCTCGCGGGGCCGGCATGGACGAACGAACGGCGCACGCCTTAAGATGCCGGCAAGGAGATCCGGCGATGCGCCTTTCGAAGATTGATCTGAACCTGTTCGTCGTATTCGAGGCGATCTACAACAAGCGCAACCTGACGCGGGCGGCCGAGGTGCTGAACCTCACGCAGCCGGCCGTCAGCAACGCGCTGGCACGGCTGCGCAAGACGCTGAACGATCCGCTGTTCGTCAGCACGCCGGCCGGGATGATGCCGACGCCGATGGCCGAGAACATCGTCGGCCGCGTGCGCGAGGCGCTGCAGCTGCTCGATTCGAGTGCGCACGAAGGCGACGTGTTCGATCCCGCTTCGTCGGCGCGCGTGTTCCGGCTCAGCATGAGCGACCTCACCGAAGCGCTGCTGCTGCCGGCGCTCGGCGAACTGCTGCAAACGCATGCGCCCGGCATGCATGTGCGCAGCTACACGATGGACCGCCGCGAAGTGGCCACCGCGCTCGCGAACGGCTCGGTCGACATCGCGATCGACGCGCCGTTGATCGGCGATCCGCATCTGCACCAGGCGCTGCTCGTGCGCGACCGCTACGCGTGCATGATCCGCGACGACCACCCGTTCAAGGGCGACACGCTGACCATGGACGACTACCTGTCGATGGGGCACATCCACGTGTCGAGCCGCCGCAAGGGCAGCGGGCACGTCGACGCGGAACTGACGCGACTCGGGCTGCGCCGCAATATCCAGATGCGCGTGCAGCACTACATGGTCGCGCCGCTGATCGCGATGCGCGGCGATCTCGCGCTGACGGCGCCGCTGCGGCTGCTGCAGCGCTATCCGGCGCGGATCCTCGAACTGCCGTTCGAGATGCCGGGGCTCGAATACTTCTGCTACTGGCATCGCAGCGCCGATCAGGACCAGGGCAGCCGGTGGCTGCGCGAACAGTTGATGACGCTGATGGGCGGGATGGGCGAGCCGCAGTGACGCTCGACGTTCTGCGGGTACAGCGCGTGCGCGCTTAAAACGGATCGTCGTCGAAGCGGGAGGAAGCCGGCCGGCGCTTCATGTCCTTCAGCCAGTCCCGGACGTTTTCCGGATCGTCGAATTCGCGCAGCGCCACGGTCAGGTCGTGGTTGCTGCGCTGCATGCCGGCAATGTCGCGCGTGAGCATGCGCATCACGGTATCGGGTGCCACCTTGACCGACGACGCGATGCCGTAAGTCCGCCGGAAACCGGTCTCGACGTGCTGGATCTCCTGATCCAGCTCGCGGATCTGTTCCTCCAGGATGCCGTTGTAGCGCGTCAGCCGATCTTCACCGAGGCCGGCGATCGCGCGCCGGTCGATCTGCTCGATCTCCAGTTGCAGCTCCAGCAGTTGCAGGAGATTGCCCTTCGCATAAGCGTGGTTGACCCGCTGCATCAGCACCGTCTTGCGTTGCTGTTCACGGGGATCGGTTTCGCGATCGGGATGCAGCACGCTCGCGAGCTTGCGATAGACCTCGCGGATCGACTTGCTCGATTCGGCCTGCTCGGCTTCGCGTTTGGCTGCCGCGGCCGATTGCCGGG
Organism: Burkholderia sp. GbtcB21; assembly: GCF_019091065.1. NCBI lineage: Bacteria > Pseudomonadati > Pseudomonadota > Betaproteobacteria > Burkholderiales > Burkholderiaceae > Burkholderia > Burkholderia sp. GbtcB21. The sequence continues at coordinate 79,007 of NZ_JAGXKA010000003.1, forward strand.
GTGCTTTCTTGCGCTTCGCGCGCTGTGCCTCGCGGGCCTCGTGGGCGGCCATGTCGCGCTTGAACTGTTCGTCCTGTTCGGCTTGCATGCGCTCGATCAGTTCGTCGGGCGATAGCGTGTCGAGGTCGTCTGCCGGTTCAATGCGCGGCATCGGCTCCGGTTCCGGCTTCATCTGCTCGATATCGGCCGCTGCGTTGCCTTCGTTGTCGGATGCGCTGTGCCGGTTGTAGATGACTTTCAGCTGCGCGTCGTCGCTGACGTCGAGCAGGTTGCGCGCCATATCGGCGATCAGTGCGGACAGCGTGCGCTGCTCGGCCTTGCTCAAACCCTTCTGCAGGAACGCGTCGTCGAGCAGATTGAGCAAGCTGATCCGCAATGCCGTCGATGCCTGTTCGAGCGGCAACAGCCCGTCGACGAATTTTTTCTGGAAGACCGGCATGACGGCTTCCCACGCACCGAGATGTTCGCGCCTTTTTTCGATTTGCTCGACGAGCGTGTTGAACGCCTTCTGGGCTTTCGACAGGCTGGCTGTCTCGTGGCTGGGCGCGATGACGACCGCGGCTCCGCGACGTGCGGTCATGATTGATGTCCTCCGGCCGCGGCAGGAGGCGCGGCAGGCCGGTATTTTAGCCGGACGGGCGCTCCTCCGGCTTCCGGTTCCGTGCTTGCGTCGTATCGGGTGCCTGGCCGCCCGGGCGACAGCGAGCAACGCTACGCGCCATGGAGGTCCCGGTCGCCGGCGGCCCGGAAGGGCCTGCTCCTCAGAAACGACCGGCAGCGCGTTATTGCCTTACCGGCGCAACCGCCGGCGCGCCCGAATCCGAGCCCGCTGCGCCGTTCGCCCCGTAGGCGGCTTCCGCGCTCTTGCGTTCGGCGAGGCGCTTGGCGGCCAGGCGTTCCTGCGCGGCGACGATATCGCCCGGATAGTTGTCGCCGTCGCCGGCAATCGGCTCGTAGCCGACCGATTCGAGGTCGAGCAGTTCCTGGCGCACTTGTGCGCGCGTGAGCGTCGAGTGCGACGATTGCGCGTACGACGCGGCCGGTGCGGCGAGAAGAGCAGTGGCGGTAGCGGCGACAGTGGCGATGGTGACGATGATGGATTTCACGGTTTCCTCAGACGATTGCGTTGCGGTTCGGCGCGAATTTGCTTCGCTGAACCGACGAGACAAGTTTAGGAACCCGGACCGGCCGGATAAATGGCGATTCCTGACCAACTGTGTTCCTGAATGAGTCAGAGTGAGTGATGCGCGCGCAACACGACGAAGATCGACGTCAGGCGGAGGAGAGGTTGCGGTGGCGTGCGCAGCGCCGTTGCATCAGTCGCCGAACAGCTGCCCCTGCCCGGAGATCACGCGTTCGAAATCGTCGCGCAGGAACGGCAGGATCGCATCGGCGACGGGCTGCAACTGGCGGCTCAGGTAGAACGCGTAGTCGATCGGCGAACGCATCGTTTCGAGCGGCTCGGGGCCGGCCGTCGTCATCACGTAGCTGATCCAGCCGCCGCGCTGGTACTGCATCGGCCGGCCTTGCGCCTGGTTGAACTCGTCGGCGATCCGCGCCGCGCGCACATGCGGCGGCACGTTGCGCTCGTACTCGCGCAGCGGCCGGCGCACGCGCTTGCGGTAGACGAGCTGGTCGTCGAATTCGCCGGCGAGCGTGCGCTGCACGGTGTCGCGAATGAAATCCTGGTACGGCTCGCGTCTGAACACGCGCCGGTACAGCTCGCGCTGGAACTGCTGCGCGAGCGGCGTCCAGTCGGTACGCACCGTTTCGAGCCCCTTGAAGACGAGGTCCTCGCCGCCGTCGGCCGTCGCCGCGAGGCCCGCGTAGCGCTTCTTGCTGCCTTCTTCCGCACCGCGCACGGTCGGCATCAGGAACCGCCGGTAATGCCGCTCGTACTGCAGTTCCAGCGCGCTTTCGAGCCCGAAGTGGTCGCGCAGGTGCGCGTGCCACCAGCGGTTCACGTGCTCGACGAGCGCGCGGCCCTTGGCGCCGGCTTCGTCGTCGTCGTGCGCGCGACCGAGCCACACGAACGTCGAATCGGTATCGCCGTAGATTACTTCGTAACCCTGAGCTTCGATCAGCTCGCGCGTGCGGTGCATGATCTCGTGGCCCCGCATCGTGATCGACGACGCGAGGCGCGGGTCGAAGAAGCGGCAGCCCGTCGAGCCGAGCACGCCGTAGAACGAATTCATGATGATCTTCAGCGCCTGCGACAGCGGCGCGTTGCGCTGCCGTTTCGCATCGTCGCGGCCTTCCCACACGCGGCGCACGATATCGGGCAGGCAGTGCGCGGTGCGCGAGAAGCGCGCGCCGAGAAAACCCGGCACCGACGCGTCGTCGCCGGGGTTCGCGAGCCCTTCGATCAGCCCGACGGGATCGATCAGGAACGTGCGGATGATCGACGGATAGAGGCTCTTGTAGTCGAACACGAGCACCGAGTCGTACAGCCCGGGGCGCGAATCCATCACGAAGCCGCCGGGGCTGTTCTGCCCCGTCACGTCGCCGAGGTTCGGTGCGACATAGCCGAGCCTGTGCATGCGCGGCAGGTACAGGTGCGTGAACGCCGCGACCGACCCGCCGGTGCGATCGGCCGCGAGCCCCGTGACGCTCGCGCGTTCGAGCGCGAAGGACAGCAGGTCGGCCTTGTCGAAGATACGCGTGACGAGCTCGCAGTCCTTCAGGTTGTAGTGCGCGAGCGCGGGCTTGTCGTGGTCGAAGCGGCGCTGGATCTCGTCCATCCGCTGGTACGGATTGTCGATCGACTTGCCTTCGCCGAGCAGCGCTTGCGACACGTATTCGAGGCTGAACGACGGGAACGTCCACGTCGCGGATTTCAGCATGTCGATGCCGTCGAGGATCAGGCGGCCGGCCGCGCCCGCGAAGAAGTGGTCGGGCTGCTGGCCGTGCGCGCGCCAGTCGAGCACGCTGCCGCCGCGCCCGAGCTTCAGCGGCACGCCGTATTGCTCCGCGTGCGCATGCAGGATGCGCAGGTCGAACTGCACGAGGTTCCAGCCGATCACCGCATCGGGATCGTGTTCGTCGAACCAGTCGTTCAGCCGCGCGAGCATCGCGGGCCGGCTGTCGCAGTAGTCGAGACGGAAGTCGATGGCGCTCGCGTCGGCATCGCCGTTCGGCGGCCCGAGCATGTAGACCTGCCGTTGGCCGCAGCCTTCGAGCGCGATCGAATACAGCTCGCCGTGGACGCTGGTTTCGATGTCGAGCGACACGCAGCGCAGCGCCGGGCGGTAGCCGGTCGCGGGTTTCAGCTCGCCGCCGGTCAGCGTGCCGTCGTTACCGGGCTGGCCGCGAAACTGCACGCATGCCGTGATGAAGCGCTCCATCGCGTAGCGGTCGGGCGGCTGCACATCGGCTTCGTAGACGTCGACGCCGGCCGCCGCGAGGCGCTTCTGGAGCCCGGACAGGTGGCGATAGCGCCGGCAATAGAGACCGACGACCGGGCGCCGGCTGAAATCGCGCAATGCGAGCGGGCGCAATTCCGCATCGCGTTCGCCAGCCAGTGTGCGTTCGGCGAGCGCCTGCTGTTCGGCCGGGATGAACGCGACGGCTTCCTGCGGGCGCAACCGCACGCGGCGCGGACCGTGTTCGGTTGCCAGCCAGAACTCGATCTCGATGCCGGTCGCGGTGTCCCGCCAGTGGCGGGTGAGGATGAAACCCTGCTCGAACGCAGTCAAAACGCTTGCTCGTCGTGGATGCCCAGGCGGCGGATTTTAGCGCTTGGGCGGGGTCCGTGCCTGACGCGGGCATGGATGAAATGGGGATGGAGCGATATCGGTTTATTGACTGATCTGTCCATAACGCCTATTCTGCGGCAATGGTGAGACCACGTGAATTCGATCGGGACGAGGCACTGGAGCGTGCGTTGCGCGTGTTCTGGGAGAAGGGCTATGCCGCGACGTCCACCGATGACCTGCTGAGTGCGATGCAGATCGGCAGGCAGAGCCTCTATAACGCGTTCGGCGACAAGCGCAGGCTGTACGTCGAAGCGCTCGAACGCTACCAGTCGGACAGCGTGTCGGGCCACGTCGCACGCCTGACGGCATCGGCGTCCGCGATCGCGGGTATCGAGGCGCTGCTGCTCGGCGTGATCGCCGGCAACGCGTCCGAGCGCGTGCTCGGCTGCATGGGCGTCAATGCGATCTGCGAATTCGGCACGGCCGATCCCGAGCTGGCCGAGCTGCGCGAGAAAGCCGGTGCGATGCTGCACAAGCAGATCGTCGCGCGCGTCCGCGAAGGGCAGGACGCGGGCGAGATCGACCGTGCAATCGATGCGCGCGAGGCCGCGAGTTTCATCCTGACGACGATGCAGGGTATCCAGCTCGGCGCGCGTGCCGGGTCGAAGCTGCAGGCGTTGCGCACGACTGCGGAATTCGCGACTGATCGCCTCAGGGCGCGCTGATACCGATACACGCAAGACAACGCGCCGGCATGGCTGCCGGCGTTTTTTTGGATACTTATTGACTGATCAGTCCATAAAGGAGCGAATCATGACAGGCATTTCCGGCGGCGCACGCAAGGCCGCGATCGTATTCGGCGGGTCGCGCGGGATCGGCGCGGCCATCGCCCGGCGGCTCGCGGCCGACGGCGCGGATGTCGCGTTCACCTACGTCTCGGCGCCCGAGCGCGCGCAGGAAACCGCTGCCGCGATCGAAGCGAGCGGGCGGGCTGCGCTGGCGATCCGGGCCGACAGCGCGAACGCGGACGAGATCCGCCAGGCCGTCGCGCAGGCGGTCGGGCGCTTCGGGCGGCTCGATGTCGTCGTGGTCAATGCGGGCATCCTGAAGCTGGGCGACGTGGCCGAGGTCAGCGTCGACGATCTCGACCGGATGCTGGCGGTCAACGTGCGGGGCGTGTTCCTGGCCGTCCAGGCCGGCGCCGCGCACCTGACGCACGGCGGCCGGATCGTCACGATCGGCAGCAACACGGCCGTGCGCAGCGGGCATCCGGGGTCGAGCGTCTATTCGATGACGAAGGCCGCGGTGGCCGTGATGGTCAAGGGCATCGCCGTCGATCTCGCACCGCGCGGGATCACGATCAACAACGTGCAGCCGGGGCCGGTCGAGACCGACATGACGGCCGATCACCTCGACCGGATTCGCCCGCTGATTCCGCTGCGGCGGGCCGGCAGCCCGGACGAGATTGCATCGCTGGTGGCATGGCTCGCGAGTGCCGAATCGGGATACATGACGGGATCGAGCCTGACGATCGACGGCGGGATGGCGTTGTAGCGCGATGCGCTCCGGAGCCGCGCGACGCTCCGGAGCGGACGGGATCGGGACGGTGCGACTGCGCTGCACGATGCCGCGGGATAGCGCCGTCACTCCTTCGGCAGCAAATACGCTTGCCGCGCGAACAGCCGCCATCCGTCCGGATGCCGCTTCCACACCTGCAGCACGCCGATATGCGCGGTGCTCGTCTTGCCGTCCGGCAGGTTGTTGACGGAATCGAACGTATGGCGCACCCATGCGCTGTCGCCGCTCACCGTCACCGTCTGGCCCGACAGTGCGATCGACTGGAACGCGTGCGTGCCGTCGAGCGTCTTCAGGAATGCGGCGCGGTCCTGCAACTGGCCGGACGAGTGGCCATAGGTGAGATCGTCCTCGACGAGCGTGCGCAGCGCGGCGCCGTTGCTGTCGAGCATCGCGACGCGCAGGCGCTCGACCGCATGCGCGACGCGCTCGGCATCGGCATCGGCGGCGTGAGCGGCGGCGCTTCCGGCAAGCAGCGCGGCAACGGCGACGAAACGGGCAGCGGCGCCGAAGCGCTTGAGCAATGACATGGCGAACGGATTTCCTGTGACGGGAGTGGGGAACGACGTCAAAAGCGCATCACACATGGCCTTCATGCTCGATCGGGCTTCCATGCGCGGGCCGTGCGGCCATCGACGGCAGCGACGCACCGCTTGCCCGCGCCGCCCGCCGCGCCCACATCGCCGTCAGAATCGGCACGAGGATCGCCGTGACGAGGCAAGCAGTCGCGACGATCGCGGTCGCGGCCGGCACCATCGGTTTGAACTTCGGAATCATCTCGCCGATGATCGCCGGGTTCGCGACCGCTGCGCCGGCCGTCGATGACGCAGCAAGACCCGCCGTGCCGTTGCCGCCGCCGACGAATTTGTCGGCAAGAATCAGCGGCACGCCCGTCACGACGATCACCGCGAGCCCGAGCGCGATGCCCGGCAGGCCGCTTTTCGCGATCACGTTGAGATCGATGCCGTTGCCGAGCGCGAAGCCGAAGAACGGGATCAGCGGATGCACGCAGCGTCCGAACAGCTCGCGCAGGTCCTCATCGAGATTGCCGAGCGTGAAGCCGATCAGGAACGGCAGCACCGCGCCGACGAACAGCCGCGTCTCGAACACCGCGACGCCGGCCGCGCCGAGGATCAGCATGCTGACGAGCGGCCCCGATTCGATCGACATCAGCACGAACGCGCCGGCTTCCTCCTTGCTGCCGTACTGCTGCATCACGGCCGCATAGAGGCCGCCGTTGGTCATGTCCATCGACGTCGTGATCGCGAGCAGCGACAGGCCCGCGAACAGGCCCGTCCGGATGCCGTCGTCGGGGATGAACCGCGCGGCGATCAGCGTCGCGAGCCACGCGACCAGGATCTTCGTCGCGAGCAGCGTGCCCGATTTGCGCAGCACGACGCCCGTCGCGCGCAGGTTGATCGTCGCGCCCATGCAGAAGAACCACACGGCGAGGATCGGCACCGTGCCCGCGATCAGGCCGTTGGTGAACGAGCCGAAATACTTCCCGGCGTTCGGTGCGAACGTATGCACGCACGCGCCGAGCAGCATCGGGACCAGCATGAGCCCGCCGGGAATGCGGTCGATGGCCTGTTTCAGCTTCACGTCTCCTCCGTGGACGTCGATGCGTCCCGTTGTCAAATGATGTCTGCTGACTGACTATAGGACATGATTCGGAACGTCGGTCCGTTTTTATGAATTTGTCGGGTAGTCGTATACCCGTAACTTCATAAATTGCTGATAAAAAAGGGATTAATTGCGCGTTGGCGCGATGCAAAAAATCCGGTTCATCGTTCCGAATCTGAAAAATTTGTGCTTCAATTCATCGTATGACCGTCGGCCGCACAGGCATCGGCGGCGTGTCCATCCCCCATGGAGAACCGGCATGGAAGTGCGGCAGGGCATCCACAGCGAACACGCGAAAGCGCTCGACACGGCCGGCCTGCGCCGGCTTTCCTGGTGGAAAACGTGTTCGAGCCGGACGGGCTGTCGCTCACCTACAGCCATATCAATCGCATCATCGTCGGCGGTGCGTGGCCGGCCACGCGGCCGGTCGAGGTGCCCGCATCACTCGGCGCCGCGATCGGCGTGAGCCATCTGCTGGAGCGGCGCGAACTGGGCGCGATCAACATCGGCGGGCCCGGCTGGGTCGAGGTCGACGGGCAGCGTCACGCGGTGGGTACCGAGGAGGCGATCTACATCGGGCAAGGCGGGCAGGGCGTCGTGTTCGGCAGCGACGATCGCGCGCATCCCGCGAAGTTCTACGTGAACTGCGCGCCCGCGCACACCGCGTATCCGACGCGCACCATCACGCTTGCGCAGGCGTCGCCCGAAACGCTCGGCGATGCGGCGACGAGCAATCGCCGCACGATCTACAAGTTCATCGTGCCCGACGTGCTGCCCACGTGCCAGCTGTCGATGGGGATGACGAAGCTCGAGCCGGGCAGCCTGTGGAACACGATGCCGTGCCATACGCACGAGCGCCGGATGGAGGTGTATTTCTACTTCAACCTCGCCGACGACGCGGCCGTGTTCCACATGCTCGGCGAACCGCGGGAAACACGCCACGTGGTCGTGCACAACGAGCAGGCGGTGATCTCGCCGAGCTGGTCGATCCACTCGGGCGTCGGCACGAAGGCGTACACGTTCATCTGGGGGATGGTCGGCGAGAACCAGGTGTTCAAGGACATGGACCACATCGCCGTCGCCGATCTGCGCTGACACCATGAAACGCGACAACCCCGATCTTCCTTCCGCCGATGCGCGTTCCGCGCTCGCCGGCCTGTTCGACCTGACCGGCAAGGTCGCGATCGTCACCGGTTGCAACACGGGGCTCGGCGCGGCGATGGCCATCGCGCTCGCGTCGGCCGGCTGCGACATCGTCGGCGCGAATCGCTCGGCGCCGGATGCGACGTCGGCGCGTGTCGCGGCGGCGGGGCGGCGTTTCGTCGACGTGCGCGCGGACCTGTCGACGCTGGAGCCGGTCGAGCGAATCGTCGGCGGCGCGGTCGATGCGTTCGGCCAGGTCGACATCCTCGTCAACAACGCGGGCGTGATCCGCCGCTGCGATGCGCTCGATTTCACCGAGGCGGACTGGGACGCCGTCGTCGACGTGAACCTGAAGAGCGTGTTCTTCCTGTCGCAGGCGGTGGCGCGGCAGATGGTGCGGCAGGGGCGCGGCGGCAAGATCGTGAACATCGCGTCGATGCTGTCGTTCCAGGGCGGCATCCGCGTGCCTTCATACACGGCGTCGAAGAGCGGTGTGCTGGGCCTCACGCGGCTGCTCGCGAACGAATGGGCCGCGCGCGGGATCAACGTGAACGCGATCGCGCCCGGCTACATGGAGACCGACAACACCGCGCAGCTGCGCGAGGACAGCCGGCGCAGCGACGAAATCCTCGGCCGCATCCCGGCCGGCCGCTGGGGCGTGCCCGACGATCTCGCGGGCGCGGCCGTGTTCCTCGCGTCGCGTGCATCGGACTACGTGCACGGCCACACGCTCGCCGTCGACGGCGGGTGGCTCGCACGCTGACGGTATTGCGCGGCGGACGCGTTATGCTCTCCCGATTCGCATCTACGGATTCACGGACATGACAGCAACGCCCAGGCAGCGCAAGCGCGATCAGGCGAACGTGGCACCGCAGGCCGACCCGTCGGCGGCTGGCGCCGCGGAGAAGGCCGATTCGGTCGCGGCCGTCGGGAAGGTCTTCACGATCCTCGCGGCGCTCGGCGATCGCCGCGAGATCGGCATCAGCGAGCTGTCGCAGCAGCTCGGCATGTCGAAGACGACGGTCCATCGCTTCCTGCAAACGCTCAAGACGCTCGGTTATGTCGCGCAGGAAGGCGAGACCGACCGCTACCGGCTGACGATCCGGCTGTTCGAACTCGGCAGCAAGGCGCTGGAGAGCGTGGACCTCGTGCGCGAGGCCGATCTCGAGATGCGCCGCATCGGGCAACTGACGCGCGAAGCCGTGCACCTCGGCGCATTCGACGAGGACGCGATCATCTACATCCACAAGATCGATGCCGATTACGGGCTGCGCATGCAGTCGCGGATCGGCCGGCGCAATCCGCTCTACAGCACGGCGATCGGCAAGGTGCTGCTCGCGTGGATGTCGCCCGACGAGGCGCGCGCGGTGCTGGCCGGCATCGAGTTCAGGAAGTCGACCGCGAAGACGCTGTCGTCGGCGGACGCGGTGATGAGCATCCTGCCGCATGTGCGGCAGCAGGGCTACGGCGAGGACAACGAAGAACAGGAAGACGGCCTGATGTGTCTGGCGGTGCCCGTGTTCGATCGTTTCGGCCGCGTGATCGCGGGGCTGTCGATTTCGTTCCCGACGATGCGCTGCGGCGCGGATACGAAGGCGCATTACATCGCATTGCTGAAGGAATCGGGGCGGGCGATTTCCGCGCGGCTCGGGCATCGCCCGGAAGCGGCCGGCATCGAGCCGGCGGCTATCGCGCAGGATTGAGCGTTCGAGGTGCGCGCAATAGGGCCGCGCACCTCGGCGGCAACGCCGCTACACCCATGCGCAATCGTGCCTCAGGTTCTCCGCCCGCTGCGGCCACTGATACAGGTAGCCTTGCGCGTACTGGATCCCGATCGCCTCCAGCGCGCAATGCTGTGCTTCGGTCTCCACGCCTTCGGCGATGATCTTCAAGCCGTAGTAATGCGCGACGGCGGCGATCCCCTCGATCAGCCCTGCGCCGCCGTCGCTCAGTCGTGCGGTGAACTGGCGATCGATCTTCACGTAGTCGAACGGAAAGCGCGACAGCATGTCGAGATTGCTGTGATTCGTGCCGAAATCGTCGATCGCGAACTTCGCGCCTTTCGACCTGAGCGCATGGAATATCGCGGTGGTCCGCGCGTTCTTTTCGAGCAGGATGCGCTCGGTGACTTCGAGCACCAGCGTAAAGCCGGGCGGCAGCGAGCGGATTGTTTCGTCGACGACGGACACGAACCGCGCGCTTTCGAGATCCTTCGGCGAGACGTTCACGGCGATGCGCAGCGGCACGGACGGCGTCAGTGCGGTCAGTTCGGACACGGCCGTCCGCAGCACGAATTCCGTCACCTTCGGCAGGATCGTGCTCGATTCGACCTGCGGGATGAACAGCGCCGGGCTGATTGGCCCCCATTTCGGATGGTGCCAGCGCAGCAGCGCCTCGACGCCGACTGTCCTGCACGTCCGGACGTCGACGATCGGCTGGTACACGACATGGAACTCGTTGCGCCTGAGCGCCTGGCGAACGGCCTTCAGCAACAGCCGCCGCGGCGCCATCGCCAGCAGGTAGGCGGCGATCACGAGGCCATCGGCGAGCAGCGCGATCGTCATGCAGATCAACCGATAGTGGCGCTGGGCCTGCGACGCGTAGTGCGTCGACGCGGCGACCGACACCGTGAACGGCCATCGGTGCGACGCGATCGTGCTTCCGTCTGCGAGGCCGGCGTTCGATTCCGGCGCGTACTTTCCGTTCTGGTCGAGATGGCCCGAACCTGCGATCGACAGGGTCGCGGTTTCCGTGCCGTGATGGGCGCCGCGCGCGAGCGCGTCGGCCACGTAGTCGCCCTCGATCAGGTAGAGCACACCCGCACCGCGCGCGGTGGCGCGAAACACGGACAGCACCGGAATGTCGTGCTGAAACGGCGTCTGGCGCAACAGCGTGACGATTGTCGATCCCGGTTTCGGCTCGCGCGTGTACGCGTCGAGCGGCACGTCGATCGCGCCGAGCGCCGACGAGCATGTGACGCGACCGTGGTTCACCAGCCCGACGGCACGCAGGTAGCGCAGGCGAGTGCCCACTTCGGCCAGCGTCCGGAAGATCGTCGCGCATGGCCGCCCGACCAGCGCGGTCAACTCGTCCGCATGTCGCAGACGGACGCCGTCGAGGATGCGGTCCACCGATGCGACGATGTCGTTCGCGGTGACGCGCTCGTGTGTGGTGACGGCATCGCGCGCGTAGCGATCGGCAAGCACGATCGCCAAGGTCGGCACGATCACGCAAACGATTACGGCAACGAAAAAGACAACTCGCGGCCACGCGCCGCTGCGCTGGAAAACTGGCTTAGAGCCTGGCGTGAGCGCCGACATTCCCGCAGTTGCCTTTCGTGTTGTTCGCATGGAGACGCAAGCCGAACCGGTCGATGCGCAAACGGCGAGCATGCGTCGTGCCGGGTCCCGCGCGCCGATATCCCGATGCTAATCGATTCAACGGTCGCGAGGGCCATGGGCGGCGGCACCTCGCGATCGGCCATTCATCCGGAGGCTCGCGACCATAACATGTGCCTGTGGCACATGTATATCGACGTAGCACACCGAAAAAAACCCCGGCCGCAAGGTCGTGCGGCCGGGACGAAAGACACCTTCTCTTGGCACGAGGATGGTGCGCGGCAAGTATAAGGTGCGACGCGGGATTGCAAAATATTGTTATTCAACAAATGGTGTAGTTTTGTGATTGCATCTCGACAGGAAATATTTTTTACGCGGCGCCGTTTTCGTCGAACCGATGCCGGTGCATGAGCGGTCGCTGCACGAAGTCGGCCGCACGGTACGCCGCGCTATGACGCCATCAACGGAGAGCATGGAGTGCTGTCGAAAGGTGAACGACAGGAATGGCTGGCGCTGCTCGATCGCATTGCCGATCCCGCGATGCGGGCCGGTATCGCCGGCACGTTCATGCAGGTGCTGAAGCGGCCTGACGTCGAATGATCGATGCGGTGCCGGCGCGTTGCACCGGCCGCGATTCAGAAATCGTTGCGCATCTTGCGAAGCAGCTCGCCGGGCGACTGGTGCGTGTCGATTGCGGTGAGCACGTCGGTCAGGAACCACGGCAGGTTCAGCTGCGTGTCGGAATCGCCGACGCACACGCGGATCGGCGGCGCCTTCGACGGGGAGCGGGTGTCGTACGCGGCGTCGCGGGACGGGACGCAATTCTTTGCATGCGCTTGAACAGGAACCGGCGCATTGGCGCCGGACGATGATGCGCCGGCGGCTGCCGGCAAGCTGACGGCGGCAAGCAGGGTCAGGACAGCGACAATGGCAACGCGTTTCATGGGAATCTCCGGCGATGCAGGTTCGACCGCGCGGGCGGACGCGAGTTCGTCGATGCCGCGGCGCCCCGCTCATCCTCTCATCCGCGCGCGACGCGTGCACCGCGCGTCACGTCACTGATACCCGTAACACTGCTTCAGCCCCGCATAGTCATAGAAGTGGCTGCCCGGCGCGATTTTCGCGCCGTCGCACGCGGCCTGGAAATCCGTCTCGCGCTCGTTGTACAGCATCTTCACGATCAGCCGCGACCCGTTGCGATAGACATCCCATTGCATGTTCGCGGCCATCGGCGACACCTGGTCGCCGCGCCACGGGTTGTTCGCATACGTGTAGGTCTGCGCCTGCGGCGTCGGCGCGAACACGTTCTTCAGGTTCATGATCGACGCGAACGGAATCACGATCTCCGCATGCGTGAAGCGCAGCTTCGCGGCGCGGGTCAGGTCGCCGCGCGCGATCGCGTCGACTTCGCCGAAGAAGTCGTCCTGCAGCACTTTCGCCATCCGGTACGTGACGGGGTTCGCCTCCTGGATGCCGGGCCCCTTCTGGTAGTAGTCCTCGGCATCCTGCAGATAGGCCAGATACTGCGCCTGTTCCGCGCCGATGTATTTCTCCATCGTGACGCCGCCGGTTTCCGCCGTCATCGCGGGCGCGATCTGCAGCAGGTTGTACAGCACGTTCACCGCATCGACGGCCGTCGCGATCTTCGTCTTGCCGTCGCCCTTCAGCGTGTTGGTGAACTTGCCGTCCGCCGACGTGAACGCATAGGTTCCCGTGTTCGCGAACGTGTAGCCGTCGGTGCCGAGCTTCGCGATGAACGCCGGCGACACCAGCGCGGACAGCACCGTTTGCGCGACGTCGGCCGCTTGCGGTGCGGCCTTGATCGCCTTCAGCTTCGCGGCCACCGTCGCGTCGTTCGCGTAGGCCTGGTAGGCCTGGCTTGCCTGATAGACCGCGTAGTACGGATCGTTCGCGTCGGTCACGAGATCGGTGGCCGGTTTCAGCGAATGGAAATACAGCAGGAAGCGGTTGGTGCCGGCCGGCTGCGCGGCCGGTGCGTTTGCCGGATAGCCGGACGGCGCGGCGGGCAGCGTGATCGCCGCGGCCAGCGCCGGCTGCGCGGCGACGAGCGCCGCGGAGAAAAACGTCGAGCTGTCGACCGCGCGATCCTGGCCCGAGTTGACGACGACAACCTGCCGGTTGCCCGCCGAGAACAGCGCGGGCAGCCGCTGTGCGAGCCGTGCGGCGAGCTGCTGGTGTTCGCGGATGCCGGTTTGCGTGAGATTGCCGTATCCGGGCGTCGAGATGCCCGGCACGCCGTAACCGAGCAGCGCATTGGCCTTCATCATCGCGTACGTATCGGCCTTGAGCTGCGCGCCGAGCGCGGTCAGCGCGCCGTCGGCCTCGGCCTTGACCAGCATCGCGTAGATCGCGCCGTCGTACTTGAAGCCCGACAGCCCGCGCGAGCCATGGCGTGCGACGAGTTCGGCGTAGACGGGTACGTAGCCGGCGGGCGGCGCTTCGTACGTCGCGGCGTCCTGCTGCGGGCGGTACGGCGTCTTCGTCTGGTAGTAGGTCGCGGGAACCGGCGTCGGCGTTGGTTGCGGCTGCGGTGCGGGCGTCGGGCCGCTGTTGTCGGTCGACGTGGCGGGCGGTGTCGAGGTTTCCCCGCCGCAGGCGGCAAGCAGCAGACAGGCGATTGCGAGGGCGAGGGCGGGGTGGGGCGGGCGTGTCATCGTGGCGTGTAACGGGCGGGACGATGCGGTATCGCGTCGTCCCGTTTCCGGGAGAGATCGGTCGAACCCGGAAGTGTTGCAAGCGACTTTGACAGCAGAATGTCAGGATCGGGTCGGGCAATCGTCGGATTGCGGCCCGATCGACGATGGCCGGCCGCCGCCGGCCCGTGTGCCGGCGTTCAGTGCAGGCCGGCCGATGCGATCGAGCGCACCGTATCGGTGATGTTCACGCAGCGCGACAGGCCGAAATGCTCGGCTTCGCGGCGTTCCGGTTCGCTGCTCGCAATCGCCACCGCACGTTCGGGCGGCACGCCGAGCGCTTGCAGCGCAACGTCGAAAGGATGCTGGTTTGATCCGGAGTCCTGCTGATTGGCGTCCGTGACGACGACCGAGAAGCGGTCGAGGTTCGCGCGGCCGAACTGGCCTTCGAACATGTCGCTGAGCCGTGCGGCCGGCAGCGTCGTGACGAGACCGAGTCGATATCCTTCTTCCGACGCACGGTCGAGCCACTGGATGATTGCGTCGCGCTGATGGCGCGCTTCGTGCGAATCCGGTGTTGCTTCGATCTGTGCGAATGCAGCGTCGAGACGGGTGACGATGGCTTCGATAACCACGGTGATTCCTCTTCAGAAACGTGATGATCCGTTCGCCGACGGGAATGCCACACACCTTAGCGTTGATCCGGAATATGCAACCAATTAATATTTTTATCCGACTCATACGATACGACTAATGAATCGGGTTGCGAGCCAGTGTGGGCGCGGCATGCGTGTCGCGCAATGTTTTTTTTTACGCAATGCATCGTATCGACGGCTTTCAATGTGATGCACCAAACTCGCGCACGTTGCGCATGCACCGGTCAGATGCATGTGAAAAAAACGGCGTATCGGGCGATGCGCGCCCGATACGCCGTCATGCGCTGCCGCTTTCAGCAGGCGATCAGTGCAGCTTGATCGACGGCTGGTTGCGGCTTTGCAGCCAGTGGCTCAGCGACTGGAACAGCGCGCGCTTCGCGCCGTACACGCTGAACAGGTGCTTGCGGTACAGGAACTTGTACAGGCCGATCGCGGCAAGCCCGTCGACGATCAGCGAACGCGAACGCACGCCGAGGTCTGCCTGGTACACGGCGCCGGCGTGCCCGAGCGACACGACGGTGCCCGCATCGCGGAACGTGAAGCCGGCCACCGGCTTGCCGGCGACGCGCCGCGCGAATGCGTGGACCAGATACACGGCCTGCTGGTGCGCAACCTGCGCGCGCGGCGGCAGGAAGCCGCTCGCGCCGGCCGACGGGCACGCGGCGCAATCGCCGAACGCATACACGTGCGGATCGTCGGGTGTCTGCAGCGTGTCGGTCACGATCACCTGGTTCGAGCGATTGAGCGCGATGTCGCCGATCTCCCGCAGGATCGCGGGGCCCGCGACGCCGGCCGCCCAGATCGTGATGTCGCTCGCGAGCCGTTCGCCCGTCGCGGTCGTCACGGCATCGGCGCTCACTTCCGCCACGCGCGTATCGGTCAGCACGTCGACGTTCAGCGCACGAAGCTGCGCGTGCATCTTCGCGGACAGCCGCGCGTCGAGCGCCGGCAGGATGCGCGGGCCGCCTTCGATCAGCCGGATGTGCACGTCGCGCGCGGACACCAGCGCCTTGAAGCGGTACGTCGTCAGTTGCTGGATCGCGTGCCGCAGCGCGGCGGCCAGCTCGACGCCCGTCGCGCCCGCGCCGATCACGTTGATGCAGATCGGCGCCGCGTGCTTCGCCGGATGCTGCTCGGCCTGATGATTCGCCTTCGTGCAGGCCGCGAGAAACTTCCGGCGGAAATCCTCGGCCTGGTCGAGGTTTTCGAGCGGCAGTGCATGGCGTGCGGCGCCCGGCACGTTGAAGAAGTTCGTCACGCTGCCGACCGCCAGCACGAGATCGTCATAACCGAGCTCGCGCTGCGGCAGGATTTCCGTGCCGTCCGCGTCGTGCACGGCCGCGATCGTCGCCGTGCGAGCGGCGCGGTCGACCTGCTGCAGCGCGCCCTGCACGAAGCGGAAGCCGTGGCGCTTCGCCTGCGCCGCGTATTCGATCGTGTGGGAAGCCGGGTCGCGATGGCCCGACGCGGCTTCGTGCAGCAAGGGCTTCCAGAAGTGCGTCGGGTAGCGGTCGACGAGCACGACTTCGGCCTGCCCGCGGCGTCCGACCGTATCGCCGAGACGCGTGGCGAGCTGCAGGCCGCCGGCGCCGCCGCCGACGATCACGATGCGCGGCATGCGGTCCGTTGCAAGGTTGGGCGTGATGTTGTCCATGTTGGGCTCCCGCTGATGACGATTCGGATGACATTGCTCAAGAACCGACGATATAGTTTCGAACCCAGTCGAACAATTTAATGTTTATAAGCGACTCATATGTATTCACTTATAGGAAAGACCGCGACGTTCCGGCAGTTGAAGGCGCTGGACATGATTGCGCGGCTCGGCAGCGTGTCGCGCGCGGCCGAGGAGCTGAACCTGACGCAGCCGGCCGTGTCGCTGCAGGTTCGCCTGCTCGAGGAGGCCGTCGGCGCCGCGTTGCTGCAGCGGGTGGGGCGCGGCGTGCAGCTGACCGCGGCCGGTGAGATCGTGTCGCGTTATGCGCGCGAGATCCTGCATCTGTGGAGCGAGGCCGGCGACGAAGTGGCCGCGCTGACGGGCGATCTCGGCGGTACGCTGCGGATCGGCGCGATCACGACGGCCGAGTATCTGATCCCGCCGCTGCTCGTCAAATTCACCGCGACGCGTCCGCATGTGAAGACGTATTTCAAGGTCGGCAACCGCGACGACATCATCCGCATGCTCGCGACGCATGAAATCGATCTCGCGGTGATGGGCAGCGCGCCGAAGGAGCTGCGCACGCACGCGGTCGAGTTCGCGAAGCATCCGATGGTGTTCGTTGCGGCACCCGGCCATCCGCTGATGCAGCGCAAGCGCGTCGCGCTGAAGGATCTCGAATCCGCGCACCTGCTCGTGCGCGAACGCGGCGCGGGCACGCGCTCGACCGTCGAGAGCCTGTTCAAGACGGCCGGCCATCGCTTCCATGTGGGGTCCGAATTGTCGAGCAACGAGGCGATCAAGCAGATGGCCGAAGCGGGGCTCGGCATCGCGTTCCTGTCGTTGCACGCGTGTGCACTCGAACTGCGCACGGGGCTGCTCGGGCAGCTGCCGTTCCCCGGCAACCCGATCGAGCGCGAATGGTATGTGGTCACGCTCGCCGACCGGCGGATCTCGCAGGTGACGGGGCTGTTTCGCGACTTCCTGATCAAGCAGGGCGCGCCGGTGATCGACGGCGCGACGGCGGCGCCGCACGAGCGGCGGCGCAAGTAGGTGGATGACGTCGGCCGGGCGGCCGCTCGGTCAGCCGAGCCCGAAGTCGTCGTTGCTGTCGGGAATCGACGCGAGCAGCCGTTCGAGCCGATACCAGCCGACGATGCGCAGGCACCACGCGGCGATGGCAGTCCGGTCGTTGCGGGCGTCGGGGCGGGACGGCGAGCGGGCGATGAACGCCGCGCATTGCGGGCAGTAATGGGGCATGACGGTCTCCGTAGGTGTCGGATGGGGCGATCGTAAGCGTCACCGCACGTGTCGGCGCTCACGTAAGGATCGGCTTGAGCAGAAACGGATGATCTTTTTCTGTCCGGCCGGATACGGCCCCCGCAGGCCCGGCACGCCGCCCGAAAACGCGTCACAATGCGCGTTCGACACACGATCTGGTGGAGCCAAGCCATGAGCGATCCGATTCTCGCCGTGCCGTCGGACAACGGCGTGCCGGTCAGCCTGCGTTCGAGCCGCGGGCTCGGCTGGCGGGGCTTCGGCGCGGCGCTGCTCGACATTCGCGCCGGCACGTACCGGATTCCGGCGGCCGACCATCACCGCATCGGTGTGCATATCGGCGGCCCCGTTCGAGCGGACTGCGTATGCGACGGCGAGCGTGTGTCGCGCATCCAGGCGCATGGCGACGTCGACGTGATTCCGGCCGGCCTGCCGGGCCAGTGGACCGACAGTGCCGACTGCCGGATCCTGCACATCATGCTCAGCGACACGTTCGTGCGGCGGACCTTCGAGCATCTGGAGCTGAAGCCGTCGCAGGCGCAGATCCGCCGCCGGTTGCAGGTGCGCGACCCGCGCCTGCAGCACATCGCGTGGGCGATGGCCGCCGAGCTCGAAGCGGAAGACGCGTCGGATCCGCTTTATGCGGAAAGCCTGTGCACGGCGCTCGTCGCGCGGCTGGTCGACAGCCAGCCGGCGTTCCGCGAGCGCCGGCGCACGCTCGCACCGAAGGCGGCAGCGCGCGTGATCGACTATGTCGAGGCGAACCTCGACCGGCGCCTGACGCTTGCCGAACTCGCGGCGCTCGTCGCGATCAGCGTGCCGCATTTCAAGGTGCTGTTCCGCGAAACGCTCGGGATGCCCGTGCACCAGTACGTCGTGCGGCGCCGGGTCGAGCGCGCGAAGGCGCTGCTGCTCGAAGGCCGGCTCAGCATCAGCCAGATCGCGCTCGAAGCGGGGTTCGCGCATCAGAGCCACATGGCGAACTGGATGAATCGCGTGCTTGGTGCGACGCCGATGGAGATTGTGCGATCGGGGGCGCGGGGTGGGTTGCGGCTGGCTTATGACGGCAAGGACGGGGGGAGCGGGGCATAACGACGCGGTGGCGCCCTGATGGATGCGGGCTGTCACGTTCGATTCACTGCAGACAGGTTATGGCCCCAGGGCAATTGTCCAACAGGCTGTTGGACAATTGCCGCGTCCGGCCAGGCGTCCGCGAAAGGGCGCATGTGTATCAGGTTGGCGCGGGAGAGGCCCTTCAGATCGGGAAGGGCCGCCTCGATGTCGTGCGCCAGTCGCGCGATAACCTTACCCCTAACCTTGCTCTGCCTGCCGCCACCGGCTGTCACGACCGGTCTGCCAGTAGAGCAGTACCAGTTCGCGATTGATGGCCCGCGCGGCACATTGCCGGGCACTAGTTGAATCGCTCATCCGTTCCTGCTCGATTCATCCCTCCCTGCGCGCCGTCCCGGCCGCGCATGCCGACAATCACCACACCTTCATCCCCCAGGAGCGGATCGTGTTCGTGATCTTCGGTGCATCAGGCAACGTCGGTTTGTCGACCGTAACGACCTTGCGCAACGCAGGCCATCCCGTGCGCGCGGTGCTGCGCGACGCACGCCAGCGTGAACGCTACGCGCAGCTCGGCTGCGACGTGGCGATCGCGGCGCTGACGGACGTGAACGCGGTCGCGTCGGCGATCGACGGCGCGCAGGCCGTGCAGATCCTGTGCCCGGTGCCCGTCGCCGACCCCGATCCGGCCGCGATGATGGAGCGGACGATCGACGTCGCGACCGCCGCGCTCGCCGCGAACCCGCCGCCGGCATTGCTCGCGCTGTCGGACTACGGCGCGGAGCTCGACGGCAATACGGGTATCACGCGTCTCTTTCATCACTTCGAGGAACGGCTCAAGACGATCCCGACGCAGCTGACGCTGCTGCGCTCGGCCGAGCATCTGCAGAACTGGGCGCGGGTCCTGCCGGTCGCGCTCGGCACCGGTGTGCTGCCGAGCTTTCATCATCCGGTGGCCAAGGTGTTTCCGACGGTCTGGGCGCCCGATGTGGGCGTCGTCGCGGCGCGGCTGCTGCTCGATGCGCCCGAAGGCGGCAACGGGCCGCGCATCGTCAGCGTCGAAGGACCGCAGCGGGTGAGCGTGACGGCGATCGCGGATACGCTCGGCGCGGCGGCCGGCCGCGCGATCGTCGCGCACGAGCTGCCGCGCGACACCTGGAATGCGACGCTGCTGCGCGCGGGACTCGGCGAACGTCATGCACAACTGATCGTCGATCTGTACGACGTGCACAACGCCGGGCAGATCGACGTCGAGGCGGGCGTGTCGGAGCGGCTTTACGGCACGACGACGCTGGTCGATGCGCTCGCGCAACTGGTGCGCCGGCACGCGCGGTGATCGAAGCGGCGGCGAGCGGTGCGCACGACGGGCGCAACGTGCATCACGCTTGCCGCCGCGCCTTGTTCAGCACCGCATACGAAAGCGACCCGATCACGATCCCCCAGAATGCCGAGCCGAGCCCGAGCCACGTCATCCCCGATGCGGTCGCGAGGAACGTGATTACCGACGCTTCGCGGTGATTCTCGTCCTCGAAGATCCCGTGCACGTTCGCGCCGATCGCACCGATCAGCGCGAGCCCCGCGAGGATCGCGACGAACGCCTTCGGCAGCGCGAAGAACACCGTGACGATCGTGCCCGCGAAGAGCCCGCCGATCAGGTAGAACGCGCCGTTCGCGAGCCCGGCGATGTACCGCCGGTCCGGATCCTCGTGCGCGTCCTTGCCCGTGCAGAGCGCCGCGGTGATCGCCGCGACGACGATCGTGATCCCGCCGAAGCATGCGACGGCGAGCGACATCACGCTGGTCGCCGTAATGATCGGGCGCGCGCTCGTGTGATAGCCGGACACGCGCAGGATCGTCATCCCCGGCAGGAACTGGCCGGTGAGGCTGACGACGACGAGCGGCAGCGCGAGGCTGAGCGTCGTGCCGAGCGTCCATTCGGGCGCGATGAAGATCGGCTGCGCGATGCTCGGCGATACGTTGCCGAGATGCGTCATCCCGAGCAGCGTCGCGAGCGCGGCGCCCGTGAGCAGCACGAGCACGATGCTGTAGCGCGGCAGCAGGCGCTTGAAGATCACGTAGGCCGCGATCATCCCGAATGCGAGCGCCGGCTGCTCGGATGCCGCGGCGAACGCATGCGTGCCGAACGGCAGCAGGATGCCGGCCATCATCCCGCACGCGATGCCGCGCGGAATGTGGCGCACGAGCCGGTCGAAATAGCCGGTGACGCCGATCAGCAGGATGATCAGCGCGGCCGTGATGTACGCGCCGACGGCCTGGTTGAGCGTCAGTTGCGGAAACAGGCCGACGAGCAGCGCGGTGCCGGGCGCCGACCACGCGGTGACGATCGGCACCTTCAGCTTCCAGCTCGCGAACAAGCCCGATATGCCCGCGCCGATCGAGATCGCCCAGACCCACGACGACACCATTGCATTGGACGCGTGAGCCGCCTGCGCGGCCTGGAAGAAGATCGCGAGCGGGCCCGCGTACGAAATCAGCACCGCGAGAAAGCCCGCGGTGATCGCGGAAACGGACCAGTCGTTGCCGATCGCGCGGATCGCGCCGGGCGGGGTGTTCGGTTGCATCGTCGTCGGAGAATGAGCGCCCGGCCAGCAGCGGAGCCGGGGCGATGGGCTTGTTTTGGGAGCCCCGGATGACCCGCCATTCTGGACATTGCCGACGCGATTGGCAATTCGACGACGAACCGCCGGGTTGTCGGCATTTCGTAAGAAATTCGCGCCGACGCGCGCGGATCGGCATGGCGTGCGGCGTCGCGCCTGCATCGTCGAATCGGGCGACTTCACGACGAAGCGCGGCTCCGTCGAACGTTACGTGCTGATCTGCAGCACCTCGTCGACCACCGCCACCTGCACCCCGCCACCCGTCGACAGCGACGCGGTGCCCTGATCGAACGGATGCACCGGCGCATCGGTCGGCGTCCACGCGTGGCGCGCCAGCAGCTCGCGATACCCGCCGCGGATCACGAAGCCGCCGCATTTTTCCGCATACGCGTCGCGCCGCATCCGGTACGCGCGCGGCAGGTCGTACCACGGCAGCTTCGGCAGGTCGTGATGGACGAGGTGATAGTTGTTGTTCAGGTACAGCAGCCGCATCGCGAAGCCGGCTTCGTTGATCGCGATGCGCGCCTTCGGATGCCGCGCGGCGCGGTGCTCGTACAGCGAGCGGATCATCGCGAGTGACAGCGCGGGCCACGTGACCGCCAGCAGGTAGTACCACCACGGCACGCCGATCGCCCATTGCAGCCATGCGAGCAGCACGACCACGCATGCAGCGTGCGTCGCCCACATCGGCAGGTAGCGGAAGTCGCCGCGCCGGAACGCGGCGAACGCGTCGGCGAATGTCGCGGCGATGGCGAGCGGCGGCCCGGCGACGATCCGCCCGATGAAGGTCGTGCGTGCGACCGTCAGCGCGCGACGCCAGTGCGGCAGCCGCGCCCAGCGTTGGCGCGATACGTAGTTCGTTTCGGGATCGACGCCCGGCACGGTCAGGTCTTCGTCGCGGTGATGGTCGAGGTGCGTGTCGCGATACAGCGTGTACGGATACCAGACCGTCAGCGGCGGATAACCGAGCAGCTTGTTCACGAACGCGGAACGCGTCGGATGGCCGTGCAGCAGCTCATGCTGCAGCGACAGGTGCCACGCGCCGAGCAGGATCAGCGGCGGCGTCGCGGCCGCGAGTGACAGGTGCTGCGCGCGCACGAGCAGCAGCACGGCGAGCCAGCCGCCGTAGATCGCGACGATCAGCAGCCAGGTCGGCCATTCGGTGCGGGCGGTGAAGCGGGCGTCGAGCGCGGCGATCGCGCGCGCGTGGTCGACGTCGAAGTATTCGGCCATGGTGCTGAAGCGGGATGGAACGGGCGGCGCGGAGCCGGCCCGGATGCTCGGGTGTCTCGCGGATCACGGTCGGCTTGCCCGGCATGCGCGCGGCGGCGATGCGGGAGCAGGCATCCGGACGTTACCGGGATCGCGCGGCACGGCCAACCAATCGATTCGCATTTGCTTATCGTCGTGCGGCCGATAAGCTTTCAGGCCACCGCGGCGCGTTCGGTGCCCGTTTTCGTGCGATCGAACCGGGTTCCGCTGAGCCGACGCCGATGCGTAGAATGTGCGCATGAGCCAATGGATCGCAGAACTGCCGATGTACAACGTGACGCCGCGCCACGCCGTGCTGTGGCGCGCGCTGCTGCGCGACGCGCTCGATACGTTCGCGAACGCGGGCGGGCCGGCGGACGTCGTGCTGCCCGACGAACCGTTCGACGACCTGCACGCGCTGTGGCGGCGCGACGATCTGCTGCTGTCGCAGACCTGCGGCTATCCGTACCGGATGCTTGGCTTGCGCGACACCGTGAGATTGATCGCGACACCGGTTTTCGACGCGTACGGCTGCCAGGGGGCGCGCTACCGCAGCGTGCTGGTCGTGTCGGCGCGCGTGCATGCGGGCGGTGCGACGACGCTCGCCGCCTGTCGCGGGTTGAGGGCCGCATTCAACGGCGGTGATTCGCACAGCGGAATGAACGCGTTCCGTCACGCGGTCGCGCCGCATGCGCATGACGGAAAATTCTTCGGATCGGTCACACCGTTCGGTTCGCATCTGAACGTGCTGCGTGCGCTGGCGTCAGGCGAAGCCGATTGCGCGGCGATCGACTGCGTGACGTTCGCGTATGTGCGCGACGCGCTGCCTGAATTGCTGAAGGAGATCCGGATCATCGGCACGACGGCGTCCGCGCCGGGGTTGCCGTTCATCGCCTCGCGGGCGCTGGAAGGCGGGCAGGTCGCCGCATTGCAGGATGCGCTCGATCGCGCGGTCGCGGCCGATGCGGAACGCTCGCGCGTGCTGAGACTGAAGGGATTCGAACGGCTGTCGCCGGTCGACTACGACACGATTGCGCGGTTTGCACGGGAGGCCGCCGCGCACGGGTATCCGGAACTGGCGTGAGGTGCGGGTAGTACAGGGCGGCGCGCAACGGTGGGACCGTCCGCGCCGCTTCCCGTCACTCCTCGTCCATCAACCGGACCTTGACCCGCTTGCCCTTGATCTTCCCCGCATTGAGCTTGCGCAGCGCGTCGTGCGCGACGCCGCGCTCGATCGCGACATAGGTCGAGAACTCGGTCACGTTGATCTTGCCGATCTGCTTGCCGTCGAACCCGGCGTCGCCGGTCAGCGCGCCGAGCACGTCGCCCGGGCGGATCTTGTCCTTGCGTCCGCCGAGGATCTGCAGCGTTTCCATCGGCGGCAGCAGCGTGTCGTCGCCGGCCGGCTTCAGCTCGGCGAGCGGATGCCATTCGACGTCGCGCTTCTGCGCCTGCTCGATCGCGCCGACGCGGCCCATCTCGTCCATGCTCGCGAGGCTCAGCGCCCAGCCGTCCTGATCCGCGCGGCCGGTGCGGCCGATGCGGTGCACGTGCACTTCCGGGTCGGGCGTCACGTCGACGTTGATCACCGCTTCGAGCTGCGCGATGTCGAGCCCGCGCGCGGCGACGTCGGTCGCCACCAGCACCGAGCAGCTGCGGTTCGCGAACTGAATCAGCACCTGGTCGCGCTCGCGCTGGTCGAGCTCGCCGTGCAGTGCGAGTGCGTGGAAGCCCTGCGCATGCAGCACGTCAAGCAGGTCGCGGCACTGCTGCTTCGTGTTGCAGAACGCGATCGTGCTGACGGGCCGATAGTGGTTCAGCAACTGGCCGACCGCGTGCAGCCGCTCGTTCTCGGTCACTTCATAGAAGCGCTGGCGGATCTTGCTGTTGTCGTGACGCTCCTCGAGCTTCACTTCCTTCGGGTTGCGAAGGAACTGCTGGCTCAGCTTCACGATGCCGTCCGGATAGGTCGCGGAGAACAGCAGCGTCTGGCGCGTCGGCGGGCACATCCGCGCGACCTTCGCGATGTCGTCGAAGAAGCCCATGTCGAGCATCCGGTCGGCTTCGTCGAGCACGAGCGTGTTCAGCGCGTCGAGCTTCAGGTTGCCGCGATCGAGGTGATCCATGATGCGGCCCGGCGTGCCGACGACGATGTGCGCGCCGTGCTCGAGGCTCTGCGCCTGCGGACGCATCGGCGTGCCGCCGCACAGCGTCAGCACCTTCACGTTTTCCTCGGCGCGTGCGAGGCGGCGCACTTCCTGCGCGACCTGGTCGGCGAGCTCGCGCGTCGGGCACAGGATCATCGCCTGCACGTCGAAGCGGCGCGCGTCGAGGCGCGACAGCAGCGCGAGCGAGAACGCGGCGGTCTTGCCGCTGCCCGTCTTCGCCTGCGCGATCAGGTCCTGGCCGGCCAGCGCGATCGGCAGGCTCGCAGCCTGGATCGGCGTCATGTCGACATAGCCGAGCTGCGCGAGGTTGGCGAGCGTGGCGGGCGTCAGCGGCAGCGCGCTGAAGGGCGCTGCGGTCGGTTGGGTCATTCCAGGTCTCCGAGGTAAGGCTTGCCTTCCATCTGCTCGTAGACGATCGTGCCGTCGTCGGCTTCGAAGCGCTCGAGATAGTTGCGCGCGCCGCACAGCGGGCAGCGGAACAGCAGCCCCTGGCCTTCGTCCTTGATGACGACGTCGGACGTTTCCCACTGCGTGCCGCAGCTCTGGTTTCTGCAGGTAAACACGGTCTTTCTCCAGCTGAATTCGGTTGGTGGCGCGCCCGGGCGGGCGCGGCAACGGTGTGCGGCGCTCGCGCGGCTCGGGCGCGGGCCGCACCGGCGGTCGCTTGGACTGCGTCGATGCGGATGATGGATCGGGCGGCGACGGGGTCGCGCGTGCCGCAATTCTAGCGGATGCGGGCGACCGGCAGTGGGCGATGGCGGCGGGCGATGGCTGCGGGCGACCGGCGTGGGCGGCCGGCGCGGGCGTCGCCTACGGCGCGCGCCATGAAAAATGGCCGCCCCGGAGGGCGGCCATGTCGTGCGGCGAAACGGCGCCGCGCGGCGGTCGTACGCGTTACAGCGCCATGTCGGCCGACGCCTTCGCCGGGCGGGCCGGCGCGGTGCCGGTCGCCTGCGACGGTACGTTGACGTCGATCTTCGGCGGCGGCGAGAGCTGCAGCACGTCGCTCGTGTAGGTCCATTCCTCGACGACCTTCGCCGGGCTGTCGTTCAGCTTCGTGCCGTAGCTCGGCACGATCTGGCGAAGCTTCTGCTGCCACTCGGGCGTCGCGACCTTGTCCTTGAACACCTTCTTCATCAGGTTCAGCATGATCGGCGCGGCCGTCGACGCGCCCGGCGACGCGCCGAGCAGGCCCGCGATGCTGCCGTCCTGCGAGCTGACGATCTCGGTGCCGAGCTTCAGCACGCCGCCCTTCACCGGGTCGCGCTTGATGATCTGCACGCGCTGGCCGGCCTGCCACAGGCGCCAGTCTTCCTTCTTCGCGTTCGGGAAGTATTCCTTCAGCGCGTTGTAGCGGTCGTCGTCGGACAGCATCAGCTGGCCGGCGAGGTACTGGACGAGCGGGAATTCGTCGACGCCCACGCGCATCATCGGCGCGACGTTGTGCGTGTTGGTGCTCGTGAGCAGGTCGAAATACGAGCCGTTCTTCAGGAACTTGGTCGAGAACGTCGCGAACGGCCCGAACAGGATGATCTTCTTGCCGTCGATGATCCGCGTGTCGAGGTGCGGCACCGACATCGGCGGCGAGCCGACCGACGCCTTGCCGTACGCCTTCGCGAGGTGCTGCTTCACGACGTCGGGGTTGTCGGTCACGAGGAACGAGCCGCCGACCGGGAACGCGCCGTAATCCTTCGCCTCGGGGATGCCCGACGCCTGCAGCAGGTGCAGCGCGCCGCCGCCCGCCCCGATGAACACGAACTTCGCGTCGACGGCCTGCGGCGCTTCATTCGAATGCAGCTTGACCCACGACACGTGCCACGTGCCGTCGGCGTTGCGCGTGATCTCGCGCACTTCGCTCGACAGCGACAGCGTGAAGTTCGGCTGCGTCTTCAGGTAGCCGACGAACTGGCGCGTGATCTCGCCGAAGTTCACGTCCGTGCCGATCGGCGTCCACGTCGCGGCGACCTTCTGCTTGCGGTCGCGGCCTTCCATCATCAGCGGCACCCACTGCTTGATCTGGTCGTAGTCTTCCGAATACTGCATGCCGCGGAACAGCGGGCTCGCCTGCAGCGCTTCGTAGCGCTTCTTCAGGAAGCGGACGTTGTCGTCGCCCCACACGAAGCTCATGTGCGGCGTCGAGTTGATGAACGAATGCGGGTTCTTCAGCACGCCCTGCCTGACCTGCCACGCCCAGAACTGGCGCGAGATCTGGAACGACTCGTTGATCTCGACGGCCTTCGAGATGTCGATCTTGCCGTCCGCCTTTTCCGGCGTGTAGTTGAGTTCCGCGAGCGCCGAGTGGCCGGTGCCGGCGTTGTTCCAGCCGTTCGAACTTTCCAGCGCGACGCCGTCGAGGCGCTCGACCATCGTCATCGACCAGTCAGGCTGAAGCTCGTGCAGCCAGACGCCGAGCGTCGAACTCATGATGCCGCCGCCCACCAGCAGGACGTCGACCTTCTTCGTATCGGCCGCGTGCGCGGACGACGCGGCGACGCACAGCGCGAGCGCCGACAGTATTACCCGTAACGTTTTGATCACAGCAGATCCCTTTTTCAACTTGGATGCATCGGTTTTGCCATGCCGCCCGACGCGCGTTTCGATCGCGGCCGATACGCGCTTCCGGAGATCCGGATCGCGAATCCGGAATTCCGGATCGACGCTGTTCGCCGTTGCATTTGCGCACGCGAAACCGTTGAGGAGGACACCTTCGGATCGGCTCGCGACAGGCACGCAATTGCCGGCGTCACGGGGCGCGCATTGCGCCGAGGCCCCTGCGGCAAGCCTGAGTAGTTGGGGTTTCAGGCTGCATCGAAAAGGGCCGCACGCGACGTTGTTGCCGGGGGCGGGGTGGCAAGGGGCGCGTAATATAACCGAACTCGGTTAACGTGTCGCACGCGAAAAATGTCCTTGTTTTTGTGGGGTTTTTCGCGTGTCCGGGTTTCCGGAATCGGAGTGTGCCGCGCCGGAAAACCGGCGGGAATTTGACGGCGCGGCGCGCTCGATTGGCGCGCCGCGTGCCGATGCGACATGTCGGAATGTCGATGTGCCGAAGCGTTGCGCGATCGCTCGCGCAACGCTTCGCGTCGGCCCGTCATTGCGTCGCGGCATTGCGCCGCGATCCGCTCACTTCGCCGAATTATTCCTGCAGAACTGCTCGTACGACAGCGCCGAATTCGCGAAGCCCTTTTGCTTCGCGAGTTCCCACGGGCGCTCGCATTGCTGCGTCTGTTCGCACCATGCGTAGCCGGCCGAGCCGATGCAGCCGTGCGCATCGCGATCGCCGCCGACCATCGGCGGCGCGGCCGGCGCGGAAGCATCGAGCGGCGCCGACGCATTGGCAGGCGCGGTGGATTGCGCCGCACAGGCGCTCAGTGCGAACGCGATCGCGGCGGCAAGCGAGACGGAGGGGATGAAACGTTTCATGGGGGCGTGCTCCATGGGATGGGTTTGGGGGAACGGAATGACGGCCTGCATGTTCATTGCACCGTTCACGCGTCCGGCACCGGCACGCGCGACGAGAACTTCACTTCGCGCAACGCGAGGCTCGACTGGATCGACGACACGCCGGCCTGCTTCCTCAGCACGCGCTCGACGAATTCCGCATACGCATCGAGATCGGCCGCGACGACCTGCAGGATGTAATCGGCCGCGCCGGTGATCTTGTGGCACGACAGCACCTCGTCGTGCCGCCGCATCACATCCTCGAAGTGATCCGAATCCTGGCCCGAGTGCATGTTGAACGTCACCTGCACGAACGCGAACACGTTCATCCCGAGCGCGCGCCGGTCGAGGTTCGCCTGGTAGCCGGTGATCACGCGCTCGTCCTCGAGCCGCTTGCGGCGGCGCCAGCACGGCGTGACGCTCAGCGACAGCTTTTCGCCGAGCGTCGCGTTCGACAGCGCGCCGTCTTCCTGCAGCAGGCGGAGCATCGCGCGGTCGACGCCGTCCAGTTCAACCGAAGCGCGATTTTTGCTCATATCCGTAGTTCCGTAGACAGTTTTCTCAAAATTGTACGAAACGGGAATGTGAAAAGCAAAGTTATTGCCGGTCGGCGTCAATAGACTGTTGCCACCCCCTCACTGCCATCACTGCAACGGTCAACCATGCTCACGGTCTACAGCAGCGATCACCACCTGCATCGCGGCGTCGAACTGAAGGACGGCGCGATCACCGAGTCGTTCGAAAACCCCCTTCGCGCCGAAACGGTGCTCGCGCAGGTCCGCGCGGCCGGCCTCGGCGACGTGATCGCGCCGCGCGCATTCGACCGAGCCAGCTATGCCGGTGCGCACAGCGCGCGCTACGTCGATTTCCTCGTCGGCGCCTGGGACGAATGGACCGCGACCGGCCGCACCTGCCAGGCGCTGCCGCTGGTGTGGCCGGTGCGCGCGATGCCGGCTGCCGCGACGCTGCCCGATTTCATCGACGGCAAGCTCGGCTTCTTCGCGATGGACGCCGGCGCGCCGATCAATGCGGGCACGTGGGACGCGGTGAGCGCGAGCGCGAATTCGGCGCTCACCGGCGCCGACCTGCTGTCGAACGGCGCCGCGCGCGCGGCGTTCGCGCTGTGCCGGCCGCCCGGCCATCACGCGGGCCGCGAGTACATGGGCGGCTACTGCTACCTGAACAATGCGGCGATCGCGGCGCAGCACGGCATCGCGAGCGGCGCCGCGCGCGTCGCGGTGCTCGACGTCGATTTCCATCACGGCAACGGCACACAGGACATCTTCTACGAACGCGCGGACGTGCTGTTCGCGTCGATCCACGGCGAGCCGCACGTGTCGTACCCGTACTTCTCCGGGTACACAGACGAGCGCGGCACGGGCGCGGGCGAAGGCTTCAACCTGAACCTGCCGCTGCCGAAGGGCACGCAGTGGGACACCTACGAAGCGGCGCTCGGCCATGCCGCGGCCGCGATCGTTGCGCATGCACCCGACCTGCTCGTGGTGTCGCTCGGCGTCGACACGTTCGAGCACGATCCGATCAGCCACTTCCGGCTGCGCTCGCCCGACTACCTGCGCATCGGCGAGGCGCTCGCGCGCCTGAACCTGCCGACGCTGTTCGTGATGGAAGGCGGCTACATGGTCGACGAGATCGGCATCAACGCGGTGAACGTACTGCTGGGTTTCGAAGGGCGCGCGTAAGCGCGTGGCATTGCCTTCAACGAACGACGTATCCGAATACGAACGAAGTGCGACAACGAAGGAGACAAGCATGAATCGACATCACAAGACGGCACTCGCCACCGCGGCCGCGCTGACGTGCGCGCTGTCCGCGTTCTCCGCGCACGCGGACGAAGTCGTGCGCATCGGCCACGTCGCGCCGTTGACCGGCGCGATCGCGCATCTCGGCAAGGACAGCGAGAACGGCGCGCGGCTCGCGGTCGAGGAAATCAACGCGAAGGGGCTCGCGATCGGCGGCAGGAAGGTCACGCTGCAGCTCGACGCGCAGGACGACGCAGGCGATCCGCGCACCGCGACGCAGGTCGCGCAGCGGCTCGTCGACGACAAGGTCGTCGGCGTGGTCGGCCATCACAACTCGGGCACGTCGATTCCGGCGTCGCGCGTGTATCGCGACGGCGGCGTCGTGCAGATCTCGCAGGCCGCGACCAACCCGACTTACACGCAGCAGGGCTTCAAGACGACCTATCGCGTCGTCGCGACGGATGCGCAGCAGGGGCCGGCGCTCGCGTCGTATGCAGCGAAGAACATGGGCATCAGGACGGTGGCCGTGGTCGACGATTCGACCGCTTACGGGCAGGGCCTCGCGACCGAGTTCGAGAAGGCGGCGAAGGCGGCCGGCATGAAGATCGTGTCGCGTGACGCGACCAACGACAAGGCGATCGATTTCCGCGCGATCCTCACGAAGATCAAGGGCGCGAACCCGGACGCGATCATGTACGGCGGGATGGACGCGACGGGCGGGCCGCTCGCGAAGCAGGCGCGGCAGCTCGGGCTGCGCGCGAAGATCCTCGCCGGTGACGGCGTGTGCTCGACCGACCTGCCGAAGCTCGCGGGCCCGGCGTCCGACAACGTCGTGTGTTCCGAGGCCGGCATCGCGCTCGAGAAGATGCCGGGCGGCGCGGCGTTTGCGAAGCGCTACGAAGCGCGTTACCACCAGCCGATGCAGGTGTATGCGCCGTTCTCGTACGACGCGGTCTACATCATCGTCGATGCGATGAAGCGCGCGAACTCGACCGACCCGGCGAAGGTGCTGGCCGCGATGCCGGCCACCGACTATCGCGGCGTGATCGGCGAAACCAGCTTCACGCCGCAGGGCGACCTGAAGCACGGCGCGATCTCGGTGTTCACGTACAAGAGCGGCAGGAAGGCGCTGCTCGATATCGTGAAGATGTAACGACGAAGCCGGGGCGCGCCGCGCGTCACGCGCGGTTGCGCGCCCCGATGTCGTTACGCGTTACGACGCCCGCACGCGCACGCTGTCCGCGCGACGTTCCGCGTCGTGCACGATGTGCAGCTCGCGCGTACGGATCGGCAGCGCGCAGTCCGCATCGGCGAGCGCCTTGCGCACCTGGCGGGCGAGGCGCCAGCGCATCGCCCAGAAGTTGTCGGTATGCGTCCACACGCGCATGTTCGCGACGGCCGTGCTGTCGTCGAAGCGCATCACCATCACGTCCGGCGCCGGATCCTGCAGCACGTCGGGATCGGCTTCGGCCAGCGTGCGCAGCGCGTCGAGCGCGCGATCGATATCGTCGTGCACGGACACCTCGACTTCGAGATCGAGGCGGCGCGTCGGATTGCGTGTGTAGTTGCGGATCGAGCTGCCCCACAGCGCGCTGTTCGGCACGAATTCGCAGATGCCGTCCGGCTTGGTCAGCCGCGTCATGAACAGCCCGACCTCGTCGACGGTGCCCGCGACGCCCGTGCCGCCGTCGATATAGTCGCCGACCTTGAACGGCCGCAGCAGCAGAAGCATGATGCCGGCCGCGATGTTCTGCATCGTGCCCTGCAGCGCGAGCCCGATCGCGAGGCCGGCCGCGCCGAGCACCGCGACGATGCTCGCGGTTTCGATGCCGAGCTGCGACAGCGCGCCGACGATCGCGACGATGCGGACGCCCCACACGGCGACGTCGCAGAGAATCGGCCGCAGCGTGTCGTCGACGCGCTCCTTGTTCGAGAGCAACCGGTTCAGCCAGTTGCCGACGCGTTTCGACAGCCACCAGCCTGCGACGAGCAGCGCAAGGCCGGCGCTCAGCTTGATGGAAAGGGTGGACAGTGCGTTCCACAGGAACGTCCAGCGTTCCGGATGAAGATGATCGAGAAACATGACGGGATTCCGGGTTGAAGATACAGTACGCGGCGCATAGTGCGTCCGCCCGCCGTTGTCGGGCGGGACGACGCTCATGCGCAGGCAGCGTTCGACTGTACACGGCACACGTTGGTTCGCGCGAATGCAGGGAGCGGAGCGCCATGTCGGCGGACGGCGAAATCGCGATTTCGTTCTAGTACTAATCGACTGTTCCATAAAATAGGATTCGTCCTATTCAGCGGTTTCAAGCACGCCGATACACTCTGTTTCAAGTTGCCGGATCGCGACGATCGTTCCTCCGCGATACCCGGTCCTTTCCCGATTTTTCATTGATAGCGAGTGACGACGTCATGCGGTTGAACCTGCGTTTCCGTCTCGCACGCGAACAAGGTCAACCCGCCCGACGCGGCGTTCGCTGTTTCCCGATTCGCCGTGTGCTGCTGCGCGGTGCCGTCGCGGCGGCCTGCGTCGCCGGCGCACACGGTGCGGCAGCACAGGCGTTTCACGACGCCGCGCCGTTCACGCCCGTGACGGCGGAAACGGCAGACCTTGTCGACGTGCCTTTTTTCAGTTCCGCCCGAACGACGTGGGGCGGCTTGCGTGCATCGTCGGCAGCGCCGCTCGACGTCGCGTACGCATCGCATGCGTCGAACCAGCCGACGGGCGACGATCCCGTTGCCCGCTTCGGCGCATGCGTGGCTTACCGCGTGCTTTGCGACGCGGCGCGCGGTGCGATCGAACGTGGCTACGCGACGCGGTTCGCGTACGGCATTGCATCGCCGTTGCCGTCGATGGGTGCGCAGCCGGCATTCGAGCGGGGCTCCGTCGATCTGGCGTCGGCCGAGCCGTTCATGCTCGCGGCGCCGGATCGCGGCACGCGCGCCGGTGCGATTACCGGCAGCCTGCGGGCGTCGCTGGCGCGCGCCGAACTGCCGGCCGGCGTCGCGGCGCAGGTCGTTCGTTTGCTGGCCGGGCGCATCGACCCGAAGCAGCGCGGCGCGATCGGCGACACCTTCCGCGTGGCATTCGAACCGGACGACGACGCGACGCTGCCGGGCGGCGTGCGCGTGACGGCGCTCGACGTGCGCTTTCGCGGCCAGCAGGTGGCGGGCGTGTGGTTTGCGCCCGACGCCGGCTCGCCGGGCGCGTATTACGACCTCGACGGCGTGCCGCTCGCCGGTGCGCATTTCGCGATGCCGGTCGCCGCGACGCGGATCAGCTCGCAGTTCGGCGCGCGCGTGCATCCGGTGACCGGCACACGCCACGTGCATTCCGGCGTCGATCTGGCTGCGCCGACGGGCCGTGCCGTTCATGCGTCGGAGAACGGCGTCGTGTCGTTCATCGGCACCGAGCCGCGCGGCTACGGCAAGTACGTGGTGATTCGCCACGGCGGCGGCTATGCGTCGTACTACGCGCACCTGTCGGCGTTCGAGCCGACGCTGCGAACCGGTACGCGCGTCGAGCGCGGCCAGCGTGTCGGCGCCGTCGGCAGTACGGGGACCGCGACCGGCCCGCATCTGCATTTCGAGGTCCGGCGAAACGCCCGTCTCGTCGATCCGGTTGCGCTCGTGCAGGCAGCCAACGCGGCAAAGCTGAAGGGCGAACTGCGTGTCGCGTTCAACAGCGTGGCTCATGCCGCCCGTACGCAGTTGGCGTCGGCCACGTGGACACAGCCGGTCGCCATGTCGACGGCAGTCGAGCCGCATACGGGCTGATCGCTAGCGCCGGATGCCGGCCGCTGCGGTCGGCGTCGCTGCACCAGCACGCGCAGTCGCGCAGCGGCAGCGATATTCCGAGGTACGTCCGCGTTTGAACGGCAGGTCATCGTGCGAAGCAACATCGCTGAATGGCTTGCGGCAACACATGCGCGGCTAATCGTTTAATAAGTTGCGTCAAATTTTCCGATTGCTTCGGACTGCATCGCGATCGCTTTCAGCGCGTGAGCGAAAGCCGGCAAATTCAACCGGTTTTTCGTTCCATCTCGAATGCGACGCTTGCCGCATCTCCGAATGCTGCGCAGCGGCAGAAACCGTTCCCATTATTTCTCGTTGAGAAATTAATCGCCGGCTGATTTCCAATATCACACGAACTGACCTTGCGATTATTTCAAGACAGGTGATATAACCCGTTCCACGCACCGATTTGCAGCAATAACGTCACCAATAAATGCGAGCGGAACGATGAAAAGAAAAACGCGGAACCTGGGTTTGGGTGGGATGGCGATCCTGACCGGCGCGATGCCGGTGGGCGCCCATGCGGCATGCTCGGCCACCGCGCCGGGCAGCGGCACGACGGTCACGTGTTCCGGCGCCAATGCGCCGTCGGTCGTGGCCACGGCCGGCAGCACCAACGTGACGGTCAACCTCGATTCGACCGTGACGGGCAGCTATGTGCTGACGTCCACGCCGACGCCGTTTTCCGTCGACACGTCGAGCGCGATCACCAACAACGGCAACCTGTCGATGTCCGGCAACGGCACGGGCGTCGCGAACCGCGGCGCGGTGCTGCTCGGCGTGAACAACGGCAATACGCTCACCAATGCCGCGACCGGCGTGATTTCGACGACTGGTCAGTACAACGACGGGATGGCCGCGAACGGCAACAACAACACGCTCGTCAACAACGGCACGATCACGACCAGCGGCAACAATGCGTACGGGATGACGGCCGCGTGGGGGCAGAGTAATCCCGGCGCGTCGGGCAACCAGATCGTCAACACCGGCACCGTGACGACGTCCGGCAACAACGCGCGCGCGGCGTCGCTGCTCGGCGGCAACGGCACGATCACCAACAGCGGCACGCTGACGTCGAACGGCCGCGATGCGCCGGCCGTCTACATGCAGGGCAACAACGACACGCTGGTCAACAGCGGCACGATCCAGACGACGGGCACCGCGACGAGCGGCGGCAGCGTCGACGCGGTCGTGTCGAACACGCTCGGCAGCTCGTTCACCGCAACGATCACGAACCAGGCCGGCGGCAGGATCATCAGCAACAACGGCATCGGCGTGCGCTCGACCAACGGCGCGACGACGATCACCAACGCGGGGCTGATCCAGGGCGGCGGCGGCACCGCGATCCAGGGCGGCAGCGGCAACGTGACGCTGATCCTGCAGACGGGCTCGCAGATCGTCGGCACGGCGAACGGCGGCGGCGGCGCCAACACCGTGACGCTGCAGGGCACGGGCACCGCGTCGAACGCGTTCACGAATTTCCAGAGCCTGACGATGGCCGGCACGGACTGGACGTGGGCCGGCACCGGCACGTTCTCGACCGCGCTCGTGCAGAGCGGCACGCTGAATCTCACCGGCACGCTCGGCACGACGACGGCGTCGGTCGTCGCGACCGTGAACGCGGGCGCGACGCTGCAGGCGAATGCGTCGAACCTGCCGCTGTCCGTGACCGACAACGGCCTCGTGCGCTTCCAGCAGGACAGCGCCGGCACGTACACGGGCACGATCGGCGGCTCGGGTGCGGTGGAGAAAACCGGCGCGGGCACGCTGACGGTCGCGCCTTCGTCGGCCGGCGGCAACACGTATTCGGGCGGCACGACGATCACGCAGGGCACGTTGACGGTCGCGGCCGACAATGCGCTCGGCGCATCGTCAGGAAACCTGACGTTCAACGGCGGCACGCTGCAGCTCGGCAGTTCGTTCAATCTGGCATCGGGCCGCGCGGTGTCGATCACGTCGAACAACGGCACGATCGATACGCAGGGCTTCAATTCGACGTTGACGCAGGGCATCGCCGGTGCGGGTTCGCTGACGAAGCTCGGCAGCGGCACACTGACGCTGAACGGAGCGAGCAGCTACGCGGGCGGCACGAACGTGAACGCCGGCACGGTGATCGTCGGCGACGGTACGAGCGCGTCGGCGGCGCTGGGCGGCGGCGGGCCGGTGACGGTTGCATCGGGCGCGACGCTCGGCGGCTACGGCAGCGTGACGGGCAACGTGACCAACAACGGCACGATCTCGGTCGCGAATGCGCTGGCAAGCCTCGCGAGCGGCGCGACCGGCAATTTCCGGATCAACGGCAACCTGACCAACGCGGGGCTCGTGCAGCTCGGCGGCAGCGGCGTGGGCAACGCGCTGACGGTGGCCGGCAACTATGTCGGCCAGAACGCGACGATCGCATTGAACACGACGCTCGCCGGCGACGGCGCGCCGTCGGACAAGCTGGTCGTCAGCGGCGGCACGGCGAGCGGCGCGAGCATGCTGAAGGTGACGAACGTCGGCGGCGCGGGCGCACTGACGACCGGCGACGGCATCCAGGTCGTGCAGGCGACCAACGGCGCGACGTCGAGCGCGGGTGCGTTCACGTTGTCGGGCGGCACGGTGAGCGCTGGCGCGTATTCATACTTCCTCGCGAAAGGCGGCGCGGCGGCCGGCACCGGCGACAGCTGGTACCTGCGCAACACGGTGCCGCCGAAGCCGCAGCCGCGGGTCGTCGAACCTGGGCAGCCGACACCGCCGCCCGCGACGCCAGTCACGCCGGCGGAAGGCACGCCCGAATCGATCGTCGAAGCCGT
The DNA here is from genome assembly GCF_019091065.1 of Burkholderia sp. GbtcB21. Lineage (NCBI taxonomy): Bacteria > Pseudomonadati > Pseudomonadota > Betaproteobacteria > Burkholderiales > Burkholderiaceae > Burkholderia > Burkholderia sp. GbtcB21. Next base: position 115,522 of record NZ_JAGXKA010000003.1, read on the forward strand.
CGCCGATGCCGGCACCGGCGGCAGCCCGGAGCCGATCTTCCGCCCCGAAGTTCCGCTGTATGCAGAGGCACCGGCCGTCGCGCGGCAACTCGGCCTGCTGCAGATCGACACGTTTCATGACCGGCAGGGCGAACAGGGGCTGCTGAGCGAGAGTGGCCCGATGCCTGCGTCGTGGGCGCGCGTGTGGGGCGGCAACAGCAACATCAAGCAGAAGGGCGACGCGACGCCGTCGTTCGACGGCACGGTGTGGGGGATGCAGGTCGGCCAGGATCTGTATGCGGACAACAGCCCGAGCGGTCATCGCAATCACTACGGCTTTTTCCTCGGTTTCGCGCGCGCGGTCGGCGACGTGAACGGCTTCGCGCTCGCGCAGCCCGATCTGGGCGTCGGCACGCTGCAGATCAATTCGTACAACCTCGGCGGCTACTGGACGCATATCGGCCCGGGCGGCTGGTACACGGACGCCGTCGTGATGGGCAGTGCGCTGACGGTGCGCACGCACTCGAACGACAACGTGAACGGCTCGACGGACGGCAACGCGTTCACGGGGTCGGTGGAGGCCGGCTTTCCGGTCGCGCTCGGCTACGGGCTGACGCTGGAGCCGCAGGCGCAACTCGTATGGCAGTACCTGTCGCTCGGCAGGTTCAACGACGGGGTGTCGGACGTGACGTGGAACAACGGCAACACGTTCGTCGGCCGGATCGGCGCACGGCTGCAATGGGCGTTCGACGCGAACGGCGTGAGCTGGAAGCCTTACCTGCGCGTGAACGTGCTGCGCTCGTTCGGCGCGGACGACAAGACCACGTTCGGCGGCTCGGCGACGATCGGCACGCAGGTCGGGCAGACGGCCGGGCAGATCGGCGCGGGGCTGGTCGCGCAGTTGACGAAGCGCGGCAGCGTGTATGCGACGGTCAGCTACCTGACGAACCTCGGCGGCGAGCATCAGCGCACGATTACCGGCAATGCGGGCGTGCGCTGGGCGTGGTAGCGGGGCACGCGGCGATCTGACTGGGGCGCGAGCGCTCGATGCTCGCATATGGCAGCGTGTCGTTACCTGGAGCACTACAGTGTTTGAACCCGATGGCCGCGCCCACCGGCCACCATCGAACGCCCGCGCCGCAGCGAGATCTTGCGCGGTATCCGGATGGCCGGCGGTCGAGGCCCGCGCCGCAAAACCCAGGCCGTCGGTTGCTTGCCGAACCGGAACCGCGCGGCAACAGAGTAGCCCGGGGTGCGGCGCGGGCCAATCGGCCTGGTCTGATTTTGCGTGGGTCGCGATTCGGCGATCAGCCGAGCGGCCAGTTCAGGATCGCAATCCCGTCGTTGTAGTCGCCGTCCGTACCGTCCTCCGATCCGACCAGCCCGAAGTAGGTCTTCTTGAAGATGTCGACCTGCCGCGAGCCGATCTTCGACGGCTTGCCGTTCGCCGTCACGACCACGCGCACCTTCCCCTTGCCCGAATTCAGCACTTGCGTGTTCAGGTTTGCGTCCTGCGTGCCGGCGCCCTGGAACGTCGCGGCCGGTTTCGGGTTGTCGTCGACGAATACCTCGATCGTCTGCTGTGCGGCAGAGTTGACGAGCGCCGTCACGCCGAACGCGATGTTCGGCGGCAGGTTGAAGATGCCGTCGCGTTCGCCGCCGGCATTCGTCGCGGGGTCGGGCTGCGCGGGTTGCGGTTGCGCCGTCGCTTTCGCGAAGTACGTGACCACCGCGCCGATGCCGAACTTCGCGGCAGCGCCCGGCAGCACGCCGGGTGCACCGGCCCACGTCACCGTGCAGGCGTCGATCTTCCCGGTCGTGTCGGTCTTGACCTTGTTCATCCAGCTGCTGATGTCGAAGCTGTACGGCACGGTGGAGAGGTGGACGAACACATCGAATTGCGGCAGCTTCTCGACGAGCTGCGCGGTCATGAACTGACGCATCCGGTCGAGCACGGCCTGGTCGCCGCCGGCCTGCACGGCGAGCGCGTCGTTGCCGGCGAGTTGCAGCAGTGCGTACAGATCGTCATGGGTAAAGGGTTGTGGCATGTCGTCCTCGTCGTAATGGAAGGTCTCGCGTCGCGCGGCCGACGAATCGGTTTCGCCGTGTCGCGCGCGGAGCAAAGCGTGGGCAGTCGCGGCTGCCCGAATGAATCGCAACGCGTGGTTGGCCCTGTCGTCATTGCGATACCGAAAGCGGCGCGCAATCCATGCCGCGCCGTGCGTCCCCGTTATTGACGTCTGTCGATCAGCCCAGCGGCCAGTTCAGGAACACGATGCCGTCGTTGTAGTCGTCGTCAGCGCCGTCCTCCGACCCGACGATCCCGAAGAACGACTTCTTGAAGATGTCGACCTGTCGCGAGCCGAGCCGCGACGGCTTGCCGTTCACCGTCACGATCACGCGCACGCGGCCCTTGCCGGAGTCGAGCACCTTCGTGCCGAGGTTCTGGTCCTGCACGCCCGCGCCCTTGAACGTGGCGGCCGGTTTCGGGTTGTCGTCGATGTAGATGTCGATCGTCTGGTCGTTCGACGCGTTGGTGAGCGCGGTCACGCCGAACTTGATGTTGGCCGGGAGATTGAACGTGCCGTCGCGTTCGCCGCCGCCGCCGATGTTGCCGGCGCCGCCGGTTCCGCTGCCGGTTTCGGCGCCCTGATTGCCGCCGGATTGCGACGACGATTGCGCGACGGCGTTACCGATCGCGGAAATGCTCGCGTACGAGTCGATATGCATCGCGCTGCCGCGCACGCTTTTCCACTGGCCTTTCACGAACGTGACGTCGCTGCCGACGTCGATTGCGACGACGAGCGTGAACGGCATGCGTCCGCTGGTTTCCGGCGCTTTCGTGGAATGGGTGAAGCAGCCGTCCGCGACGACGCCCTTATCGGTCGCTATCGCGAAATAGATGCCGGGATAATTGTTGCCGGTCGCATACGGCGTCGGCACGTTGAGCGTGACGAGTAGTTTGCCGTCGCGAATGTTTGCCTGCTCTTTCGCAAGGTCGAGATGCAGGCCCGGAATGTCGACGTAAGTCTCGGACGTGACGACGGGCGCGCTGTTGATCGATGCCGAAATGATGGGCATGGCGGTCTCCTGAAGGCGAAACGGGTTTGAATTGAATGGCTTCGCGTTTTCGATGTGGAACCGCCGGGCTGCCTTGCAGGCGGCAGCCCGGCGGTCATCGGTCAATCGGCATTCAGCCGATCAGCCGATCGGCCATTGCAGCACGACGATGCCGTCGTTGTAGTCGCTGTCGTGGCCGTCTTCCGACACGACGATCCCGAAGTTGACCGTGAACGGCGAGCCGTCCGACTTCTTGCCGTTGATCGGCGCGAGGCGCGCGTCGGTGGCCGACGGCTTGCCGTTTACCGACACCTCGAAGCGGATCTTGCCGTTGCCGGAATTCAGCGTGGTTTCGCGCGGGCCGTCGCGCGTGGTCAGCTTGTGATAAGCGGCGGGTTCCTTGCTGTCGCCGATAAACAGCTTGATGTGCTGTTGTTCGGCGGCATTCGCGAAGAAAATCGCGCGGAAATCGGTATTCGGCGGAATCGAAAATTCGCCGGCGCGATTGGATGACGTTTGAGAATCGGCCATGCTTTCCTCCTGAAGATCAGTAGTAAGGCGTCTCCCCGCGTCTCGCAAACGTTTGCCGTTTGAAACGCGGTTCGACAAGCATGTCGAAAAATAAATAAAAAAATATTCAGATGAGAATGGTAATTGTTCAATAAATCGAAAATCAAGGTGAATCGATTTAATGAAACAGGTTTAATCGAGGATGTTTTTATATATTCCGTAAACTATGCCGGCGCGCGTGTTGTTTTTCTGAATAGTGCGCGGTACAGGCGGATCGGCAACGGGGCAATCGGGCTTCGGGGCGAGCGCTCGGTGTTCGCATCTGGCAGCGTTCGTTTCAACATCAGCATCTCTGTCGTGGCCGCGCCCACCGGCCACCACCGAACGCCCACGCCGAAGCCCGATCGCAAAGGGAGGGTGTGCGGCGACCGGCGAAGAGGATGGACCGACTCACTCCGAACATGAATAGGACCTCACCGGCGCCGCACCCATGAAGCATATCGACGGGCGCGGCCGCCGCCTATCGGACGGGACTGATTTTGCAGACGGCGCGGCCATGCGAGGCACGCGCTTCCCGTTGACAGCCCCGTCCACCCTGTGATCTGATTCCGGCCATGCAAGCCGCCCAGCCCCTCTTCTCGCTACGACTACTAGCCCGTTGTTCCGGGCTGGGTCTGCGGCTGCGCGCTTTCCATCTGCTTCTTTCCTGAAGCGCCAGATTTCCCCCGTATCACCGACCTGGCCCCGGTTGTCGACCGGCGCCTGAGCTCGTCTTTTTTCCGTATCGCTCCGCTCCGTCCCGGTCGCTCAACCGTCAAGGCTGTCGTTCGCCGTACCGCTTTGCCGTTGTGCCGCTTTTTACTGCTTTGATCGCTGCGTGCGCAGCCGGCCGCCACCGCTGAAGGCCGCCGCGCCGCGGTTTCCCGACAAACCGACCGAGGACCGAACATCATGATGCTGAAGAACCCCGCAACGAAGTACCGGCCGTTCACGCCCGTCAACTTGCCGAACCGAACATGGCCGTCGCGCACCATCACGCACGCGCCGATCTGGATGAGCACCGACCTGCGCGACGGCAACCAGGCGCTGTTCGAGCCGATGGACGCGGCACGCAAGATGCGGATGTTCAAGACGCTCGTCGCGATCGGTTTCAAGGAGATCGAGGTGGCGTTCCCGTCGGCGTCCGAGACCGACTTCAACTTCGTGCGCGAGCTGATCGAAGGCGGCCACATTCCCGACGACGTGACGATCGAGGTGCTGACGCAGGCGCGCGACGACCTGATCGAGCGCACCTTCGAATCGCTGCGCGGCGCGAAGCGCGCGATCGTGCATCTGTACAACGCAACCGCGCCGGAATTCCGCAAGATCGTGTTCGGCCTCGACCGCGACGGCGTGAAGCAGCTCGCGGTGAACGCGGCGCGCACGATCAAGCGCTGCGCCGATGCCGCGACCGACACGCAGTTCACGCTGCAGTACAGCCCGGAAACGTTTACGGCGACCGAGCTCGACTTCGCGAAGGAAGTCTGCGACGCGGTATTCGACGTATGGCAGCCGACGCCCGAGCACAAGGCGATCGTGAACCTGCCGGCGACTGTCGAGGTCGGCACGCCGAACTTCTATGCGGACCAGATCGAATGGATGCACCGCAACCTCGCGCGTCGCGATGCGCTGATCCTGTCCGTGCATCCGCACAACGATCGCGGCACCGCGGTCGCGGCGGCCGAGCTCGCGGTGATGGCCGGCGCCGACCGCATCGAGGGCTGCCTGTTCGGCAACGGCGAACGCACGGGCAACGTCGATCTCGTGACGCTCGCGCTGAACCTGTACACGCAGGGCGTCGATCCGGGCCTCGATTTCTCGCAGATCAACGAAGTCGCGCGCACGTCCGAGGAATGCACGCAGTTGCCGATCCATCCGCGTCATCCGTACGTTGGCGACCTCGTGTTCACCGCGTTCTCCGGCTCGCACCAGGATGCGATCAAGAAGGGCTTCGCGGTGCAGCGCGCCGACGCCGTGTGGGAAATGCCGTATCTGCCGATCGATCCGAGCGACCTCGGCCGCACGTACGATTCGATCATTCGCGTGAACAGCCAGTCGGGCAAGGGCGGCATCGCGTACCTGCTCGAACAGGGTTATGGCGTCGCGCTGCCGCGCCGCCTGCAGGTCGACTTCAGCGCGGCCGTGCAGCGCCTGACCGACGACAGCGGGCACGAGGTGACGAGCGCGCAGATCTGGTCGCTGTTCCAGCAGGAATACGTGGAGGGCGACGCGCCGCTGCGCTATGTCGGCCATGAACTTAGCGAACGTGACGGCCGCGAGACGATCGTGCTCACCGCCGACGTGCACGGCGAGCGCCGCGTGCTGCGCGGCGAAGGCAACGGCCCGCTCGACGCGCTGATGCATGCGCTGCGCACGCCGCTGCGAATCCAGCACTACGAGGAACGCGCGTTGTCGCAGGGCGCCGACGCAAAGGCGATCGCGATCGCGGAACTGGCCGGCTCGGGCGTGCGCGGCAGCGCGTTCGGCGTGGGCATCGACGCGAACCTGACGACCGCGTCGATTCGCGCGGTGATCAGCGGCGTCAACCGCGCGTATGCGCGGGCTGACGAAGCGGCGCAGGCGACGTTCTTTGGCGCGCAGGCGGCGGTGAAGGCCGTCGCGTAAGCGGGGCGGTGGCGGCCGCGCCGGCGGTGTCCGGCGCGGCCTGACAAACCTGACAGGAGATGACTCCACGCAACGGGCGTATCGTGCTAGCGGCGCGCGCGGGGCCATTTTCCCGCGCCCATCACCATGAGGAATGCGTCATGTCGAAGCTCGATGCCCTGCGGGGCGACATCAAGGGGCAGGCCCAGGCAGCGGATCGCCACAACCTGGTTCGGCCGGATGCGAACGGTGCGCTATGGGCGCGCGGCCTGACGACGAAGCGGGTCGCCGACCTGTTCCGGACGCTGCCGGGTTTGCCGGGTCACTGGATGCAGTTGCAGAACGAGGTCAACGCCGGGAATCGCTACTTCTACGGCGGCATCCAGAACGGCAGCGTGACGACCGAGGAAGGGAAGGCGCTGATCCGCTGGATCGCCAGGTCGGTCGTGAGCGCGGCCGAGAAGGCGTCGTTCGACTTCCCGCTGCAGCAACTGCGCTTCACGGCCGATATGGGCTGGCTCAAGCTGCAGCGCGTGTCGGGGCGCGTGATGGTGTTCTCGCAACCGTGAGCCGTGCGTCGACCCCGATGCTGACGGCCCGGGGAGCGCATCGGGACGGGCATCGGGAAGCGCGCGGCGCGTAGTCGAAGGCCGGGCTGTCGTCGGGCGAAGGGTTCGCCCGCTGGCGCAGTCGTTTTGTTTGTCCCCGTTCGTTGGCCACCGCTTCATCTTGAGGTGGCTTCTCGGAATTCGATATTTCGATTATTATCGAATAATGGAAACGAACCAGACCATCGCCGCGCTGTCGGCACTCGCGCATGAATCCCGGCTCGCCGTCTTCCGCACGCTCGTGCAGGCGGGGCCGCAGGGCCTGCCGGCCGGGCAGATCGCCACGCTGCTGAATGTACCGCCTTCATCGCTGTCCTTTCATCTGAAGGAGCTGGCCCATGCGCAGCTCGTCACGAGTCAGCAGGACGGCCGCTTCGTCATCTATAGCGCGAACTTCGCGACGATGAACGGGCTGCTGGCCTATCTCACGGAGAACTGCTGCGGCGGCAATCCGTGCTCGCCGGTGTCCGCGTGTTCGACGTCCGGCCCGCAACCTTGCTGAAGCGCCTTCGCCTACCTCGCCCATGACCACGAACGTCCTGATCCTCTGTACCCACAACTCCGCGCGCAGCGTGCTCGCGGAAGGCATGCTCAATCATTGGGCCGCGAAGCTCGGCAAGGACGTGCGCGCGTACAGCGCCGGCAGTGCGCCGAGCGGCCGGCTCAATCCGTTCGCGCTGGAAGCGCTGGCGAACGCCGGTGTCGACGTCGGCGGCTACCGCAGCAAGAGCTGGGACGAATTCACGGGCGACGGCGCGCCTGAAATGCGCGTCGTCATCACGGTGTGCGACAGCGCGGCCGCGGAGACGTGCCCGTACTGGCCCGGCAGCCCGGTCAAAGTGCACTGGGGTTATGCCGATCCGTCGAACGCGGTGGGCGGCGACGAAGGCAAGCGGCTCGCGTTCGAACTCACGCGCCAGGCGATCGGCTACCGGATGCTGCAGTTGCTGGCGCTGCCGCTCGATCGCATGAGCAACGCCGAACTCCAGGCGGCCTTGACCGAGATTTCCCGGAGCTGACCGTTCGCATGGCGGCTAGCCGAATTCACCGGCCGCCAGCGACTTCGAGACCGATACCCGTCCAATGAACACGTCCAACGTCGCTCCGCCGGAGCAGGCTGTCGCCAAGCCTTCCATCAACTTCTTCGAACGCTATCTGACCGTCTGGGTCGCGCTGTGCATCGTCGCCGGCATCGCGCTCGGCCAGGCGCTGCCCGGCCTGTTCCAGCAGATCGGCCGGATGGAATACGCGCAGGTCAACCTGCCGGTCGGGCTGCTCATCTGGGTGATGATCACTCCGATGCTCGTCAAGGTCGACTTCGGCGCGCTGCATGAAGTGCGTCAGCACGTGAAAGGCATCGGCGTCACGCTCGTCGTGAACTGGCTCGTCAAGCCGTTCTCGATGGCGTTCCTCGGCTGGCTGTTCATCCGGCATCTGTTCGCGCCGATGCTGCCGGCCGATCAACTCGACAGCTACATCGCGGGCCTGATCCTCTTGGCCGCTGCACCGTGTACGGCGATGGTGTTCGTATGGAGCCGGCTGACGGGCGGCGATCCGCTGTTCACGCTGTCGCAGGTCGCGCTGAACGACAGCATCATGGTGATCGCGTTCGCGCCGCTGGTCGGCCTGCTGCTGGGGATGTCGGCGATATCCGTGCCGTGGGCGACGCTGCTCACGTCGGTCGTGCTCTATATCGTGATCCCGGTGATCCTCGCGCAGCTCTGGCGCAAGCGGCTGTTCGCGAACGGGCAGGCGGCGTTCGATGCCGCGATGGCCAGGATCGGTCCGTGGTCGATCGCCGCCTTGCTGGCCACGCTCGTGCTGCTGTTCGCGTTCCAGGGCGAAGCGATCCTGAAGCAGCCGCTGGTGATCGCGCTGCTCGCGGTGCCGATCCTGATCCAGGTGTTTTTCAATTCGGCGCTCGCTTACTGGCTCAATCGCGCCGTGGGAGAGAAGCACAACATCGCGTGTCCGTCGGCGCTGATCGGCGCGTCCAATTTCTTCGAGCTGGCGGTCGCGGCTGCGATCAGTTTGTTCGGTTTTCATTCCGGCGCGGCGCTGGCCACCGTCGTCGGCGTGCTGATCGAAGTGCCCGTCATGCTGCTGGTGGTGCGCATCGCCAACCGGTCGAAGGGCTGGTACGAACGTGCTTGAGCAAACGGGAGAATCCATCTGCATGAACTACGTCACGATTCAATGCGATCACGCGGAGGGTGCGCATGTCTGACCGTCTGAATGACCTGCCGCAACTCGACGTCGAATCGTTCCGCGTGCCGGATGCCGGCCAGTTGCGGCCGGCGGTGCCGTCGACGCATCCGCCCCGGTTCCTGCTTTTGTACGGCTCGCTGCGCGAGCGCTCGTTCAGCCGGCTGCTGATCGAGGAAGCCGCGCGCCTGCTCACCGCAATGGGCGCCGAAGTGCGCGTGTTCAATCCGAGCGGCCTGCCGCTGCCGGACGATGCGCCCGAGAGTCATCCAAAGGTCGTCGAGTTGCGCGAACTGGTGCAGTGGTCGGAAGGCATGGTGTGGTGCTCGCCGGAGCGGCACGGCGCGATGACCGGCATCATGAAAGCGCAGATCGACTGGATTCCGCTGTCGATGGGTGCCGTGCGGCCGACGCAGGGCAAGACGCTCGCCGTCATGCAGGTCAGCGGCGGCTCGCAATCGTTCAATGCGGTGAACCAGATGCGCGTGCTCGGACGCTGGATGCGCATGCTGACCATCCCGAACCAGTCGTCGGTGGCGAAGGCGTTCGTGGAATTCGACGAAGCAGGGCGGATGAAGCCTTCGGCTTATTTCGATCGCGTGGTGGATGTGCTGGAGGAACTGGTCAAGTTCACGCTGCTGACGCGGGATATCGGGCCTTATCTGGTGGATCGGTATAGCGAGCGGAAGGAAAGCGCGGAGGAACTGTCGAAGCGCGTCAATCAGCGCAGTATCTGACGTGCCTCGGTGCGGCGCCCATGACGATCCACAGCGGACGGTCGGCCACGTGCACCTCGGCGCTCGCGAATCACTACCGCCTGAAAAGACTCTACCTTTCGAGGATCGGCATCATGCAACTACGCACTGCGGCGACATCCGATCTGGTTTCGATAGAGTCCCTGCTTCGCGCTTCCGATTTGCCTGTCGCCGGCGTGGCGGAATACTTGCCGAATTTCATTGTGGCCGTCGATGACCGGACCGTCATTGCATGCGGCGGTATCGAACACTACGGCAACTTCGCGTTGATCCGTTCGATTGCCGTCGCTGCGCAAGCGCGCGGCGGCGGGCTGGGAAAGACGATCGTTTCGCGCTTGCTGGCGGAATGCCGCAGTCGCGCGGTCGAAGCGGTAGCGTTGCGCACGACCACGGCGGAGCGCTATTTTGCTCGGCAGGGTTTTGTGCGCATTACGCTCGGTGACGTGCCTGGACCGCTGCTATCGTCCGGTCAGTTCGCCGGTGTGTGCCCGGCATCTGCGGCCATCATGCTGAAGGTGATTTAGCCGAACGCGCGGCGTCGACGCCGAACCGTTCGCCATCGAAGACGATCCGCACCTTACTTTGCAACCGTGATGCCTGCCGAATGCGCGCGCTGCGCGGGCCGCACCACGGTTTCAACATGCCGGCCCAGCGACACCGGCACTTCCATCACCTGACCTGGCGAAACGTAATCGGACTGGTCCGATTGGGTCGGCTCCGCGATCGGGATACCCTTCGGGTACCGGATCTGAACGGCGTCCTGCCTGCCGTCACCCGTCTGCCATTCCCGTTCGCGAGACCGCGCGTTGCGCGGCCCATCGTGTTCCTCCGGCGCCAGCCGCGAGCCGTCGCGTGCTCACTCGCTGATTCACTACTTCAAGCAGCATACGCGCACGGCCAATCGCGTCAGCGATATCGCGCCGAATCAGACGGGTCCGATTCATTTGCGTCCCTCGCGTTCATAGAATGGAATCGATGATGCGCTTCACGCGCATTGCCATTCGACGGAGGCGTTCCGCATGACCGTTCTTGATTCCTTCTCACGCATTGCCGAGCGCACGCACGGCTCGCGCAGTTCGTTCGCACTGCTGCGTTGGTCGCTAGTCGTGATCTTCCTGTGGTTCGGCGGAATGAAGTTCACCGCGTACGAAGCAGGCGGCATCGCGCCATTCATCGCGAACAGCCCGCTGATGAGCTGGCTGCACGCGCTGTTCGGCGTGGAAGGCGCGAGCATCGCGATCGGCGCGGTCGAACTGACGACGGCCGCGATGCTGGCGGTCGGCTCGCGCGTGCCGCTGGCGTCGGTGCTGGGCGCCGCGATGTCATCGGCCACATACGCGATGACATTGGCCTTCATGCTGACGACGCCCGGCGTTGGCGAGCCAACGGCCGGCGGGTTCCCGGCGCTCTCGGCGCCGATCGGCCAGGTCCTGCTGGCGGACCTCGTGCTGCTCGCGGCATCGCTGTGCCTGCTGCTGGCGTCGCTGCCGCCGCGCGGCGGCGACGCAGCGCGGATGTCGCCCGTCGCGTGACGACGGCGGCGCGTTCCGGCTCGGCCGAGGACGGAGCCATATGAACATCATGGGCGATCGACACATCATCGGGCGGTTGGCGAGCACGCTGGCACCGTGCTTCAAGGACGTGCTGCGCCGTCCACGCCGCACATGGCGCACGACGATTCTCGCGGCGACGGCAGGATGTCTGCTCGCGGCCGCATGCATCGCGGCGCCGCGCGTGTACGAGATGCAGACGCCGGCCGCGATCGGGATGCACGACGGAGCGAACCCAGTGCACACCGGTTCCGTCGTGCGCCCGGCGGCCGTACCCGTCGGCGCCGCACGGCACGGCGTTGGCGACCCGGCGCGCACCGCGCACGATTCGGCCGTGCATGCGGCCGCGCGCGCGAAAGCGCGCTATCCGCGCCGGCCCGATGCATCGTCCGATACCGCGAAGGCGCTCGGCATGACCGACGCGGAACTCGCGTCGTGGCTTACCGACATTCGCCAGCAGACGTCGGAGCCGACGTTTCATCCACGAGAACGCGGCGCCGCCGAACTTCACCCGATGCACCCTGCGCGCCCGACCGATTCCTGACGCTGCCGGGCGGCACGACTTCCGAAGACCGGCGCGGCCGCCGGTCGCGCCTGCCGCCCGTTCCCGATGCGCGTCGCGCCGTACGCCGGCGGCGGCGTATCCAACCAGAAACCAGCAAGCGGAGACAAGCATGCAGTTCTACGACGAGATGCATCGCGAAGGCGGCGCCGTCCGGCGCCACTACGAAGCATTCCAGCACTGGCTGAGCCAGCAGACCGACGACACGATGCGCCGCAAACGCGCGGAAGCGGACCTGATGTTTCGACGGGTCGGCATCACGTTCGCCGTCAACGGCGACGAATCGGGCGGCGAGCGGCTGATCCCGTTCGACCAGATTCCGCGCATCGTGCCGGCCGACGCATGGCGCACGCTCGAAGCGGGGCTGCGGCAGCGCGTGCAGGCGCTCAACCTGTTCCTGCACGACGTCTACCATCGCGGCGACATCGTGCGCGCGGGCATCGTGCCGGCCGCGCAGATCTATGCGAACGCGCAGTACCGGCCGGAGATGCAGAACGTCGACGTGCCGCGCGACATCCGTGCGCACATCGCGGGCGTGGACCTCGTGCGGGCCGGCGACGACGGCGCGTTCTACGTGCTGGAAGACAACCTGCGCGTGCCGTCGGGCGTGTCGTACATGCTCGAGAACCGCAAGATGATGATGCGGCTCTTTCCCGACCTGTTCGTGCGCAACCGCATCGCGCCCGTCGCGCACTACCCGGATCTGCTGCTCGACACGCTGCGCGCGAGCGCGCCGGACGGCGTCGACGATCCGGTGGTCGTCGTGATGACGCCCGGCATGTACAACTCCGCGTACTTCGAGCACACGTTCCTTGCGCAGCAGATGGGTGTCGAACTCGTCGAGGGCAAGGACCTGTTCGTCGACGGCCGGCACGTATACATGCGCACGACCCACGGGCCGAAGCGCGTCGACGTGATCTACCGCCGGCTCGACGACGATTTTCTCGATCCGCTCGCGTTCCGCAGCGATTCGGCGCTCGGCGTGCCGGGGCTGCTCGGTGCGTATCGCGCGGGGCGCGTGACGATCGCGAACGCGATCGGCACCGGCATCGCGGACGACAAGTCGATCTACCCGTTCGTCCCCGACATGATCCGGTTCTATCTCGACGAGCAGCCGATCCTGAACAACGTGCCGACGTACCAGTGCCGCAAGCCGGATGATCTCGCATACACGCTTGCGCACCTGCCCGATCTCGTCGTCAAGGAAGTACACGGCGCGGGCGGCTACGGGATGCTCGTCGGCCCGGCCGCGACGAAAGCGGAGATCGAGGCGTTCCGTGCGCGACTCGTCGCGCAGCCCGACAACTACATCGCGCAGCCGACGCTCGCGCTGTCCACCTGCCCGACCTTCGTCGAAGCCGGCATCGCGCCGCGCCACATCGACCTGCGCCCATTCGTGCTGTCGGGCCGCACCGTGAAGATGGTCGCGGGCGGGCTCACGCGCGTCGCGCTGAAGGAGGGCTCGCTGGTCGTGAATTCGTCGCAGGGCGGCGGCACGAAGGACACGTGGGTCGCGGGCTGAGCGGCACGCGCGGGCCCGAACCACAAGACAAAGGAGGCAGCATGCTGAGCCGCACCGCGGATCATATCTACTGGATGGCGCGCTATCTGGAGCGCGCGGAGAATACGGCGCGCATCGTCGACATCAACCTGAAATCGCTGCTGCTGCCGCAGGACGACGAACGGCAGCGCCGCACGCTGCGCGCGCTGCTGCGCTCGGTCGAACTCGAGCCGGCCTTCACGGCGAAGCATGGCGAACCGGCGCCCGAGACGGTCGTCGCGTTTCTCGTCGCGGATCGCGACAATCCGTCGAGCATCGTGTCCTGCCTGCGCAGCGCACGGGAGAACGCGCGCGCGGTGCGCGGCCTGCTGACGACGGAGTGGTGGGAGACGATCAACCATACGTGGATCGAGTGCGTCGAGCAGCTCGCGGCGGATGCGCTCGCGGCCGATCCGCACGAATTCCTCGAATGGGTGAAGTCGCGCGTGCACCTTGCGCGCGGCGTATCGATCGGCACCGCGATGCGCGACGACGCGTATTACTTCTCGCGGCTCGGCACGTTTCTCGAACGCGCGGACAACGTCGCGCGGATGCTCGACGTGCGCTTTCTCGACATCGAGCAGGCCACGGCCGATTCTCCGGACGAGATCGACGAGTTCTACTACTGGACGTCGATCCTCACGTCGGTGTCGGGGATGGAGATCTATCACAAGGTCTATCGCGACGTCGTGACGCCCGACCGCGTGGCCGAACTGCTGCTGCTGAACCCCGCGATGCCGCGCTCGCTGCGCGCGGCGATCGACGATTTCTGCATGACGCTCGACAAGCTGAAAAACGGTGCGTCGGCCGAGTGCGAACGCGAGGCGGGCCGATTGCGCGCGGAGCTGCATTACGCGGACATCCGCAAAATCCGCGCGCAGGGGTTGCACGCTTTCCTGAACGAATCGCTCGAGCGCGTGTATGCGCTCGGCAACATGGTCTCGCGCGCTTTCATGATGTCCGCGAGCTGAATCGAGGTTCCCATGTACCTGACCATTCGACACGACACGATCTATCGCTATTCGGCGCCGCTCACCTATTCGATCCAGCAGATCCGGATGACGCCGCCGGCGCTGCCGTCGCAGTACGTCGCGGGCTGGCGGATCACCGCGCCCGGCGCGCTCGATGCGTCGACCGATGCGTACGGCAACGCGCTGCATGCGCTGGTCGTCACGCGGCCGCTGACCGAAATCGCGCTGCATGCGCACGGTGCAATCGACACGCAGCCGCTCGACGACGGCCGGCTCGGGCTCGACCCGGGGCCCGTGCCGGTCGCGCACTACACGTGTGCGACGCGGCTGACCGAGGCCGACGGCGCGATCCGCGAGCTTGCCGCCCCGCTCGAAGCGGGCGACGGCTCCGGCGCGTTCATTGCTTTGGCCGAGCGGATCGCCGATGCGGTTGCGTACCGGCAAGGAATCACGGCCGCGACGAGCACGGCGGCCGACGCACTCGCGCTGCGGCACGGCGTATGCCAGGATCACGCGCACCTGATGCTCGCATGCTGCCGCGCGCGCGGCGTGCCCGCGCGCTACGTGAGCGGTTATTTCGACGCGGGCGACGTGCCGCATGCGGCGAGCCATGCGTGGGTCGACGTATGGGTGCGCGAGATTGGCTGGGTGTCGGTCGACGTCACGCACGCGCGCTTCGCGGGCGAAGCGTATTGCCGCGTCGCGACCGGCCGCGACTACGAAGCGGCCGCGCCGGTGCGCGGCGTGCGGATCGGCGGCGGTGACGAGTCGCTCGACGTGCGGGTGGACGTGCAGGCGGGAGGCGCGTTATGACCTACTGTGTGGCGATGCGCGTCGACGAAGGGATCGTGTTCCTGTCTGACTCGCGCACCAACGCGGGCATCGATCACGTGAGCACGTTCCGCAAGATGGCGCTGTTCGAGGTGCCGGACGAGCAGGTCGTCGTGCTGCTGTCGGCCGGCAATCTCGCGATCACGCAGGCGGTCACGCAAAGCCTTGCGTCGCAGCCGAAGACCGATCCGCAGTCGATCTGGCGCGTGCGCTCGATGCACGACGCGGCACGGCTCGTCGGCGATGCTGTGCGGGCGGTGCATGCGCGCGACGCGCAGTCGCTGAGCCAGTTCGGCGTCGATTTCAACTGCAGCTTCATCGTCGGCGGGCAGGTGCGCGGCGAGGCGCCGCGGCTGTTCCAGATCTATGCGGCCGGCAACTTCATCGAGGCGTCGACGTTGAGCCCGTACGTGCAGATCGGCGAGGCGAAGTATGGCAAGCCGATCATCGAACGGATGCTGTGCGAGGCGATGCCGCTCGCGGACGCGACGAAATGCGCGCTGATCTCGATGAATTCGACGATCCGTTCGAACGTGTCGGTCGGGCTGCCGGTCGATCTGCTCGTGTACGAGCGCGATGCGCTGCGCGCGACGAAGTTCGCGACGTTCGACGAGCATGATCCGTACTACGGGATGCTGCATACGACGTGGGCGGCGCGGCAGCGTTCGGTGTTCGACGAGATTCCGAACCTGCCGTGGGACGAAGTGCCGACGGTGCCGCCGCCGAGGGTCGCGCCGGAGCGCACGGCGTTGCGGGAGTGGGCGGAGTGGGCGGAGGGGGCGCCCGAGTAGAGGCAGGCGGGCGGTTCGCGTCCGCCTTTGCCGACCGATGCGCCGCGCTACGCCGGATCGATCGTGAAGTTCGCGAGCGCGTAGTGCGCGCGGCACGTCCAGAGCGTATTGCCGCCGCGATGAAAAACGGCGACGCCGTCACGGACGGTCATCCGCGTGCGCGGATACACGGCGCCGTGCCCGTTGACGGCGGCGGCAAGATCGTTGCGTTCCTTGCAGGCGGCCCAGTATTCGCCGTCCTGTAGTGTCGTCTGTCGATGATTCATGCTGACTCCATCGTGATCGGTATCGCGCACGCGCGGCAGGGCTTCGATGCGGGTGCTCGACGCTCGCATATGGCAGCGTTATCGAGTTGCAGCAGGATCAGCGCCCTTCAAAGCGTGGCCGCGCCCACCGGCCACCATCGAGCGCCCGCATCGAAGCCGTCGCAAGCGAAAGGTGCGCGGTATCCGGATTCGCTCGCGCCTCCCGAGCGCAGCCCTTTACAGGGCCGTCAGACCACGCGAATCCGGCACCGCGCGAAACAAGCTTATCGCCGAAAGCCGCGCAGGCCTATCAGACCAGGCTGATTCGAACCGGCACGGCGATCGGCGCGCGACGCTCAACGCACCCAGGCGAAGTAATACGCACCGCCGATCGTCAGTGCCGCGGCGACCAGCGTCGCATACGGCGCGAGATTCATCCACGCGCTCCGCTTCGGTACTTCAAGCTCCATGTCCTGCTGCATCTGCGCGGGGAAGCGGCCGCGATCCTGCCAGTAGTGGCGATAGACGAATACCGGCACGATCAGCAGCATCGCGATCAGCCCGTTGCGCAGCGTGCCTTCGCCTTGCAGATCGGCGCCAGCGCCGGCATAGACCAGATTCGCGAACCCGCACACCGCGCCCGCGGCGAGCAGCCACGTCGGGCAGCGGAACGGACGATCCCAGTTGCCGCGATCCATCCGGTGAATCCAGCCGGACTGCAAGTTCAGGAACACGAACAGCATGTAGCAAACGTTCGAGATCGACAGCACCGTGAAGTAGTCCGACATCATCAGCAGCACGAGGTTGAAGCCGAGATCGGTCCACATCGCGCGTGTCGGCGAGCCATGCTCGTTCACGTGCGACAGGTACTTCGGCAGCCAGCCGTCGACCGATGCCTGGTACAGCGTGCGCGACGAGCCCATCATCGACGTCATCACGATCAGCAGGATCGACAGCATCAGCATCACGACGATCGCGTTCGCAACCCATGCACCGCCGCCGACGAGCTTCGCCATCGCGGCTGCGACGCCGGTGCCGTCGCGAATCGACGGGTCGAGCATCGCCTGCGTGCCGAGCGCACCCTGGAACGCCATCGGCACGAGCGTCATCACGACGAGGCACAGCGCGCCCGACCAGAAGATCGCCTTCGCGGTGTCGCGGCGCGGATCGCGGAATTCGCGCGTATAGCAGACGGCCGTCTCGAAGCCGTACGACGCCCAGCCGGCCATGAACATCGCGCCGAGCGCCATCGTGACGCCCTGCCCGTTCCACGCGCCGAAGGTCGCGGCCGTGAGGTTGCCTTGCGCGTCGTGACCGAGCGGCAGCAGCGGCAGCAGGTTCGACATCGGCACGTCGCCGGTGACGAACGGCACGATGCCGACGATCAACAGCGGCGTGAGCGATGCGATGCCGAGAATGCGCTGCGTTTTCGCGGCCTTCGACGCGCCGCTGTGCTGAAGCCTGAACGTGATGAGCAGCAGGATCGCCGCGATGATGAACGTCGCGTTGATCCGCAGCGACAGACCGGGCTTGATGAAGCTCAGGTCGGCGAGCGTGAGCCGCCATTGCAGCACGGCCGCGTCGGCCGGAAAGAAGCTCGTGAGCGCGTAGCTGGCCGCGAGGCCGCAGCCGAGCGCGAGCATCGGCGACCACGCGAGCCAGTTGCACCACACGGAAACCGGCGCGATCAGCTTGCTGTAGCGCACCCAGCCGATCGCGCCGTATACCGACGCGCCGCCCGATTTGTGCGGGAACAGCCCGGAGATTTCGGCGTAGGTCGCGCTTTGAATCAAGCCCATCGTAATCGCGGCGATCCAGATCGCCCACGCGGGATGGCCGATCGTCGCCGATACGCCGCCGATCGTGAACAGCACGCCGGCCGGCACGCCGCTCGTGACCCAGAAGCCGTCTTTCCACGTGAGGGTGCGTTGCAGCGTCTGGCTTTCGGGGGCGGCGTCGTGCGAGGCCGGGCTGTGAGCCGCGCCGGCGGGACGGGTAGGTAATCCTGCGTCGCTCATCGTTGTGTCCTGTTGCGATTCCGGGGCGGCGGGTCGTGCGGTCATCGCACCCATGGGTGTGTCGATGACGCGACCGCGTGCCGTGGTCGGGAATCGGGGTGAAGAAGGCGGCCAGAGGCCGATGAAATGCGGCGGCTATCGCTGCCACAACGGCCTCGATAGCCGTGAGGATGCGTGGCCGGATCGCCTGCGAGGCCCTCGTCGGCGCTTGCGCGCCGGCCGGGACGCAATTGCGGCCGCCTGAATGCGTGCGGCGTGCCGGTACGGGCGCGGCGTCGAGCGCTGCGAGCCGATCGCCACGGCGGTTCAGGTGCGCGATCGCGCACCCGCACGTGCGTTTTTCCGGGCCGCACGACGATGGTCCCGGTATTCGACAGGCCGAGCAATCGGACTAGTCGGATTCTGTCGGATCGCATCGCGCACATGGCGCCGTGGCTCGGACCGGTCCGATTGCCGGCGCGACCAACGTAGACGATGCTGTGGGCTTTCCAGGAATCAATGCATGGGTCTGCTGATCATCGCGATATGCGTCACCGTCGCCATATTCTTCGTGTTGTGACCGATTCAGGTCGATATGACATGCGAACTTTCCATGACTGAAAAGGAGCCTTCCGCTCGATGACGAACCGGATTCGCAAGCTGGCGACGGTGGCCGTCGGCTGCCTGCTGACGGTCGCGGCATGCGCGGCCGACCGCACGCGCTGGCCGGATGCATCGAGCGAAAAACCGCTCGTCGGCGTGCAGGTCAAGATCCAGTCGTTCACGCCCGACGACGCGCGCAGGATTCACGCGACCGGCTTCGCATTCGTCCGCTTCGGCGCATGGGCCGACCGACTCGATCAAGCCGCCTATCGCGCGCAGCTCGACGAAGCCTTCGATGCCGCGCGGTCCGCCGGCTTGCCGGTGCTGCTGACCGTGCGTGCGCTCGGCTCGTTCGCGGTGGCGCGCGGCACGAAGCCGAAGGCGGCGGCGCTCGCGGCCGCGGGCGAACGGATCGCCGATGCGGTCGCGGCGCTGGCCGCGCGGCACGGGCGCGACCTGATCGCCGTCGAACTCTGGAACGAACCGGACCTCGCCCGCTACTGGCCGACGGGTGACGTGGCGCAGACCTTCCCGCCGTTCGCCGTCGCGCTCTGCCGACGATTGGCGGAAGGGGCAAAGGCCGTGCCGATCGTCGGCTTCGGGTTCGCGCGGGCGCCGCTGCCGGGCAGCGTGCCGGGCGGCCTGCTGGCGAGCGTGCAGACGGCCGCGCCGGGTTGTCTCGATGCGGTTTCCTATCACGCGTACGGCATGACGCCCGCGCAGATCCGCGCGGCGGCACGCGATATCGATGCGCGCTACGGCTTGCCGGCGATCGTCACCGAAGTCGGCGCGGCGTCGGTGGGCGGCGACGGCGAACTGCGCCAGGCGCACCGTCTGCGCACGCTGCTCGACGCACGCGGTGAACTGCAAACCCCGCTGATCGCGGTCTACGAATGGGCCGATACCGGGAACGCCAGAGACACGGCCCAGCGAAGCTACGGGATCGTGCAGGCGGACCGGACGCCGAAGCCCGCGCTCGACGCGGTTCGCGCGTCGCTGCACGCGGCTCCTGCGGCCCGGTAATCAGGCTCGCGCGCGCCGCGTGCGGATCGACCACAGCGCGACCGCGAACGGTGCGACGCTCGACAGGTGTCGCAGATAGCTGCCGAGATCGGGCTCGAACAGCATCGACACGGCCACGTGGCCGAGTACGAGGCAAGCCGGCAATTCACCGTCGCGCGCCGGCCTGGTTGCGTCGGCAACCGTCCGCCGCGCCGGCACGCGTCGCCACGCGGCGCACAGGAACAGCGCGATCAGCGCCTGCATCGCCCATCCCTTCGGATCGAACGAGAAGAACACCGGCAGGTTCAGCCGGACGAGCGAATACGCGTAATTCCCGACGAAATGCACGAACGAATCGGGCGGAAACGGATTGTAGAAACTCGTGCGCGCGCCGAACGGCGACGAATAGACGAGATAGTCGACGGCGAGGTCGCGCGGCTGCTGAAGCAGCGTATAGGCGGCGTTCGGCAGCGCGACGAGCACGGCGACGGCCAGCAGCACGCCGGCCACTCGCGGCAGCGTCGACACGCGCCGATACACCCATGCCGCGAGCGCGATCGCGAGAATCAGCGCGAAATAACCGCGGATCGTCGCCGCATAGCCGAGATACAGCGCGGCGGCGATCAGCATCGGCCGCGCCGTGCCGCGCAGGCGCGCGGCGGCGAGCACCGCGAGCGACATCGCGACGACGATCGTGTCCTTGCTGGCGACGAACAGGTTGAAGAACAGGCACGGCGCAAGCAGCACGAGATAAACGACGAGCCCGCCGAGCCGGCGCGTCTCGCGCAGCGCGACCCAGATCGTGACGACGCCGAGCGCGACCACGAACACGGCCGTGCCGGCGTTGCCGAGTGCCTGATACAGCTTGCCGACCGCGTCGAACGACGAACCGTCGTAGGTCGAGCCGCCGCCGATCTGGGTCTGGATCTTGTCCGCGTCGCGGAAGATGAATTCCGGCAGCAGCGTGCGCGCGTTCGCATAGACGCCGACATACAGCAGCGCGACGAGCGCCGCGATCGCGTCGCGCAGGCCGCGACTCAGCAGCGGCCCGCTCCAGATGACGCTTCGGATCACGTTACGCAGCATTGCCCGCTCCGGCGCGTTTGCCGCGCACGGCGGCGACGCGCGACGTGACGATCCACGCGAGCCACGCGGTCACCGCAATGCTGGCGACGAGATGCGCGACGGCCGCGCCGAGCGCGCGCTGGTCGTGCACGAGCTCGATCGACATCGGCACGCAGGCAATCGTCAGCACGGCGATCACGCCGGCGACCACGCGCCCGGCCCGCAACGCGACGGCGGCGGCCCACAGCACGTCGGCGGCGGCGCGCAGCACGAACGACAGCAGCAGCACCGCGAGGATCGCGGCCGACGGCGTATCGTTGCCTGCGTGCGCGAGCCTGAAGATCCACGGATGCATGAAGGCGATCGCGAGCGCGGCGGCGCCGGTCAGCAGCAGCGACGCGCGCAAGGCCCGCGCGAGTTCGGCGCGGAATGCCGGCGCGGCGGCGCGCGTGCTGTCGAGCGCGCTCACGAGGCGCGGCGCGGTCACCGCCACGACGGTCGCCGACGCGATCGTCTGGATCGCGTTGGCGATCGACCAGACGAACACATAGCGGCCGAGTTCGTTCGCATCGAGCTGTGCTGACGCGACGAAGCGTTCGAGATATTGCAGCACCGACAGCAACAGCAGCGCGACGAAGAACGGCGCGCCATCGCGCCAGACCGCACCGAGCCGCACGCGCGTCGCCGACAACGCAGGCATTGCCGGCAACCGGTGCGCGGCGCCCGCGATCAGCACCCAGCCGGCCGCCACGACAAAGACGTCGGCCGCGATCCAGATCGCGAACAGTCCGTCGATCGAATCGATCGCGCGCGTCGCCAGCGCACCGATCGCGACCCCGGCCCACGCGCCGGTGCGGACGAACAGCAGCCACGACGCAGCACGCGCGCGATGCAGCGAGAACAGCCACGTATTGACTTCGAGCGCCGCGTGTTCGGCGCAGGCGACGAGCACCACGAGCAGGAGCGGCATGTCGGGCAACGCGCCGATGCGCGCCGCGCCAGACGCGTCGACCGGCAGCGCGGCGACGCCGCACAGCAGCGCATAGACGCCCGCATAAAGCACGGACAATCGCACGCAGGTCCGCACCGCGTCGTGCGGATTGGGGCCGGCCAGCCGGCGATTGATCTCGGTGCTGAAGCCGAGCCCCAGCACCTTCGACGATACGACCGACACGGCGAGCGCGACACCATAAACGGCTACCGCGTCGAAGCCGAGCATGCGCGCGACGACGATCGTCAGCATGAACTTCAACCCGAGCGCACCGACCCGCAGCGCCAGGCGAAACCATGCGGCGCTCATCGTGCCGCTCCATTCGCGAGCGCGTCGCGCAGCACGGCGACGATCCGCGCACGTTCGTCCCCGAGGCGCGCGAGCCCGACCTCGGCGTGGATCCAGAACCGGCGCAGCGCATCGGGCGCGAGCAGCGTGTCGCAGACCGTATTCGCGTCGAAGTCGGCCGCATTCGCAGCCCATTGGCCGACACCGAGATCGTCATACGCGCCGAAGCCCTTGCGCTCGTAGCTCAGGTGATACGCGGGCACGCCGTGCAGGATCGCTTCGAGCGCGCCGTGCAGGCGCACGGATACGACCGCGTCGGGTGTGTCGTCGGCGAGCACGTCCTTCAGCGAGCGCGCGGCGTCGAAGCCGCGTTCGCGGTAGTACGCGGCGTCGTCGTTGCCGCGGCCCATGCTTTGCACCGCGAACGTGATGCGGCAGAACGCGCCGAGCCGCTCGATCAGCGCGTCGGTCGATGCGAGATAGCGCGCGCGTTGCGTATCGTTCCACGCGGGCGGGCGGCGCAGCACGAGCGCGACGTGCGCTGGCGTCGACGCGGCCGAGCGCACGCGGTCGCGCAGGCCGGTCGCGCGGCGCCCGAATTCGAGCACCGCGAGATCGGGCGCGCGGCGCGTGTTCGCGTTGCCGGCGAGAAACGTGGCCGAGCGGTCGTCGCGCGCGAACACGGCGTCGAAGCCCGCGAGCAGCGAAGTCAGGTGCCCGGCGAGCAACGGATTGCCGGCCGCCGGCCCGATGCTCTGCGACAGATAGACGGCCGGCTTGCGCGCCGCGCGGGCCGCGCGCATCTGCACGAGATGCCCGGCTTCGAGCTTGAGCGCTTCGATTGCATTGCGCGCGCGCAGATAGCCGCCGCCGACGCCGACGATCAGGTCGGCGCGCCGCAGCAGCGTGCGCAGGTCGGCAAGCGCCGGGTTCGCGCCGATAGGCAGCGCGGCCATCGCGGCGCCGATCAGGCGCCCGGCGCCGCCGGCGGCGAGCACGGGCGCCGGCCGTACGTCCGGATGACCGGGGAACGAAGCGGGATCGGCCGCGACGATCGACACCTGCGTGTCGGCGCCGAACGCGTCGCGCAACAGCGCGACCGACAGTTCGACGAGCAGCCCGTCGCCGGAATTGCGCGCGCTGTACGCATGCAGCAGCGCGACGTGAACGGTGCGGGTCATCGTGTGTTCTCCTGGAGAAGCTCGCGATAGACGGCGAGCGTGCGGTCGACCATCGCGTCCGCCGAGAAATGCGGGTACGCGCGCTCGCATTGATCGCGCATCAGCCCGAAGGCGCCCGGGTGATCGACCAGCCGGCTGACCGCCGCGGCGAACGCGGCCGGATCGTCGTGGTTCGTCACGGCCAGGCCGACGCGATGTGCGGCGATCAGTTCAGCCGCGCCGGCGACCTTGGTCGCGACCATCGGCACGTGTGCGGCGACGGCTTCGAGGCACACATACGGAAAGCCTTCGTAGCGGCTCGGCAGCGCGAGCAGGTCGAACGCGGAGAAGTAGCGGCGCGCGTCGTCGACGCGGCCCGCGACGTGCAGGTTCAGCGGCAGGTCGCGCGCTTCGTCGCCGGCAGCGCGAGCGAAATCGCCGGAGCCGATTGCAACGACCTGCAAGCGACGGCCATAACGCTGCTCGAGCAGGCGCGCGATGCGTACCAGGCGATCCACACCCTTCTGGTGATCGAAGCGGCCGACGAAGCCGACGACGAACGTGTCGTCGGCGAGGCCGAGCGCGATGCGCGCGGCCTGGCGCGCGAGCAGCCGCGGCGGCGTCACGCCGTTCTCGACGACGCGAATCCGCTGGCGCGCGATGCCGAGTTCATGCAGGTGGTCGGCCTCGTCCCGCGAGACTGCGACCACCGCATCCGAGCATGCATTGCCGAGCACGCGCTCGATGCCGCCGTAGAACGCGCGCTTCGCGGGCGACAGCGTCGGGTTCAGCGTATAGACCGCATGCGGCGTGTAGACCTGCTTCCACGGCCCGCGACACAGCCGAGCGAGCGCACCGGCCTTCGAGCTGTGGCTGTGCACGATGTCGGGTTGAAGCCGGCGCAGCAGCCGGCGCAGCGCAAGCAGGCCTGTCAGATCGTGCGGACCGACCGGGCGCCGCAGCGGCAGCCGGTGGAATGAATGGCATTGCGCGGCGGCGCCGGCGAGCATCGCGTCGTCGAAGCGCTCGCCGAGCGGCGCGATCAGGTGGATTTCCGCGTTCGAGCGGGCGCGCAGCCCCGCGATCAGGTCGGCCAGATGCACGGCGACGCCGCCGCCGGCCGCTTCGACGACCAGCGCGATGCGCAGCGGCGGCGTGGCCGGAACCGGAGGCGTTGCCGCGCGCGGGGCGCGGTGATCGACCGGCGGCGGCGCGAGTTCGATGTCGCTCATGCGGACCTCCGCAGCAGACGTTGCAGCACCGCGCGCAGGCGGGCGACGTGCGTGCAGCGCGTGTCGCAGGTGTAGCGATACGCTTCGTAGCGGTAGCCGCCGTATTTCGAGCCGAACGCGGACGCGCCCGAGCGCGGATCGAGGCCGTTCAGCACCACGCCGACCAGCCGGTCCGGCCGCTGCGGCAGCCGCTTCGCGGATTCAACCAGTTCGCCGGCCCGCGTCGAGCCGGCACGCGCGACCAGCAGCGCCGCATTCGCGTACATGTCGAGCCAGGTGGCGTCGGTGGCGGCGAGCAGCGGCGCGGAATCGACGACGACGAGGTCGTAGCGCGCACGCAGCGATGCGAGCAGCGTGCCGGCACGCGCGTGTTGCAGCAGTGCGGTCGGTGCGTGCGGCAGTTCGCCGGTCGGCAGGAAATCGAGGTTCGGCGCGACGCCGCGGCGCACGACGTCGTCGGCGTCGGCGCGGCCGTCGAGCAGTTCGGCGAAGCCCGGGCCGCGCTCGAGGCCGAAATACTGGTGCAGATAGCCTTTGCGCAGGTCGCCGTCGATCAGCAGCACGCGCCGGCAGCTCGCCGCATGCACCGCGGCGAGGTTGACCGACACGAACGACTTGCCGGTGCCGGGCGCGGGGCCGCTGACCAGCACCAGTGGGTGCGCGATATCCGCGAGCGAGAAGTGGAGCGAGGTCTGCAGGCTGCGCAAGCCTTCGATCGCCGGCTCGTACGGATCGTCGTACGCGAGCACGTGCAGGCCCTGGTCGTGCTGTTCGACCGCGCGCATCAACCGGCGCTGGCGCGTGGCGGCGGGCAGCACCGCGCGCACCGGCAGTGACGTATGGCGCTCGATTTCGTCGACGGCCGTGAGCCCGCCGTACAGGAACTCCCGCATGAACGCGGCGATCACGCCGAGCGCGAGGCCGATGAGCGCGGCGGCCGCGATCACGACCGGGCGGTTCGGCCGCACGGGATCGGCGGGCGCGACGGCCGCGTCGACGACGCGCACGCTGGCCGTCCTGCCGGCCTGCACGAGTTCGAGCTGCTGGATGTTGTTCAGCAGCGCGGTGTACAGATCGGTGTTGACCTTCACGTCGAGTTGCGCGCGCACTTCCTCGGCCTGCTGCGCGGGCAGCCGCGCGATGCGGCCATCGAGCGCGCCCTGCTGCCGCTTCAGCGTCGCGAGCTGCGCGTCGAGCGCGGCCATGTCGGGGTGCGTCGGCAGGAAGCGTCGCGAGAGTTCGTCGCGTTTCTGCTGCAGTTCGAGCGCGCGCGTCTGCAGGTCCGCGCCCTGCTGGAGCGCGAGCTTGCCTTCCTCGGCGAGATCGACCGAGCCGGTGCGGCTGCGCAGCGCCGCGTAGCGCGTTTCCGCGCGTTCGAGCTGCTGCTTCACGATCGGCAGCTGCCCGTTCAGGAACGTCAGCGACTGGGCGGCCTCGGCGGAACGGCGTGCGATGTTCTGCTCGACGTAGCGGTTCGCGATCGCATTGAGCGTCGCGCTGATCTCGGCCGGATCGCTGCCGCGCAGCGACGTGACCAGCACGCCCGATTGCTTGACCTTCTCCTGCACGTCGAGCGCGGTGCGCAACGTGTCGATCGTCTCGGCGCGCGATTGCCGGATCAGCTTGAAGCGCGTGCCGGGCAATGCGTCGAAACCCGTGATCTCGACGTGCAGCGGGCCGTAGCGCGTGTCGAATGTTTCCGGGTGGCCGACGGTGCCGACCGCGTCGGCTCGCATGTCCGCGCCCGTGAGGCGGTAGCGCGTGGCGTCGAGCCGCACGACGTGGAACGTGTCGCCTTCGGCGCGCGTCGGTACGTCGAACCGTGCGACGTCGATGCGCTCCTGGCCCCACGCGTAGCCGCCGAAGCCGAAGAGGCCGGGCGATACCGCGCCGTCGTTGAAGCGGGCGACGAACGCGCCGATCACCGGCACGCGTGAAGGCTTCGCGACGATATAGCTGCGCAGGTCTTCCACCGCACGCGTGACGACGAGCCGCGACGACAGGATCTGCGCTTCCGCCGAGGCCGGCGAGCCGACGTTGAAGAACGACGCGGCGTCGCCGAGCAGGTTCTTCGACGCCGCGTCGGTCGCGTCGTCGGTCTGGATCATCAGGTCGGCTTGATAGGTGGGCGGCGCGACGAACGCAACCAGCGCGCCGGCGGCGACGCAGGCCGTCGCGATCGACGCGATCGTCCAGCGCGCGTTGCGCAGCACGTCGAGCACGCGGATCAGGTCGATCTCGCGTTCGGGGGGAGAGGAAGTGTTCATGACCACAACTCGGAAACAGGAAGGGCCGGCCAGCGCGCGTCGAGACGCGGCAGCCAGCTGGCGACGGCGAGATCGATCAGCGCCGCGCAGCGGATGAAATCCGCACGCGTGCCGCGATACGGGTCGGGGATGTCGAGGCCGGGAAGTGCGTCGTCCGACGCACGTGCGTATTCGCCGAGCCGGAAGACTCGCCCGCGCAGGAACGGATGGCGCGCTTCGAGCACGCGGCGCTGGCCATCGTCCATCACGAAGATGAGCGATGCCTGCTTGCACAGGTCGGTCGTCACCGGGCGGGCGCGGTGCGTGTCGAGCGACAGGCCGCGTGCGCCGGCCATCTCGCACGCAAGCGGATCAGCCGGGCGGCCCGGCGGCGGTGCGAGGCCGGCCGAACCCACGTCGGCCTGCGGCAGCCGCGCCGCGAGCAGCGCGGCCGCGAGCGGGCTGCGGCAGATGTTGCCTTCGCACACGACGAGCAGGAACGGGCGCGCGCTCATTTCGCGGCGATCCCGGCGGCGACGCCCGTGTTGACGCTCGGCAGCAACAGGCTCAGCACGCGGCTGAAGCGCACCAGTCCGTTGCTGTCGACGTAGACGATGTCCTTCGGTTCGAGCTCGAACTGATTCGCGAGCACCATCGCGACGGGCGAGCGCGCGTCGAGATGGAACACCGTCGGCGCACGGCCCTGCGCGCCGCGGATCACGAACATCTGTGCGGCGTCGGCCGTATTCGAATTGATGCTGCCGGCCTGCAATAGCGCGTCGCTGAGCGTCAGGCGGCCGTTGCGCTTCGGCAGCGCGAGCAGCGGCCGGTTCACTTCGCCCATCACATAGACGCCGTTGTTGTCGCGCGCGCCGACGCGCAGCAGATCGCCGCCGCGCAGCACGATGCGCGCCGGATCGCGATGGTGTTCGATCAGGCTCGCGAGATCGATGCGCACGGGCGTGCCGTCGCGCACGACCGTCACGTCGCTCTGGTCGGCGGCGGGCGTGAAGCCGCCCGCGCGCGCGATCGCGTCGGCGAGCGTCATCGTCACGTCGTTGACCGGCAGCGCGCCGGGGGTGTGCACTTCGCCGTCGACGTAGACCTGCTGCGAACGGAACGACGCGACGCGCAGCGTGACCTGCGGATCGCGATAGATCGTCGACAGTGCGCGGCGCACGCGCGCCTGCGCGTCGGATGCGGTCAGCCCGGCGACCTTCAGCGTGCCCGCATACGGGAACGTCAGGTTGCCGCGATCGTCGACGACGAAGCCGGCGACCGGGTCGGCCGCGCGCGGCGGCGTTTGCTGCGCGCCACCTTGCGCGGCCGCGAGTTCGGGGTGGTCCCAGACCGTGATCTGCAGCACGTCGCCGGGGCCGATCCGGTACGACGGCGCGCGCGGCGCGGCCGGTTCGTCGAGCAAAGCGGTCGCCGCGTCACGCGCGGCGCGCTGGCGCGCGATCAGCGCGGGATCGATCGCGACGAGCGGAGGCATCGCGGCGGATGCGGTGCGGGCGGGCGCCGTCGCGCTGACGCCACCGGTATCACCGGCGGCAGGCGCCCCCGCAGTGGGCGCGCTGGCCGGCGTCGCGGCTGCTTGATCCTGGCCGTCCGCCAGCCAGCCGAGATAGGACGTGTTCATTTTCATGCCGGGCGCGAACGCGCATCCGGACAGCCACACGCAGGCCGTCAGAACGAGCGCAAGCGCACCGCGGCGGCCGGCGGCCGCCGATGCGATAGGAATGCTCATGATTACCTTCCAGTAACGCCGCGCATGACGATGCTGCGGCGCGCGACGGGCTCGTCGAAGCGGAGCCGCGCCGGGTCTATCGGAATGCGGCGGGCATGACGCCGCCGCGGCGAACGGCCGAGCCGTTCAGTAAGCGTTGGGATGCACGATCCCTTTCAGCACGGTCGCACCGATGATGCGCAGGTCGAGCGCGAACGACCAGTTGCGCAGGTAGTACAGGTCGTAATCGACGCGCGACTGCATGCTTTCGAGCCGTTCGGTCGCGCCGCGCAGACCGTTGACCTGCGCCCAACCCGTGATGCCGGGCTTGATCCGGTAGCGATGGATGTAGCCGTCCACGAGCGTGCGGTACTGCGCGTCGTGTTCCACCGCGTGCGGGCGCGGGCCGACCACCGACATGTCGCCGAACAGCACGTTGATGAACTGCGGCAATTCGTCGAGGCTCGTGCGCCGCAGGAATGCACCGACCTTCGTCACGCGCGGGTCGTTGCGTTTTGCCTGCACGACCGTGCCGGGCTGTTCGACATGCACGCGCATCGTGCGGAACTTGTAGATGTCGAACGTGCCGCCATCGCCGCCGCGCCGCTTTTGCGTGAACAGCACCGGGCCCGGCGACGTCAGCCTGATCGCGGCCGCGATCGCGAGCAGCAGCGGCATCAGCACGATCAATACCGCCGCCGCGAACGCGCGATCGAAGATCGTCTTCGTCAGCTGTGCACCGCGCGACAGCGGCGGCGCCGCGAGCGCGATCGCGGGTTCGCCGAGAATCTCGTCGACGCGGCTGCCGAACAGCGCATGCTTGCTGACGTCGGGCATCAGACGCAGCTCGACGAAGTCGTTGCGGAACTCGTCGATCACCGGCTCGACCGCGTCGTCCTCGATCGCGAGCGCGATCCAGATCTCTTCCGCCTGCGCACGTCGCGCGCACGCCGCGAACGATGCGAGATCGTCGAGCACGCGCGCCCCGTCGTCGAGTGCGGGCATCTCACCCGACGTGCGGTACGCGCCAACGAGCCGGTACGACGGCGACACGCTCGCGCCCAGCGCCGTGGCGAGGCGCTCGATGCGCGCGCCATCGCCGACGATCGCCACGCGGCACGGTGCGATCGTCGCGCGCAGGCTGCGGCGCCGCGCGACGCTCAGCGCGACGCGAAACACCACGAGCGCGATCGCGACGCCGATCGTCCAGTCGAAGAACCAGTGCAGTAGCACGACCGTGAGCGTGGTCAGCGCGACCATCTTCACGAACACGAAGCCCTGCACGACGAGCCAGAGCGCGAGCGTGCGCAGCGCGGTGCGCGTCGCGGGCAAGCGCCGGCCGTCCAGGCCCGCGCCCGCGAGCCGCAGCAGGAACGCCGCGAGCAGCGCGCTGACGCCGACCAGAATCGATTCGATCCGGAACGCCGCGAGATCGCGAAACGAACCCGTATGTGCCCATGCGGCGATCGCTACGATCGTGATGACATCGACCGCGCATACGACGATTTCGCCGCCTGTCGGCTGTCTGATTTTCATGTTTCTTTCCCTCGTTGCCTGCCGCGCGCGATCGGGGCGCGCCACCGTGCCTGTTCCGGCCGTACGACGTCATGCCGCCGGACCGGAGTTTCGTTGTTACGAAGTACTACGCAATCTGTAGATCAAAAAGATCGTCGGAATAATGCGATGTCTGACGCTCGCGATCGAGCAACGCCAGCGCACGATCGACGATGAACGGCGTCGGCCGGCTGCAGTCGAGCGACGCGACGGCGCGACGATCGATCCACGCGCATCGCGCGATCTCGCTCGCCGGGTTCGCGGTCGCCTCGTCGTCGATATCGGCGACGAACACGTGATGAAACTTGTTGCGGCCCGTCGTTCCGAACAGACGACGAGGATTGCGACAGACGAGCCCGGTTTCCTCGCGCAATTCGCGACGCGCGGCATCGGCCGGCGATTCGCCGCGATGCGGGCCGCCGCCGGGCAGCACCCAGCGGGCATGCAGGCGCGCGACCAGGAGAATCCGGTCGCCGCGTCGGCAGAGAACGGTGGCGCGCTGTTTCATGGCATGACCTCGCACGCTCGAAGCGGCGTGCAAAAAAAGCCGCCGCCCCGGAGAGGGCGGCGCGAACGGAGACATTGATCGCGATGTTTCGCGCGACTTGCCGGGTGACAGGGTTTTAGCCATCCAGCGAGGCCATTGTGTCGAATGGGCCCTACGCAGGGAATCGGATCAGTCTGAATCGTCTGTCAACGATTGTGAAAGCAGAATCAGACGGGTCTTATTGTTGATGCGCCTGCCGCTCGCGAAAATTTCCTGGTCGAACGGATGCATGGTGAGCCGTTCGATACCTCGTATCCGAAGCTAGTCTTCGTTCCAAGCGCCGCCCGGTTCGGGCGGCGTCTTTTTCCGGGGTGCGTGCCGCACGACGCAACACGGCATATCGGCATCGATCGACAAGAACGAATGCCTTGCGGCGGCCGGTGGGCTCGGCTGCTTATCGACTGACCGACTCTCCAGTTGATTGACGGAACAACGCTGCCATATGCGAGCGCAGGGCATTCCTTCCTGTCCGTGGACGTGTCGCGTCCGCTCATGCGTGCCGTTCCCCTGTTTACCTTTATCAAGGAGTGCATCATGAAAACCCGACTTCGCGCCGCCGGCGCCCTGATTGCGATCGCCTGTGCAGTTGGTGCGACGAGCGCGATCGCCGCCGATACGCAACCGCTGCCGAAAGGCGTCGCGGTTGTCGTCAACAACGTGCCGATCGCGCAAAGCGACTTCGACGCCGCGGTCAAGGCGACCGGCCAGCCGGATTCGCCCGCGCTGCGCGCGCAGGTGAAGCGCGAGCTGGTCATCAAGCAACTGCTCGGCCAGGCCGCCGACAAGGCGAACTACGGCAGCCGCCCCGAAGTGCAGGGCATCGTCGCGCGCGTGCGCGCCGACGCGGCGACCGATCTCTATCTGCGCGACACGCTGCGCCCGCAGCCGGTGACCGATGCGCAGGTGAAGGCCCGCTACGACGCGATCGTCGCGAACGCCGGGCAGTTCGAATACCGTGCGGAAGTCATTGCCGTCAACGATGCAACGAAGGCGAACGCGGCGCTGGCGAAGCTCAAGCAAGGCGTCGCGTTCGACGCGGTCGCGAAGGAATTCAACACGACCGCGAACGGCGGCGTCGCGCAATGGGTGTCGCTGAAGACGCCGCTCGCCGAAGGGCGCACGGGCGGGCTGCCGATGCCGATCGCGCAGGCGATCGCAATGGCGCCGGTTGGCGCGACGACCGGCCCGATCCAGATCGGCAATGCGTACGCGATCGTGAAACTCGACGAGAAGCGCAAGCCGGTGGTGCCGAGCTTCGATCAGGCGAAGGCCGTGTTGCGCCAGCAGCTCGAGGCGCAGTCGGGCGAGCGCGCGCTGGCGCAGCTGGTCGACAAGCTGGCCGCGCAGGCGACGATCGTGCAGTAACGCGGCGCGAGCGCGCGGCGGCGAGTCTTGCTGCGCGCAGACGCACACAGCGACGATTGCCGATTCAGTCCTGTCCGATAGGATTGGCCGGCGATCGGCGCTAAGCTGGTCATGCGTGGCATCGAAGCAGTGTCGACGGCGGCCGGTGGGCGCGGTCGCATGCGCTGCTACCTCTCTGTAGCACTACTCCTAACGCTGCCTTATGCGAGCGTCGATTGTGCGGCTTCGAGCGCCACGCACCTTTTCTTTTCGAATGTTGCGACTGTCGCGACACTCGCGACCATCGTGAACAAGCCATCGTCGGCACGGCGCAGCCGCGGCCGGATCGCGAAACGCATGACATCGCCTGCCGCGCCGGCCTGACGCGACGACGCGGCGCATTCGCTTCGCGCATCGTCGATTGTTTTTCCACCCATTCCGGATCGTCCGGATACGCGGCGCAGGCGCATCGGCGGTCGCTATCCCGCGTAGCGCGCGATCGCCCGTTCGACCCGTTTCAAGAAAATCGCCCTCGTGTGCTCCACGGCTATCGCGCCTTCTCATCTGTGCGCACGGCGCACAGATCATGTAACGCCCGGGACGTAGCGCCACACGCGGCGGCGTCAATAAAATGATTTCTCGACTTTTCAACAGGACTACGACATGAACAACCCGACGCTGCGCCGGATTCTCGGCGCCACCGAACCCGATGCGCTGCCGGCACGCGCCACCGCATTGCTCGTGATCGATTTCCAGGACGAATACTTCACCGGCGCCCTACCGATTCCGGACGGCGCGGACGCGCTCCGGAACGCCGTGTCGCTCGTCGACCATGCGGACCGCAACGGCTGGCAGGTCGTGCACGTGATGCACGTCGCGCCGGCGGACGCACCGATTTTCGCAACCGACGGTCCGACCGTCGGGATTCACCGCGACATTCTTCCGAAGCCCGCGCATCAGCTCGTCGAGAAGACCTCGGTGAGCGTGTTCGCGAGCACGCCGCTGGCGGACGCATTGAAGCGCGACGGGATCACGCATCTCGTGATCTGCGGGCTGATGACGCACGCCTGCGTCGCAGGCGCCGCACGCGACGCCGTCCCGGCCGGCTTCGACGTGACCGTCGCGGCTGACGCCTGCGCGACCCGCGACATCGTGGTCGACGCACAGCTTCAGGTATCGCACGACGCACTGCATCGCGCCGCGCTCGCCGAGATTGCCGATACGTTCGGCGCCGTCATGAATACGCGCGACATCCTGTCGCTCGCCACCCGTTGATTCAAAAAAAAGGAACCGCCATGTCATTCCGTCTCCCCCGTTTCATGCAGGCTGCCGTGATCGGCATGTCGCTCGCCGCTGCGTCGGTCGTTCACGCGGCGCCCGCACAAGCCGATGCAACCCCGACGATTCGCGCGATGTCCGGCGCGAAGCCGATCGATCATCTCGATCCGAAGACCACCGCGCTCGTCGTCATCGATTTCCAGAAGGAATACTTCAGCGGCAAGATGCCGATCCCGAACGGCAAGCAGGCGATGGAGAACACCAAGCGGCTGATCAAGTTCGCCGACGACGCGAAGATGCCCGTGTTCCAGGTCCAGCACATCGCGCCGGCAGGCTCGGCCGTGTTCGCGATCGACGGCGACACCGTGAAGTTCCAGCCGGGGATGGAGCCGCGCGCGCACGACAAGACGGTGCAGAAGACCACCGTCAGCGTGTTCGCCAGCACCGACCTGGACAAGCAACTGAAGGCGGCCAACATCAAGACGATCATCGTCGCGGGCCTGATGACGCATGCATGCGTGGCCGGCGCTGCGCGCGACGCGGTGCCGCTCGGCTATCAGGTGGTGGTAGCATCCGACGCGTCTGCTACGCGGGCGATCAAGCGCGCGAACGGCGCCACGATCGACAGCGACACGCTGCACCGCGCGGCGCTGGCCGAGATCGAGGACACGTTCGGCGACGTGATGACGACGTCCGAGATCACGAAGCTGCCGCTGCGCTGACGCTTCGCTTCACGCGCCCTGCGGGGCGCGCAACCCTACGGCATCGCTCATCCATCATGGACCAGTTGCTCGCCATGCGCGTCTTTTGCTGCATCGTCGAGGCGGAAGGTTTTTCCGCCGCGGCGGCGCGGCTCGACACCACGCATTCGTCGGTGTCCCGCCAGCTCAAGCGGCTGGAAGCCGAACTCGGCGTGCAGCTGTTGAACCGCAACACGCGGCGCTTCACGCTGACCGCGGCCGGCGCGCAGTACTACGACGCGTGCGTCGACATCCTCGGCAGGGTGGAGGCCGCGGCGAGCGGCGTGATGAACGAGGGCGCGCGCGTGGCCGGCGTGCTGCGCGTGAGCGTGCCGCTCGCGATCGGCACGCTGGAGCTGGCAGACTGGTTGCCGGCCTTCCAGCGTCGCTATCCCGATGTCCGGATCGAACTGTCGTGCAGCGACAGGCTGGTCGATCTCGTCGCGGAAGGCTTCGATGCCGCGCTGCGGATCAGCGGCCCGCTCGACGACAGCAGCATGGTCGCGCGCGTATTGACGAAATCGGAGATCGTGCTGGTCGCGTCGCCCAGCTACGTCGCGGCGCATGGATTGCCCGCCGCGCCGGAAGAGATCGCGGCGCACGAATTGCTGACGCACGCGGGCGCCGGCGCACCGGCGGAATGGGTTATCGAGTCGACGCAGGGCGAGGCTGTCCGCGTGCCGCTGAGTGGCCGGCTGAGAACCGATGCGATTACCGCGACGCACGCGGCCGCGCTGGCCGGTCTCGGCATCGCGGCCTTCACACGGCACACGGTGCAGTCGGAACTCGCACGCGGGCAGCTCGTGCGCATCCTGCCTGGCTGCACGCTCGGCACGCGCTGCTACTACGCGCTCTATCCGCAGACGCGGCATCTCGCGCCGAAGGTTCGCGTGTTCGTCGATCACATGGCGGCGCACTACGGCGCCCGTTGATATTCGGTGCCGCCTGCGTTGCTACGCGGCGTTGGCAGCGGTGTGTCGGTATCGAGGCTGTCGGCCCATGCCTGCACGGCCTGATGGTCGACCACATGCCCGGTGTCGACGTCGGACAGCGCTTCGCGTGTGAGTCGTTCGCGTTCGGCCATTGCGTCGATCTGTTCGGCGAGCGGCAGCGGAACGCATGCGGTCAGGACTTTGGTGGGGGGCGTAGTCACGAACTGAACTCCAATGCGGCTTTGAATCGAACTCAATCGTAGTGATTCAAGTTGATTGCTTCCCGACAAGTTCGGCAGCATCGTAAGTACGCGATGCGCTGGCGTGTGCCGATGCTTGAAAGCACGCAGCGCCGATACCGCTTCGGAGGCAGCGGCCGGGCCCGACCGCCACACTCTCCTTCCTGCCTACTTATCCAGCCATCACACCGAAACCGTGACGCCTGCCAACCGCGGTTGCCCCGCAGGCCGCACCACGATTTCCACATGCTGGTCAAACGACACCAGCGTCTGAATCAGCAACTCCAGCGAAACGTTCCGAAGCCTGTCGCGCTGCTCCGGGGTGACCACCGGCCGGGCCATTTCCGCGAGCGCCGCAGCCTCGGCCTCGCTCAGCCCATACGAGGCGATCAGTGCATTGAGTTTCAGCGCGAGCGCGGACTTGGCCGACAGTAGCCCTGCGTCGTCGAAATCAGGGTCGAGCGGCACGTTGTCAATGTCTTGATGCGAGTCGTTGCGATTCATTGTGCGTCTCCCGTCATCACCGAAAACTGCCGCTGCGCCGTTGCGGGATCGACTTCGGGGAAATCGTCCTGCCCGACAGGGGCGCCGTCTGTTTCGTCCATCGGCGTGATCACCACCCGCCCATGCGTCACGTCGATCCGCAAGCGCTGCCCGGGCTCGAAACCCGCTGCCTCGATCCATCGGCCGGACAGCTTCGTCCACAGATACAGCACAGGCGGTGCCCTGTCGGCGAACCGAAGGTGCGGAATGGTACGGCGGTGCCGAATAGACGATCCAGCGGGGACGAAGCTATCGTGGAAAACTGCCGGTGCGCTATGATTCGCGTCAGCCATGGTTGACTCCGGTGTTGAGTTGACTGTGGTCAGCGGGTCGTGGGTGCTCCTACACTCACGGCCCGCGCTCGTTTACGCGGGGACTTCAACCCGCATGCCTTCACATCACGAATCTGCGAGAAGGCCGCTTCGTCCACACGCGCAAACGTGCATCCACTGTAGCCGAATCGACGGGTGGAATGGGCATCGGTTAATTGCGTTCTGCCCACGTTAGCCATCAGGACAAGAAGGACAACGCGCGTGCGCTTGTGTTCGCCGCGTTTGCCGGACGTTGGTCACTTCGTCTCCAAATGTCAACGCGGCGAGATATCCACCATCGGCATCGAACCGATGCCGTGCGCCGTCGCCGCCGCAATGCGCCGCGCGAGCGCCGCCTCCGCGCCCGATCGGTACTGCTCGTACTCCCGCGCGAACGCGACTGCATCGCCCGCCAGCGCCAGCGCTTCCAGCGATGCGCAGATCGCCGATACATCACGCTCACCGATCATCGCGAACGCGCCGCGCATGCTGTGGATCTCCATCCGTGCCGCTTTCAGGTCGCCGTTCTCGAGCGCACGCGCGATCGCCGCGTTCGCGCGGCGCATCGTTCCGACCAGCACGGCGTGCAGGTCGCGCGGCAGCGGCCCGTTCATCCGCGACGGCGCGAGCGCGGCCTGGCGGGTCGGGCGTGCCGGGTTCGTATAGGTCGCGATCGCGCGTTCGAGCGACTTCAGCGACGTCGGCTTCGTGACGATGTCGTCGACGCCGGCTTCGCGCGCCAGGCGCAATTCATCGGGCTCCGCGTGCGCGGTCACCGCGAGAATGGCGTGCGCGCGGCCGCGTTCGCGCAGCATCCGCGCGAACGCGTACCCGTCGAGGCCCGGCATGTTCAGGTCGGTCATCACGAGCGCATAGTCGTGTTTCTCGACGAGTTCGAGCGCTTCGGACACGCTACCCGCGATGTCCGCACGGTAGCCGAGCACGTCGAGCTGGTCGTGCACAAGCATGCGGTTGACCGCGTTGTCGTCGACGAACAGGATGCGGGCGTTCGACGCGTCGCCGCCGGCGTGCGCGTGCGGCGTGCCGGGCTGCGAATCGAGCGCCAGCGGCAGCGTGACGACGAAGGTCGATCCGACGTTCGGCACGCTGTCGGCCGCGATGCCGCCACCCATCGATTCGGCCAGCTTGTGGCTGAGCGCGAGCCCGATGCCGGTGCCGCCGAAGCGGCGCGCGGTCGACGCGTCGGCTTGCGCGAACGGCTCGAACACGCGGGCGAGCTGCGCGGCCGTCATGCCGATCCCCGAATCGCTGACGCGGATCGTTACGGGCGTCGCGTCCGCGCCCGGCGCGGACACGGACAGCGCGATCGAGCCGCGCTCGGTGAACTTGATCGCGTTGCTGACGAGATTGACGACGATCTGCCGCACCCGCAGCGGATCGCCGACGTACGGCCGGGCGATGCGCGGATCGATTTCCGCGCACAGCGCGACGCCCTTCGCGGCCGCGACCGGTTCGAAGAGGTCGACGATATCGCGCACGAGCTCGTCGATGCGGAAACTCGCCGCTTCGAGCGTCATCCGGTTCGCCTCGATCTTGGTCATGTCGAGCACGTTGTTCAGCATGTCGAGCAGCATCCGCGCGGCCGACGTGACCGCGTGCAGCCGCGCTTTCTGGCGGCTCGGGTCGGGTGCCTTGTCGACCAGTTCGAGATTGCCGAGCATCGCGTTCAGCGGCGTGCGGATCTCGTGGCTGATCGTCGTGAGGAACGTCGATTTCGCGCGGTTCGCGCTGTCGAGCGCGCGCTCGGCGTCGGCGCGCGTCGTGATGTCGGAGAAGCTGCACAGCAGCGTGTCCTTGCCGCGGTAGCGGCCGCGCACGAAGTTGACGACCAGGTCGCGCGTGCGGCCGTCGGCGAGCGTGACGGGCAGCTCGACGTCGAGGATCGCCGGCGCGCCGTTCGCGCGCGCCCGGTAGCACGCGAGCAGGCGTTCGTGCAGCGGCGGCGCGCCGGCTTCGCGTTCGTACAGTTCCAGCATCCGGTTGCGCAGCAGCACGTCGTGCGTGTCGAGCGACACGAGCGCGATGCCGAACGGCGAGGTCGCGATGATCGCGCGGCTCATCTGCTCGCTGTCGAACACGCGGCGCGAGCGGCGGAACAACGGTGCGAACACTTTCAGGTCGAACGCGACGACCAGCGTCCACAGCACCGCGAGGATCAGCGCGGCCACGCCGAATTCGCGCAGGATCGTCGGCCAGAGCCCGATCGCGATCGTGCGCCACGAATATGCATAGACGATCGCGAAGCCCGAATCGGAAATCCGGTCGCTGATCGTGAAGATGCCGTGCAGATAGCCTTCGTCGAACCGGTCCAGACCGCGCCGCCAGCCGTTCTCGGCGAGCGCGTGGCGCATCAGCGCGCCGCCGTCGATCGACGCGCGCGTGCGGTCCGCGCTCAGCATCACGCGGCCGCCGTCGTCCACCAGCATCACGACGGCGTCCTCGGGTGCGTGCTTGAGGCGGTCGGCGATCACGCCGACATCGAGATCGCTGACGAACGTCATGAACTGCCGCTCGCCGTCGAACGCCGGTTCGACCAGGCGGAACGCGGTCTTGCCCGTCAGCGGATCGGTCGCGGGCGCCTGCCATGCGATGCGGCGCGTCGCGCGCCAGTAGCGCGCGACGGCCGGATCCGACCAGTCGGCGACGTCGAACGCGAGGCGGTCGATCAGTGCGTGGGTGTCCCGCGCGCCGATGCGGGCGAGCACGTCGCGATAGGGCGTCGACGGCGGCGGCGTGATCGCGATCACGTCGCGCTCGGGGCTGTACGCGTAGCCCGACATCGGCAGCCCGGATTGCCGCTCGGCGGCGGCCACCGACACGGTCAGGCGTTCCATCAGCTGCACGTACTCGTCGATCCTCGCGTTGGCTGCCACGGCTGGCGTGGCAGCGACGAAGATTTCGCTCGTATTGGGCAGTGGCGCCAGCACGACGTGGCCGTCGCGCACGAGCGCCTCCACCGCGCTGCGCGAATGCCGCGGATGGCTGTTCCACAGCAGTTCCGCGTTGATCACGGCGCGCCGCATCGACGCCTGTTTCGCA
This sequence comes from Burkholderia sp. GbtcB21, assembly GCF_019091065.1. Taxonomy (NCBI): domain Bacteria; kingdom Pseudomonadati; phylum Pseudomonadota; class Betaproteobacteria; order Burkholderiales; family Burkholderiaceae; genus Burkholderia; species Burkholderia sp. GbtcB21. The sequence continues at coordinate 154,633 of NZ_JAGXKA010000003.1, forward strand.
TCGATTTCGAGCTGGACGAGCGCCTTGTGCGTCGCGAACAGTTCGCGGCGTTTCGAGATGTAGTCGCGCACCGATCCCGTGAGCAGGATGCTCGTCGCGAACAGGATCACGAGCGACAGCACCGCGGCCCCGCCGTACAGCGTGAAGCGCTGATAGCGGTTCAGCAGGCTCAGGTCGCGCGCTTCGCCGTCGATCGACGCGAACGGCGCGCCGGCGTCCGTCGGGGACGAGAACAGTTTTCGGATGGGCATGGAACGAATACCGTGAAATCAATGCGCTAATCAGTGACGCGCGCGCTTCGGCCGGCGCTGACCGGTATGTCGAAGCGGAACGCGTAGCGATATCCGTGAGCCGTGTGGGAGGGCAGGCGTTTGCGCTGCCGGCTCGGGGAACGAGCCAATTATCGGGATGGCAGGGCCGTCGGTATGTAGGGCAGTCCGAAGCAATCGGCGACGATCGCTAGGACCAGTCCTATTTTTGAAGGCGGCTGCGCGTTGCGTTTATACGGCCCGATAGATGCGTATGTCAAACGGAACGACGACGCTATTGTGCGGTTTCCTCGCAGAATTGTCAGGCATCGTCATATTCAGACCAGTCCTATGAAATTAGTTTGGGCTACTCCCGGTGTCTGATTATCGAAACCGCATGCGAAAAATATATTGCCTCAGGTAACTAAAGGTATTTCGTCTCACTTTTTTGCTAAGAGGCAATGGACATGAACAAGTCTTATCGGACCGTCTGGAATGCCACGACGGGTACGTGGGTGGCCGCCGAGGAAACGGCGCGCTCGAAATCGAAGGGATCGTCGCGGGTGGCGCGCAAGGCGCTGGTCGCGGTCGCGTTGGGTGGTGCAGCGGTTGGTGGCGTGTCGGCGGCGGACGTGCGTGAAGTTGTCGAGGGCACCGAGGGTGTTGTTGACGCAAATGGCGCGAGCCAGGTGGCCGAGGACGATGCGGATTCGTCGACGGTCTCGACAAAGATCGGCAAGGTGATCGGTTCCGCCGTCGGTACCACGTCGACCATGACCTCGACGCTCAACAATATCAATGCCACGGCACCTGAGTCGGGCGGTGGAGTTGGAGTCATGTCGGCGGACATCGGCCTGATGGGTGGGTTGGACGGCGGCACTGCGTCTGGGACCAACATCGCGGTTGGGGCGGGTTCCGCGGTGAGATCGAGCAATCGATACACCCCGACTTACGGTATTGCAATCGGCAATGACGCGCTCGTGTTGGACGGCGACATCGAGGGTGCTACCGGTTCAATCGCGATTGGTCACTCCGCGAATTCGTCCGGCTCAGGATCAGTCGTTATTGGCGATAGTGCGAGGAATCTTGGGTCCGCTGCGGTCGCGGTTGGTTCCGGTGCTTACACGCAGCGAGGCGTGGCTGTGGGCGCTGGCGCCGCTGGAAACGCGAATCGTTCAACCGCACTGGGAAATAGTGCGACTTCAACCGCCACTAACAGCGTGGCGTTGGGTAATGACAGTCTGGCCGATCGCGCCAATTCCGTATCGGTAGGTTCGAGCACGCTGAATCGCCAGATCACGAACGTGGCTGCAGGCACTCAGGCGACCGACGCCGTCGACGTGGCGCAGCTCACCCCGGTCGTGACGGCCCTCGGCGGCGGTGCGACGATCAACGCGACGACGGGCGCGGTGACGGGCCCGACGTACAACCTCACGAACGGCGGCCGGCAGACGACGGTCGGCGGTGCACTGACTGCGCTCGACAACGCGCTGACGACGTCAAACCGGTTCGTCAAGGTCAACGGAACCACCGATGCAACTGCGAACGGTGCGGGTTCCATCGCAATCGGCTCTGGCGCGACTACTACCCCGCTTATTGGCGGCTCATCCACCGGTCAAACCGCGATCGGCAATGGAGCGACTGCGAATGGACTGTCGTCGACGGCGCTTGGATCGTCTGCGGAAGCAAATGGTACCGGGGCATTGGCTGCCGGCCGGCTTTCCAATGCAACGGGCAACAGCTCCACGGCATTGGGCAATCAGGCGTCGGCACAGGCAGGAGGCGCCACTGCACTGGGCAATCTCGCCAGTGTCGCGGCTGGGGCAACCAATTCCGTCGCGATCGGCAACAACGCCAGTGTCGCCGAAAATGTGACGAACGCGATGGCGCTGGGTACGAATGCAATCGCGAATCGCAACGATACGATCTCGGTCGGTTCGGCCACACAGCAACGTCAAATCACCAACCTGGCCGCCGGCACGCAGGATACGGATGCGGTCAACCTCGCCCAGCTGAACGCCGCGATTGCGAATGTCGGCAGCGATAGCCCGTATTTCCAGGCAAACGGCGCAGGCGATGGCAGCGATGCTGCCAGCGCGGTGGGCGCGGGCTCGGTCGCCGTGGGTTCCAACGCATCGACGGTTGCCGACGGCGGCATCGCGATCGGCAACAACGCGAAGTCCGAGATGCAGAACGGTGTGGCAATCGGCAATGCCGCTGTCGCCTCCGAGGACGGCGTGGCGATCGGCCGCGATGCGCATGCGCAGAGCGCAAACTCTCTCGCGTTCGGTGCGCAGTCGTCGGCGGCTGCCAATGGCACGTCGCTCGGCTTCAACGCGAAAGCGGCTGATAACGCGATGGCGCTGGGCGCCAATACCGTGGCAGCCGGCAGCAACTCGGTTGCGCTGGGCAACGGCTCCGTCGCAAGCGTGGCCAATACCGTATCGGTCGGCAGCGCTGGCAACGAACGCAAGATCGTCAACGTCGCGGATGGCGACCTGTCGGCGACGAGCACGGACGCAGTGAACGGTTCGCAACTGTTCGCGACGAACACGCGCGTCGGTTCGCTGGAAGATTCGCTGAAGGGCGGCGGCGTGATCGACCCGACGACGGGCGAATCGCTGGCGGTGGTATACGACGGCACGGCGAAGGACACGGTGACGCTTGCGGGTGCGAACGGCACGACGCTCACGAACGTGAAGGCCGGTGTGGCCGACATGGATGCAGTGAACGTGAGCCAGTTGAAAGACTCGGGCCTGATCGGCAACGACGGCAAGGCGATCGCTGCGGTGACGTACGACCGTAATGCAGACGGCACGCCGAACTACGGTTCGGTGACGCTGGGCGACGGCAATGGTCCGGTGAAGGTGACGAACGTGGCTGACGCAACGGGCGACAGCGACGCGCTGAACCTCGGCCAATTGAAGCAAGCCGGTCTGGTGGGCGAAGACGGCCAGGGCAACCTGACGTCGCTGGCGGTGGCGTACGACGACGCGTCGAAGGGCACGGTCACGCTGGGCGGCGGCGCTGCGGGCACGACGATCACGAACGTGAAGGCAGGCGACCTGTCGGCGACGAGCACGGACGCGGTGAACGGTTCGCAACTGTTCGCGACGAACCAGAGCGTTGGCGATCTGCGCGACTCGCTGCAGAACGGTGGCGTGATCGACCCGGTCACGGGCCAATCGCTGGCTGTGACCTATGACGACGCGACCAAGGCAGGCGTGACGCTGGGCAATGCCGGCACGCCGGTGGCGATCCACAACGTAGCGGCAGGCGACCTGTCGGCGACGAGCACGGATGCAGTCAACGGCTCGCAACTGTTCGCGACGAACACGCGTGTCGGCTCGCTGGAAGACTCGCTGCAAAACGGCGGCGTGATCGATCCGGTCACGGGCCAATCGTTGGCCGTGGTATATGACGACGCGACCAAGGCAGGCGTCACGCTGGGCAACGCCGGCACGCCGGTAGCGATCCACAACGTAGCGGCAGGCGACCTGTCGGCGACGAGCACGGATGCGGTCAACGGTTCGCAACTGTTCGCGACGAACCAGAGCGTGGGCGATCTGCGGGACTCGCTGCAAAACGGCGGCGTGATCGACCCGACGACGGGCGAATCGCTGGCGGTGGTTTACGACAGCGCAGCAAAGAACCGCGTGACGCTGGGCGGCGCAGGCGCGTCGGGTCCGGTGACGCTGTCGAACGTCGCGGCGGGTGTCGCGGCAACCGACGCGGTCAACGTGCAGCAGATGCAGCAGGCCGTGGCGACGGGCAACCCGTATATCGGCGGCCGTGGTACAGGCGTCGCCGCACAGGCGACCGGCATCAACGCGGTGGCGCTGGGCCTCGGCTCGCTCGCGAACGAGATCAACACGATTTCCGTCGGTAACAGCACGACCGGCCTGCAACGTCGGATCACGAACGTGCAGAACGGTGAGGCCGACAGTGATGCGGCTACCGTCGGCCAGGTGAACGAGCTGATGGGCGTCGCGTCCACGAGCACGCAGGCGGCGCTCGACAACATCGACACGAAGACGACGTCCGCTATCCAGGACGTGAACAGCCGACTCGACGCGATCAACACGGTTGCGGGTACGGATCCGTACGTCCAGGTCGACGGCGCAGGCGACGGCAGCGACAACGCATCCGTTCGCCCGGGCACGTATGGCGTGGCGATCGGCGCGGAAGCCAACGCAACCGGCAATACGGCGATCGCGATCGGCGCACAGTCGGTATCGTCGGGCAATAGCTCGGTCGCGCTCGGCGCGGGTGCGTCGGCGACGGCCACGGGCGCCGTTGCGTTCGGCAGCGGCCGGGCGACCGGCACCAGCGCGCTCGCGCTGGGTAACGGCACGAACGCATCGGGCAACAACGCAGTGGCCGCTGGTTTCAACGCGGGCGCTTCGGGCCTGAACGCGCTGGCGTTCGGCAATACGGCGCGCGCCAACGCAACGGATTCGATGGCATTCGGCACGACCGCACAGGTCGATCCGCTCGCGACGAACGGTATCGCGATCGGCCGCGCGGCCAACGTGACGAGCGCGGCGCAGAACTCGGTCGCGCTGGGCTCGAATTCGGTCGCGGATCGCTTGAACTCGATCTCGGTCGGTTCGACGAGCCAGCAGCGCCAGATCATCTATGTGTCGAAGGGTACGGCCGACACGGACGCGGTGAACGTGAGCCAGCTCAAGGACGCGGTAAGTGCGTTCGGTGGCAATGCGTCGGTCGGCGCGGACGGTTCCATCGTGAACCCGACGTATACCTTTGACGGTGCGACCTATCACAACGTTGGCGATGCGCTCAACGCGCTGGCCCAGCGGGGCGGCGGCTCTGATCCGCTTGCAGTGACCTACGCCAAGAACCCGGACGGCTCGGCGAACTTCGACCTCGTCTCGCTGGCCGGCGTGGATGGCACGACGCTCACGAACCTGAAGGCGGGTGCGCTGTCGGCGACGAGCACGGACGCGGTGAACGGTTCGCAGCTGTTTGCAACGAACGAGCGTGTCGGTTCGCTGGAAGACTCGCTGCAGAACGGCGGCGTGATCGACCCGACGACGGGCGAATCGCTGGCAGTGGTGTACGACGGCACGGCGAAGGACAAGGTCACGCTGGCTGGCGGTGCGACTGGCACGACGATCTCGAACGTGAAGGCCGGTGTGGCCGACATGGATGCAGTGAACGTGAGCCAACTGAAGGACTCGGGCCTGATCGGCAACGACGGCAAGGCAATCGCCGCGGTGACGTACGACCGTAACCCGGACGGCACGCCGAACTACGGTTCGGTGACGCTGGGCGACGGCAATGGTCCGGTGAAGGTGACGAACGTGGCTGACGCAACGGGCGACAGCGACGCGCTGAACCTTGGCCAGCTGAAGCAAGCGGGTCTGGTGGGCGAAGACGGTCAGGGCAACCTGACGTCGCTGGCGGTGGCCTATGACGATGCGTCGAAGGGCACGGTCACGCTGGGCGGCGGTGCTGCGGGCACGACGATCACGAATGTGAAGGCAGGCGAACTGTCGGCGACGAGCACGGACGCAGTGAATGGTTCGCAGCTGTTCGCGACGAACCAGGACATCGGCGACCTGCGCGACTCGCTGCAAAGCGGCGGCGTGATCGACCCGACGACGGGCGAATCGCTGGCAGTGGTGTACGACGGCACGGCGAAGGACAAGGTCACGCTGGCTGGCGGTGCGACTGGCACGACGATCTCGAACGTGAAGGCCGGTGTGGCCGACATGGATGCGGTGAACGTGAGCCAACTGAAGGACTCGGGCCTGATCGGCAATGACGGCAAGGCAATCGCTGCGGTGACGTACGACCGCAACCCGGACGGCACGGCGAACTACGGTTCGGTGACGCTGGGTAACGGCAATGGCCCGGTGAAGGTGTCGAACGTGGCTGACGCAACGGGCGACCGCGACGCGCTGAACCTTGGCCAGCTGAAGCAAGCGGGTCTGGTGGGCGAAGACGGTCAGGGCAACCTGACGTCGCTGGCGGTGGCCTACGACGATGCGTCGAAGGGCACGGTCACGCTGGGCGGCGGTGCTGCGGGCACGACGATCACGAATGTGAAGGCAGGCGAGCTGTCGGCGACGAGCACGGACGCAGTCAACGGTTCGCAGCTGTTCGCGACGAACCAGGACATCGGCGACCTGCGCGACTCGCTGCAAAGCGGCGGCGTGATCGACCCGACGACGGGCGAATCGCTGGCAGTGGTGTACGACGGCACGGCGAAGGACAAGGTCACGCTGGCTGGCGGTGCGACTGGCACGACGATCTCGAACGTGAAGGCCGGTGTGGCCGACATGGACGCAGTGAACGTGAGCCAACTGAAGGACTCGGGCCTGATCGGCAATGACGGCAAGGCAATCGCTGCGGTGACGTACGACCGCAACACGGACGGCACGCCGAACTACGGTTCGGTGACGCTGGGTAACGGCAATGGCCCGGTGAAGGTGTCGAACGTGGCGGCTGCCACGGCGGACACGGATGCGGTCAACTACGGCCAGATGAAGGACTATGTCGACGGCAGCATCGGTGTTCCGGGCAACCCGCTCGCCGTTGCCTATGACGACACGTCGAAGGGCTCGATCACGCTGGGTGGCGCGAACGGCACGACGATCACGAACGTGGCGGCGGGTGAAGTGAGCGCGACGAGCACGGATGCGATCAACGGTTCGCAGCTGCACGGCGTGTCGCAAAGCGTGGCCGATTCGCTGGGTGGCGGTTCGACCGTCGGCGCGGACGGCACCGTGACGAACCCGACGTACTCGCTGGCCGATCCGGCGGACGCTTCGCAGAAGCACGACTACCACAACGTGGGCGACGCGCTGGCGAACCTCGACGGCCGTGTCGTGGACAACACGACCAACATCACGGTCATCAAGAACCAGCTCTCGGACTCGGGTCTGGTCGATCCGGTGACGGGCCAGTCGATCGCGGCGGTGACGTATGACCGTAACGCGGACGGCACGCCGAACTACAACTCGGTGACGCTGCGCGGCACCGACGGCACGACGCTCGCGAACGTGAAGGCCGGTGTGGCCGACCTGGACGCAGTGAACGTGAGCCAGCTGAAGGGCTCGGGCCTGATCGATCCGGTAACGGGTCAATCGATCGCCGCGGTGACGTACGACCGCAACCCGGACGGCACGGCGAACTACGGTTCGGTGACGCTGGGTAACGGCAACGGTCCGGTGAAGGTGACGAACGTCGCCGACGCAACGGGCGACAGCGACGCGCTGAACCTCGGCCAGCTGAAGCAAGCCGGTCTGGTGGGCGAAGACGGCCAGGGCAACCTGACGTCGCTGGCGGTGGCGTACGACGACGCGTCGAAGGGCACGGTCACGCTGGGCGGCGGCGCTGCCGGCACGACGATCACGAACGTGAAGGCGGGCGAGCTGTCGGCAACGAGCACGGACGCGGTGAACGGTTCGCAGCTGTTCGCGACGAACCAGGACATCGGTGATTTGCGCGACTCGCTGAAGGGTGGCGGCGTGATCGACCCGGTCACGGGTGAATCGCTGGCAGTGGTATACGACAGCGCGGCGAAGAACCAGGTGACGCTGGGCGGTGCGAATGCAACGACACCGGTTCAACTGAAGAACGTCGCAGCCGGTACGGACGGCACCGATGCAGTCAACGTGGCGCAGCTGAAGGAAGCGGGCCTGGTTGCGCCGGTCGATCCGACGAATCCGGGCGCGGGCCTGACCTCGCTCGCGGTGACCTACGGTGACGCGTCGAAGAGCACGGTGGCGCTCGGCGGCGCCAACGGCACGACGCTGTCGAACGTGGCGGCCGGTGCTGTGAGCGCCACGAGCACGGACGCGATCAACGGTTCGCAGCTGCACGGCGTGTCGCAAAGCGTGGCCGATTCGCTGGGCGGCGGTTCGACCGTCGGCGCGGACGGCACCGTGACGAACCCGACGTACTCGCTGGCCGATCCGGCGGACGCTTCGCAGAAGCACGACTACCACAACGTGGGCGACGCGCTGGCGAACCTCGACGGCCGTGTCGTGGACAACACGACCAACATCACGGTCATCAAGAACCAGCTGGCCGATTCGGGCCTGGTGGATCCGGTGACGGGCCAGTCGATTGCGGCGGTGACGTATGACCGCAACACGGACGGCACGCCGAACTACGGTTCGGTGACGCTGGGTAACGGCAACGATCCGGTGAAGGTGTCGAACGTCGCGGACGGCGTGGATCGTCACGATGCGGTGAACCTCGGCCAGCTGCAGGATGCGGGTCTGGTCGCACCGGTCGATCCGACCAACCCGGGCACGATGACGTCGCTCGCCGTGACATACGGCAAGAACACGGACGGCACCGCGAACTTCGACCAGGTCGTGCTGGCCGGCAAGGGCGGCACGACGATCTCGAACGTGAAGGCGGGCGCGGTGACGGCCACGAGCACGGACGCGATCAACGGCGCGCAGTTGCACGGCGTGTCGCAGAGCGTCGCCGATTCGCTGGGCGGTGGTTCGACGGTCGATGCGGACGGCAAGGTGACGAGCCCGACGTACGTGGTCAACAACCAGACGTTCAACAACGTCGGCGATGCGATCACGAACATCTCGAACAGCCTGGTGGATGGCTCGATCGGCCTCGTCCAGCAGGATGCGACGACGCGCGACATCACGGTCGCGAAGGACACGGACGGCACGGTCGTGGACTTCACGGGCACCGCGGGCGACCGCGTGCTGACCGGCGTGGCCGCGGGTGCGGTGAACGCGACGAGCAACGACGCGATCAACGGGTCGCAGCTGCACGGCACGGCGCAGAGCGTCGCGGACGTGATCGGCGGCGGCACGACGGTCGATGCGGACGGCAAGCTCGCGGACACGGCGATCGACGTGAACGGGCAGAAGTACTCGACCGTCGCGGAGGCAGTCCAGGCCGCGGCCGCGTACGGCGCGACCGATTCGCTGGCAGTGCGTTACGACCTGAACGGCGACGGCACGCCGAACTTCGGCTCGGTGACGCTCGGCGGCTCGGGCGCGGCACCGGTTCAGTTGAAGAACGTCGCGGATGGCGTGAACAAGTACGACGCCGTCAACTTCGGGCAGCTGTCCGAACTGAACGACAAGATCGACGACATGGACGGTCGCGTCGGCGCGCTCGAGCAGAATCCGGGCAACGGCGGCGGTACGGGCGACAGCCCGTACTTCTCCGGCACGGACGTCACGCCGGGCTCGTCGACGGCGGCCAATGCCGGCACCGGCACGGGCAACACGGCGGCAGGCTCGGGTGCGAGCGTCGGCGGCGGCGCGAACAACGCGACCGTCATCGGTTCGAACGCCAGCGCCACGAAGGACAACGGCGCGGCGATCGGCTCGGGTGCGAAGAGCACCGGCGAAGGCGCAACCGCGATCGGCAGCAACGCGAGCGCGTCGGGCAGCCAGTCGGTGGCGATCGGCTCGGGCTCGGTGGCGAACGAAGCCAACACGGTCTCGTTCGGCAACGGCACCGACGACGGCAACCGCCGGATCGTCAACATCGCGGACGGTATCAACGCGAACGACGCGGCGTCGAAGGGGCAGCTCGACCGTGCGGTCGGCGGCCTGCAAGGCCAGATCAACGACGTGTCCAAGAACGCGTACTCGGGTATCGCCGCAGCCACCGCGCTGACGATGATTCCGGGCGTCGATCCGGGCAAGACGCTGTCGTTCGGCGTCGGCGGCGCGACCTACAAGGGCTATCAGGCCGTGGCGTTCGGCGGCGAAGCCCGTATCACGCAGAACCTGAAGATGAAGGCCGGCGTGGGTCTGTCGAGCGGCGGCAACACCGTCGGCGTGGGTGCGTCGTACCAGTGGTAACGCGCAGGGCGGGGCGTGAGCCCCGCCCGCCCGACGTGTTCCCCGTCCATTCAACCTTTTTCATTACGAGCGTCCGCCCGCGGGCGGACGCCATCATGACCATGAAATCATTGTTCTTGCGCGCCGCGTCGATCGGCGCGATCGCGATGGCGCTCGGCGCCTGCACGACCCAGTCGGGATTGACCTATGACATCCGCGCAGTTTCCGTGCCGGGCAAGCCCGACCGCGTGTTCCGCGTAAGCTGCGACGGGCTGCTCGGCAGCGCCAATTCGTGCGCGCGCGCCGCCGAGGAGTTCTGTCAGGGCCAGGGCTTCACGCCGCTCGAGATGATCGATCGCGTGTACAGCCGCGCGCCGATGAAGGATCCGCGCGAAATCACGTTCATGTGCGGCAAGCCGCAGCCGGTCGTGCAGCCGGCGCCGCAACCGCAGGCACAGCCGCAACCCGCACCGCAGCCGGCGCCGGTTCCGCAGCGCCAGGTGCTGCTGCAGGGCGACGCGAACTTCGCGACCGACAGCGCGGCGCTGACGCCGCAGGCGCGCCGCGATCTCGACCGTTTCATCGAGATCAATCGCGGCGTGACGTTCTCCCGCGTCGCGATCACCGGTTTCACCGATTCGACGGGCGGCGCGGCGCATAACCGCTCGCTGTCGGAAGCGCGTGCGCGCACGGTCGTGAACTACCTGCGCTCGAACGGGTTGCAGGCGCGCTCGTTCGCGGCCGAAGGCCTCGGCGCGGCGGACCCGGTCGCGTCGAACGCGACGCAAGAGGGCCGCGCGCAGAACCGTCGCGTCGAGATCCGCCTCGACACGCAATGACGCATTGCGAGGCGCCGGCATGCCGGCGTTCCCCGTGCCTGCGTCGGTCATGAGCTGACGCACGGACGGCGCGCGACCGACCGTCGCGCACCGGCATCCTCGGCAGGCTTCAGGCCGCCGGCTCCAGAAGAGCCGGCGGCCTGTTTCTTTTGGGGCGTACCGAGGCCGGCTGCCGGCAGCGCCCGATCCGTGGATGACACCCCGGTTTCATGCGAAGATAGCGCCCAATTACGATCCAGCGCGGCGCGATCGCGCCGTCGCCAGCAACCGGGCGGCCAGTCGGCCGCCTGCGACAGCGGTGGACACCCGGGCGACTATGGGAACCTATCAAATACGCGTGGTATTGGCCGACGACCATCCGGCGTTGCTTGTCGGCGTCCAGCACGGCCTGTCGTCGGTGCCGACGATCCAGCTGGCGGGCACGGCCGGCAATTCGGACGAACTGGTTGCGCTGCTCGACGCCGGCTCGTGCGACGTCGTCGTATCCGACTACGCGATGCCCGGCAGCGCCCACGGCGACGGCATCGCACTGTTCTCCTACCTGCAGCGCCGCTATCCGGCCGTCAAGCTCGTCGTGCTGACCATGCTCGACAACGCGGCCGTGGTCGGCGCGCTGATGCGCATCGGCATCGCGTGCATCGTCAGCAAATCCGACACGACCGATCACCTGATTCCCGCGATCCATGCGGCGGCGACGGGCGGCTCCTATTATTCGCCGTCGGTCGAGACGGTCGTGCGAACGCTGGGGACGCATTCGAGCGCGCGGTTCGCCGACCAGGCGCCGGCGCTGAGCAGCCGCGAGATCGAGGTCGTGCGGATGTACGCGTCGGGCATGACCGTGAACGAGATCGCCGAACAGTTGAGCCGCAGCAAGAAGACCATCAGCACGCAGAAGGCGCGCGCGATGCAGAAGCTCGGCATCGACAAGGACATCGATCTGCTGCGTTACGCGATCGAGCACGGCATCGTGGCCGCGTCGGGCAGCGAAGGGAAGGGCGGGGAAGAAGCAGGCGGGAATCGGGGCGACGGCGCGTGAGTGGCGCCGCCATTGGCGCACGGCCGGCCGCGCAAGCCGGCGGCCGCGGCTTGCGATGTCTTCACGGCATCGTGTCGGGCGGCAGCACCGCGCTGCCCGGGTCGGCCACCAGCCCGCACGCGATCGCGTAGCGAACCACGTCGACGTCGCGCTCGAGGCCGAGCTTCTGCATGGCCGAGCTTTTCTGCGTACTGATGGTCTTCTTGCTGCGGTTCAGCTTGTCCGCGATCTCGTTGACCGACAACCCCGACGCGAACAGGCGTACCACTTCGGCTTCGCGCACCGACAGCGTCGGCGTCTTGTTCGCCGTGGCGCCGACCTGGCGCAGCGCGCGATCCATCGAAGGCGACAGATAGCGGCCATTCGTATAGGCCGCGTGGATCGCCATCGTCAGATGGTTGGTCATGTCCGACTTGCTGACGAGGCAATGGATGCCGAGATCGATCAGCGCGCGCAGCGCGACCGCGTTCTCCAGCATCGTCATCACGACGATCTTCAGGTTCGGGTGGCGCTTCAGGACCGCGCTGAACAGCGTGATGCCGTCGCCGTAATCGGTGCCGGGCATTGCATAGTCGGACACCAGCACGTCGCACGGATGGGCGGCGAGCGCCTCCATCAGCGCCGTCGAATCGTGCGCGGTCGTGACGACCGCCACGGTGTTCGACGCCGACAGTTCGTACTGCGCGCCGACGACGACCGCCGGATGGTCGTCGGCGATGATGACGCGGATGGGGAAGCTTTTCATGATGTTGGTCTCGGTTATGTCGCGCCTCACGATGCGCGGCGCGTGCTTTCATTCCGGATGGTTTGCGGGGTGAGAAACGGCGCGAATGCGCGGCCGGGCCGGCCTTGCGGCCCCGACTGTGCATTCGCCCGACGACCGATGGCGGCTCACGGGGAACCGCCATCGGTGGTCGGGCGAACCAGCGGGGGAATCGCTTCCCCCGCTTTCGCTGCGAGGCTCCGCGTATAGCGGAGCCCGTCGGTCAGAACTCGTAGCCGACTTGCGCACGCACACCTGCATCGCCCGTCGACGTGACGGACAGCGCGCCGTTCATCAGCCACTTGCCGTCGCGCGTCCGGTAGGTCGCACCGGCCGCCACTGCCGAGCCGCTCTTGTAGTTCGCGGCACCGACGGCCACCACCGTCTTGCCCGGCTGCGACGGCGTCAGGTTCGGCATCGCCATCGCCGCCGCCACACCGGCGTACGCGTTCTTCGCGACGTCGTTGATCATGCGGTTGGTTTCACCGAAACGCTGATCCACCGACTCCATTGCGCGGTCGAGCTGGCCCTTCGTCGCCGCGTCCGACGCGTTCACGCCGTCGGCGATATTGACGATCCGGCGGTTGCCTTCCTCGGTGCCGTTGCCGAACGAAACGGTGTTCGCTTCGTCGGCAATCGAGCCCGCGCCGATCGCGACCGAGCCGCTGCCGCTCGCGCTCGAACCCTGGCCGATCGCCGTGCTGTTCTCGCCCGATGCTGCCGAGCCCTGGCCGATGGCCGTGCCGTTGTCGCCCGATGCTGCCGAGCCTTGGCCGATCGCCGTGCCGTTGTCGCCGGTCGCGGCCGAGCCTTGACCAAAAGCCGAGCCGTTGTCGCCCGATGCAACCGCGCCCTGGCCGACTGCCGTGCTGTTCTCGCCCGACGCATCCGCGCCGTCGCCGACCACCAGCGAGCCGTCGCCGCCCGTGCCCGTGCCGGGGCCCATGCCGCCGCCCGAGCCGCCGCCGCTACCCGTTTCGAGTTCGCCGACGCGATCCGTCAGGTCGTTCATCTGGCCGCTGAGCTGACCGAACTGCTGCGCGAACTGCTGCTGCATGTCGTACAGCTGGCTGCCGTTCACCGCGTCCATGCTGTTCGCCGCGATCAGGCCGGGCGCGACGTTGTGCAGTGCCGTGCCGCCCACGCCACCGAAGGTGACGCTGCCGAGCGTGATGTCGTCGTAGGTGACGGCCGCGATTTCCTTGCCCGTGTAGTCGATCAGGCCGGTTGCCTTGAGCTGCGCGATCGTAACCGCATCGTCGTCATTCACGCCGTTGCCGACGCCGCTCAGCGTGCGCGCACCGTTGGTGCCGGCGAAGTTCACCGTCGAGCCGCCCGTGGCCGCGCCGACCGTGATCGCACCCGTCGCTTGATCCTGCCGGACGAGACCGATCTGGCCCGCCGCGAGCTGATCGCCGAGGTTCGTGATCGCGCCTTCGTTGTTCGTCACGCGGCCGTCGAGGTTCGACACGGCATCGCCGACGTTATGAACGATGGTCGTGCCGCCGTTGCCGTCGCCGACCGTGAAGCTCGGGGCCGTGATCGAACCGTCCGGATTGACCGTCGAGCCCGCGCCGATCGCCGAAGCGACGCTTTCGGACACGCCGTGCAGTTGCGAACCGTTGACGGCTTCGTTGCTCGTTGCCGAGACTTCGCCCGCTGCCACGCCGGCCAGCTTGCGGTCGCCAGCAGTGCCGGTGAAGTCCACGACCGTGCCGTCAGTGTTCTTCGCGACCGTGATGTTGCGCGTCGTGCCGTCCTGCTGGACGAGGCCCACGGTGCCGCTGCCGATCTGGTCGGCGAGGTTCGCGATATCGCCTTCGTTGGTCGTCACGCGGCCGTCGAGGTTGGACACGGCATCGCCGACGTTGCGAACGATGGTCGTGCCGCCGTTGCCGTCGCCGACCGTGAAGCTCGGTGCGGTGATCGAACCGTCCGGGTTCACCGTCGAGCCCGCGCCGATCGCCGAAGCGACGCTTTCCGACACGCCGTGCAGTTGCGAACCGTTGACGGCTTCGTTGCTCGTTGCCGACACTTCGCCCGCCGCCACGCCGGCCAGCTTGCGGTCGCCCGCGGTGCCCGCGAAGTTCACCGCTGCGCCATCGGTGGCCGCGCCGACCGTGATGTCCGCGCCCGCGCCGGCTTGCTGCACGATGCCGATCGTGCCGCTCGACAGGTCGCCGAGCTGGTTGTTGATGTTGGTGATGTCGGTCGTGTTCTTCGCGATGTCGCCCTTCGCGGTCGTCAGCTCGCCGTCGAGCGCGCCGAGCGCGTCGCCGACGGTCGTCTGCGTGCCGCCGTTCGTGAGGACGTACGTCGGGCCGGTCACGGCGCCCGTCGTCGGGTCGATCGCCGCGCCGCCGCCGAGGGCGTCCACGACCGGCGTGAGTTGCGACACGTTCACGGCGTCGGTTGCCTGCGTGCCGGCGGCCATGTTGGTGATCTGGCGTTGCAGCGTCGCGTTGCCGACCGATACGCTGTTATCGCGATTCGCGATCGAGCTGACGCCGAGCGCGACCGATCCGGAGCCGGATGCCGTCGCGTTCGTGCCGATCGCCGACGATTCAGCCCCGGTTGCGCGCGACCACGTGCCGACCGCACTGGAGGAAACGCCCGAAGCCGTCGCGCTTCTGCCCAGCGCCGTAGTGTTGGTGTTGTTTGCGATCGTGTTGCCGCCGATCGCTGTTGCGCCGGTCCCCGTACCTTGTGCGTTTGCGCCGACGGCGACCCCGGTGTTGCCTGCTTGCGCGGGCGCGGTGCTCGACGTCGTGTCGATCTTGACGTACGTGTCGTCGAGTTTGGGCGCAAGCGCGGCGTTCATCTGGCCGAGGTTCACGGCGTCGGTCGCCTGCGTGCCCGCAGCCATGTTGGTGATCTGGCGTTGTTGGGTGGCCGAGCCGACCGCGATCGTGTTGTTGCGAGTCGCAGTTGCGTCCGTACCCAGCGCCATCGAATTCGTCACACTTTGTGCGACGCTGGCATTGTTGCCGATCGCGACGGAATTGGTCGCTCCAGCTGCGACGCTGGCACCGTTGCCCAATGCGGTGGAACCCGCCGCCTGTGCCGACGACTGATTGCCCAATGCCGTGGCGCTGTTACCCGTTGCATTGGAAAGCCGGCCGAGAGCCACGGCTCCGGTACCATTCGCTGTCGAGGACGATCCGAGCGCCGTCGACGACAACCCTTGCGCGTTCGCGAGGGCGCCAATCGCAACCTGGTTGGTAGTCGTCGTCCCGCCGGCTCCGGCAATTGCGCCACTACCGATTGCGATGGAATTCGAACTGGTCGCCGTTGCGTCGGTAGATCCGTTGACCTTGATGAGGGCATCGTCGAGTACGGCGTTCGTGCCGATCGAGCGTGTGCTCATCATGCCCGTCGCGCTCGCAGGCGTGCAGGCGCCGGTGACATCGAGCGAGCCCGTGCGGCCATCTTCCGTGGTACATGCGTCGGCAGCGAATACGCTGCCCATCGATGCACCACCCAGCGCAAGTGCGACCACCGCCTGACGCGCCACGCGCGCCGAGCCCTTCGAATGCGATTTCGCCGTTTCGGCGACAGCCGTCCAGGTACCCGTCGCGGCGTTCCAGATATTGCGATACGTCTTGTTCATTTCCCTACTCCTTTCAGTATGTTGGGCTACTGAAAGAATGGTAAGGATCGGCCTCGTCCGAATCTGTCGTCCGGGGCTGAATCGTCGCGCCGTTTGCGTGGGGCCAGTCCTACACGCTGGCGCGCTTGTCGCGGCGTGCGGTGGGGTGAACCCGACAGGGCGGGATGACGAGCGCATCGGCAACCGGATCGAGCCGGCGCGTGCAGGCGTTGCAACACAGCGCAAAAGGGGACGGGGGAGCGAAGGTCGAACGGCACGCGTATCGCGCACTCGAGGCGCCGGAGTGACGGAACGCGGATTGACCATTCGAGCAGAGGTTCGATGCAAGGAGGCTGGAGAAAGCGGCGACTCACTGGCGCCGACGTAACGCGGGCGCATGTGCGTGCGCGCTCACGTTCGCGGGAACGACGAGCTGAGGGGCGAGCGCTCGGTGTTCGCATCTGGCAGCGTTTGCGTATCGATACCAACACCCATCTCTGTCGTGGCCGCGCCCACCGGCCACCACCGAACGCCCGCGCCTCAGTCGGCTCCCGACCGCAACGCGTGTGTCGCGCGGCGTCGAGCGCCGCCGACATCGCGTCGGGACAGCTTACCGACAACGTCGACGGCAAAGAATCAGACTGGGCTGAATTTGAAACTGCGTTCGGGGCGGCCCGGTGTCGCACCGCATCGACGCATGAATGGCTGCAAAAAAACGGAGGGATCGCTCCCCCCGCTTTCGCCTCGATGCGCACGCGATGCGCGGGGCGCGCCGGCCGGCATCGACGGCTTACCAGTAGAAGCCGCCGCCGACGACCGCGCCGACCGTGCCGCGGCTGCTCGTGTTGGCCGATGCCTTGACCGTCCACTTGCCGTCACGCGTCATGTACGACACGCCGAGCGCACTCCCGTACTCGCCGCCGTACGTGCTGCCCGCCATCGACACGAACGTACGCCCCGGTTGCGTCGACTGCGGCAGCCCGGCCACGGCCATCGCCGCCGCCACGCCGCCCATTGCATCCTGGCGGGCGCTGCGTACCGAGTTCTGCATCTGCTGCACGTTGACCGCGTCGGTCGGCGCCGTGCCGGCGGCGACGTTCGTGATCTGGCGTTCGTTGCCGGCCGAGCCGACCGATACCGCGTTGTCGCGATCCGCGACCGAGCCCGCGCCGAGCGCAACCGCGTTGTTGCCCGATGCATGCGATCCCTGGCCGATGGCCGTGCCGTTCTCGCCGCTCGCGTTCGATCCCGCGCCGATCGCCGTGCCGTTGCCGGCCGAGGCACCCGCGCCCGTGCCGATCGCGGTGCTGTTGCTGCCGGACGCATCGGCGCCGGCGCCGAGCTGGGCGCTGCCGGCCCCGCTGCCGGCCGGATCGAAGTCGCCCGAACCGTTGCCCGGGTTGTCCGGATTTTCCGGCAAGCCGCCGGATTCCAGCCCGGAGACGCGATCGTCGAGCCCGGAGAACCGGTTTTCGAAGTCCTGTTGCATGGCAAACAGCTGGCCGCCGTTCACGGCGTCCATGCTGCCGGCCGCGAGCAGGCCGGGCGCGACGTTGTGCAGCGCCGTGCCGCCCACGCCGCCGAAGGTGACGCCGCCGAGCGAGATGTCGTCGTAGGTGACGGCCGCGATTTCCTTGCCCGTGTAGTCGATCAGGCCGGTTGCCTTGAGCTGCGCGATCGTCACCGCATCGTCGTCGTTCACGCCGTTGCCGACACCGCTCAGCGCGCGCGGGCCGTTGGTGCCCGCGAAGTTCACCGTCGAGCCGCCGGTGGCCGCGCCGACCGTGATCGCGCCCGTCGTCGGGTCCTGCTGCACGAGGCCGATCCGTCCGCTCTCGAGCCTGTTGCCGAGGTTCGTGATGTCGGTCCGGTTGTTCGCGATGTCCGTTGCATTCCGCGCGACAGCCTGGTTCGTGGCGTGGAGCTGGTCGCCCGTCACGGCGTCGCTGCTGCCGGCGGCGACGTCGCCGTTTGCAACGCCCGTCAGCTTGCGTTCGCCCGCCGTCCCGGCGAAGTTCACGGCCGCGCCGTCGGTGTTCGCGCCGACTGTCAGGTTCGCACCGGCGCCGGCCTGCTGGACGAGGCCGACCGCGCCGCTGTTCATGTCGCTGCGAATCTGCGTGATCGACGTTTCGTTGTTCGTCACGCGTTGATCGAGGCCGGCGACGTTCACGTTCGTCGTATTCAGCTGGTCGCCGGTGATGGCGTCGGAGCTGCCTGCTGCGATGTCGCCATTCGCGATACCCGTCAGCTTGCGGCTGCCCGCCGTCCCGGCGAAGTTCACGGCTGCGCCGTCGGTGTTCGCGCCGACCGTCAGGTCCGCGCCCGCACCGGCCTGCTGGACGAGGCCGATCGTGCCGCTCGACAAGTCGCCGAGCTGGTTGTTGATCGTGGTGATGTCGGTCGTGTTCTTCGCGATGTTCGTCTCGTTCACCGTCACGCGGCCGTCGATGTTCGTCACTTGCGTGCCGAGGCCCGCGATGTCGGAGGCGTTCTGCGCCACGCCCTGATTCGTCGCATAAAGCTGGTCGCCGGTGACGGCGTCGGTGCTGCCCGCCGCGATATCGCCATTCGCGATACCCGTCAGCTTGCGGCTGCCCGCCGTCCCGGCGAAGTTCACGGACGCGCCGTCAGTGTTCGCGCCGACCGTCAGGTCCGCACCCGCGCCGGCCTGCTGGACGAGGCCGATCGTGCCGCTCGACAGGTCGCCGAGTTGGTTGTTGATCGTGGTGATGTCCGTCGTGTTCTTGGCGATGTTCGTTTCGTTCACCGTCACGCGGCCGTCAATTGCCGTGACGCGGCCGTCGATGTTCGTCACTTGCGTGCCGAGGCCCGCGATGTCGGAGGCGTTCTGCGCCACGCCCTGATTCGTCGTATGGAGCTGGTCGCCGGTGACGGCGTCGGTGCTGCCCGCAGCGATATCGCCGTTTGCAAGGCCCGTCAGCTTGCGTTCGCCCGCCGTCCCGGCGAAGTTCACGGCTGCGCCGTCGGTATTCGCGCCGACCGTCAGGTCCGCGCCCGCGCCGGCCTGCTGGACGAGGCCGATCGTGCCGCTGTTCAGATCGTTGCTGATCTGCGTGATCGACGACTCGTTGTTCGTGACGCGGCGATCGAGGTTGGTCACGTCGCCGCCGAGATTCGCGATGTCCGACGCGTTCCGGGCAATGTTCCCGTTCGCGGTCGTCAGCGCACCGTCGAGCGCGCCGAGCGCGCCGCCGACGGTCGTCTGCGTGCCGCCGTTCGAGAGGGTGTATGTCGGGCCGGTCACGGCGCCCGTCGTCGGGTCGATCGCCGCGTTGCCGCCGAGGGCGTTCACGACCGGCGACAGCTGCGACACGTTCACGGCATCGGTCGCTTGCGTGCCGGCGGCCATGTTGACGATCTGGCGCTGCACCGTGGGCGAGCCGACCGAGATCGTATCGCTGCGGGTCGCCAGTGCGTTCGTACCGAGCGCCATCGCGTTCGTGACATTGGCGGCGACGCCGGCGTTGCTGCCGATCGCGACGGAATTGGTTGCGCCGGTCGAGACGCTGGCGAGATTGCCCAGGGCGACGGAGCCCCCGGCCTGTGTCGACGCCTGACTGCCCAGCGCAGTGCTGGTACCGGCCGTCGCGCTTGCCAGACGGCCGAGTGCCACGGCACCCGTGCCCGTCGCGGTCGCCGAGGACCCGATCGCCATGACCGACGTGCCGCTTGCGGTTGCATCGTTGCCGATCGCGGTCGCGCTCACGCCACCGGTTGCGAGCGTGTCGTTGCCGATCGCGATCGCGCCCGTGGTGCCGGTTGCCGTGGCAAGACGGCCGAATGCCATCGAACCGGTGCCGGTCGCGGTAGCAGCAGATCCGAAAGCGAGAACCGACGTGCCGTTGGCAACGGCGCCATTGCCGATTGCGACCGCGGCCGTTCCGGTTGCCGTGGCAGCCGTTCCGCCCATCGTGGCCGGCAGGACCTTGATATACGCGTCGTCGACCACGGCCGTCGGCGTGATCGACCGGGATTGCGCACCGGCAGGCGGCGTCGGCGTGCACGCGCTCGCGGTATCGGTCGTGCTCGCCGAGTCGTCTGCCGTCGTGCAGGCTTCGGCTGCCGCGGCGGTGCCGAAGGGAGCGGAGAACGCGACGACCGCGGCGACAGCAACGAGCGCTGCGCGCGCCGAACCCTTGGAATGCGCGTTCGCCGTTTCGGCGACAGCCGTCCACGTGCGGGTCGTGGCGTTCCAGATGTTCCGGTACGTCTTGTTCATATCCCTACTCCTTTCAGTTTTTGGGTGTCTGAAAGCATGGTAAGGATCGGACTCATCCGAATCTGTCGTCCCGGGCTGAAACGCCGTAGCGGCCCTGTCGGACCAGTCCTACACGCGATGGGCGGCGCGCGTTATACCGTCGCTTCCTCGGCGGAAACCGGCGATTGCGCGTGGTTCGCGACGAAGCGGTGCAGGCGCGCCCAGGCCTGTCGATACCGATGTCGCGACACCGCGGCCAGCTGTGCGTCGTACACGATCAGCACCTGTTCGAGCACGGCGGCTTCGTCGTCGAGCAGCAGCCAGGGCTCGCCGCGTTCCGCGCGCGCGTTGCATTCCGCCAGTACATCGTCGGCGCGTCTGTACAGGTCGGGATCCGCTCCCGATCCCGCGTCGTCGTGCAGGAAGAACGCCATATAGGCTGCCCGCAACAGGCAGAGCATCTGATCGAAGCGTCCGTTGCCGGAGCGCATCAGCGCGAGCGCCATGTGCGTTTCCAGCGACAGCGCGCGCACCTGGTCCGTCGGCAGCGGCAGCAGCATCGCCTTCGTCAGCGCCGAACGGCCGCCTTTGCGTGGTCGGGTTTTCTTCACCGGTCGATATCCTGTCGAGCATGCCCGCCGGGCGATTTCAGAAGCCGGCCGCGACGCGCGGGCTACGCCCGGCACGCCGCCGCTGCCGGCCGCACGATCGATCCGCGCGGCGGGGGCGCCGTTGCGATGTCGATCCGTGCGGCGGCGATGCCGGTCCTGCATTCGGCGCGCGCGGGATGGGCCGCGCGTCCGAAGCACCGCGCCATCGTAGCGACGGGCATCGCGTGCGGCGATCAGCCTAGTCCGATTCTGGTCATGAGGTCATGAGTACACGAGGACGTGTGGCGGATCGGGCGATCCGCCGCGTGTGCGCCTGTCAGGCCGGCGGCGCGTGCGTTGCGCGGCGCTGCAGCGCTTCGCGCGCGAGACGTTCCGCTCCGGCGAGCAGCGCCGCGAGCGGCGCGGTGTCGCCGGCCCGCGCGGCGTCCTGCATCTCGCGCACGGCATCGGCGACCGCATGCTCGTGGATCGTCGCGAACGCGCCGCGCAGCGCGTGCAGCTCGTCGCGCAGCGCGCGGAGGTCGTCGTGCGCGAGCGCGGCGCGCAGCGCCGTGAGCGAACGCTCGACGCTTTCTCCCAGCAGCGCCTGCACGTCCGGCGGCAACGGCCCTTTTGCGAGATCGTCCAGCGCGGACGCGCGCGGACGGGCGGCGCCGACGTTCGCGAAACGCCGCACCGTGCGGTCGATCGTCTCCAGCAGCACGGGTTTCACCAGCACGGCGACGATGCCGGCTTCCGCACAGCGCGCCTGTTCGTCGGCGCTCGCATGCGCGGTGCTCGCGACGACGGGCAGGTCGGGGTATTGCGCGCGGAGCGCGCGGGCGAGCGTGTAGCCGTCCATGCCCGGCATGTTGAGGTCGGTGATCACCAGGTCGTAGCGTGCATCCGCGCAGCGGCGTAGTGCGGATGCGCCGTCGTCGGCCGTGTCGGCGTCGTAGCCGAGCGCGACGAGCTGGCTCTGTTGCAGCTTGCGGTTCACCGGATGATCGTCGACGACGAGCACGCGCGCGGCGAGCGCCGGCAGCGCGGCGTCCGGTTCGCGCGCGTCGTCTTGCGCCGCTTCGTCGGCGCTCGCCGCGCGCAGCGGCAGCGTCACGACGAAGGTGCTGCCGTCGCCCGGCGTGCTCTTCACGTCGACCGTGCCCTTCATCATCGTCGCGAGCCGCTTCGTCAGCGCGAGGCCGAGCCCCGTGCCACCGAAGCGGCGCGAGATCGACGTGTCGGCCTGCGTGAACGGCTGGAACAGCGCCGCGCGCTGCGCGTCGGTCATCCCGATGCCGGTATCGCTGACGCCGATCGCGACGGGCGACGCCGGATCGGTATCGTCGCGCAGATAGACTTCGAGCGTCACGTCGCCGTGGCTCGTGAACTTGATTGCGTTGGCAACGAGGTTCGCGGCGATCTGCCGGATGCGGGTTGGGTCGCCGATGTAGCGTTGCGCGAGCGCATCGTCGACGATCACGTCGAACTGCAAACCCTTCGCCGTCGCGAGCGGTTCGAACATCGCGCCGGTCTGCGTGATCGTTTCCGCGAGATCGAACGGGATCGCCTCGATCGTCATCTGGCCGGCTTCGATCTTCGACAGATCGAGGATGTCGTTGATCAGGTCGAGCAGCGTCGCCGACGCACCCTCGACCGTATGCAGCCGCTCGCTCTGCGTATCCGTCAGCGGCTCGCGGCCGATCAGCTCGAGATTGCCGAGGATCGCGTTCAGCGGCGTGCGGATCTCGTGGCTCATCGTCGCGAGGAACGCCGATTTCGCGTCGTTCGCCGCGTCGGCCGCGCGCCGCGCTTCGTCGAGATGGCGCTCGACGGCCTTCTGCGACGTGATGTCGGATACGTTGCACAGCAATACGTCCGCGTCGCGATAGCGCGTGCGCACGAGCGTCGCGAGCAGGTCGAGCGTGTCGCCCTGCGCGGTGGGCAGCGGCACATGCAGGTCGGGCTGCCACGCGTTCGCGCCGGGCGTGCGGTCGAAGCGTGTGAAGAGGCGCGCGGCGAGCGACTGCTCACCGGCGGCGCGTGCGTCGTACGCGCGCATCGTGTCGTTCTGCATCAGCACCGTGCCGTCGTCGAGCGACAGCAGTGCGATGCCGGACGGCGCGGCCTCGACGATCGTCCTGTTCAGGTTCTCGCTCTCGACGATGCGCCGCGTGCGTGCGTCGTCGGGCTTCAGCACGCGGCGGTCGAACAGCACGAGCATGGTCCACGCGAAGCCGAGCGCAATCGTCATCAGCGCCGCGTACCAGCCGACACGCTGGCCGAGCGCCGTGAGCACCGAGCGCGTCGAGAACGACTGCACGAGCGTCCAGTCGGTGCCGGGAATGCGCTGGCTCAGCGTGAAATAGCCGGCGTGATGCGCGGGATGCGGGCCGTCGGCGCGCACTGCGCGCGCATCGGCGACGAGCCGTTCGACGATCGTTGCCGCGGCATCGCCGCGTTCCGCCGCGCCGACGCGCAGCACCGTATGGCCTTCGGCGTTGGCGATGATCGCGGCGTCGCCATCGTCGCGGCCCGCGAGCCGTTCGCGCAGCAGGCTGGCGGGCAGCGTCGACACGAACACGACGTTCGGCCGGCCGCCGTCGTAGACGGTGCCGACCAGCCGGAACACGTCGCGTTGCTGGATCGGGTCGTGCGCGGGCGCGTGCCAAACGTAGCGCCCGGCCGGCGAGGGGCCGAGGTCGCCCGCGACCTTGTCGAGCAGCGCGGCGACGTCGGCCGAACCGGTCATGGCCAGCGGATCGGCCGCCGGCTGCGGGATGATGAGCGCGAAATGACGGTTCGGGTCGTACGCGTAGCCGGCGATCGCGCGGTCGGCTTCCTGCTTCGCGACGTACGCGCCGACGCGGTAGCTCATCTCGCTCGACATCGCGAGGTCGCGCGCATACGACGCGGCGGGCCGCGCAGGCGACAGGTCGGCGACGGCGAGCACCGGCGGGAACCGAGGGCTGCCTTGCAGCACGAGCCGGCCGTGCCCGTCGGCGAGTTGCGCGGCGAGCGCGGGATCGGTCGCGCGCGTGTGCCAGACCGCTTCCTCGTGCGTGACCAGCGTGTCCATGCCCGTCGCGCGCAGGTTGAATTCGAACCGGACGAAGAACTGGCGCACCGCGAACTGCGTGTAGCGCTCCTGCACGTAGTCCTTGCCCATCGCATACAGCAGCGTGCCGCTCGCGGCCAGCGCGGCAAGCGTCACGCCGATGCCGCCCGCATACAGCAGCGTGCGCTGACGGCGCCCGACGGGCGTGCGGGAGGCGGGGCGGCTGCGGTCGGAGGCGGCGCGATGATCCATCGTGGCACGGGGCGGTCGGCGAAGGTTTCGCCATGATAAGGGAGACCGGCCGTGTCGCGGTGCGGTGATTGCGCTTTGCTCGAAGCCGGTTCGCCGCCGGCCGTTCGTCGCATGGGGGAACGTGGTGCGCCAGCGTGTGGCCGGATCGGGCGGTGCGCTGCTTGTCAGGCTTCGTGCGACTCGCGTCAGAGCGAGTGCGCGTGCATGTGCTCGTGCGGATGCTCGGACGCGGAATCGGGCTCGGAGCCGGGCTCGCATTCGACGAGCCGGTAGCCGAATCCGTACACGGTGAGCAGCTTCAACCCGTAGCGGCCGTCGAGCTTGAGCCGCCCGCGCAGGTTCGTGATGTGCGTATCGAGGCGTCGGCTCGACACCGCGACGAGCGAACCCCAGACGAGCTGGCTCATGTGCGGGCGTGACAGCGGCCGGCCCAGGTTCATGAACAGCGCCGTCGCGATCTGGAAGTGCTTCTCGGTCAGCACGTGTTCGTGGCCGTCCACGCGGACCGTGCGATTGGCGGCGTCGAACTCGAAACAGCCGACACGCCAGTGACGATGATGCGTCGTCCGGTAGTGGGCCCACCGCAGCCACGTCGACACGCTCGATACGATGGTTTCGGCGGGCGACGCGTACGGCAGGTATTCGTTCGCGCCGGCGTCGAACGCGATCGTCCGAGCGCGGTCGTCGTCGTGCTGGCTGGTCACGAGCAGCGGCATCGATACGGCGAAGCGCGCGCGCAGCGTGCGCACTGCCTCGGCGGTCCGGTAGCACGGCGTTTCGCATTGCACGACGAGCAGGTCGAACGGCCGCGCATCGCAGGCGGCCAGCAGGTCGGGCAGGTATTCGAAACGCACAGGGCGGTAGCCGGCGCGGCGCAGCACGTCGTCGATCCGCAGGCGGTCGTAGCCGTGGCCGGCCCGCCGCAGACGATCGTCGAATGCATGGCGCGCCGGATGATCGATCGTCAGGATGCCGATCGTGAGCGTCGAGGCGTCGGTCATGGGCGGAGAGGGCATCGGTCGTGCCGGCGGCGCGTGCGCGGATGCCGCGTGCCGGGGCGGCGCGTCTGCATGCGCCGGCGGTTCGCGGTGGCGCGGCCGTCGTCGGGCACGGCGCTGTCGCGGCGTTCGTCCGGTGCAGCAGAGGCGGTTTCGATGCGCTCGCGTCGCGCGAAGGGAGAAGAGATCATGGACGGACTCGATTCGCGCTTGAGATCCGAATGCCGGATGTCGCGCGAAAAAGATCCCGCCGCGAAGGCGGGATGAATATCGACTATCTATCTCTGGAAACCGCGGCATGCCTGCATTCGGAGGACGACAGGCACGCCGCTGAAATGATTG
Source organism: Burkholderia sp. GbtcB21 (assembly GCF_019091065.1). Lineage (NCBI taxonomy): Bacteria > Pseudomonadati > Pseudomonadota > Betaproteobacteria > Burkholderiales > Burkholderiaceae > Burkholderia > Burkholderia sp. GbtcB21. The sequence continues at coordinate 180,370 of NZ_JAGXKA010000003.1, forward strand.
TCGTCGTGTGTGTGCATCGCGTGAATCAGCCCAGTCTGAAATTGAAGGTGGCGATGCGTGCAACGCGCATGCGCGTTGCACGCCTGTCTCGACGACGCGCCCTGTGCTTTTCGTTGGCACTGCTTCGCACGGACCAGCCGGCACGCCGCGTGCGCGATCACAGGTATCGGGCGACCCGACCGATGCCGCACGCAGGCGTTGCCTGCCGGCCACGACGACGCGTCGTGTGCTTCCATCGCCGCCGCTTCGCATGGAACCGCCGGCACACCGCGTGCGCAATCGCAGGTATCGGACGAGGCTGACCGATTCCGCACGCAGTATCGGACCACGCGCAACGACTTCTTGCCGACAATGCGGGAGCGGATCGCAGCCGACACCGAGGCCGCCGCACGCGTCCGGCGTTCTGCGCCCTGTACGCCGTACCGCTCCGTCGCGGCGCGTACCGCCCGCCTGCATGCCATCGCGCATGCTGCGTCCGGGCGGTGCGGCCTCCTTGCATGTCATCTGCTATGAAACCATCGATTCGCGTCGCGCTGGGTTGCGTCTGGCTGGCGCTGAGCCTCGCCGGCACCGCGCTCGTCGTGTCGCGTGCCGTCGGCGATGCCTACGACCGCTTTTTCCAGGATTCGAGCATCGCGATTCGCCTGCTCGGCCAGAAGGCCGCGCAGCACGAGGCGATTCTCGCGACGCTCGGTGCGACCGCGTTGTTCGCGCCGCCGCCGCAGATGCTCGACAATCTGCGCGCGCGGATGCCGCAACTCGACGGGCTCGAATTCCGGCGCTTCGGCGCGGATCGGCATATCGCGGGCAACGCATTGCGACGCACGCAGCCGCCGTCGCACCGTTTCGGCACGACGTTCTCGATCGAGTTCGCGGCCGACGGCGGTTACTGGCTCGTCGCCGATACGGGCTGGGCCGTGCGCATCGACCCGCGCCACTTGCTTCAACCGGGCGACTGGCCCGACTCGCTCACATCGGCGACGCTGCATCTGCAAGACCACGCGTTCGACCTGCTGCACCGTAATGCACCGACGACGCCGTTCGGCTGGACGATGCGGCTCGAAAAGCATCTGCCCGCGCAACCGCAGGCGTTCGTGCTGACGACGACGCGCACGCTCACGATCGTCGATCTGCCGTGGCTGCCGATCGCGTTGTGGAACGCGGTGGCCGCGCTGCTGGCCGCGGGCGCGTTCGGCGCGTGGCGGCTGCGCGAGACGCGCCGCCGCGAGCGCGCCCGCGCGCGTCTCGACGGTGTCGCGCGCCTCGACACGCTCGGCGAGATGGCGGCCGGCCTCGCGCACGAACTCAACCAGCCGCTGACTGCGATCGTCACGCATACGCGCGCGGCCGAGCGGCTGCTCGACACGCCGTCGGAGCGCGACAGCGTGCGCCGCGCACTGCAGACGAGCGTCGCGCAGGCGAAGCGCGCGGCGGCGATCCTCGACCGGTTGCGCGCGGCGATGACATCGACCCGCGACGACGCACGCCGCGCGCTCGATCCGGACGCGCTGATGGCGTCGCTGCTGTTCCTGCACGCCGACGACGCGGCGCGCGAGCACGTCGCGCTGACGTGGCGCAACGCGACGCCGCGCGCGCAGCCGCTGGCCGATCCGGTTGCGGTCGAGCAGATCCTGCACAACCTGATTCGCAACGCGCGCGATGCGCTCGCCGGCGAGCCGCGCGGCGAGATCCGCGTGAGCGGCGCACGCGCGGGGCGGCACTACCGCTTCAGCGTCGTCGACAACGGGCCGGGCGTGCCGGATAACGCGCTGCCGCGGCTGTTCGAGCCGTTCTTCACGACGCGCACGGACGGGCTCGGCCTCGGGCTGCCGTTGTGCGACACGCTCGCGCAGCGGCAGGACGGATCGCTGACGATCCGTAACCTGCCGTTCGGCGGCGTCGAGGCGGTGCTGTTGCTGCCGATCGACGAGGAGGAACACGCATGAGCACGAATGAAACACCGAACCCGATGTCGGCCGGGTCCGTCGTCGCGATCGTCGACGACGACGAAGCCGTGCGCGACGGCCTCGCGCTGCTGCTGCGCACGGTCGGCGTGCAGACGCGCCGCTTCGCCGACGCGCAGGCGTTTCTCGCGGAGGCCGACGACAGCACGCTCGGCTGCGTGCTGCTCGATCTGCGGATGCCGGGGATGAGCGGGCTCGATGCGCTCGATTGCCTGGCCGAGCGGCGCGATCTGCCCGTGATCGTGCTGACCGGCCACGGCAACGTCGACGCATGCCGGCGCGCGTTCAAGCGCGGCGCGTGCGATTTCCTGCGCAAGCCCGTCGACGACGACGAACTGATCGACGTGGTCCAGCAGGCGATGCGTCGCCATGCGGACCGGCGCGACGGCGATGCAGCAGCGCAGGCACGCGCGGCGCGTGCGATGCGGTTGGCGACGCTGAGCGCGCGCGAGCGCGACGTGCTCGACGGCATCGTGCGCGGCAGCAGCAACAAGGAAATCGCGTGCGATCTCGGGCTGTCGCCGCGCACGGTCGAGACCTATCGCGCGAACCTGTTCGACAAGCTGCGGGTCGCGTCGCTCGTCGAGCTCGTGCGCGATTACGCGGCGCTCACAGGCGTTTCGACGCCATAGCCTTTGTCTTTTTTCTTCAGGGAGAACTCGAATGAATACGACCCGAACCACGATGATGCGGCTCGCAACTGCAACGCTGTTCACCATGACGGCCATGACAATGCCTGCACATGCGGCCGATGCACCCGCATCGGCAACGGCTGCATCGGTCGATCATGAATTCGACTACGACCATCAGCGCGAATGGCATCTGGAATCCGGCGATGCGCAGTCGCCGGTCGCGATCGACTCGGGCACGGCCAGGCGCGCGACGCGATACGAAGACGAAAACATCGCGATCGACGTGCACATCGCCGATACGCGCGCGAAGGTGATCGACAACGGCCACACGATCCAGATCGTGCCGGCCGGCGGCAGCGCGACGATCCGTGGCCGCCATTTCAGGCTTCAGCAGATTCATTTCCACGCGCCGGCGGAACACACGCTCGACGGCCGAACCTATCCGATCGAGGGGCATTTCGTGTTTCGGTCGCAGGATGGCCGGCTGGCCGTCGTCGCCGTGCTGTATCGCACCGGCAGCGAGAACGCGCAGTTCGCTGCGGCGATGGATGCGCTCCGCGGCGCGGACACCGCGAGCCTGTCGTCGTTTCACGCGAGCAGGCTGATGCCCGGCAAGGTGAACGCCTACTATCACTATCTCGGTTCGCTGACCACGCCGCCGTTGACCGAAAACGTCGAATGGTACGTGCTGGACGAGCCGGTCGAGCTGTCCGCCGACGACATCGCCGCGTTCCGGATGCGCTACTCGCACAACGCGCGCACGGTGCAGCCGCTGAACGGGCGGCCGCTGCTGCGCTACGACGTGAAGTAATCGGCGACGCACGGCGCCTCCGTAGCGCTACGGAGGCGCTACCCGTACGCGAACGGGTTCAGCGCGCTTGACGAACTTCCTACGATGACGCGATCTCCTCTCATCCACAAGGAAGCATGGTCATGATCAAGTCATTCGCACTGCCGTCGTCGCTCGCGCTGCTGTTCTCGGGCGCGGCGTTCGCCGACGTGGCTGCACCGGAAACGAAGAAGCAGGACGCGAGCGACGCGGGTTATTACGCGACCGCGCGCGTCATCGGCGCGTTCGACAACGCCGTGAACATGGAGCTGACGAGCCCGCGCGTGACGAGCCGCATCGGCGGCCCGGACGGGCAGGATCGCGTGACGGGCTCGGTCGCGGCCGGCTATCAGTTCGGCAACGGCTGGCGCGCGGAAGGCGAGTACGTGTTCAAGCGTTCGGGCAATTTCGTCAGCTACTGGGCGCCGTTCGACGCGAACGCGAACGAGTTCCACGTGTCGTCGCAGCGGCTGATGCTGAACGGTTATCGCGACTTCGATCTCGGCCGCGGCTTCTCGGTATACGGCACGCTCGGCCTCGGCGTCGCGATCGTGTCGGCCGACGGCTGGCAAGGCAACGATACGCGCCGCTTCGCGTCGAAGACGCAGACCAATCTCGCGTATTCGGCCGGCGCGGGCGTGAGCTACGCGATCAACAAGCGCTTCACGATCGACGTCGGGTATCGCTATGTCGACATGGGCAACGTCGAGACCGGCTTCAACACGTTCGTGAACCGCGTGTCGGCGCGCGACGAGCAGCTGAAGTCGAAGCTGTCGTCGAACGAAGTGTTCATCGGGCTGCGCGGGCGGTTCTGACAGGCGCGAGGCGGGCGGCGATTCGTGCGACTGCGCGATCGGCCGCCCGATGCGTGGTCGGATCCGGTCCGCGACAAAGGACGGTGTGACGCGGCACGGCCGCCCGCGCTTGCTTGAACCAAGCCGCCGCCAGAATAAGCCCAGTCCGATTTACTCGCGACAGGCCGCGCGGCGATACTCCGATCCGTCATCCACATTCAATAGCGCGAATCCGTCCGGCGAACGGCGGGCGGTTCGCCTCCGACATCATGGGCATGCAGGACATCACCGGACATTTCGCGTTGCCGCTCGCGCGGCCCTTCTCCGACCTTCCGCCGCCGTTCGGACGGCGCCGCACGCCGTTCGTGAAGAGCAAGCGGCCGCGGCCGGGCGTATTCAATCTGCACGGCGCGCGCGACGCGTCGGCGTCCACCGCCGTGCGCGCGTCGGATTTCGGTTCGGACAACAAGCCGTGGGTGAAGCCGCGCCCTGCACCCCGCCGGTGGCGGCCCACGATGATGATGCTCGCGGCCGGCCTCGTGTTCGGCTCGGTGGGCCTGGCTGGAACGCACGCGTTCCACGGCGCCCGTCGCGGCGCGTTGCGCAATACCGTCTACGAGGCGGCGATCTCGACCGCGTCGGGGTCGGCTGTCGCGGCGCCGGCGACGATCCCGGTGGACCCGGACGTCGGGCCCGGCCTGGCTGTCGCGGCGACCGTTGCGGGAACCGGCGAAACGACGGCCGTGCGCGCCGAAGCCGCGCCGACGCCCGACGCGTCGACCGCAGCACCGGCCGCGCGGAAATCCGCGAGCGTGACGCGCAGGAAGGCGGTGCGCCTGGAAACGGCGCGCGAGCGTCTGGCCGCGGCTGCACCTGCATCGGCTGCGTCGGGCGGCGCGACATCGCGCGCGCATGCAGCGGAGCAGGCCGATGCGTCGCCCGCCGCGTCCCGGTCGGCCCACGCGGCCGTCGGCATGACCGCCGCGGAATTCTCGAAATGGCTTTCCGCGACGCGCGAACCGGCGCGTGCCGCTGCCTCTGCCGCATCGCCGGGTCCGGACCTGCACGTCGCGCTGCCGAGCCATACGCGTCTCACGGACGAAAGCGCGAGCGGGCAATGACGTTCGACCGCCTGATCCCGGAAATCCTGTTCGGCTTCATGGGCCTGGTCGGCATCATCAATCCGTTCGGGATGGCGTTCGTGTTCCTCGAGCGCACGCAATCGCTGACCGAGCCTGAACGCGCGATGCTGTCGAAGAAGCTCGGAAGAAACGTGTTCTTCACGCTGCTCGTGATCTTCTTCGTCGGTGCGCCGGTGCTGAACTTCTTCGGCATTTCGATGGAAGCGCTGCGGATCGGCGGCGGCTTTGCGGTCGCCGTGGCCGGCTGGTCGATGCTCAATGCGCCGGACGTGTCGACCGATGCGTCGGTGGCGCACGGCAGCGATTTCCAGAACCTGATGGCGCGTGCGTTTTTTCCGCTGACGGTGCCGCTGACGATCGGCCCCGGTTCGATCGCGGCCGGCATCGCGCTGCACGCGAACCGCTCGCATGGCGCGAAGGACTACCTGCTGTCGGGCGTGATTTCGGTGGCGGTCGCCGCGCTCGTCGCGTTCGCGATCTGGCAGATCTACAGCCGCGCGACCACGCTCGCGCGCTATCTCGGCGGCGAAGGCACGAAGGTCGCGATGCGCGTGTCCGCGTTCCTGCTGCTGTGCGTCGGCGTGCAGATCATGCTGACCGGCATCGCCGAGTTCGCGCGATCGATCGGTGCACAGGCGGGTTGAGCGAGGACGGGGCCGGTTTCGATTGCCGCGCCGTCAGCGTTTGCGGCGCATGAAAATCTCCGGCGATGGCCGGTCGTGCGGGAAACGGTCCGGCGGGTCGATCGGGACGGCGCCGGATTTCGCGATTGCTGCGCGGTGGTGTTTGTCGGCGCATGAAACGCCCTGATGATGGCTGGTCGAGCGGGAAACAGTTTTGCCGCTGCGTCGCAGGCCGGCCTCGCGTTTCGCGTTCGCCGGCCCGCGCCGGACGACGCAGGCCCGAGATGTTCGCCGTGCCTGTCGTCGCAATGCCTGACGGTGCGTCGGCGCAGCCGTTTCCGCACCTCAGAAACCGAACCGCGTATTCATCGTGTCCTTGAGCCGCGCGGCGGTGATCTCGCCCATATGCGACTCGACTAGCCTGCCTTTGTCATCGAAGAACAGCGTCGTCGGCAGCCCGCGCGAACCGTAGGTCCGCATCGCGCCGAGCGAGCGGTCGAGCAGCACGTGGTCGAAGCGCAGCCCTTCGCGTTCGAGAAACGCGCGCACGGTCTGCACATCCTCGCCTTGATTGATCATCAGGAAACTGATGCCCGGGTAATCCTGTTGCGCCTGCGCCAGGATCGGCATTTCGCGCTGGCACGGCGGGCACCAGGTCGCCCACAGGTTCACGACGACGGGCTTGCCCGCGTAGCGGTTCGGTGCGACGGGCGTCGCATCGAGCGTCTCCACGCGCAGCGCGGACAACGGCGCCGCCGTGCGGTCGAACGTCGCCAGCACGCCCTGCGCCGCACCCCAAGCCAGCATGCCGGCGGCGATGCCGGCGAGCGCGGGGCGCGCCAGCCCCGGCAGGCGGCGCGACCGCCAGCCGATATAGGCGAGCGCGACCGGCAAGCCGATCCACCAGGTAAAGCCGCCGTCGCCGAGCGCGACGAGGGATTTCGGCGCGGCGAAGTAGTCGGGCCACCAGCGCGCGATATAGCCGACGCGCGCGGCGATCAGCCCGATCAGCAGTGCGTCGAGCAGCAGGCTCGCGGATGTCTTGTGCTGGCCGGCGGGCCGGTTGCGCTGCGCGAAGCGCGCGACGATCCACGCGATCAGGGCGGCGATGGCTACGGCCACGACCCTTACGGAAAAGGGGCCGATGCTCAGCATGAGGAAGCGTTCATTGTCGTTGATCGAATGAGGAATGCGTTGATGATTGGCGGTCGGGCACACGCTGCGTTGCCGTGGCGCTGGCATCGTCGCGTTGCTTCGATGCGCACGCGCCGCAATGCGGACAGACCGTCGCACCGGCATCGCCGGACTGCGCTTGCTGCGCCCGTCCGCGTTCGAGCGCGGACGCGACGAGCTCCGCGCCCATGATACCGGTCGGGAACGCGATGATGCCGTAACCGAGCAGGATCGCGCACGACGTGATCAGCCGGCCGAGCGGCGTGTGCGGCGTCAGGTCGCCATAGCCGGTCGTGCTCATCGTCACGGCGGCCCAGTACACGCCGACCGGAATGCTCGTGATGCCGTTCTCGGGGCCTTCGACGAGAAAAATCACCGTGCCGAGGATCACGACGATCACGAACATTCCGCCGATGAACACGAAAATCTTGCGCCGCGCACGCGCGAGCGCGCGGATCAGCATCTGGCCTTCCTCCAGATAGATCGCGAGCCCGAGTATGCGGAACACGCGCAGCAGCCTGAGCAGGCGCACGTCGATCAGCGCATGCAGGCCGGGGAAGAAAAACGCGAGATAGGTCGGCAGGATCGATACGAGATCGACGATGCCGAAGAAACTGCGCGCATAGGCGGCGGGCTTCGGCGCCGTGAACAGCCGCATCGCATATTCGACGGTGAACAGCAGCGTGAACGCCCACTCGGCCGCGTACAGCGCGTTCCCGTACTGCGCATGCAATTCCTGCACGCTGTCGATCATCACGACGAACACGCTCGCGACGATCAGCGCGAGCACCGCGATGTCGAGGCCGCGGAGGAAGCGGGGGCGACGGATCGCGTCGCGGATCGCGGCGCGCATCGTATGGACGAAGGGGGAGGTCGAGAGGTTCACGGGTCGGAGTTTACGAGCCGTCCGACGCCAATCCTATCGGACCTGTCTGAATTGCCGGTGGGTCTTGCGCCCGAAAATCAGACCAGACTGATTCCCGGATGCGGAGCGCTCGTCAACAATGGATCTACCGGACGGCGTGGTGGCCGGACGGCGTCTCCGTCTGAACACGGTAGACCTCTCCTTTACGGCTGCTTCAGGGCGGCCGTTTTTTTGCCATCTTGCGTACGACGCAGACTGCCGGCACAACGAAGACGCGGACGAGCGCACGTCGAATCGGAATGCGGCAATCGAAGCCGCGACGCGTGCCTGTTGCTAAGGGGCATGCTCAAAGGAGAATCTGCTCGATGAAGATCGTTGCGGTCGCAACCCGCATCGTAGCCGTTGGGTGAGCGCAGCGGCTGCCGCTCGACGGGCCGCGAATCCGCGGTCCGTCGGGCGTCGGACATTACAGCTTCTTCGCGTGAGCCGCGTCCGCTTGTTGCGCGCCGGCCGAGGGGTCGAGCGTCGACAGCGTCTTCTCGGTGAAATTCTCGTACAGCCAGTCCATGCGTGTCCCGTCCATACCGGCGATGCCGCCGAGTGCGTACGATGCCGACACCTTGAAGCGGTCGACCTGACGATTGTCGGTGCCGACGAGCGTCACGGTGCCGTCGACATAATCGCTGCCCGCCATGAAGCCGAACATGACCGCGGAGAAACTCGAGCGCACCCGAATGCCGGTGACTTCAACGTTCAGGTGCATTGCATCGGTTGAATCGGCCTTTGCCAGAAGCTTGCGTGCGTCCAGCGCGCTTTCGATTTGCTCCTGCAGTTTCTTGGGGCTGAACTTCAGATTGTCTTTCAACGCTTCCTGGGCAGCCGCGTCCAGCGTAACTTGCACGATAACCGGCTTGGTGCCGAATTTGGACGTCGACGCAGTCGCGGTGGCCCCCGCCTGATTACCTGCGTCGCGTGTCACGCTGCTTGCGCAGCCCGACAGGAAGCCGATCGTCACCAGTGCCAGAGTGGCATGTCGGATAACAGATTTCATGATTTGGTCTATGGATTGAGGTTATTTGAGATGGCTCTGTGGCCGGGAGGAAATTTATCACCGGGTGATCTGATTCAAATGGTCGAATTGATAGAAAACAACCCGGCATTTATTCGCCACGGATTTTTGTCGCGGATCGAGGATATGAGCACGCTGCACGTCGATCCGGTTTCGTTCTACCCGAATGCGAACGAGGAGAAGCGGCGACGCAGGCGCGGTAAACAGGTATCCGCTGCCGCGCCGCCGATCACTTACGTGCGGTCACTGGCCGTTGCCGGATACCGCGCCGCCGAGCCTGTAGGCCGTGAAGAATTCGTACCACGGAGAACCTTCCGCAACCGGCACCCCAAGCGCCGACGTGCGTCGCTTCAGCGCCCCGAACACGTCGTTGATGCGGGCCGTCTGCGCGACGTCGTTGAACGGATAAGGCCGGGACCGTCCCGCCGCGAACGTGCCGTATGCGATCGCGAGCAGGCGTGCGCTGTCGTCGGTGCCCGCGATCGCCGCGTCGATCGCTTCGACGAAACGCGGCCGGTCTTCGGCGCGCGACCCGGACAGGCACAGGAATACGATTGCCGACAGTTCATGCAGGTCGTTCACCTGCAGCAAGGCGGGCAGCCGCGCGACGATCCGTTCCACCGGCTCTTCACGCAGCGCGTCGCCGAAGTCGAGCACGGCGGTCATCGGATTCCTGTCTGCTTTCAGGCGATCGAGCGCAGGCGGTATGGCCGACGCGCTGTCCGGCAACGACGGCGGCGCGGATCGCAACGCATCCGCCACCTGCTGCGTCCATTCCGGAAAGATCATCCGCGCGTTACCGAACTGCTCGCCGCCTTCGGCCGCCGGATTCCATCGATAAACGATCGTGCCGCCGCGAATGAACGGCGAATACAGATGCTCGGGTGTTTGCGGCAGCGGCCGCCGATTGATCGGCAGCCACGCGAGCGTCAGCCAGTCGTAGCGGCCGGTCGCGGGCACCGACGGGCTCGAACTCGCGACGACCTGCCACGTGCCGCGATTCGCATAACGGCGGCGCGCGTCGGGCACCGGGACGGTCCGGCCTTTCGCGGTGTCGAAATACGTCGCGCCGGTCACGTTCGCGCCGCTGTCCGCAGCCGGCGTGATGGTTGAGATGACCCACGACGAACCATCGGCCGAACGGTAGTCGGACGGCTTCAGCGTGGCGACGTCGTGAACCATGCGCGTTTCCGCCGCGACGGGGCTCGGGGGAAGATTGGCGGGAGCGGCGACGATACTCGGCATGGGCTTTCCTCGGAATCGGGTGCGACTCGTCGAACGGGGACGAGGCACGGCAGCGCAGGTAGTTTTCTGTCACTGTAGAACTTCGCCGCCGGAAACGGAAAGCGCCGGATGTGGCGTAACCCGGTCATGCGTTCCGGCGCCGGACCATGCCGATACGGACCAGTTGAAGCAGTGGGTGCGCGTACCGTTGTTTTTGCCGATCAAGGCGCTGCCGGTGGGTTGAGCGGATCGATGGTCAGCCAGGGTTTCACGCGGGTATCGCGTCATTTGCCTTAGTGTAGTAACACACCTGCATGGGTGTGTTTGAGGAACTCACGATGACTATCACTACTCTCTCAAGTCGCGAATTCAATCAAGACGTGACTAAAGCGAAGAAAGCGACAAAGGATGGCCCGGTGTTTATTTCGAACCGCGGCAGGCCTACTCATGTGCTGTTGAGTTTCGAGGATTACCAGCGCCTCACGCAACAGATACGCAACATTGCCGACGCGCTGGCATTGCCCGATGTCGAGGACATCGAGTTTGACCCTCCGCGCGCGGACGTCAGGATCAAGCAGGTTGACTTCCGATGATGCTCGTTCTCGATACCGATGCCCTTGGGATTTCTTGCGTCGCGCACGTGGATAACTGGATTGCTGTTGGCGCAACACGCTCCTTGTAAAGGCCGTAGCGTTGTACGAGTGATGGTGGATTCGTCGGGGGAAGCGGATACGAATCGACACGCCGAAAGTATGGCCCTCGGGCTACCGGGGCCTGCGACGCCAGCCGTGCTGACACAAGACCGTTACCATTTTGACACCCATTTGCACCCATTAATTTGCTGCGAGAGAAATGGGTGTAAATGGGTGTAATATTGGTTTATGTTCCGAGCCGTCACCCTCCAGATCACACCGGAAGTCCTGGGCCTGATTGCCCGGATTGACGGGATCAAAGGCGCATGGCGTGCTTTGGGCACACTCGCGCCTGACCGACTGTCGGCTTTGCGGCGCGTGGCCACCATCGAAAGCATTGGATCGTCCACCCGCATCGAGGGCAGCAAGCTGAGCGACCGCGATGTCGAGCGCCTGCTATCCAATCTCGCCATCAAGCAGTTCGAGACGCGCGACGAGCAGGAGGTGGCGGGGTACGCCGAGCTGATGGACTTGATGTTCCAGGCGTGGAAGGACATCCCGTTCAACGAGAACCACATCAAGCAGCTTCACCAGATTCTGCTGCAATACAGCCAGAAGGACGAGCGGCACCGGGGACATTACAAGACTAGCTCCAACAGCGTCGCTGCTTTCGACGAGAGCGGCGCGCAGATCGGCATCGTCTTCGAAACGGCCATGCCGTTCGATACACCGCGTCTGATGGCGGAGCTCGTGCAGTGGGTGAATGACGAACGGGAACGGGCGCACCTGCATCCTTTGCTTGTTATCGCCATCTTCGTGGTCGTGTTCCTGGAAATCCACCCGTTTCAGGACGGCAATGGGCGGCTCAGCCGCGTGCTGACAACCTTGTTGCTGCTTCAGGCGGGCTATGCCTACGTTCCATACAATTCGCTGGAAAGCGTGATCGAGGTGAACAAGGAAGCCTACTACCTCGCGCTGCGTCAGACGCAGGGCACCATCCGCACCGACGCACCCAACTGGCAGCCGTGGTTGCTGTTCTTTCTGCGTTCGCTGGCCGAGCAGGTGCGGCGGCTTGAAAAGAAAGTCGAGCGCGAAAAGATCGTGCTGGCCTCACTGCCTGTACTGTCCTTGCAGATCGTCGAGTTCGCCCGCGAGCATGGGCGCATCACGATGGCCGAGGCGATCAAGCTGACAGGCAGCAACCGCAATACCTTGAAGTCGCACTTCCGTGACCTGGTCGAACGCGAACATTTGCAGCAGCACGGCAGTGGACGCGGCGTTTGGTATGGGGTGAATTGAGGAGAACCCGCTGAACGTGTGACCAACTATCTCGATGTTGGCCCGCATCCAGTACCCGGAAGGTATGAGAAATGTCCCGGATTCGTCCGGGCGGGCAGCGAATACAAATCGACGCACAGAAATTGTGTCCCTGGGGACACAAAAATCAATCAAAAGGACGGTTTTGTGTCCTTCGGGCTACCAAGGCCGTGATGGCGTACAACGTGCGGCGATGTGGAGCGCGCGACGGGCTGTCGTTGCATTCACGAACTAGTCGCGGCCGCTGAGTTGAACGCCCGCCCGCCCCGCCCCGCTCAGCGCGGCAACACCTTCCTGTAAACCACGAACCCCGATTTTTCCGCGACGGTGTCGTACAGCCGCATCGCCGTGTGATTCGTTTCATGCGTTTGCCAGTACACGCGTTCGGCGCGATGCTGGCGCGCGGCGTCGTACACGGCTTCGATCAGCGCGCGGCCGACGCCCTTGCCGCGCTCGCTGTCGAGCGTGAACAGATCCTGCAGGTAGCAGGTCGGCCCGGCGAGCGTCGTGCTGCGGTGATACAGGAAATGCACGAGCCCGACGAGCTTGCCGTCACGTTCCGCGACGAAAGCATGCACGGGTTCATAGCCGTCGAAGAAGCGCGACCACGTGAGCTGCGTGATTTCCAGCGGCAGCGCGGTGTCGCCGAAGCGGCCGTAGAAGCGGTTATAGCCGTCCCAAAGCGGCAGCCAGCGGTCGTAGTCGTCTTCCCGGACCGCGCGTACGGTCAGGCCGGCGTCGGTGGCGTTCATGTGCGCGAACCTTTCGATGAGGGTTGGACGTGTTGCCGGCTCGGCCGACAACGACGCAAACCGCCACGATAGGCAGTTCGCGGCGCGCTGGGTAGGCCCATGGCGGTCGCGGTTTCTGGTGCCACGGTAGGTGAGTTCGTCGTGGCGTGCCCGCGTTGTGCCGCTTGGGCGCCGTCGTGCCGGGGCGGCCGTCGCCGCTTCCCCGAGCATCGGCGGATTGAGCCGCGCGAACGCCTGTTGCCGGCGATACGGGAAGTACGGATACGGCGCTTGCACCGCGCTCGCCGCGTCGAGTTTCGCGACCTGCGCATCGGTCAGCGACCAGCCGACCGCGCCGAGGTTCTGGCGCAACTGTTCCTCGTTGCGCGCGCCGACGATCACCGACGACACGGTCGGCCGTTGCAGCAGCCAGTTCAGCGCGATCTGCGGCACGGTCTTGCCGGTTTCCTCCGCGATCGCATCGAGCGCCGGTGTCGTGATCCCGAACATGACATGACAGCCTGAAACCGGACCTCGAACAGATTGCCCACGTTTCGTCATTTAGCTAATATGCGAAACGTTAAACGAAGCCTTCCAACCCCATGGACGACGTTACCCGCATCAGCGCACTGGCCAACGAAAGCCGTCTGGCCGTGATGCGCTGGCTCAAGCAGCCGCGCAAGCATTTCCCGCCGCAGCCGCACGGCGATTTCGACGAGCTCGGCGTGTGCTGCACGTACATCACCGAGAAGCTCGGCATCGCGCCGGCCACGACCACGCGCCACATGCGCATCCTCGCGGATGCCGGGCTCGTGCAGGCGACCCGCGTCGGCAAGTTCACGTACTACAAGCGGATCGACGGCGCGGTGCAGCAGCTCGGCCGCGATCTCTCGCAACTCTGATTCGATCGATCTCCACCGATCCCCGCCGAGGCAACCGACATGGACGAACTTGCATTGCTGGCCGACGCCGACCGCCGCGCGCACGCGTATCTCGCAGCGACGAACGAACGGCGCGCGTTTCCCGACGCGGCCTCGCTGGCCGGCCTCGCCGCATTCGACGAGCCGCTGCCCGACACGGGCCGCCCGGCCGACGACGTGCTGCGCCTGCTCGACGAGCAGGGCTCGCCCGCGACCGTCGCGTCGAACGGCCCGAACTACTTCGGCTTCGTGATCGGCGCGACACTGCCGGCCGCGGCGGCGGCCGAGCGGCTGATGCTCGCATGGGACCAGTGCGCGTCGTCGTACGCGAATTCGCCGGTGGCCGCGACGCTCGAGCGCCAGGCCGCGCGCTGGGTCGTCGACGCGCTTGCGCTGCCCGAAGGCAGCGCGGTCGGTTTCGGCACGAGCGCGACGGCCTGCACGCTCGTCGCGCTGGTTGCCGCGCGGCGCGCGCTGCTCGCGCGCAAGGGCTGGGACGTCGACGAGGACGGCCTGATCGGCGCGCCCGAGGTGAAGGTCGTGATCTCCGAGCTCGCGCACATCACGGTGAAGAAGGCGCTGCGCGTGCTCGGCTTCGGGATGAAGCGCATCGTCGTTGCGCCGGTCGACGCGCACGGCCGCATCGACCCGGCGCAGTTGCCGCCGCTCGACGACATGACGATCCTCTGCGTGCAGGCCGGCGAAGTGAACACCGGCGAATTCGATCCGTTCGCGGCGCTGATTCCGCCCGCGAAGGCGGCCGGCGCATGGGTGCACGTGGACGGCGCGTTCGGCCTGTGGGCACGTGCATCGTCGAAACGCGCGCTGACGGACGGCATCGACGGCGCGGACAGCTGGACGACCGACGGCCACAAATGGCTCAACACGCCATATGACGGCGCGATGGTGATCTGCCGCGACGCGGCGGCGCTCGCGACCGCGATGAACAGCGATGCCGTCTACCTGAGCGGTGCGCAGGATGCGCAGAAGAACCTGAACCTCGAATTCTCGCGGCGTGCGCGCGGCATTCCCGTGTGGGCCGCGCTGCGCTCGCTCGGCCGCGCCGGGCTGGCCACGATGGTCGAGCGGCATTGCGCGCAGGCATCGCGTGTCGCGGACGGCCTGCGTGCGGCCGGCTACGACGTGCTGAACCGCGTCGTGCTGAACCAGGTGCTGGTGCGCGCCGGCACGGACGAGGAAACCGTCGCGATCCGCGAGGCCGCGCAGGATTCGGGCGACGTGTGGTTCGGCGCGACCGTGTGGCAGGGGCGTCCGGCGTTCCGGATCAGCGTGTCGTCGTGGCGCACGGAAGACGCGCACATCGATCGGCTCGTGGCGCTGTTGACTCAACTGCGCGGCACGCCCGTGCGCTGAATGGTGGCGGGGGACGGAGCGGCGGCAAACCGGCGTCGCGATGCGATGCCGAGTCTCCACGCAGCCGGAAATGTCGGACAATGCCGGAGCGCCCATGCGCCGCATCGTCCGTCGGCCGATTGCCCGTTCGCCGGCCCGGGCGGCGCGTCCAACCGATGCAGTCACGCTAACGAGAGCCCCCATGTCGACCACCTCTCCCCGGGAATTGCTGAAGGCCGCCGATATCGCGAAGCTGGAACCGACGCGCGCCGTGCATTCGCTGAATTCCAATGCTGTTCGTCTCAAAAGACCGCTCAGCGACCTGACCGGCATCACGCAGTTCGGCTTCCATTTGCTCACGCTGATGCCCGGTCACGAATCGGCCGAATACCACCGTCACCTGTACGAGGAAGAATGTGTGTACGTGCTGTCCGGCACGGGGACGGTCACGATCGGCGAACGCCCTTACGACGTCGGGCCCGGCGATTTCCTGGGCTTCGCGCGCGGCGGTGAAGCGCACACGCTGCAGAACACCGGTGACGTGCCGCTCGAACTGATCGTCGTCGGGCAGCGCCTCGAACACGATGTGTGCGAATACCCGAGAATCGGCAAGCGGCTGTACGTCGCCGGTGAACTCGAGGATTTTGTCGATCTGCCGAAGCAGCGCTGAGCCGATCCGCGATGCGCTGATGCAGGCTGCAGGGCACCGCGCCCGGCAGTCGCTGGGCCAAGCGGTTGTGACGATCTTCGCTGTTCCCGTTTTCGCTGGCGCCGCGGCTCGTGCGGCTGGCCTGCATCGATGCGAGAGCGGTCGTGTCGGACCGGCTTCCGGTAACCCGATGACCAGCTTTGGACCTGCTATGTCTTGGATTTGTCCGAAATTTGTATACATTTTTCGGACGCTCTTCGCTTGACCATTGTCCGAAAAATGTATACAAATTTCGGACAAGGAGAGTTTGCATGTCAGACATTAGTACCCGCATCGTCACGCTCGTTCGCGAGGCGGGACCTGGCGCTGTCTGGGTGCCAGCCGACTTTGCGCATCTCGGTTCGCGCGACGTGATAGACAAGACATTGCAACGTCTTGTCGCCAGCGGAACCCTGCGCCGCATCGATCGGGGGTTATACGACCTCCCAGCCGTCAATCGGCTGACCAAACGGCCGACGGCCCCTGATTATCGCGCCGTGCTCGACGCAATCGCTCGTCGCGATCAATTGCGTCTGCTGGTCGACGGCATGACGGCAGCCAACGATCTTGGGCTGACGGATGGCGTTCCTGCGCGAGTGACTATCCATACCGACGCACGCCGGCGCGCGGTTCAACTCGATGAACTGCGAATCGACTTCAAGCAGACAGCCCCCAGTCGCCTTTTCTGGGCCGGGCGACCCGCCATGCGAGTCGTGCAGGCGCTTCACTGGCTCAAGGACACGCTGCCGGGCGATGGAGACAGGGTCCGTGCCCGACTCAAGTCCGTCCTCGCAGACCCAAAACATGGGCGAGTCATTGCCCATGACCTCGCTCAGGGCTTTGCGCATTTGCCGACATGGATGCAGGAGTTCTTGCGCTCGGTTCCGCCTTTTGACCAGGGGGGCGCCGACTCGCCCCTGCTCAGGGTTTCTGACGAACCAGGTAAAAAGACGGTGCTGCCGGATACGGGTGGAGGTCCTCGATGAACGAGGCCTATCGGGAAATCATCGCGGCCAGTGACGCGGATCGTCGCGATTTGTTCATCGGCACAGCGACGCGTCTGGGCACGGCGGTGCAGAACGTCGAGAAAGATTTCTGGGTATGTTGGGTTCTGGATGCACTGTTCAACGGACTGCCTTCAGGCGGCCCGCGTCTCCTGTTCAAGGGCGGTACATCCTTGTCCAAGGGGTTCGGGCTGATCTCCCGTTTTTCGGAAGATATTGACATCACGGTATTTCGGGGCGATCTCGGGCAGCATGTCGAGCCGGCGGATATTGAAGCCCTGAGCGGGAAGCGGCGCCGCGTTCGACTCGACGCGATACGTGAAGCTTGCCAGGCATTTATCCAGGGGGATTTCAACGCTGGGTTACACGCCTGCGCGACACGGCTTATCCCTCAGGGCTTTACGCTGGAGTCCGACCCGGACGATGCGGACGGGCAGAGCCTGCTTTTCTGGTATCCCGCGGCAACAGTTCGACAAGACGAGTACATCCGTTCTGCGGTCAAGATCGAGTCCGGTGCAAAGTCGGCGCTGGATCCGCATGCAATGGCAACCATCAAACCCTACGTTGCCCGGAACGCGTGTCCGGTCGCGTTCACGCGCTTATGATGCGGGAACGCCACCGACAGGGTTCCCCGATATGGACGCGCCGCTCCCGCCGATGCATGCCCCGATTTCCGAAACGGAACCTGAAACCGAAGCCGCCGCCGAGCCGCGCGCGTCGCGCCTGCATCGGCCCGTCGCGCTCGTCACCGGCTCGACGTCGGGCATCGGCGCGGCCATTGCGCGCCGCCTGACGGCGGACGGCTATGCGGTGATCCTGCACTCCCGCAGTTCAGCCGACACCGGACGCGCGATGGCGCGCGAGCTCGGCGCGGCCTACGTGCAGGCCGATCTCGCCGACGATGCCGAGCGCGTGCGGCTGATCCGCGACGCGCTCGCCGTGCACGGGCGGCTCGACGTGCTCGTCAACAATGCGGGGATCAGCCGCGTGATCCCGCATGAGGACCTCGCGGCGGCGACGCCCGACGTGTGGCGCGAGATACACGAGATCAACGTGATCGCGCCGTTCCGGCTCGTCGCCGAAGCGCAGCCCGCGCTGCTCGAAGCGGCGTCGCGCGGGCGGGCCGGCTGCGTCGTGAACGTCAGCTCGCATGCGGGCGTGCGGCCGAAAGGCGCGTCGATTCCGTATGCGGCGGCGAAGGCCGCGCTCAATCACACGACGCGGCTGCTGGCGCGCACGCTCGCGCCGGCGATTCGCGTCAATGCGGTCGCGCCGGGGCTGGTCGATACGCCGCTGACCGCCGACTGGACCGAAGCGCAGCAGCTCTGGCGCGAACGCGCGCCGATGCGCCGCGCGGCGACGCCGGACGACATTGCGCAGACGGTCGCGATGCTCGTCGCGTCCGATTACGTGACGGGCGAGATCGTGATGCTCGACGGGGGATTGAACCTGACTTGATGCCGTGCGGGCGGTTACGCGCGCGACGTTGCGCGCCGACGCGACCTTGCAATCGGGCAGCCTCGTGCAGGCGTCGTGCGCAAGCGCCGAAGCGGCCGCCTGGCCAAAGCCGCCAAAGCTGCCGAAGCTGCCGAAGCTGCCGAAGCAGCCAAAGCAGCCAAAGCAGCCAACGCGGCCAATATGGCCAACCCGATCAGCCGAGATTCGACCGCAGCCGCGCGAGCGCGCCGTCGTGCGTGCGCTCGAACTTCAGCGGCGTGACGGCGATATACCCTTCGCCGAGCGCGACCGTTTCCGAATCCGCGTCGTCGTCGCGCGGTGCGCGCGCGAGCTTCAGCCAGTGATAGTCGATCTCGCGCGGGTCGCGGCCCGACACGATCTCGACGCCCTGCAGCGTGCCGGCGCCCTGGTTCGTCACCTTCAGCCCGCGCACGTCCTGCGCGGGGCGGGCGGGAAAATTCACGTTGAGGCACGCGTCGCTGTCCCAGCCGGCGGCGGCGAGCCGGCGAATGACATCGGGCGCATGCGCGAGCGCCGTGTTCCACGGTACCGCGTTGCGATCGGTGAACGCCTGGCTCAGCGCGATGGCCGGCACGCCGACCAGCATGCTCGTCATCGCGGCGCCGACCGTGCCGGAAAACACCGTTTCGGTGCCGAGATTCGCGCCGCGGTTCACGCCGGACAGCACGACGTCGGGCCGCGCGTCCTTCATCAGGTGGCTGACCGCGATCGCGACGCAATCGCCGGGCGTGCCGCGCACCGCGAAGCGGCGTTCGCCCTTGCGATGCACGCGCAGCGGTTCGTGCAGGCTCAGCGAATGCGACGTGCCGCTCTGGTCTTCCGCCGGCGCGACGATCCACACTTCGCGCGCCAGTTGCATGGCGACCTGTTCGAGTACTTCAAGGCCGGGGGCGTCGAATCCGTCGTCGTTGGTCAGCAGGACGCGGTCGAAAAGCGGGCGGGTTTCTTGCATCGGGACGATCCTCACGGAGATGGGCGATGAGAGGGAAGGGCGGCGTGGCGCAAGCCACAAGGCTAGCATCCCGGCGTGAGAATCGTCGTGTCGTGTCATGTCGCGTCGTCGGCGCGGACATGAAAACGGGCGCATTGTGCGCCCGTTCGTCGGTTGAGATGCCGCGTAAGCGGCGATCGGCCCTTCCGGCGGCTAGCCCCGCGAATGATTATTTCCCAAACAGGAGAATGTGCGTTGCCGGCCGGAGCGCGAGATCGATCGTCGCTCGTCCCCTTGGGGGACGGCTGGCAACGCACGTTCACAAGCCGGCTATCGGCGGGAACGGGCTCTATCCAATCAGATGCCGCAGCAGCCCCGCCGACACGACGCCGACGATGACGGTCGGCAGGATCGACAGGCGCGTCGCCGCGAGCAGCGTGATCGCGAGCGCGAGCAGGTCGGCCGGCCGCGTCGACACGAAGGCCGGCGCGATCACCGAGATCAGCACGCAGCCGGGCACGTTCTCCATCACCGATGCCATCCGCGGGCTGAGCGTGCGGTTGCGCAGCAGCACGTAGCCGAGGATGCGCGACAGGTAGGTCGTCGACGCCATCAGCACGATCGTCGCGACGGTGCTGAAATCCGGAAGCTCAGGCATCGCGCGGCTCCCACAGCAGCGCGGCGACGAGCCCCGCGCACGCGCCGGCCGCGACGTACCATGCGCCGGGCACGGCCAGGTGCGTGGCCGCCGCGACGACGAGGCTCACGAACCACGGGCGGCTCGCGCGCATTCCCTTCCACATCCCGCGCAGCAGCACCAGGAATACGGCCGTGAACGCCATGTCGAAGCCGTATTGCTCGACGTTGCCGATCGTCGGGCCGGCCGCCGCGCCGAGCGTGGTCATCGAGATCCACGTCAGGTAGAGCCCGATACAGATGCCCGCGTAATAGGGCACGCTGATGTGCGTGGCCGAGCGCGAGCGCGCATCGGCGAGCGACATCGCCCAGCTCTCGTCGCACATGAAGAACAGCGCGACGAACGCGCGGCGGCGCGGCAGGCGCCGGATGTACGGCTCGAACGCCGCGCCCATCAGGATGTGGCGCGAATTCACGAGAAACGACATCGCGACGATCAGCGCGATGTGCGGCGGCGAGGTCCACAGATGGATCGCCGCGAATTCGGAACCGCCGCCGAAGTTCAGGCCCGTCATCATCGGCACCTCGAACAGGCTCAGCCCTTTCTGCGCGGCCTGCGCGCCGAGCACCAGCGCGAACGGCACGAAACCCAGCATGACGGGCAGCGCCGCGCGCAAACCGCGGCCCATCTCGGCGACATAGGCGGGCTTGTCGCGAAGCCCGGACGACGTTGAAACGCTACTGCTCATTACTCCTCCTTCGGGGGGAGGGATTGTCTGCTTTTTTGACTCGAATCGGGTTGCGTTGTGGCCATAACTTTCAGAGAATTTGGCATTGAACGCGCGATTTGCGAATTTTTTGGAATCGGATGCCAAATGAAACTGGATGCCATCGACCGGCGGATCCTGAGCGCGTTGCAGCGCGACGGCCGCATGCAGAACGTAGAGCTCGCGCACGAGGTCGGGCTGTCGCCGTCGCCGTGCCTGCGGCGTGTGCGGCTTCTCGAGGAAGCGGGCGTGATCGAGAAATACGTGGCCGTGCTGAATCCCGCGAAGGTCGGCAAGGGGCTGACGATCTTCACGCGCGTGTGGCTGAAGGGGCAGGACGCGGAATCCGTGAACCGTTTCGCCGATGCCGTCCAGCAGATGCCGGAAGTCGTCGAATGCCATCTGATGGCGGGCGACTGCGATTTCCTGCTGCGCGTCGTCGCGGCCGACATCGACGACTATCGGCGCTTCCAGATGGAAACGCTCACGCGCATTCCCGGCGTGCTGAGCGTGAAGACCGACATTCCGATGCAGAAGGTCAAGCTGACGTCGGCGCTGCCGACCTAGCGCCGAACGAGTGCGAGGCGATGACTCGACGAACGGTCAGGTCTCGGTGACAATCGCCGGGTAATCTGGCGAGTCATGCCGCTTCGAACGTATCGCGCGCACCGCCGTGCGATGTTCGATGCGCAAGCAACTAACGGTCAATGTCGATGCGATCGGGCAGGCGGCGCTGCGCGCCGGGTCATGCGCCGGCGCGGATGCGTTTCTTCTTGTCGGGCCATTCATGCAGCCATTCAACAATCCGTGGAATTCGCTGGAAATCGTCAAGCTCGTGCTCGGCGTGCTGACGCCGTTGTCGGTGGCCTGCCTCGGCTGGCTCGTCGCGCGTCGGCTGAAGCGGCTCGAACTCGTGCAGTGGACCAACCAGCGGCTGATCGAGAAGCGCCTCGCGCTGTACGACGCGGTCGCGCCGCAGCTCAATGCGCTGCTGTGCTTCTACACGTGGATCGGCTACTGGAAGGACATCTCGCCGGACGACGTGATCCGCGCGAAGCGCGAGCTCGACCGCACGTTTCACATCTACCGCTACCTGTTCGACGAGGATGTGTACGACGCGTATCACACATACATTCACGCGCTGTTCGACATGCACACGGGCCCGGGCCGCGACGCGCGGATCCGCTCGCTGATCCAGTCGCCGGACGGCGACCGGAGCGTACACGGGGCGTATGAATGGAGGCCGGCGTGGTCCGAGCGTTTCGCGACTGCGAATGTCGTGCCGAAGGACGACGTGCTGCGGCATTACACGCAGTTGATGGAACGGCTGCGCGTGGCGCTGGGCGCGACGCGCTGACGGCTCGGCCTCGCACCTCACGCTTCGCGCCTTACGCCGCGCACCTCACGCCGGTATCGAAATCCGCCACCCGGCGGCACGGATTCACGCCCTCGCACAAGAAGCGGATGCGGTGCGCGGTAGCTGCTGACATCCTCGCGCCATGTTCACTCTCGCGAGGTCCATATGATTGTCGACACCGGCTGCCAGCCGCTCATGATCCGCTCGCCCGACGCGGGCCGGCGGCGTCTTTTCTCCACCGGTTCTCCCGAACCTCATGACATGCCGTTGCCGGTCGAACCGGAGATCGGCGACATCGTGTTTATCCGCGTGACCGTGCGGCCGTTTCTCGAAGTGGCGAGCGCGACACGGTCGTGGACGAATCACGTCGGGATCGTCGTCGGCCGGCGCGGTGGCGAGCCGCTCGTCGCCGAGAGCACGTTTCCGCTGTCGCGCGTCACGACGATGTCGCGGTTTCTCGCGCGCTCCGATCGCGGCGCGTGCGTGATCGCGCGACTGAAGCAGCCGCTCGATGCCGCGCAGCGGCGCCGGCTCGTCGACGCGGCGATGCGCCAGGTCGGCGTGATCTACGACACGGGTTTCAATCTCGCGTCGCGCCGGCAGTTCTGTTCGCGTTTCGTTCGGGAAGTCGTGCGTGACGCGACGCGGATTACGCTCGGCGACGTTGAAACCTTCGATACGCTGCTGCGCAGGAACCCCGATCATCCGCTCGGTTTCTGGAAGGTCTGGTACTTCGGGCGGATTCCGTGGCAGCGCCGCACGGTGACGCCGGCGAGCTTGATGGGCAGTCGTGAACTGCGCGTGGTGCTCGATACGCGCGCTTGCGCCGACGATGCGTGCGCGGGCGGGGATTAGGTGAGATGCGGGGCGGGTGGGCCGTCAGTCGCTCGAGCAACCGACGGCCGATTCAATCATGTCCGGGCCGCGATGCGACTCAGGCGAACGAGATCACGAGTTTCTTGCCGCACGCGGCCGCATACTTGCGCAGCGTTTCAATCGACGGAGAGTGCTGGCCTGTCGCGAGCGCGCGTTCGAGCCGCGTAACGGCAGGCGCCTTCGTGCCCATGCGCTCTGCCACATCGGCTTGCGAAAGACCGGCGGCTCGCCGGGCGGCCAGCATGGCGTCGAGCAGCGCGAACTCCTCGCGGTTCAATCGTTCGTATTCGGCGCGTACCTTCGGATCGGCCAGCGCGCGCTCGCGCAGTGCCTTATAGGTTGCCATCTCGAATTTCCTTCAATCGGCGGCGCGCGGTTTCCAGCTCTTTCTGCGGCGTTTTCTGCGTCTTCTTCACGAAGCAGTGAAGCATGACGATCCGCCGGTTGACGACCGCGCAGTAAAACACACGTGCGATACCTTCCAGGCCCTTCAACCGCATTTCGTACAACCCATCGCCCATCGGCCTGGTGCGAGGTTCGCCCGGATTCGGGCCGTACTGCTCCATGCGGTCAGCGAGTGCGAAGAATCTGGCGGTCAGCGTTTTCGGCAACGCAAATACGCCAGCCTCGACTTGCTCGCTGAAGAAATGGATTTCGTCCGCGACGGTTCGCATAGTAACAAATTTGTTATTTCCTTGCAGGAAGGAGCGCCGTCGTGTCTGTCATGAGGGCGGCTCGTCGAATGCACGGAAGCACCGGAGAAACGTTCAGGCGTTTCTCTGGTGCTTCGTTGCTGATTTGCGAGCCAGATTGTTTGGCTGTGGCCTGAATTCGGCTAGTTATCCGAATGGATATCAGGCCCGCCCGTGCGCTTCGGGAGGGGGCGAGATCAGTTCCGCCCCGCCACCGCGAGCCGCGCCGCAAGCCCGACGAACACCGAACCGAGCAGATATTGCGGCAGTTTCGACGGGCGGCGGCGCGCGCCGATCCGCCGGCTTAGCCGGCTCGCGGAGAGAATCACCGCGCCGTTCACGACGAGCCCGATCAGGTTGAGCACCGTCGCGAGCACGAGAATCTGCACGGCGATCGAGCCATGCTCGGGCCGCACGAACTGCGGGAACAGCGCGAGCACGAACAGCGCCATCTTCGGATTCAGCAGGTTCGTCGTCAGGCCCTGACGGAAGATCGCGGCGGTCGAGTGCCGGCGCTGCGACGCGATGGGCGATAGCGAGGTTGCGTCGGAACGGAACGTCTTCCACGCGAGATAGAGCAGGTACGCGGCGCCGGCGAAACGCACGATGTCGTACGCGATCGGCACCGCGAGAAAGAGCTGCGACAGCCCGAGCGCGGCGGCGAGCGCATGACAGTAAGTGCCGGCCTGAATGCCGGCGAGCGTCGCAAAGCCCGCGCGCCGGCCCTGGCTCACGCTGCGGGACGCGATCAGCAGCATGTCGGGGCCCGGCGTGACGGTCAGCGCGAGACACGCGCCCGAGAACAGCACGAGCGTGGAGAGGTCGATCATGGGAGTCCCTTTGGCGTGAGCGGCGTAAAAGGAATGCCAGTTTAGGAGTGCCGCCGCAGGTGGTCAACCGTGCTCGCGACGACATTCGGTCGACGGCCGACTGGCTTCCATCCTGCCGATAAAACGGAAGCCGTTTTTGCCGTTCACGCGATTCGTGCAGTTGCTCCGGCAATTAACAATTTCGTCACGAAATTTCGTACCTGATCTAAATACATGGGAAATGTCTGTCTGTAGCATTCGGCGCTTGAGTCACAGCTGGCAAGTGCTTTGTCGGCTAGATCCGGATGTGTTCCATGTGGGAAGTTCATATGCAAGTCGTCGGCCACCGTCGGGTCGACATCGACAGCGTCGAAGCGGCGCAGTCGCGCGAGGCCGGCTCGCAAGCGGTGCCGCGCGATGCCGGCGTCGCGCTGCGCGCCCGCCACGCATTGTGCGTGGCGCTGATCTGCGGCGGTGCCGCGGGCCTGGTCGAGCAGGTCCATGCGCAAGTGCCGGACGCCGGGCGAGCGATGCGCGACATCGAGACGCCGCGTCCGGATCTGCCTCCGGAAACCGCGCCCGAGCTTAAGGTGACGCCGTCGGAAGACACCGCCGAGAGCGCACCCGAGTCGGGGCCCCGCGTGCTCGTTCGCGCATTCGCGCTCGACGGCAATACCGTGTTCGGCAGCGAAAAACTGCTGCCGCTCGTTGCCGATCTGGCCGGCAGCACGCTGAGTTTCGCCGACCTGCAACGCGCCGCCGGGCGCATCACCGCCTACTATCGCCGTCATGGCTACGTGCTTGCGCGCGCGTACCTGCCTCGCCAGGACATCGACGACGGCGTCGTGCGTATCGAAATCGCCGAAGGCCGCTACGGCGCAATCACGATCCAGAACCATTCGCGCGTGCTCGATGCCGCGCTGCGCCAGCCGCTCTCGGCGCTGCATCCGGGCGATGTCGTACGCGGGTCCGATCTCGAGCGCAGCCTTTTGCTGCTCGACGATCTCGCCGGCGTCGGTGCGCGCGGCACGTTGCGTCCGGGCGAAACGCCCGGCACCACCGATCTCGTCGTCGACGCCGACAAAGGGCCGCTCGCGTCCGGATCGCTCGAATTCGACAACTTCGGCGACGTCGCGCTCGGGCGCTACCGTCTCGGCGGCAGCATCGACGTCAATTCGCCGCTGCGGCTCGGCGATCGCCTGAGCCTGCGCGGGCTTATCAGCAACGAGCGCCAGCGCTACTACCGTGCCGCCTACCAGGTACCGGTCGGGCCCGCGTCGACGCGGGTCGGCGTCGCGTATTCGTCGCTGCGCTACCGGCTCGGCGGCGCGTTTTCCGATCTCGATTCCCAGGGCCGTGCGAGCGTGCAGACCGCGTACGTCACGCAGCCGCTCGTGCGTGCGCGCGCGCTGAGCGTCACCGCGCAGGTCCAGTACGAAAACAAGAACCTGCGCGACGACTACGGCGTATTCGACATCCGGCGCGACAAGAACGTCGGCCTGTGGACCTTCGGCGTCAGCGGCAACAGTCAGGATGGCTTGCTGGGCGGCGGCCGCAACGGGTTCTCGGTGATGTTCGGCGTCGGGCGGCTGCGCAGCAACGATCCGTTCGAGGCGGATTCGCTGAAGAAGTCGATCGGCAGCTTTGCGAAGCTGAATGTGAGCGCGCTGCGCGTGCAGGCGCTGGGGCGGCGGCTCGAGTTGTACACGCAGTTCAGCGCGCAGCTCGCGTCGCGCAATCTCGACGAATCGGAGAAGTTCAGCCTCGGCGGCCCGTACGGCGTGCGCGCGTATGCGCTCGGCGCCGGCAGCGGCGACCAGGGCTGGCAGGCCAGCGCGGAGCTGCGTTATCTCGTTGCGCCGGGATGGCAGGTCAGCACGTTCGTCGACGCCGGGCGCGTGCAGGGCGACAAGCATCCGTGGACGCGAGAACGAAACATGCAGCACATGCAGGCCGGCGGTGTCGGCGCGAGCTGGTATGGCGCGAAGCGCCAGGTGACGCTGACGGCCGCGTGGCCGCTCGGCGCGGCGACCGGCTCGCCGACCCGCGCGCCGAGCGTATGGGTTCAGGCCGCTCAGTATTTCTGAGCACGCGTGATCGGTCCGTCCGGCAAGGCGGGGTTGTAAATATAAATTGAAGAGGATACCAAAATGAACAAGGCCTATTCATTGGTGTGGAATGAAGTGCAGGGCGGCTGGTGCGCAGTCGGGGAAACGGCGCGCCGTCGCGGCAAGTCGGGCAGCGGCAAGCGCCTGCTCGCGGCGGGCGTGTCGCTGCTGGGGCTGGCGGCGGCGTCGGGCGCATACGCGCTGCCGACGGGCGGCGAGATCGCGTCGGGTAAGGCGGACATCGCGACGTCCGCGGACAACAAGACGATGTCGATCAACCAGCACACGGACAAGCTGATCACGAACTGGCAGGACTTCAGCGTGGGTGGTGGCGAGCGAGTGTCGTTCCAGCAGCCGACGAACCAGTCGATCGCGCTGAACCGGGTGATCGGGGCGAACGGCAGCCAGATTCACGGTCAGATCGACGCGAACGGTCGCGTGTTCCTGGTGAACCCGAACGGCGTGATGTTCGGCGCGGGCGCGCAAGTGAACGTGGGCGGTCTGGTGGCGTCGACGCAGAACCTGACGGACGCTGATTTCCTGGCGGGCCGCTATCGATTTGCGGGAACGTCGGGTCAAGCGGTGGAGAACGCCGGGACGATCGCGGCGACGGAAGGCGGCAGCGTGGCGCTGCTGGGCGCACGCGTGTCGAACACGGGCGTGATCCGTGCGCAGATGGGCCGTGTGGCGCTGGGCGCGGGCAATGCGTTCAACGTGAACTTCGACGGCAACGGGCTGCTGAACCTGCAGGTCGAAAGCGGCGCGGTGGACGCGCAGGCGAACAACGGCGGGCTGCTGAAGGCGGACGGCGGCGAAGTGCTGATGACGGCGCGCGCGGCCGGCGACCTGCTGGGTTCGGTGGTGAAGAACAGCGGCACGATCGAGGCGCAGGGCCTGAGCAGCCGCGACGGGAAGATCACGCTGGACGGCGGCCAGGTGCATGTCGCGGGCAAGTTGGACGCGAGCTCGCAGGATGCATCGACGGCGGGCGGCACGGTGACGACGCGCGGCGAGCAGGTGATGGTGTCGCGCGATGTGCAGGTGGATACGCGTGCGGCATCGGGCAAGGCGGGCCTGTGGACGATCGAGGCGGCCAACGTGGGCGTCGATGCGGCCGGAAATGCCATCACCGGAGAGACGTTGTCGCGCAACCTGGGTACGACGAACGTGGCGCTGACCAACACATCGGGCGACCTGACGGTGGGCGATGCGGTGAACTGGGCGAGCGACAACACGCTGGCGCTGACGTCGAAAAAGGGCAGCGTCGACCTGAAGCAGTCGCTGAAGGCGAGCGGCGCGAACGCGGGCGTGACGATGAACGCGGCGCAACAGATTCGCATCGGCAACAAGGTGGCGCTGACGGGCGAAAACGCAAGCCTGGCGCTGAACTCGGGCAGCGGCCATACGCTGACGAACGACGATGCGACGGTCACGCTGTCGGGTCGCAATGCATCGTTCTCGGCGAACGGCGATGCCTATCAGGTGATCCACGATCTCGCGGGGCTGCGCGGCGTCGAAGGCAACATGAAGGGCCGTTACGTGCTGGGCAATGCGATCGACGGCAAGGGCGCGCAATTCCGCGGTATCGGCGGTGACAGCGCATTCAACGGCGTGTTCGATGGCTTGGGCAACACGATTTCCCGCTTGACGATCAATGGCAACGGTCAGTACGTCGGCCTGTTCGGGTTGAATCGCGGCCGTATCGCGAATCTCGCGCTCGACTCGTTCGCCGTCAACGAAGCATCGACCGGAACGCCTGCGTCGGTCGGTGCGCTTGCCGGCGCCAATCATGGCGGGACCATCTCGAACGTTCGCGTAACGAAGACGACGGTTTCGTCGAACGGGAAGATCAGCAGCCTCGTCGGCGGCCTCGTCGGTGACAACGTCGCCGGCGTCATCGACCGCGCCCGATTCCAGGGCAGCATCACAGCCAACGAGGCGGCCGATTCAATCGGCGGCATTGCCGGCAGGAATTTCAGCGCGCGGATCGCGAATAGCCAGGCCGATGCCGAGATCACGAGCATGCGATCGTCGAACTACATGCGCGCCGTCGGTGGTGTCGTCGGCAGGAATCTCTATGCGACGGTGTCGGATTCGACGAGTGCCGGCAGGATCTCGGTGGGTGACCGCACGCAAGTGGGCGGCCTCGTCGGTCAGTCGGCGAACGGCATGATCGACAACGCGATTTCGACGGTCGACGTGTCGGCCGGGAAGTCGAGCTTCGTCGGCGGCGCGGTCGGCAGCAGCGATGGCGGCACGATCGTCGGTTCGTCGGCAAGCGGCATCGTTCGCGCGACGGACGGCAGCAAGGTCGGCGGGTTCGTCGGCCTCAACAGAGGCGCTCGTATCGCGGATGCGCAAGCGTTCGGCGCGGTGAACTCGAAAGGCGCGGCAGCCGTTGGCGGCTTCGCTGGGGAGAACGTCGACGGCGGCGTGCTCGAAAACGTCGCGGCAAACGGTAGCGTGAGCGACATCGCGAGCAGCGTCGTGGGCGGCCTGGTCGGCAGGAACGCCGGCACGATCCGGGCGGGCAACGCGGCAGGCGATGTCGGTGCAGGCCAGGGAGCCAGCGTGGGCGGGCTTGTCGCCGTGAACGACGGCGCAATCGAGCAATCCGCGGCTCGCGGAGCCGTGCGTGCCGGGCAGGCGAGCCGGGTTGGCGGGCTCGTCGGCCTGAACCACGGAACGATTTCGGGGTCGAGCGCGGACGGATCGGTCACTGCGGCTCGCGACAGCTCCGTCGGAGGTCTGGTCGGCGAAAACATCGGCAAACAAGCCAGCATCCGGAACTCGAAGGCATCGGGCAACGTGACGACCGCCATCGGCCAGTTCATCGGCGGGTTCGCCGGGATGAACGGTGACGGCGCGCTGATCGCCGATTCGGAATCGTCGGGGGCGATCGCTGGCACCGGTTTGCTCGCCGGTGGGTTCGTGGGCGTGAATCATGGCGTGATCCGTTCGTCGCATACGAGTTCGAAGTTTGATCGCTCGGGGGTGGATATGCCCTTGGTGAGAGGCGGATTCGTTGCATTCAACTCGGGGCGCATCGAATCGAGCGATACGAGCGGCGCGGCCGCACGTGAACCGTTCGCCAGCGTCAACGTGGGCTGGATCGACAGCAAGCGGTAATTCTTCTCGGTGAAGAGCCGGGCTCGAATGCCCCGGGGCGGCAACCAGGATCGAACGGTTGCCGCCCCGGATACGGCATGCCGGTTCCGGGGCGGGTTGGAGCCGGCGAGCATGGCGCGGATGGTGCAGTAATCCGCGAAACGAGCAACGGACGTATTCGTTCCGCGCTCGATAAGCAGTTTGTATAGGTATACGAAATAACTAAAGTATGCCGACCAATCATGAGGAAATGAAGAATGAACAAGGCCTATTCATTGGTATGGAATGAAGCGCAGGGCGGCTGGTGCGCAGTAGGGGAAACGGCACGCCGTCGCGGCAAGTCGGGCAGCGGCAAGCGCCTGCTCGCGGCGAGCGTGTCGCTGCTGGGGCTGGCTGCGGCGTCGGGCGCATACGCGCTGCCGACGGGCGGCGAGATCGCGTCGGGTAAGGCGGACATCGCGACGTCCGCGGACAACAAGACGATGTCGATCAACCAGCACACGGACAAGCTGATCACGAACTGGCAGGACTTCAGCGTCGGTGGTGGCGAGCGAGTGTCGTTCCAGCAGCCGACGAACCAGTCGATCGCGCTGAACCGGGTGATCGGGGCAAACGGCAGCCAGATTCACGGTCAGATCGACGCGAACGGTCGCGTGTTCCTGGTGAACCCGAACGGCGTGATGTTCGGCGCGGGCGCGCAAGTGAACGTGGGCGGCCTGGTGGCGTCGACGCAGAACCTGACGGACGCTGATTTCCTGGCGGGCCGCTATCGATTTGCGGGAACGTCGGGTCAAGCGGTGGAGAACGCCGGGACGATCGCGGCGACGGAAGGCGGCAGCGTGGCGCTGCTGGGCGCACGCGTGTCGAACACGGGCGTGATCCGTGCGCAGATGGGTCGCGTGGCGCTGGGCGCGGGCAATGCGTTCAACGTGAACTTCGACGGCAACGGGCTGCTGAACCTGCAGGTCGAAAGCGGCGCGGTGGACGCGCAGGCGAACAACGGCGGGCTGCTGAAGGCGGACGGCGGTGAAGTGCTGATGACGGCACGTGCGGCCGGCGACCTGCTGGGTTCGGTGGTGAAGAACAGCGGCACGATCGAGGCGCAGGGCCTGAGCAGCCGCGACGGGAAGATCACGCTGGACGGCGGCCAGGTGCATGTCGCGGGCAAGCTGGACGCGAGCTCGCAGGATGCATCGACGGCGGGCGGCACGGTGACGACGCGCGGCGAGCAGGTGGTGGTATCGCGCGACGTGCAGGTGGATACGCGTGCGGCATCGGGCAAGGCGGGCCTGTGGACGATCGAGGCGGCCAACGCCGGGGTCGGCACGGCAGCGCAGCCGGGCAAGCGCGGTCTGGTCATTGGCGGCGGGCTCAACGGTAACACTGGCAGCGGCGGCAATGGCGGCACCGGCGGTAACGCTGGCGGTGCGATCGACGGAGAGACGCTGGCGCGCAGCCTGGGCACGACGAACGTGGCGCTGACCAACACGTCGGGCGACCTGACGGTGGGCGATGCGGTGAACTGGGCGAGCGACAACACGCTGGCGCTGACGTCGAAAAAGGGCAGCGTCGACCTGAAGCAGTCGCTGAAGGCGAGCGGCGCGAACGCGGGCGTGACGATGAACGCGGCGCAACAGATCCGCATCGGCAACAACGTGGCGCTGACGGGCGAAAACGCAAGCCTGGCGCTGAACTCGGGCAGCGGCCACACGCTGACGAACGACGATGCGGTGGTTACGCTGTCGGGCCGCAATGCGTCGTTCTCGGCGAACGGTGAAGGGTATCAGGTGATCCACGATCTCGCGGGGCTGCGCGGCGTCGACGGCAACATGAAGGGCCGTTACGTGCTGGGTAACGCGATCGACGGCAAGGACGCGCAATTCCGCAGCCTTGGCGGCAAGAGTCAGGGGTTCACTGGTGTGTTCGACGGTCTGGGCAATACCATCGGCAACCTGTCGATCTCGAACCCCGGGGTGGCGACCGTCGGGTTGTTCGCGTCCAATTCGGGTCGCATCGCCAACCTCACGCTGGACAAAATCACTGCGCGGGGGGCGGCCTCACCGACAGACATCGTCAGCATCGGCACGCTGGCCGGCTACAACCTGGGCGACATCACGAACGTGAAGGCGAAAAACGTCCTGGTAACCGGCACCGGCCGCGTGATCGTCGGTGGTCTGGTCGGCAGCAACTATAGCGGACGGATCGATCGCGCATCCGTTTCCGGCCGTGTCGAAGGCGGCAAGGAAGCGCAGTACGCCGGTGGTCTGGTTGGCGAAAGCCGCACCGTCCTTTGGCCGAATCTCGGCGACGCGACCATCAGCAACAGCCGCGCCGACGTACAGGTCCGCAGCGAGTCGGCGGGCAGCACTGGCGGTCTGGTCGGGATCAACCGGGGCATCATCTCGGCCTCGACGGCCACGGGCAGTGTCACCGCGCTGGCCAGCGGTGCGCGTGTCGGTGGCCTGGTCGGTTTCAACGAAGGCGGGGAGAAGTCGGGCCGCATCAAGGCCTCTTCGTCGAGCGCGAGCGTGCGAGGTGGTCATGACGCGACGGCGGGCGGCCTGGTCGGCTACAACGCCGCGGCGATCGAAGCCTCCAACGCGACGGGCAGCGTGACCGTGGGCAACAACGGCACGGCGGGCGGCCTGGTCGGCTACAACACCGCGTCGATCGATGCATCCGGCGCGAAGGGCGACGTGACCGTTGGCGACAACGGCAAGGCAGGCGGCCTGGTCGGGGAAAATCTCGGCAAGATCGCCGCGTCGACGGCGGACAGCAAAGTCGTTGCCGGTCGGTCGGCCATGGTCGGCGGGCTCGCCGGCGTCAACCGTGCGACGATCCTGGCGTCGACGGCGAACGGCAGCGTTCAGGCCGGCAACGCCGCGGTGGCGGGCGGTCTCGTGGGGTTGAACGAGGCCACGATCAACGCATCCACGGCGAACGGCAACGTCACGACGGGCACCGACAGCCAGCTGGGCGGCCTCGTCGGCCTTAACGGGTACGCGGCCAAGATCATCGCATCGAATGCGCATGGCAAGGTGGACGGGCGCGGCAACGCGAAGGCAGGCGGCCTCGTCGGCACGAACCTCGGCAAGGTGGACGGTTCGTCGGCCGACGGAGAGGTCAAGGTCGGCGCGCAAGGCCAGGCAGGCGGCCTCGTCGGCGAAAACCACGGCACCGTGACCGCCTCCTCGGCGGCCGGCAACGTATCGGCTGGCGATGACGGCATGGCAGGTGGTCTCGTCGGCATGAACTTCGGCAAGGTGGCGAGCGCCAGCGCAAGCGGGGCCGTGAACGTCGACGGTACGTACGGCAAGGCAGGCGGCCTGGTCGGATACAACATGGGCAGCGTGGCGTCGTCGAGCGCGTCGGGCGACGTCGTTGCGGGCGACAATAGCTACGTCGGTGGTCTGGTCGGCCAAAACTTCATGGGCGCATCGATCGATGCGTCCGACGCTTCCGGTTCGGCGAAGGGCGGTGATCTCAGTCGGGTCGGCGGCCTCGTCGGCGAAAACGACGGCAAGGTCAAGGCGTCGTCGTCGTCGGGTGCGGTGTCCGGCGGGCGCTATGCGTGGCTGGGCGGCGTGGCAGGCGGAAACTTCGGCAACGTCGACAATTCGAGCTCGAGCAGCCGTATTGCCTACACGGACGGCTACGACCAGTTCTACGGCGGGCTGGTCGGCCTCAATTTGGGCTGGATGCGTGGCAATAGCGTGAGCGGAAGCGCGGCGGCGGTGCCGCTGGCGGGCCGCAACATGCGCGAAATCCGGAACTGATCGGTCCCGTTCCGGGAGGCGGGGGCGTTGCAGTGACGCTCGCCTCCCGGGCACGTCGCGCTGTCTCGGCTTCGATCCGACGTCCGTTCGGCACAGGTGCCGGGCGGGTTGGCGACCGGCAATGGCGGTTCGTACGCCATCGCCGGCTCGGTCTTCGTCGAAACGATGCTTTTCAAAGGTTCTTCGCGTTGACCCGCGAAGAACCTTTTCTTTTGGGCGGCGAGTTGGGCATGCCGGAGAATCATTGGAACAGTCGGTATGCGCGCCGCCAGTACGCGTCGAGGTGGCAGCGCGATCGGGGGCAAATCTTTAGAAAACTTTAACAAAATGCGTTGCCCCAGCTGTTGATCCGCCGAACGCTCAGTCGACGCAATGCGAAAAAACGACGCGTATTTGTCGCATCAAGATTCGGTCAAGTCCGAAAGTGCGGCGCAGTTCTATCTAATATGTACGAAATGGTTCATGCGACGAGGACGCCCGCGCGAGCCTTTGGCATGATCGGAAATCCCTTCATTTTCTAGGTGTTTTCCGAGACGGTCACGGGTGCCGGAACGACGTCGTTCCGGTCGCGTTCGCGATCGTCAACGCGCGCCATGTCGCAGAGCCCGCTTCAATCGATTCGTCGTTATCAGAGCATTTCGGTGTTCGGCGGCGGAATCGTCGTTACCATCCTTGTCCTGATCGCTTGCGGTCTCGGGATGGCATCGATCGTCTCGGGTTATGTCGAGGGGGCGCGGCGCAACTACCTGAACGGGCTGGAGCAGACGCTCAACGAAATCCAGGTAAGCGAAACCTCGTTCCGCAACGGCGTCGCGAACGCGCAGCTGATCTGGCAGGAGGCCAGCGACGTGCCGGCGCCGATCGTCGACGAGTTCCTCCTCAACGACCAGCGCGTCGCGACCCGTCCGTATCCTTCGCTCGTCGTCGGCGTGCCCGCGCGCACCGGCGATCGGGCCGAAGTCGCGCGCTATCTGTCGCTGTCGGTCCTGTTGGCACGCATCTGCGCGGCCAGCTCGATCAATCGCGGGCGCACGCTGGAGGGCTACCACTACAGCACGCGCACCGGTTTGTTCGCGCTGATCCCCCATCGGGACCGCGACGATCCCGCGCTGGTTTCGCCGGAAAGCCGCGCACGCATACTGGACGCGCTGCGCGTCGATTTCGAGCACTCGTATCCGGGCATCATCGATGCACGTCCGCACGTGCGATGGCTGCCGCCGTTCACCGATCCCGTGTCGGGGCAGCCGCGCATCCGGCTCGCGGCCGAGGCGCGCGACAACGGCAAGCCGTTCGCGGTGCTCGTCACCGAATATCCGCCCGATTACCTGCTGTCCTGGCTCGCCGACTATCGCCCCGAAGGCATGTTCTACATCACGACGGCCGATGGCCGGCTCGTCACGATGGATCCGTCGGCAAGCGATGCCGATCGCGTGGAAAGCCTGCTGAAGCTGAACCCGTCGCGGGGCGGTGCGTCGGCGTCGGGCGCGCCCGTATTCCGGAACGGCTTCCTGCTGTTTCACGGCAAGCTCGAGCCGACGGGCTGGACGCTTGCGTATGCGCTGTCGTGGGCCGACATCGCGGCCGGCGTCGCACGTTCGGCCGGTACGCTCGGCGCGGCGACGCTGCTCGCGCTCATCGTCATGTGGGTGCTGCTGCTGCGCTTTCATCGTCGGGAGTTCGTGCCGCTCTACGCGAGCTCGCAGCGCGTGTTCGACAGCGAAGCGCTGTGCCGCAGCGTGATCGAGATGGCGCCGATCGGGCTCGGGCTGATCGCGCGCGACGACGGGCGTTTCATGCTCGTGAGCCCCGCGCTGACGGACGTGGTCGAGCGGATCGGCGGCGACTATCACGCGCTGTCGAGCCAGGTGGCCGACGCATGGCAGGCGCGTGGCGACGCAGGCGGCGTGTTGTACGGCGACCTGCTGCTGGGCGACACGCAAGCCGCGCACCTGAACCTGGAGTTCATCGCGTGCGGCGCACGCTATCAGGGCACGGACGTGCTGATCGCCGCGGTCGCCGACATGACCGCGAAGCGGCAACTCGTGCAGCAGCTGGAAGAGGCCGTGCGCGCGGCCGATTCAGCCAACGCCGCGAAATCGTCGTTCCTCGCGGCGATGAGCCACGAGATCCGCACGCCGCTGAACGTGATTCTCGGCAACCTGGAACTGCTTGAGCGCTCGGCGCTCGACGCGGTCCAGCATGGCCGCGTGTATACGCTGCGCACGTCGGCGAAGAGCCTGCTCGCGCTCGTCAGCGACATTCTCGATTTTTCGAAGATCGAGGCCGGCGCGATGTCGGTCGAATCGATCGCGTTCGACGTGAGTGCGGTGATCGAGCGCGAGCTGAACGCGTTCGCGACGATCGCGAAGGCGAAGGGATTGCAGCTGTTCTGCGAGATCCATGCGAGCAGCACGCAACAGATGCGCGGCGATCCGACGCGGCTGGCACAGGTGCTCCGCAATCTGCTGAACAACGCGCTGAAGTTTACGCATGCGGGCAGCGTGACCGTGCGCGTTGCCGTCGTCGCCGACGGGCATGACGCCCCGGAACTGTCGATCGAGGTCGAGGATACGGGCATCGGCATTGCCACCGAACATCGACACAAGTTGTTCAAGGCGTTTTCGCAGGTCGATACGTCGATCACGCGGCGTTACGGTGGCACCGGTCTCGGGCTCGCGCTGTGCAGCCGGCTCGTCGCGGCGATGGGCGGCCGCATCGCGGTGGAGAGCGAGCCGGGCGCCGGCAGCCGTTTCACGGTGCTTCTGCCGCTCGGTATGGACGTTGTCACGCTCGACCGGCCGCGCGCGGCGCACGCACACGCGCTGACGCTGATCGCCGCGCATCCCGCGTGGCGCGATTTCGCGTTACCGCATCTGCAGGCATGGGGATTCGACGTCAGCGTGTACGACAGCCCGTCGAGTCTGCCGGGCGGCGTTGCGCGACGGGGCGCGGTCGTGCTGTTCGGCGATTCCGACACGTGGTCGCACGCGGATCTGGCCAGCCTGAGCGATTGCGAGCGGCTGATACTCGCGATACCCGACGGCCCGCTCGAACCGTATCGTGCCGGCGACACGGTACGCGTGTCGAGCTATTCGCTCGGCGGCTTGCGTGCCGCGTTGGCGCTCGGCGGCCCGCTGCTCGGCGGCCCGATGCGCGACGAAAGCCGGATCGATGCCGTATCGGGCGACGATCCGCGGCGTGACGATTCGCACGCTCGCGATTCGGCGGCGGCCGAAATGTCGCGCGCGGCCGCCGAGCGCGGCAGTCGCGCATTGCGCGTGCTCGTCGCGGACGACGAAACCATCAACGGCTCGATTTTCAGCGAGCAACTGTACGCGCTCGGCTGTACGGCAGCCGAGGCCGGATCGGGGCGTGCGGCGCTCGAATCGCTGGCCGGCGGCGAATGGGACGTGCTGCTGATCGGCGACGATCTGCCCGACATGCGCGCGCACCAACTGGCGGAAGCGGCGCGCGGCGTCGATCCCGCGTGCGACGTACTGGTCGTGACGTCGCATTTGACACCCGAAGGCATGCAGCGCTGCGCGGCAGCCGGTGTGCGGCGCGTATTGACAAAACCCGTGACGCTCGGTCACTTGCGCGGCGCGCTTGCGCATGCGTGGCAGCGGCGTGCCGCGGCTTCGGCGAAGGAGCCATGCGCGGCCGCTTGCCCATTGGGCTCAACCAATCATGAAACAGCTTTGTATGACAAGTAACCAACAGCAGCGTACGCGTCAGCGCGTATCCAAAACAACAAGGGCAGGGTGCCGGCGCATGTTCACGTCGCGCGGCAGAATTCAAATCAATACTGGAGGGGAACGTCGTGCGTCACGTAGGGAAGGTATTCGCACTGTTGCTCGATTTTGCCGCGCTCTCTGAGAAGTCCCGTCGGGAATTCCTGACGATGATGAACGAGTTTCTGCTCATGTCGCCGGTTCAGCGGCGCCGTACGCTGAACGAGTGGAAAAATCGGGTGGACGGCAACCCGCATGACCTGCCTGGCGATTCGAGCCACCGATAGCGCCGCGTCGCGGCCCGACCGCGCTGCGTGAGAGCGTAGCCGGTATCCCGTAACGGCGCCGAGCCGTCGTCAACTTCGGCAATCTGCGCGGCGCGTCCGTGCGGACAGGTCGTGCGTATCACGAGCGCCGGCACCTGTCGTCCGCCGCGTGGCCCACGCTAATTGCAGGGCGAACCGGGATTTATCTTAAAATTGAGTCATTATTTGTCCGGTGCGCCTAATATGGCCAGCCATCGACGCGATGGCGCGAGCATGCTCCCCGTCGCGGCGGGGACCGGAAGCGTGACTGAAAGCCTCGGGGAAACAGGAACATGGACGAATTTTTTGTGCGCGTGATGGTGGCCGACGATCATCCGGCGTCCGCGCTCGGCATGTCGCAGTCGCTGCAAGGCAACAGTACGATCAAGCTTGTGGGCACCGTTTCGAACTCGACGGACCTGGTCGCGGCGCTCGACGCGCAGCAGAGCGACGTGCTCGTGCTCGACTACGTGATGCCGGGCGGCAAGTACGGCGACGGGCTCGTGCTGCTGTCGTTCCTGCAGCGCCGCTATCCGGCGCTGCATATCGTGACGATCACGATGATCGACAACCCGAGCGTGCTGCGCGCGATCCACAAGCAGGGTGTGAGTTGCATCCTCAGCAAGTCGGACGCGATCTCGCACCTGATCGGCGCCGTGCATGCCGCGTACGTCGGTGCGAACTACATGTCGCCGTATATCAAGCAGCTCCTGCAGGACATCGAATCCGAGCCCGCTACCCGCGCACTGACGACACGCGAGATCGAGGTTGTCCGATTGTTCGGCGCGGGCTACACGGTGGGAGAGATCGCAGCGCAGCTCCATCGCAGCAAGCAGACCATCAGTTCGCAGAAGTCGAGCGCGATGAAGAAGCTCGGGATCGTTCGCGACGCGGATCTGATCCGCTACAACGACGAGCAAAATCTCGCCGGTGCGTCCGACGACGATGCCGCGTCGACGTGACGCACGAGGCCCGGCTGCCGCTCCGGCCAGCTTCCGGGCAAACTCCGCCGAAGTGACGCATCGCGTGTGAGCGCAGGCACGCCACGCGAACGACTACCCTGTTTTCCTGGGGGGCGATGCGCCGGCATCGGCGAATGATGCGGTATGCCCGGCCACGAGCAACGAGATCGATACGACATGCCCGCAAAGCTCAAAAGAATTGTTTCGTACGCCACCGGGGCCGTTCGCAAGCCATTCGAACCGGGACGCGTCCGGCGGCAGCAGCAGTTTCAGCTGTATGCCAGCGGCGCGGCGATCTCCGGGTTCATTCTGGTGTGCGCGACACTCGTTTTGCTGCTCGACGTGCAGGAGTCGCTCGAGCGCTTCCGCGTCGAGTTCACGGGGCGCAGGGCCGAACTCGTTGCCGAGCTGGAGATCATGAGGGCGCTGCGGAATCGCTATGTCGAGGACATGGAGCTGCAGTGGGCCGGCGCCGCTGACAATTCGCGCGGCCTGGGGTTGCTCGCCGGCAAGCACGGCAAGCAGACGTTCGTCGGGCAAAAAGGGCGAATTGCGATCGCCGCATTCGCCGACATCCCGCCGGCCGCATCGGCGGACAGTCGCTTGCCTTACCTCGCGCGCTATCTCGAGCGGGTCGAGGTGACGGGCGTCCTGCCGCCGCCGCAACCGGCCGATCCGGGCGGTTCTGCCTACCTGATCGATCCGAACGGCGATTTCGTCGTTGCGGCGGGGTATCCGCTGGTGAAGCGAGCGCTTGCGTTGCCGGCCGGTGTCGACGTCAGGGCATTGGTCGAGCAACTGCGGCCGATGACGGACGATACGGCCGTATCGACGGCGCCCGCCGTTCGTCGAAACGCGATTGCGCTGGATCGGCGATTCGATCCGGTGCTCGGGCGCTCCGTGCTGCGGATGGTGCAATGGGTGCGTGGCGCGGACGGCAGGCCGGTCGTCTGGTTCGTCATCAACAGCCTGCCGTTGATCGAGGGGATACTGCGCTCGCCGGGCGCCGGCAGGGAATACGCGCTCGTCGATTCCGGCGGAAAGCTCCTGCTCGGCGGGCAACCCGACAGCACGATGGTGGCCCATGCGCTCGAGCATGTGCGCCACGACGCCGGCGAGCGGGCGGCCGCACATCGTGTCGGCATGAACTTCGTCATCAGCGACCGGGTGCCGAGAGCGGACGAGGTGGTGATGGCGACCATCTCATGGCGTGCCGTGCTGAACGACATAGCCTGGCGCGGGAGCTTGACGGTCACGCCCGCGCTCGTCGCGATCGCGCTGCTGTGGATCGCAATCGTGGCGTTCGACAGGCGGGCGCTGCGTCCGGCGAATCGGCGTGCGATTCGCCTGATCGAAAGCGAGGCGCTCAACCGGGCGCTGATCCGCACGGCGCCGGCCGGGCTCGTGCTGCTGTCGTTCGTCGACGGCGAAGCGATCGTGCGCAACGACGCGATGATCGCGTACGAGCGGGGCGTGGCGGGCGAGCCGCTCGGCAAGCGGCTGTGGCGCGCGTACCGGGACGGCGCGCCCGCCGGCAACGCGCGTGCGCGCGTCACGCGGGAGCTGGCCGTCGAGCGCGCGGGAAGCGGCACCGTCTATCTCGACGCGCACATCGTGCGAACCAAGTACCGCGGGATCGACGTGCTGCTGTGCACGCTGCTCGACATCACGGCCCGCAAGCAGGCCGAGGAGAAGCTGCGCGAGGCGCGCGAAGCCGCCGAATTCGCGAACAAGGCGAAATCGACGTTTCTCGCGACGATGAGCCACGAGATCCGCACGCCGCTCAACGCGATCATCGGCAACCTGGAGCTGATGGAGCGCGCGCAGATGGCGGCGCCGCTGCGGCGCCGGCTGGGGACGATCATGTCGTCGTCCGATGCGCTGCTGCGCGTGATCAACGACGTGCTCGACCTGTCGAAGGCCGAGTCGAACCAGATGGCGCTCGAAAGCATTCCGTTCGACCTGCGTCGTGTCGTGAACGACGTGGCCGCGATCTTCCGTCCGCTCGCGGATGCGAAAAACCTCACGCTTGCATGCAGGATTGCGCCGGATCTTGCCGATGGTTACGTGGGAGACCCGACGCGGCTGCGGCAACTGGTGTCGAACCTCGTCAGCAATGCGATCAAGTTTACGAAGCGCGGCGGCGTGACGATCGACGTGCGGCTTGCCCAGGCGGGCCCGGCAGGCCGCGGCGTCGAAATCGCCGTCCGCGATACGGGCATCGGCATTCCCGAGGACAGCATGTCGACGCTGTTCGACGTCTATATCCAGACCGATGCGTCGATCTACCGGCGTTTCGGCGGCACGGGGCTCGGGCTGCCGCTGTGCCGGCGCATCGTGACGCTGATGGGCGGCGAGCTGAGCGTCGACAGCCGTCTTGGCGACGGCACGGTTTTCGTGGCTGCGTTGCCGCTGCCCGAAGCGCCGGCTGGCTGGCGGGACGATACGCCGGAGCCCGGGACGTTCGCGGATACCGTGCGCGGGTACGAAGCTGAGGCGGAATCCGAAGTGGGCACGGAGGCTGACGCGCGCGAGGAAGCTGCCGATGACGAACCGCTGCAAGTGCTCGTCGCCGAGGATCATCCGGCAAGCCGGGCGTTGCTGCGCGACCAGCTCGACGCGTTGGGCTACGACGCGACGATCGTTTCCAACGGCATCGAGGCGATGCGCGCGTTCTTCGAGCGGCCGTACGACGTCGTGCTGACCGATCTCGGGATGCCGGAACTCGACGGCTTCGCGCTCGCGAACTTCCTGCGCGAGCAGGGCGCGCGCGTGCCCGTGATCGCGATGACGGCACATGCGACCGACGAGGATCGGCGGCGCTGCGAGCAGGCCGGCGCGGTGGAGGTCGTGCTCAAGCCGCTGTCGATCGAGACGCTCGACGCGGCGTTGCGGCGGCATGCGGGGCGCGACGCGGCGTCGCCCGCGCCGGCGTACGGGCATGCGCAGGCACCTGTCGCGCTCGCGATGACCGACGAGGTGCGGCGCACGCTGCGCGACGCGACGCTGCATTCGCTCGCGGCGATCGGTGCTGCGCTCGCGAGCGGCGACGCCGATACGCTGCGCATCGAACTGCATTCGATGCGCGGTGGCTTCGCGCTGGCGGGCGACGCCGAAGCGCGCGACGCGTGCGCAAGCGCGGAGCACGCGATGCGGGACGGCGGCCCGGAAGCATTGAAACGCGTGTGGAGTTCGACCGAGGCGGCCGTCCGGCTGGCGCTCGGACGGCTCGCTGTCGGCAGGTGACGAGCCGGGTTCGCGCATCGCGGGAAAATAATCCGGAGTATTGATCGTCGGTTCGCGGATGACGGCCGCCGTATCGTGCATCGCCGTTGAACATCCCGATACACGCCGCGCAGACGCAGATGCGCAGCGGCCTGCCCGTGCCGAAACCAGGTGGATGTCACGCTGACTCGCGCTGCGCGAGCCGCGCGCGCTTTTTGCTGTCGATGACGGCCACTTCATCGGCCGGCACCTGGCAGAACCCTCGCACTCAGCGAACGAAACAGGCTTCGAACTCCGGCGGATCGAGCGCCGCGAATACCTGCCCGAACGTATCGTGCGATGGGATCCCCCGCTCCAGCGGCACGTACCGGCGCATCCAGTCGAGCTTCGATTCGCGCCCGATCTGGCTCGCGACCCGGCTATCCGCCTCCGACAGCATCCGGCTCCGGTTACATGTCTGCCATCGTATTCCGAACGTGTGGAGCGGGCATGTGAATACCGGCACGACACGGGTCATTTGAAGCCTACATCGCAGGTCCGGACGCAAGATGATTGGTGCAAGACATGCTCAGGCGGCCAAGTAAACGACCGAAGCGAAGGGGTTTGTGCGTAACCTCGGGCACGAATTGTTAGATTCATCTAACAATCAATGATTTAAAAATACGAATTTTGCAATTTCGTACAAGTACGAGCTTATTTGGCCGGTTGATTAAAATTCGTCCTATATCCCGCCAGGCACGAGTCATCGAAAATAGCGTCAGTGGAATTGATCTTCCACACATCGAATTCCGATTAATTCATCGCAATTCGATTCCTGAAACGCAATTTTTAAATAGAGATCATTCGATGAAACTCAGCAAACTCGTTCTGGCACTGGGCGTAACTGGCGCACTGTTCGGCATCGCACATACGGCACAAGCCGAACCCGTGTCGAAGAAAATCACGCTGACCGCGCAAATCAACGACGCCATCTTCGTGTCGAAGCCGGACGGCTCGACCTGGTACAGCACGGAAGA
The DNA here is from genome assembly GCF_019091065.1 of Burkholderia sp. GbtcB21. Taxonomy (NCBI): domain Bacteria; kingdom Pseudomonadati; phylum Pseudomonadota; class Betaproteobacteria; order Burkholderiales; family Burkholderiaceae; genus Burkholderia; species Burkholderia sp. GbtcB21. The sequence continues at coordinate 223,108 of NZ_JAGXKA010000003.1, forward strand.
ACTCGAAGCCAACGACTACACGCAGTCGAAGTTCTCGAAGACGCTGCCGGTTCGCGTGTGGACGAAGAACCCTGAATTCAACATTTCGCTGGCGCAGCCGCTGAAGCTGTCGAGCGGTTACTACGAAATGAAGAACGCCAAGGTTCAACTGACCAGCCAGGCAGGCGACGCCGAAGTCAAGTTCGGCGCGCAGCAGAAGATCACGCAAACGACCGCGGGCAACGGCGGCTTCGACGAAGTCCACAACCTGAAGATCAACGTCGATTCGCCCAAGCAAGTCGGTACCCAGACCACCAACGGCAGCTACAGCGGCGATCTCGTGATGGTGTTCGAGCCGGTCGCAGCAGCGGCTCCGTAAGCCAGGTAAGCGGGCTGATGAGAAGCCCCGTCAGGGGCTTCTTTTTTAACGCCGTGTCAAGAATAAATCGCGTGTCAATCCTTCCAAACCCGCCATAAGAGATAACGTGTTCGCCGATCAAGTTCCCTTCCGATTCAACAAGCTGTGGCTGGGTGCGTTCCTTTTTGTTTCGTCGCATTCATTTGCAGAGCTTAAGGTCTCGTACGGAGTACCTGAAGGGTTCAGCGCGGCCGAGATGGATGACAGCGCGAATTATGTAGCGACGTTCAAAGGACGGACGCTGCCGGGGTTCATCGGCTATTCGCAGGCGGATGGCAACCTCACGTTCGATGCGAGCAAGTATGAGGAAAACGGCGTTTCTGCGGAGGACATCCGCACCTTAACGAACGTCGTTTCGCAACTGGATTACAAGCGTTGCAGCAAGGGCTGCGACGTCGAGGTCGACGGTTATTACGTCACCGTCGACAAGATGAAGCGGTCGATTTCGATTCGCGACAAGCGCGAGGATTATGTCGCGCCGCAGACGAGCCTCGGCATCGTCAACAACCAGTCACTGGATTTGCGCGCCGCGTCGGATGGCTACCGGGCCGCGAACGTCAACGGCAACACCTGGGTCGGCCTGCCGTCGCAGAGCTTCGGCTACGTGAGCTGGTACGCGAACCAGACGTCGTCGCGTTACGGCAGCGGTGGCACGCGCGGCGTATCGTCGTATTACCTGCAGAAGAACTTTGCCAGCACGTATGTGCGGGCAGGTAAGCAGAACAACATCGACTATGCGTCGGGGTCGGTCAGTACGCTGCTTTCGCCGAGCTTCGACCAGTTCGTGACGGTCGGCAGCCAGACCCACCTGCAGGTCAACAACAATGCCGGGTCGCTGATTCTCTATGCGGCCGCGGAAGGGAATTACGAGTTTTACCGCAACGGCCGCCTGATCATAAAGCGGCCGGCCGCGATCGGCCGCAACGAGATCAGCTTCGCCGATCTTCCGGGCGGCTACTACTCGGTGGAAGTGCGTCTCGTCGACCGCAACGGCAACGTGGTCGCCCGCGAAACCCGCGAAATCAACAACCTCAACTTCGGGGCAACGGGCGGCAATTCGTGGCATGTGACGGCCGGTAAGGACATGGACGTAGGCGGGCTTCTGGTCGAGGCCGGCATGAGCCGAAACCTGAAGCAGTTCTATGTGAACGCGTCGATGCTTGCGGGGCACGACGGGAAATGGGCCGCGGAAGTGAACGTGACGCGCCCGACGCAAATCGCCGGCATCGATGTCGCACCCACGCTCGGCGTGCTGAGCGGGGAGAGGGGCGTCGGCGGTTACGTGAACATCTCGCTGGCGAGCGAAGCGCTCGGCAGCCTGATGGTGAGCCGTTACCAGAACACCGACGTGTCGCGCTTCTATCGAGGGCAGCCGAGCACGGCTGTGTCCTATAGCCGCACCATCCGCAAGGCGACCTTCGGCTACAACTACCAGCAGTCGAATGCCGGTGCCGCTCATCAGGCGGAGGTGCGCTGGAACTATCGCCCGAACGGGCTGTGGGGCACCTTCGCGCTAGGCGTGCAGAAGGGCGGCTTCCAGCGCGGCAACGGCGGTTATGGCGTGTACTTCAACATGACCATGATGCTGGACAAGGTGCAGGCGAGCTTCAGCGCTGCGCATTCCGGCGGGCAGACGCAGTTGAGCGGCGATGTCCGCAAGGATTTCCAGGACAGCTTCGGCACGTCGTCCATTGGGTTGAACGCGAACCGCATCGGCAACGACTACGGCGTCAACGTCTACGGCAGCCGTTCCGGCACGCGCGGCGACGCGTCGCTGAACCTCGGCCACAGCAGCGCGGGCAGCAACGTCGACTTCAACTACCGCGGCATGGTGGCCGCGAACAAGGATGGCATCGCGCTCGGGCGCTATAGCTCGAGCGGCAGCGCGATGCTGCTGAAGACGCCGAAGCTCGACGGCATGAAGTACGGCTTCAACGTCGAGGGCGCCCCGGTTGCCGGCGACAGCACCTATGCGGTGCCGCTGAACGCATACAACGATGTCGCGTTCGCCCGTGTGCAGAGCAACAGCCAGGATCTCGACATGAACATCGAGGTGCCGGCGAACATCGTCCGCGCGCATCCGGGGCAGGTGTATTCGGCGAAGGCGCGGGTCGACATCAACATGATCTACAGCGGCTTCCTGACGGACGCCGACGGCAAGCCCATCGACGGGAAAGTGGTGGAAACCGGCGATGCGGTCCACCGGAACGGACTGTTCTCGATCGTCAGCAAGAAGATGCTGAGCGAGGTCACCGTGCAGCGCGACGATCGCCGTTATAGCTGCGACCTGAAGGACGCGAAAGGCAGCAATTACAGCTGCAAGCTCACGACCGATACGAATGCAGGAGAGGAAACGAAATGAACATGAATTTGCGAACCGTGCTTCCCGCGCTGTGCGGGCTGCTGCTGGCGACGATCCAACCGGCCCATGCCGAAGGCGAGCTGATGGTGATGCCCGCTACGACCAAGGTGTTCAACGCGCACGAGCAGAAGGTGACGGTCAAGAACATGGGCGATGCGCCGCTCTATCTGAACGTGTCGGTGCAGAAGGTCACGAACCCGGGCAAGACGCCGGAAAACAAGGTCGCGCTGGGCGATCTCGAGCACCCCGGCGTGCTGGCCAGCCCGGACAAGCTGACGCTCGGCCCTGGCCAGACGCGCGCGATCGTCCTGAAGTCGCTCGCGGAGCCGGAGCAGGAAGCGCTGTACCGCTTGTACATCCTGCCGGTACGGTCGCTCAAGGTCGATGACGCGCCGCAGGACAAGATCACGGCGCCGATGTCGGTCGCGATCGGTTACGGCGTGCTCGTGCGGCACATGCCGCCTCCGGGCAAGCAGCAGTCGGGCTGGACGCATCGCTGCGAGGGTGGCGGGATGACGCTGGAGAGCACGGGCAATATTCGCCAGATTTTCAATGACGTGAAGGTCGGCCAGTCGGCTTCCCCGCAGACTATTGCCGTGTTCCCGGGCACGCCGCAGCATTTTGACACCAAGCGGATGACGTTGCGGGTCGACGAAAAGCCGATGACGCTGGAATGTCCGTGATGAAGCACAAGCGGCGTTGGGCGTTGGGCATGCTCGCGGCGCTGTGCTGCACCAGCAGCATGGCCGCGGGCGTTTTGAAGTTGTCCCGCACGGAACTGACATTGGCGCCGGACAAGCCGGTGCCTGAACTGTGGGCCGAGAACGTCGGGGATACGCCGTTGTACCTCGATGTGACGCAACAACTGGTCACGAATCCGGGGCAAAGCCCGGAACGCCTCGTACCGGTGACGGACGTGATGCGCCCCGCGCTGCTGGTGTCCCCCAACCGTCTCACGTTAGCGCCAGGGCAGAAATATCGGGTGATGCTGCAGGAGTTCGAAACGTCCTCGCAGGCTCAGGTGTGGAGACTGACATTCCGGCCGCGAGAGCGAATTGTTGTCGATGCGAATAACGCGTCAGGGACGCAGGCACCGCTTGTTATCAGCGTTGGATATGGCGTCGTGATTTATCAGCTGCGCGGAATGTCGGCGCGGTAATCGATAGCAATCCGCAAGGAAGATGTTCCGTGCCGATGGCCTGTGGTTCATTTTTGATTGAATTGATATTGATAGTGCCTTTTTAAGGCCAAGCGAGAGAATGATGTCGGATAACCTATTCTGTAGGAGAGGATGGCGGCTTGTCATGTTTTTGATTGCGCCATTTGTTTTTTTGTTTTCCGGAAATGTATTTGCGGCGTTTAATTTGATTACTGGCCCGGTTGTCGATAGTTATGGCTCTTGTTCTTGGCGAGATAACGGGGATGGAACCAGTACGCTAAATCTCGTTATGAACTTCAAGAAGGCATTCACCGGTCAAGGTAGCTTTGTTTATTTTAGTACGCGCGGGGTTATGATATATACATACGATAAGTACGGAAAAATGAATCCGAGTGGTAATAGCGCGAAAAAGGTCTGGATTAATTCTGTTCCGCATGCCTCTTCTTATTCTGGGAGTGATTACGTAATATACCATGGTGTTGCACCAACCGGAGCGAGCCCTCAATGGAGTATTCGTGAGCCATTCGCGGCTGAAGTAAGTGTTTTGATCGACAATTATAAAATTTCCGACTGGCCCGCAGTTTCCATTCGCGCTGGTAATTATACTAACAAGGATGATGTCGCTGAAGTAACCGGTGGCGCGTATTTCGATCGGAACAATACCGGTAGTAGTTGTAATATCATTGACCCGGAGAAGCCGCCGCCGCCCGCCATCGCTATTGGCATGACCGCGCCGGACTGGAATCTGGGTGAACTGCCCGAGGGAAATGGAGAGAAAATTTTCCCGAACAGTTCGGATCAGCTTTGTTTTACCTATTCGGGTACGGCGGTGAGCGGCAAGCAGTTCATCATCAACGCCGGCAGTGCCAATGGCGTTGTCAGTAACCTCTATCGCCTCAAAAACCTGAAGGACGCGTCGCAACTCATACCCTATAGCCTGACGCTCGATAGCGGCACGTCGAATGTGACGTTGCCGAATGCGAACAAAAAAGCACTGTCGTTCAATAGCTCGGGAAAAACCTGCTTTGTTCCGACATTCAAGACGACGGTCGACCCGAACATCAAGAGCGGCGATTATAGCGACGTCCTGACGTTCACTGTCGTCACCAAATCGTAGGAGCGCAAGTGAAAACGTCCACCCTCTGTAACGCGCTGATTGCGCTGCTGTTCGTGCCTGCCGTCGCACTGCCGCAGACCGTGGCCCTCACGGGAAAGACCAAGAGCAAGATCACGGCGCACGTGGCCGGTCGGGACATGCTGACCGTGACCGACGACAAGGATGGCTGGTTCGACAAGGGGCTGGAAATGCAGCAGCTCGGTGGCTGGACGACGCCGTATGAGGTGCAGGCGCGGTTGAAAGTCGTATCGACGAGCGGTGCGTTCCAGGTTCGCATGGACGACCCGCTGACGATTCGCAACCAGTCGAATGCCGCTCAGGTGTTCCGGTCGCCGAAGGTGCTCCTCGGCAACGAAGGCGGGGATCCGAAGGCGCTGTTGGTTGGCCAGAGCGTGCAGTTTCAGAACCCGGCGCCGCCGGTGGCCGGTACGGACTCGGTGGGCTACTACGGTCTCGCCATTTCGGCCTATCCGCCGGAAGGCGATTTCAAAAGCACGGTAGGTACATACGCCGGTGTGTTGTCGATGACATTCGAACCGGTCATCAAGGCGCCTTGACGAACGATCGTCATGCCAGGCGCTCCCCCAATCCTCCACTGATTGACACATGAACATGAAGCAGCTTTCTTCCGTATTGTTTGGCGTTTGCGCGGTGGCCTGCCTGTCCATGTCGGCGCCATCGTTCGCCGCGATCGACCTGATGCCGAAAGAAGCGAAGGTCGACGCGAAGGTGACGTCCGTGCAGGTGGTCAACAACGGCGATCGGCCCGAATACGTGAGCATTTCGCTGTCGCGTCTGCTCAACCCGGGCGCGCCGCTGGAGGATGAGCGGCTCGAGCCGGTTGGCGAATCGACGCATCCGTCCATCTATGCGTATCCGTTTCGCATGACGCTTTCGCCTGGTCAAACGAAGGCGATCATTCTCAAGCCAGTGCGCGCGGTCGAGACGGAGACCGTTTACCGGCTCGACGTCAAGCCGGTCGTCAAGGTGCTGGGGGCCGAGAAAAAGGCGGCGACCGCCAATATCGTTGTCAATCTCGGATTCAGCGGATTGGTTCGCCAGTTGCCCGACAAGGAGCGCCGGACGCTTTCCGTCACGTGCGAAGCCGATGGTGCGCGCGTAACCGCGACAGGTACCGTGCGCTATCCCGTAACGGGTGCCGAAGCGGACGGCCAGAAGCTCGACGATTTCAATGTCTATCCGGGGGTGCCGCTGCCCGTGCATGGGCGCGTCGTGAAGATTCCGGGGTATCCGGCGTGTGAAGGCCACGCGGGATAATTCGACGTTTCGATGCGGAATTGGCAACCGGTTCATTCGCATATCGCCTGCATTCTCCGAATGACACGGCGCGTACCCTTGGACGCTGATGTGCGGGCCGACCGACAGGCTCGCGATTGTCCAACCTCGCCTGTCGAGCGCGACCAGCGCGACGATCAGCACGAACGCGTGACCACCCCGCGGTATGACCCGCGCAAACCCTTCCGGCGTGCCGTAGCGCATCTGCAGCAACGGGATCGCCGCGATGGCGGCAACGGCGACGGTGCCCCATATGGGTGACGGCCGAGGCCGTCATCGATCGCATCGAATACAGGCACATGCGTCACGGCATGTGCGGGCAGGACGGCGATCCGGTATGCACCGGCGCTCATTGACGCGATGCACGAGCATGCCGCGCATCGACGCGCGGCATCATTGCCCGCCTGTTGCTCAGCCCTTTGCGACGACGTCGATGCGCAGCGCTTCGCCGCCGGCGACGATCGCGAGCAGGCGATCGACGTTCGGGTGCGCGCCGGGGCGGTTGCGTGCGTCGGCGGTGTGCTCCGCGAACACGGCGAGGCCATGCTCGGCAGCCTTCGCGTCGAGCGCGCCGAATGCCTGCTTCAGGTAGTGGTACACAGCGAGCGAACCCTGCTTGCCGGGCTGGTTCTCGATGCTGGCGACCACGTCGCCGTTCGCGCCGACGAGATCGATGCGCGCGATGCCGTCGATGGCCGGCAATTGCGCGAGGTTGTCCTTGAATACTGGGGTAGCTTGAATCACTGAAAACACTCCGTCGGTTCGGTCTTGGGCCAATGAGGATGGCCGGCCGTATCTTATCCGATCGGCTGCGGCGCACCGGCCGGCGCGGCCGGCGCGCCTGCGTTGCGCGAGCGCTCGATATCGGGGCTGCGATACGCGCGCTCGGGAATCTGGGCGAGCCGCGACGCGTGCACTTGCTGCGGCGCGAGGCCGTAAAACTTCTGAAAACTCATTATCAGCGGCGACCATTTGTCCGGATCGATGCGGTCTTGATGGCCGTCCATCAGCAGGTCGGGATGCACGTGCACGCGCTGGATGCGCAGCTCGAACACCATGATCTTGCCGCGCAGGTCGGGTGTTTCATCGGCGAGGCCGTGCGTGGCCGCGACGACCGCTTCCAGGTGAACCGGGCATTCGAGCGCGCGCGGCGGCGACACGGTTAGCGACGCCGCTTCGGTAAGCCCGGCCGTGCCGAACTTGTCGGGTTCGTATACATAGCCTCTCGCCCGCTTTCCGTCGGGCACCGGATACGTGCCCGTCGTGCGCGCGATCCGGTCGACCGCGTGCGCCTGTGCCGACGACGGCAGGTTCAGCACGCATTCGCCGGTGCGCAGCAGGTTGCGGGTGGTCTGCGAGCTGGCGGCGATGCCGATCACGCCGCGCCAGCCGAGCCAGAACGCGGACGAGATCGGCGCAAGATTTGCTGTGCCGTCCGGGTTCAGCGTGCTGACCAGCACGACGGGCGTGCCGAAATAGAGGATATTCGGTTCGGTGACGCGATGCGGAGCGTTCATGGTCGGGGCCTTCGTTTCGTTGACGGATCAGTCCGCATGCTGATCCCGTCGCGGCCGCGCGGCGCTCCGATTCTTGTCGTGTCATCCAGCGGGCGGCGGCGCGATGGCGGAACGGAAATTGCGCGTGATGCGCGGGCGGCGCGCGGAAGGCGTCGGGCCATTGCGCCGGCCGGCTTCCGTGCCCGCGTGCGCCGGCATCGCGCCGGCTTTTCCGCTACAGTAGGACATCGCCGATCGCACCCGCCGACCCGGTGCGGTCACGTTCCAGAATTGCATATGAGGGCCCCGATGCACACCCCGCAACGCTATTCCGAAGAGGCGCCCACGCGCGCGGAAGTCGACGCACTCGCCGGCACGACCGTCATCGAATTCGGCGCGAACTGGTGCGGCATCTGTGCAGGCGCGCAACCTGCGATCGTGGCGTCGTTCGCCGCACACCCCACCGTGCGCCACCTGAAGATCGAGGACGGCCCGGGCCGCCCGCTCGGCCGTTCGTTCCGCGTGAAGCTGTGGCCGACGCTGGTGTTCCTGCGCGACGGCGTCGAAGTCGCGCGCGTCGTGCGCCCCGCCGATGCGAAGCAGATCGAAGCCGACGGCTTCGCTGCGCTGGCCTGAAGGCATCGCCATGCAACAGGCCATCACGCACGTCGCCGTCGACACACGCGGCAGCGGCCTCGTCGAATTCACGTCGCAGGTGCGCGCGTTCGTCGACCAGCAGTCGATCCGCACGGGCCTGCTCACCGTGTTCTGCCGGCATACGTCGGCATCGCTGCTGATCCAGGAGAACGCGGATCCGTCGGTGCAGCGCGATCTCGAACGCTACTTCGCGACGCTCGCGCCCGAGGACGACACGCGCTACGAGCACGACACCGAAGGCGCCGACGACATGCCCGCCCATTTGCGCACGGCGCTCACGCAGGTTCAGCTGTCGATTCCGGTCGAGCACGGGCGCATGGTGCTCGGCACCTGGCAGGGGATCTACCTGTTCGAGCATCGCCGCGCGGCGCACCGGCGCGACATCGTGCTGCATCTGATCGGCGAATAAACGGGAACGTGAGCGGTAACGCGCGACGCAGTGCTGGCGCGCGATGTCGTGCGCGTTTGCACGCGGCATACCGATTCAGCCGAGCAGCTTCTCGATGAGGGCGCCGAGTTCGCGCAGGTGCACGGGCTTCGGCAGGAATTCGTCGAACACCTGTTCGTTCTCGCGCAGCGCTGCCGATTCATAGGCGCTGACGCCGATGATTGCCGGATGTCGGCCGTCGTCGCCCGGTTGAGCGACCGCGCGAATGCGCCGCGCGACCTCGAAGCCGCTCAGGTCCGGCAGTTCGAGATCCAGCACCACGATGTCGTAGCGGCCCGTGCCGAAGCGCGCGACGCCTTCCTGGCCGGTGCCGCACAGATCGGCTTCGATGCCGAGCGCCGACAGCATCGCACCAAGCGTTTCGCGCGCGTTGTCGTTGTCGTCGACGACCAGCGCGCGCAGGTCGCGATGCGCGGCGGCGGCCGACCACGCGGGTGCTTCACCGGCGGCCTCGACGAAGTCGGGCACTTCGACGGGCAGCGTCACGACGAACTCGCTGCCTTCGCCGACCACGCTGCGCACGTCCACATGCCCGCGCAGCGTCGTGACGATTTCGCGCACGACGGCGAGCCCCATGCCGATCCCGTCCACGTGCAGCCCGACCGCGTCGTTCGCGCGGTAGAACGGCTCGAAGATCTTCGACAGGTGCGGCTTCGCGATGCCGGTGCCCGTGTCGCGCACGGCAAGCTTCAATTGCCGGCCGGCCGGCGCGTCGGCGAGCGTGATCGATACCTTGATCGACCCGCCGAGCGTGTACTTGACGGAATTCTCGATCAGGTTCGACAGCACCTGCCGCAACAGCTTGCGGTCCGAGCGGATCGCGAGATCGTGCGGTTCGACCTGCTGCGTGACCGCGATCCGCTTGGCCGCGATCTTGTCGCGCAGCGGCTCGATCACTTCGGCGAGCAGCGGTGCCATGCCGACCGTTTCCAGTTCGGCGAGGCGCTTCGTCGAGCGCAGCTTGATGTAGTCGGTCAGGTCCTTGACGAGCGCTTCGAGCGATAGCGCGGAATTCTGCAGCCGCCGGATCGTCTTCAGGTTCGCGTCGGACTGCGGGCGTGCGAGCAGGATCTCGATCGATCCGCAGATCGCCTGCAGCGGCGTGCGCAGCTCGTGGCTGACCATCCCGAGGAACGCGTTCTTCGCCTCGATCATCTCGAACGCGCGATCGGACGCCTTGCGTTCCGCGTCGAGCGCCGCGTCCTGCCGTTCGAGCAGGTCGTCGCGCGTGCGCATCGTATAGAACAGCAGCAGGAACAGCGCGCACAGGATCACGCCGAGCACGATGCCGAGGGTCAGGATCGCGCGCTGCTTTTCCTTCAGCTGATGGAACGTAAAATCGCGCTGCGCCATCTCGATCGCGCGGAAGTAGTTCGCGAGGCCGTTGACCTTCGGCCAGTATGCATTGACGTCGTCGATCACCTGCCGCGCATGCTTCGGCGCACCGCGCAGCAACGGCACGTCGCGCTTCAGGCGCGCCATGAATTCACCGAGCGCGGCGATCTCGTTGCGCGCGCGCGGGATGCGCAGCCAGTATTCGGATACCTCGGACGGCCGCTGCAGGAACCCGAACGACACCGACAGGCTGTCGAGCTGCATCTGCACGCGATCGAAGTCGTCGTCCTCGTGCGTCGCGTAGAGGATCAGCTGCCGGTCGAACCGCGTATAGACGTTCCGGTATTGCGCGGCCGTCCAGAACACGCCTTCGCGCGGCCCTTCGAGCACGCCCTCGTTGACCGATGTCGCCAGCAGATCCCACAGCAGGAACGCCCACGCGGCGAATCCCGTGATCCACAGCGATCCGAGGACCAGGATGATCTTTCTGTTTTTCCGCCGCGGCCGCGTCATTTCACTTCACGGTCAGGCCGATGATCTGCCACGCGAACTTGGCTTCGCCGAGCGGCGTCTTCAGCTCGTCGGGATACTGGTCGCGCGGATACATGATCCACAGCGGGCCGTAGTTGTCGTTGCCGAGCACCTTGCCGTTCATCGTTCGCGCGAGGATCACGCCGTACCGGTCGGCGTCGGACACGGGAATCGTGAACGTGTATTCGTCGATGCAGTGGAATTCGATCTGCGTGCCGTGCGCGCCGACGGCCTTCAGCACGTCGGACAGGCGCGGGCCGGTGAAGGTCGCCTTCGGCGTCCAGCTCGTCGACGTGACGATCGTATGCTGCGGCAGCGCCATCAGCGCCTGCTCGGAAAACACGTATGCCGTCTTGCCTTGCTGGTTGCTCTTGTCGATGTTGCCGTCGACGGTGAACGTAAACGACGAAGCGGCCCATGCCGCGGCGGCCATGCCGAGCAGGCAGGCCGTCAGCAGGCTCTTGGTCCAGATGGTTGAAATTCGCATGTCTTTCCCTCGGTCGTGCGGTGGTGGGGTGTCGCTCCGGTCTCAGCCCGCGGCGGCCACGGCCGGCAGCGCGATCTTCAGTTCGCGTGCCACTTCGGCGAACAGGATCGGCAAGCGCACCGGCTTTTCCTCGCAGCGCGCGTTGTAGTGCGACACGATGTGCGCGATTTCGTCCTCGCTCGCTTCCCCGGTCGAGATCTTGCCGGTCAGCAGGAAGATCGGCGCGCCGCTGTTCTCGCTCGAACGGATGCCGCGCACGAGATCGGCGGCGGTCTGGTCGCCGAGCATCCAGTCGAGGATGTAGCCGTCGAAATCCTCGACTTCCAGCGCCTTGCGGAACGTGGCGCCGTCGAAGTACGGGATCGCGTTCACGCCTTTTTCGATGAAATATTCACATACCGTCTCGGCGACGTCCCGCGAATCGTCGACCACGGCGATCCGCGCCGCGTACACGTTCGGCTGGCTCGAGCGCAGCTCGACGACGTCGACCGCATACGTGCGCCCTTCGCGTGCGTGCTGACGCTCGGTGACGATCCATTCGCCTTGCCACTGCAGCGCGACGAAATCCGTTTCGATCTGGCTGCTGGCCTTCGTCGAGATCGCGGCGCGGCAGCGAAAGCGCCGCGACTCGATCACGAGCGTCGCGTCGACCATCTCGGCCGCGGGCGGCTGCGCGCCCTTGTCGTCGAGCAGGATCGCGGGCGGCACGCCGAAGTGCGTCGCGATGTCCTGCAACTGCGACAGGTTCCACGGGATCAGGCCTTTCATCTTGCGCGTGACGACCGAGAAACTGAGACCGAGCACGTTCGCGATCGTCGTGTTGTGACTTCGCGGCGGAATGCCGTTCCGGTTCAGGAGGTCGCGCACCTTGTTGGCGGTGATCAGATCGACATTGGCCTGCTCGCTGTTGGGCATCTCGATGGGGTCTCCAGGGGTTTTGGGCGAGGAAGAGGATATCAAAAGTGACGCGTCATGCAAGCTTTGAAAAAGCGAAGGACCTTGACATGCCATTTTTCTCCATTATTATTGCTCACCACGTCACTATTGTTTGCCGCGTCATGTTTGGGATCGATGCCGGCGACAGCCGATACAGCGAAGAGCGGCGGCAATGAAGTAGTGACGGAACGATTCAAAGAGAGAACCTGAGAGAGCCTTGGGCAGCGTGTCGGCGTTGGCGGATTGTATCCGCTGCGCCGCGCGCGACCAGGTTGCGAGCCAAGCTCGCGGAGGTGAAAAGCTCGAAGAATTGCTGCGCGCGTCGTCGCGCTGAAGCAGGCCGCGAAGGCCCGGCCGAAGGCGGCATACGATCCCGGCCTGCGTTATTTCCGCGGCGACAAGGAATCGAAGAAGCTGCTCGAGTTCGCGCGCAAGGCGAAGAAAGAAGACGAAGAAGACTGGAAATGGCGCACGCAATGGCGTGACGTCTATTACGGCTACTGGTACTCGGGCTATCCGTACTACGGCGTCTGAAATCGGACGTACTGGTACGACTGACCGGGCCGAAAGCAACGGGGCGGCAGCGGGGAGACCACCATCGCGCCAAGCCGGGGGTTCATCGAAGTTCGTATGGACGCATAAGCCGAACAACGACTCTATCGATCGATAACGACATGAAGACCAACCTTTCCCGTCGTCTCACTCAAGGTGCGCTGGTCGCGATGCTTTGCGCGTCCGTCGCGGCAGCGTCGCACGGGTCATTCACAGCTCAATGACCCGCGCTCGCTGAATCGAGTGCCTCAGGTGCGCCACGTCATCCGTGGCGCATCTTTTGCCGCCGGCTTGCCGGCGGTATTTCGTTTACGTCCGGGCCGCGCCCCTCAAGCGATCTCGCTGAAAAATTTCAATCACGTCCCAAGCGGACTTTCCTGTTCTCGTACGCGAAGCGAACGCTGACGCTGCCGTGACGGTTGCGCACGAGCGGCAGCGTGACGAGCGCACGGCACACGCTCGCCTTTTTGCTGCAGTCGAGATCCCCGATTCGCCGCCGAGCCGGCACGTCATGTCGGAACGGGCGACGCCGATGCGCGTCGATACCGAGCCGGCTGTCACCTGAAACAACGCGCGTAAGTAGCGCTGGCGGGCGTTGCTCGGGACGCGCGGCGAAACCTGCCGCCCATGCGCAGCGGCGCGTTGACGCCGCCTCTGGTCGCAACGCCGACACACGTCGCAGTCGTCGGCCATCGCGTTCGCGGGATGGCAGTGTTTTCACGCCGGCTCGCGAAATGATCCGGCACACATCACGCGGCTTGCTCGGTCACTTGACATCAATAGACACGCCTTGTAGGCAGGGGCTTCATTGGCAAATAGTACAAGAAACATATCTATGCCAATTAGTTTAGGACATGAACGATTTAAAACACCAGATCGTAGTGGCAGTATCAAGTCTTACATCGTTTCGATAAGCGATGGGCTTGCGGTAAGCAGAGGGCGTCGGTCTCGTTGAAGTTGTTGGGCCACGTCAGCCAGGTGCGAAATTTAACGATCCGTGACGTTTGATTGAAGGTCCATGTCAATCGATTCAGATTCGCATTACTAAACAACACATGAAATCGATCATCGGTCCGGGATTCGATTCGTGCCGGCGTGGCGTGCATTGCGTGTAGATGCACCGCCGTTCCGTCGCCAATCGATCGCGACGGATGATCGCCCAGGGTTATGCCTTCGTTCAACCAAACTAGATATACCCCCGCCGTTCGCGGAACAGCTTCACGGTTCAGGTTGCTGGACGCCGTATTGCTCGTCGTCACCGCATGGGCAGCGAGAAGCTGGCTGGGCGGCTCGCCGTCTGCCGGATCTGATGCGGTGCTGATCGCCGTTTCGATCGCGTGCGCGCTGGTCCTGTTTCCGTTGGTCGGTGTGTACGGCGATCCCGAGCGCCGCCTGTCGTGGCGTCGCGTGTGGCTTGCGCCGGCCTGTCTGGCCGTCGCGTTGTGCGTCGGCGCGATTTCCGTCATGGCGCACGACCGGCAATTTCCGGTCGCGCTCGGCTGGCTAGCCGGCTGGTTCGCGCTGTCGGCGGTCGCGCTCGTCGTGTCGCAGGCCGCGCGGTGGTGTCTCGGTGTTTTCGCGGCGGCGCGGCATGCCCGGCGCAAACCGGTTGCGCTCGTCGGGCATCGCGAACGTTGCCGGGCGCTCGTCGGGCGCGATGCGCGGCAAACGGGGCGGTCGTTCCAGATCGCCGCGATCTTCGACATGTCCGGTTCGTCGCCGATCGGGCCGGAAGAGCCGGCCGTGCATCGTGACCTCGCCGAATTCGTCGAGTACGTGCGTCGCGCCCACGTCGGGGAGATCTGGATCGTGCTGCCGCTGTCGGAGGCCGATCGCGTCGGCGAGATCGTCCACGCGTTCGCCGAGGATCTGGTCGACATCCGCTTCATGCCCGACCTCACCGGCATGACGCCGCTTCATCCGAACGGGGCGCTTCGTGGTCACGCGCTCGATCTCGTCTCGTCGCCGCTTTCAGCGCGGGCGCTGGTGGGCAAGGCGGTGTTCGACCGCGTGTTCGCGGGCCTGGCGTTGATCGGAATCGCACCGCTGATGGCCGTCGTTGCGCTGGCGGTGAAGTTGTCGTCGCCGGGGCCGGTGCTGTTCCGGCAGCAACGCAGGGGCGCTTACGGGCGCATCTTCACGATCTACAAGTTCCGGACGATGCGCGTGCCGGACACGCGCGAGCCGGGCGAAGTCCGGCAGGCGACGCAAGGCGACCCGCGCGTCACGCGTGTCGGCGCGCTGCTGCGACGCACGAGCCTCGACGAACTGCCGCAGTTCTTCAACGTGCTGAAGGGCGACATGTCGGTGGTCGGGCCGCGCCCGCATGCGGTGGAGCACGACCGCTTCTACCAGCCCCTTGTCGACGGCTATATCCAGCGCTACCGGATCAAGCCGGGCATCACCGGCTGGGCCCAGGTCAACGGGCATCGCGGCGAGACGGATCGCGTCGAGAAGATGCAGAAGCGGGTCGAACACGATCTTTATTACCTGAACAACTGGTCGTTTGCGATGGACGTAAGGATCGTGGCGGCGACCGTCCTGTATGGATTCACGCATCGCAATGCCTATTGAATGACGCGTCGATGCACACGCTCTGGACAACGGAAATGGAAACTGGAAAACGGCCCGGGTCACGGGCGCAACGCTTGCGATCGGCAATGACGGTCTTGCCCGTCGTGCTGCTGTCTGCTTGCACGATCGAACCGGGCATGCATATGAACCTCGCGCACGATGCGGCGCGGGATGGCGGTATCGCGACGCAGGCATACGAAGGCGGCCTGGCGGTGTCGATGCATCGCATCGTCGCGGCACCGTCCGGCCAGCCGCGAAACGCACCCGCTTCGCGTGAAGCGGCGGCATCGGTACCGATCGGGCCGATCGACGGCGAGCTGATCGCGGCCCAGCGGCGCGAGGCGAGCGCACAGGAGGAACGCACGCGCGCGGCGCTCTTTGCGGTGCCGGCGCCGTACGCGATCGACGCGGGCGACGTGCTGCAGATCACCGTTTGGGACCACCCCGAACTGGCCGCGGCGCAGGGCAATCCGGGCACGCAGCAGGTGCGCGCTGCCGATCCGCCGGCGGGCTTCGTCGTCGATCAGGCCGGCAACCTGGCCTTTCCGTACGTGGGCGAACTGCATGTCGCCGGCATGAGCACGAGCGAGATTCAGTCCGCGCTGCGCGCGCGGCTGTCGAAGTGGTTCGTCGCGCCGCAGTTGACGGTGCGCGTCGCGTCGTATCGCGCGAATCGCGTCTACATCGACGGCGAAGTTCGCGCGCCGGGCGCGCACCCGCTCAACGACACGCCGATGACGCTGCTCGAAGCCGTCACGCGCGCGGGCGGCTTCACGGCCGACGCCGATCAGAGCCGCATGACGCTCGTGCGCGACGGTGCCGCCTATCCGGTCGACCTGCCGGGCCTGATTCGCGAGCGCGTCGATCCGTCGCGCATCGTGCTGCGCAACGGCGACCTGCTGCAGGTCGGCGCGCGCGACCAGTTCGGCGTGTACGTGATGGGCGAAGTCAACAAGCCGACGACGGCGCTGCCGCTGCGCAACGGCCGGCTCACGCTGGCCGACGCGCTGTCGCAGGCCGGCAGCGTGAACCAGGGTACGGCCGACCCCAGGCAGACCTACGTGATTCGCGCCGGCGCGGACCGGCAGGCGCAGGTGTTTCATCTGGACGGCAGCTCGCCGGTGTCGATGGTGCTCGCCAATGAGTTCGAGCTGCAGCCGCGCGACGTCGTGTACGTCGACAGCACGAAGCTCGCGCGCTTCGGCCGCGTGCTCGCGCAACTGCTGCCGGCCATCAACGCGGGCCTGACGGCCGCGATCGTCACGAAATGATGAAACGGATCCTGGTGGTGTGTACCGGCAACGTATGCCGCAGCCCGGCCGCGCGGGCGCTGTTGTCGCGCGCGCTGCCCGGTCGCACGGTGGAGTCGGCCGGCGTCGCGGCGATCGGCGGGACGGCGGTCGACCCGGTGATGAATGCGCTGTTGATCGAGCGCGGCTTCGACCTGTCCGCGCATCGGGCCCGACGCGTCGATGAACGAACCTGCCGGTGGGCCGACCTGATTCTGGTGATGGAGGTCGCGCAGCGCCATCTGATCGAGCGGATTTGCCCGATGACGCGCGGCCGTGTGTATTGCCTGACCGAGCGCTACCAGACCGACGTTCCCGATCCGTACCGCCGAAGCCGCTACGTCTACGACTACGCGATGAGGCTGATCGAGCACGGCGTGGCCGATTGGGCCGCGCGGATCGCCACCTTCGAACCGAACCCGCAGCCGCATCCGGATACCGGCGCGGATGCGCCGGAACACTTGCAGTGAGCCTCAAATGAACGCATCGAACCCACGCCAACCTCATTTACACGACGCCGACGAACTCGACGTGCGCGGCATCCTCGACGTGCTGATCCGGCACGCAGGCCGCATCGTCGCGGTCACGGCGGCGTGTGCCGCGCTTGGAGCCGGCTATGCCTTCGTCGTGAAACCGGTCTACAAGGCAGACATTGCCGTGCAGGTGGAAAGCGGCGGCTCGGACCTGCGCAGCATGGCGGACGGCGGGCTCGTCGGCGGCCTCGGCGCGCTGTTCGACGTGAAGTCGACCGACGACGGCGAGATGGAAATCCTGCGCTCGCGGCTCGTGACCGAACCGGTCGTCGACGGTCAGCGCCTGCACATCGAAGCGCATCCGCGCCGCGTGCCCGTGATCGGCTCCGCCGTCGCGCGCTTCAATCGCAGGCTGTCGACGCCCGGCTTGTTCGGGATCGGCGGGTTCGTCTGGGGCAACGAGCGCATCGACGTTCCGGCATTCGACGTGCCGCGCGACTTCCAGAAACACACGTTCATCGTCACGTCGCTGGGCGACGGGCGCTATCGCCTGTCCGGCAGCGATCTCGATCGCGATGCGGAAGGCGCGATCGGCGAGCCGCTGCGCGTGAAGACGGCCGCCGGCGACGTGACGCTGCAGGTAGCCGGCATCGAAGCCGAAGCGGGCGCGCAGTTCGTCGTGAAGGCGGATTCGAGGCAGGTCGTGCTCGCCGAACTGCAGAAGAAACTGACGATAGCGAACCGCGGCAAGGATCAGTCCGGCGTGATCGGCGTGTCGTACGAAAGCCATGATCCGGTGCGCGCGGCAGCCGTGCTGAACGCGATCGCCGACAACTACGTGCAGCAGAACGCGAGCCGCAAGGCGGCCACCGCCGAGAAGTCGCTGGCGTTCCTGAGCGACCAGGTCCCGGCCGTGGAGCGTCAGTTGCGTGCGGCCGAAGATCGCCTCAATGAATACCAGGCCCGCCATGAAATCGTGGACCTGACCGAGCAGGCGAAGGCGATGCTGACGCAATCGACCGCCGCGCAGATGTCGCTGTTCGAGCTCGAACAGAAGCGGCGGGCGTTGGCGTCGACGCTGACGCCGGCTCACCCGGAGCTCGCGGCGGTCGACCGGCAGATCGCCGCCGCCAACGCACAGATCGGGACGATCAACGACACGATCCGGCGCTTGCCCGATGCGCAGCAGAACGTCGTACGCCTGCGCCGCGACGTGACCGTGCAAACGGAGATCTACGTCGGCTTGCTGAACAGCGTCCAGCAGCTTCGCCTGGCGACCGCGAGCAAGATCGGCAACGTGCGTGTGATCGATCGCGCGATCGTGCCGGACAAGCCCGTGCGGCCAAGGCCGGCGCTGGTCACGGTGATGGCCGCGCTGATAGGGCTCGTGCTCGGCACGTGCGCCGTGATCGGCCGCGCGGTGCTGTTCGGCGGCGTGACCGATCCCGCGGAGATCGAGCGCGACACGAACCTGAACGTGATGGCGACGATTCCGCACAGCGTTGCGCAACACCGGCTTGCGCAGCGTGACGCCGCGGCAGGCGGGGCGACGGTCCTGGCGCTGGCGCGACCGAACGAACCCGCGGTCGAGGCGCTGCGAAGCCTGTGCACGGCACTGCGGTTCCAGTTGATGGACCAGCCCGACGGCAACCGTGTGCTGATCACGGGGCCGTCCGCGGGTGTCGGGAAATCGTTCGTGTCGGGCAACGTGGCCGCGCTGCTCGGACAGTCGAACAAGCGGGTGCTGCTGATCGACGGCGACCTGCGTCGCGGCAAGCTGGCCAAGCGCTTCGGCCTGCGGCCGGAGATCGGCCTGTCGACCGTCCTTCGCGGCGGCGCGACCGCCGCCGACGCCATCGTGCGCGACGTCGCGCCGAACGTCGACCTGCTGCCGGCCGGCCCGTATGCCGATCGGCCCGTCGAACTGCTGTCGTCCGATCGTCTGTCGGCGTTGCTGATGCACGTTGCACGCGATTACGACGTCGTGCTGCTCGACGCGCCGCCGCTGTTGCCGGTGACGGACGCCGTCGTCCTTGCCGCGCAGGCGGACACGATCCTGCTTGCGGCACGTGCCGGCGTGACGACCTCGGGCGAACTGCTCGAAGCGTCGAAGCGGATCGAACGCGTCGGCGCGCGCGCGACCGCGGTCGTGTTCAACGGCTTCCGGCCGGGGCTGCGTTCCGCCCGGTATGGCAACTACGGCGCGTACGGGTATGACAACGCCGATTCGCAAACCGCTGCGGATCGCACGTGATCCGCCGACGGAGATTCCAATGACCCATCACCACGAAAACATCCTCGTCACGTTCGGCACCCGCCCGGAAGCCATCAAGATGGCGCCGCTCGTCCACGCGCTGCGGGCCCGCGAAGGCGTGCGCTGCGGCGTCTGCGTGACGGCCCAGCATCGCCAGATGCTCGACCAGGTGCTCGACCTGTTCGGCATCGTGCCGGATTTCGATCTCGACCTGATGCGCGCCGGGCAGACGCTCGGCAGCCTGACCGGGCACATCCTCAATGCGCTCGATCCGGTGCTGGAATCGTTCCGGCCCGATCTCGTGCTCGTGCACGGCGATACGACCACGACGCTCGGCGCGACGCTCGCCGCGTACTACCGACGCATTCCGGTCGGTCACGTGGAAGCCGGGTTGCGCACCGGCAACCTGTATTCGCCGTGGCCGGAAGAGGCGAACCGGAAGGTGACGGGCGCGCTCGCGCTGCATCACTTCGCGCCCACCGAAACCTCACGGGCGAACCTGCTGGCCGAAGGCGTCGACGCCGCTCGCGTGCACGTGACCGGCAACACCGTGATCGATGCCTTGCTGACGATCACCGGGCGCCTCAAGCACGACCGGGCGCTGGTGCGGCAGATGCGCGAGCGGTTTCCGTTCGTCGACGACGAGCGACGCATGATCCTCGTGACCGGCCACCGCCGCGAGAACTTCGGCCGCGGTTTCGAGCAGATCTGCGAAGCGATCGCGACCATCGCGAAGCGCTATCCGGAGTGCCGCATCGTCTATCCGATGCACCTGAATCCGAACGTGCGCGAGCCCGTCACGCGGCTGCTCGGCGACATCGGCAACGTCGTGCTGATCGAACCGCAGGAGTACTTGCCGTTCGTGTACCTGATGAGCCGCGCATGGCTGATCCTGACCGATTCCGGCGGGATCCAGGAAGAAGCGCCGTCGCTCGGCAAGCCGGTGCTCGTGATGCGCGACACCACCGAGCGACCGGAAGCCGTCGCGGCCGGCACGGTGAGGCTGGTCGGCACCGAAGTCGAGCGGCTGGTCGGCGCGGTGGTCGAGCTGTGGGACGACGGCGCTGCCTATCGCGCGATGAGCCGCGCGCACAACCCGTACGGCGATGGCCGTGCAAGCGAGCGGATTGCGGATCTGCTGGTCTCGCCGCCGATCCTGACGCAGGGGCCGGCATACCTGGCCGGCTCGCCCTGCTGAATCCCCCGACGTCTGGAGAACCTCATTCATGTCATTCGAAACCATTTCCGTCATCGGGCTGGGCTATATCGGCCTGCCCACCGCGGCGGCCTTTGCCGCGCGCCGTAAAAGCGTCGTCGGCGTCGACGTGTCGCAGCATGCGGTCGACACGATCAATCGCGGCGAGATCCATATCGTCGAACCCGAACTGGACATGCTCGTGCATGCCGCCGTGACGCAAGGCTACCTGCGCGCGACGGCGACGCCCGAGCCGGCCGATGCGTTCCTGATCGCGGTGCCGACACCGTTTGCCGATGGCAACAAGCCTGACCTGACCTATATCGAGGCCGCATGCCGGTCGATCGCGCCGGTGCTGAAGAAGGGCGACCTGGTGGTGCTGGAGTCGACTTCGCCGGTCGGCGCGACCGAAAAAATTGCCGCGTGGCTCGCGGCGCACCGCCCGGACCTGAGCTTTCCGCAACAGGCCGGCGAGCGCTCGGACATCCGTATCGCGCATTGCCCCGAGCGCGTGCTGCCGGGCCATGTCGTGCGCGAACTCGTGGAGAACGACCGCGTGATCGGCGGCATGACGCGCAAGTGCGGCTCGCGTGCGCAGGAGCTGTACGAGGTGTTCGTGCGCGGCGAGTGCATCCTGACCGATGTACGCACCGCCGAAATGTGCAAGCTGACCGAGAACGCGTTTCGCGACGTGAACATCGCGTTCGCGAACGAGCTGTCGGTGATTTGCGACCAGCTGGACATCAACGTATGGGAGCTGATCCGGCTGGCGAATCGCCATCCGCGCGTCAGCGTGCTGCAGCCGGGGCCGGGCGTGGGCGGCCATTGCATCGCGGTCGATCCGTGGTTCATCGTCGATTCCGCGCCGGAGCATGCGCGTTTGATCCGCACCGCGCGCAATGTGAACGACGACAAGCCGCATTTCGTCTACGAGCGCGTGCGGCAGGCGGCGAGCCGGTTCCGCGAGCCGGTGATCGCGTGTCTCGGGCTTGCGTTCAAGGCGGATATCGACGATCTGCGCGAGAGCCCCGCGATGGAGATCGTCGAAGCGCTGGCGAAGAACGCCGGCGCGACGCTGCTGGTCGTCGAGCCCAACATCGCCGTGTTGCCGGCAGCGCTGGAAGCAACGACCCGGCTGTGCGAGCTGAACACCGCGCTGGCCGAAGCCGACGTGATCGTGATCCTCGTCGATCACGCGCCGTTCCGGCGCATGGACCCGGTGCGGCTGCAGACCAAGGTCGTGATCGACACGCGCGGCGTGCTGGCGCGCGGGTAACGGACGGGCGCACAACAATCATGCTGCGGAATGCCGACGCCAAAAAGCTGCTGGGCCGTGTCGAGGCGCTTGTCTGTACCGGCGCGCCCGGCCTCTATCGCGTGCTGACGTTCTGGGTCGTCCAGCGGATCTATTCGCTGGACGAGCTTGGGGCGGCGGCATCCAACCTGTCGATCGCGCAGATGATCGGTTTCTTCACGGCCATCGGCTGGGCGACGCTGATTCTGGTCCGCGTACCGGCGAGCGACGGGAAGCAGGCGGCGCGCGGCGCGTTCTACTCGCTGGTGTCGATGGCGGGATGGACCGCCGTGGCCGCCACGATCGCATGCGTGCTGGTGTTCGCGACCGGCCTCGTCGCGTTCGATCTCGGCGGCGTGGTCGCGCTGATGTGGGGCTGGACCGTGTATCAGCTCGCGCGGCATTTCTTCGTGTCGTACCGCCGCTACCGGATCACGATCGCGTTCGACTGCCTGCTGATCGCGGGCTCGTGCGCGATGCTGTGGATCGGCACGCGCCACGGCTATTCCGCGTCGCTGTGCCTGGCCGTTGCGCTGGTCGTGGTGGCCGTCGCGATGTTCGCCGCGATCGGCATGCCAGATCGTCGCGCGTTTTCGATGCGCATCGACGTGAAGGGGCTGCAGTTCGGGCTGACCAATTTCCTGTCCGGCGGCATCGCGCTGGTGACCGTGCCGGCGGCGAACGCGATGTGCGGTGCGTCGTTCGCGGGGATGCTGTCGTTGTTTTCCTCGGTGACCGCGATCGGCAACCTGCTGCCGCGCGCCATTTCGATCGCGCAGTTGCCGGACCTCGTGAAGCGGAAGAAGGACAGGGCGCCGCTCGACGCGACGCTGGGCGCGATGCGGCGCAATATCGACCTGTCGAACCTGGTCGTGCTGGTCGCGAACCTGGCAATGGTGGCGGGACTGACCTACCGCTACGGGCTCGACGGCAACGGCGCGTACGTGGCGCTCGCGGGCGGCGTGCTGCTGGCGATCCAGTGCGCGGCCGGCGTGCTTGGCGTCGTCGGCAGCAACGTGATGATGGCGTTCGAGCAGAGCGCGGCCACCGCGCGGATCAACATCGGCACCTCGGCGCTGTTCGTCGTTTTGCTCGGCGGCTGCGTCGCCATCGGCGGCGAAACCGGGTTCTTCTGCATGCTGGCGTCCGCGGTGGTCGTGACGCTGATCCGGAACGCGATCGTCGTGATGCATGCACGGCGGGTATGCGCGGCCTATGCGGAATCGATCAGGGCGTCGGGCGCCGCCGATATGCAAGCGATGCCGGCGTCGTCGGGAGCGCGGCCATGAATGCAGCCGCCCGATTCCCGGCGATCGTGCCGCATCGTCGATCGCGCGTGGCCGACCTGGGCGCCGGCCTGCTGGCGCTCGCCTACTTCGTCTTCTGCGTCAGCGACACGCTGCTCACGCTCGACGACGATCGTTCGCAGGCCGTAAAGATGGGTGCGTTCGGCCTCGTGTTCGCGGCGATCCTGCTGCGTCCGCGCTTTCACCGGCTGGCCGTTCTCGCGCTGCCCATCGCCGTGTCGCTCTGCATCGGGATGCTGCTGTCGTTTAACGTCCATGCCGGGATCGAGGAACTCGTCCGCTTCCTCTTTCCGGTCGCGATCACGGTGGCTATCTACCCGTATCGCGACCGGCTCGACGTGCTGGTCAAGACGTTCATCGGCGTGGTCGTGAGCAACGACCTGTTCCAGCTGTATTTCTACGTGTCGTATGCGACCGGGCTGCCGCTGTTCATGCCGGTGCGGATCGATTCGGGATTGTTCCTGCGTGCGCAGGGGTGGATGGGGTTCTTTTCGGAGTTCAGCTTCATCAACTTTTGTGCATTCCTGCTGTGCCGCTGGTATTGGTCCGGCCGTCGCGCGGCGATCGCGTCGTGGGGGTTCCTGTTGTTCGCGTTGCTCGGCTTCTCGTTCAAGCTGTTCGCGGTGCTGGCGCTCTATCCGTTCGTGAGGAACGTCAGGGATGTGCGCGCGTGGCTGGCTGCCGCCGGCATCGCGGGCACGATGCTCATGCTGATGGCGATGGGCGTGCTGGATTCGCTGTTGAAGGTCGGCATGGCGAAGATCCTGTTCTACGTCGTCGCAGGCAATTCGGCGCGCGCCGAATCCTATCGCGTGATGTTCGAGTCGATCGGCAACGGCAATCTGCTCGGCGAAGGGTTGGGCAGCTTCGGCGGCCCGGCGTCGGTGAAGTTCTCGTCGCCGCTCTACCAGCTCTATCACTTCGACTGGTACGGGCTCGGCGGGCTGTTGAAGACCACCGACACGTTCTACCCGCACTTGTTCGTCGAGATGGGCGTGTTCGGCGCGCTCGCGTGGCTGGTGTTCGTGCTGGGGTACGGGCAAGGGCGGCGCAAGCCGGCCGTCTGGTTCTACGTCGTCGGTGCGTTCTGCTTCGACAACATCTTTTCGATGGCGTTTGTGTCGCCGTCTTACGTATTTTCCGCGCTGCTGGCGATGTATGCGTTCTCGTGGGGGCGGCCGTGCGTCGCCCCGGCGCATCGCGGCGGGGTGGTGGGAGTTCGCTCATGAAAATTCTGGTCGTTACGAACATGTATCTCGGCAGCAACCGCGCGAGCCCCTGGCAAGGCGTGTTCGTGACCGAGCAGGTCGACGCGCTGCGGCGTTCCGGCGGCTGCACGGTCGACGTGCTCGTCATCGAAGGGTATCGCGGCAAGCGCGAATACCTGCGCTCGATCCTGCAGGTCTGGAAGGCCGCTCGTGCGGGCCGGTACGACGTCGTGCATTACCACTTCGGCCTGAGCGCGTGTTCCGCACCGCTGGTCCGGCTGTTTACGAAAGCGCGGGTTGTCATCACGTTCCACGGCACGGACATCCTGGGCCCGCTGTGGATGCGCGCGGTGTCGAAATCGATGGCCTGCTTCGCACATGCGTGCATCGGCGTGAGTGCGGAAATTTCATCGCGCCTGATCCGGCTGCGCCGCCGCTGCGTGACGATTCCGTGTGCGGTCAATGAAACGGTCTTTGCCGGGAATCGCGACGATGCGCTGATGAAAGCCGCCGTGCCGATCGTTGTCTTCCCGTCGTCGCCGAAGCGTCCGGAGAAGAACTATCCGCTGTTTTCGCTGGTGCTGCGGCAGCTTGAGGAGCAGCACGGCATCCGGGTGCAGGAGCGGCATATCGACGGTCTCGATCGCGGCGAGGTGCGCGACCTGCTGGCGCGTGCCGCGTGCCTGCTGATGACGTCGACCCGGGAAGGGTCGCCGCAATCGGTCAAGGAAGCGATGGCGCTCGATCTGCCGGTCGTATCGGTCGATGTCGGCAACGTGCGGCAACTGCTCGACGGCGTGTCGCCGGGGATGGTGGTGTTCGACCACGACGCGGGCCGTCTCACGAACGAGCTTGCCGATGTGTTGAAGGCCGACGCGCGATCCAACGGGCGCGAGAAGCTTGCGGCGCTCGGTTACTTCTCCGCCGATGTGTCGGCGAAGCTGAAGGCGTTGTACGCGTCGCTGTGCCGATCGTCGCGATTTGCCGACGATATTCCGGAAGTCAAAAAAAATGATGGCGAGGCCTTGTTATGAACCAAGCTGAAATCTTTTCATGCCCGATCCATCTGATGTCGATGAACGATACGGTGGACTGGATCGGCGCGAGAGTCGAGAAACGGCAATTCACGCAGCACGTCGTGGTCAACGTCGCGAAGCTCGTCAACCTGCAGCGCGATGCGGAACTCGCCGCGTCGGTTCGCGAATGCGACATCGTCAACGTCGACGGCATGGGCGTCGTCTGGGGCGCGCGGCTGCTCGGCATCCCGGTGCCCGAGCGCGTCGCGGGCGTGGATCTGTTCGAGCGGCTGCTGGCGCTGGCCGAAGCGAAAGGGCTGCCGGTCTATCTGCTCGGCGCGACGCCGGAGGTCGTCGAGCGGGTCGTCGCGGTGACGGCGGCACGCTATCCGCGGCTGCCGGTCGCCGGATATCACCACGGCTATTTCTGGGACGACGAACAGGCGGTCGTGGACGATATCCGCCGCTCGGGTGCGCGGCTGCTGTTCGTCGCGATCACGTCGCCGCGCAAGGAAAACTTCATCAATCGCTGGAAATCGCAGTTGGGCGTCGATTTCGTGATGGGCGTGGGCGGGACGTTCGACGTGGTGGCGGGGAGGGTCAAGCGGGCGCCGCCGTGGATGCAGCGCAGCGGGCTGGAGTGGGCGTTTCGCGTGATCCAGGAGCCGGGGCGGATGTGGAAACGCTATCTGTCGACCAACAGCCGCTTCCTGGCGATGCTGGCGCGCGCGTATGTGTCGCGGTTGTTTCGGCGAAAAGGCGAGCGGGATGCGCGGTAGCTTCGTCGTCGCCGCATGCGTGCTCGTCGCGTCGGTTTGCCACGCGGGCCCGGAAGGTGGCAAGCATGACGATGCGCATTTTTATCGGTCGGACTGGGCGAGCGGCATCGATGCGCGGCTTCGTCTGCAGGAGCCGGTGGTGGAGAACATCACCACCGCCGGGATTTCCGGTATTCGCGGCACGCTGTTGAGGGTGACGATGAACCGCTCGCAGGACTTCAGCAGCGTGGCGAGCGGCACGCCGCGTTCCGAGGTCAGCTTCTCGCCGGTGTTTCGCTTCGCCAACGGTCGCGACTACGAGGTGCGCTGGTCGACGGTCATTCCCGCCGACTACCGGTTCGATTCCAGACAGCCGGAACTGATCGCGCAATTGCATCAGGGCGGCAGCGACGGATCACCGCCGTTTGCGTTGCTGCTGAATGCCGGGAAGTACGAAGTCGATGTGCGCGGCGCGCCGGGCATGCCGAGCCGATCCGTTGCATTCGGCGACCCGTCGGCGGATCGCGGGAAACGGGTCTGGTGGGTGCTGCGGTATCGACCGGACGATTCAGGCGTCGACGCGCTGACCGAGGTGTTCCGGAACGGCGAACGCGTCGTGCATGTTACGGGCGTACCGAACGCGTTTCCGAACGATCGCGACGCCTACTTCAAGCTCGGCCTCTACAAATGGTGGTGGAAGACCCGCCCGTCCGATGTGACCGAGCGGACGATCTATTACGGCGACATCGAGATGAAGGCACTGCGTGACACGGCCCGATGAGCGGAGCTGAACCGGGCGGATGCCGTGCCGGTTCGACGGAGGCGTGACGCCGGTGCGCGCCGCGCCTCCGCCCGGCCCCGTCACCCGTTGCGGAAAATCTCCGCATACGCGCTCAACGCCGGCACGCCGCCCAGGTGCGCATATAGCACCTTCGAGCCCGGCTCGAATTCGCCGAGCCGCACCTTGTCGATCATCCCGTGCATCGACTTGCCTTCATAGACGGGATCGGTCAGCACGCCTTCGAGCCGCGCGCACAGCCGGATCGCCTCGAGCGTGCCGTCGTTCGGCAGCCCGTATTCGGGGCCTGCGTAGCGCGTGTCGAGCACGACGTCCTGCTCGTCGATGCGACGCCCGAGCTCGACGATTTCAGCCGTATGGCGCGCGATGCGTGTGATCTGCGCATGCGTTTTCTCCGGCGTCGCCGACGCGTCGATGCCGATCACGCGATCCGCGCGGCCGTCGGCCGCGAAGCCGACGACCATCCCGGCCTGCGTGCTGCCCGTCACCGAGCACACGACGATGTAGTCGAACTTGAAGCCGAGCTCGGCTTCCTGCTGACGCACTTCTTCCGCGAAGCCGACGAAGCCGAGCCCGCCGAGCGGATGCTCGGAGCAGCCGGCCGGAACCGGATACGGCTTGCCGCCCGCCTGCCGCACGCTCTCCATCGCTTCTTCCCAGCTACGGCGGATGCCGATGTCGAAGCCGTCGGCGACGAGCCGCACGTCGGCGCCCATCATGCGCGACAGCTGGATGTTGCCGACCCGGTCGTACACGGGGTCTTCATAGTTGACCCAGTGCTCCTGCACGAGCACGCATTTCATGCCGAGATGCGCGGCAACGGCCGCGACCTGGCGCGTCTGGTTCGACTGGACGCCGCCGATCGATACGAGCGTGTCCGCGCCCTGCGCGAGTGCGTCGGGGATCAGGTATTCGAGCTTGCGGGTCTTGTTGCCGCCGAACGCGAGGCCACTGTTGCAGTCCTCGCGCTTCGCATACAGCTCGACCTTGCCGCCGAGGTGCGCGCTCAGGCGCTTGAGCGGCTGGATCGGGGTCGGGCCGAACGTCAGCGGATAACGGGGGAAGCGTTGCAGGTTCATCGATTTTTGTCTCCGGAAAGGCGGGGTTGGCGCGGGCATCGGTGCGTTCGGGAGGGGCCGGCACGCCGTGTCCCGATGGAAAAATGATAGGCAAGCGCGCGCGAAATGAGCTTGCGAAATAAATATCGTCGGCCTACGTTGATAACGAATCGAGTGCTGATCAAGCAATTCGAGTTCGAAAAAATCGAGGAAGACGCAATGAAATTAACTGGAAGACCGGCGGCGCCGGGCGATGCCGCGCCCGCGCTCGATCGCATCGATCGCGCGATCCTCAGGCAGCTTCAGCAGGACGCGTCGATCTCGAACGTGAGCCTCGCCGCGAAGGTGAAGCTGAGCGCGCCGGCGTGCCTGCGGCGCGTCGAGCGGCTCAAGGAAATGGGGATGATTCGCGGGATCGTCGCGCTGCTCGACCCGAAGCCGCTCGGGGCCGGCATGCTGGTCGTGATCGGCTTCGTGCTCGACCGCTCGACGCCGGAAGCGTTCGCCGCGTTCGAGAAGGCCGCGCAGAAGGTGTCGGGGTGTGTCGAATGTCACGTCGTGACGGGCGAGTTCGACTATTTCATGCTGGTGCGCACACGCGACAACGAGAGCTTCAACCGGCTGCATGCGGAGCAATTGCTCTATCTGCCGGGCGTGCGGCAGGTGCGCTCGTTCATGGTGTTGAAGGAGATTCTGTCGACGCACGCGCTGCCGGTGTAGCGCAGCCTGCATGACGAGTGGTTGGCCGGGCACGCTGCGTCAGCGGCGCGCCGGCGGAAACGGTGTGTGTCGGTGGCACTGCCTGTCAGGGCAGTGCATCGTGGCGGAAATGACTTGCGTGCCTAGCGCTGCCAAGGCGCCGTGCCGGGCTGCTGCACAGTCTTGCCGAGCCGCGCTCGCGCATCGCGCACGATAGTCGCATCGAGTTCTCCGTCATCCGCCAGCGCCTTCAGCGCCGCGAGCACGATGCTCGCGCGATCGACCTCGAAGAACGCGCGCAGCGCGTCGCGCGTGTCGCTGCGGCCGAACCCGTCGGTGCCGAGCGTCACGTAGCGGCGCGGCACGTATGCGCGGATCAGTTCGGGCACCGCGCGCACGTAGTCGGTCGCCGCGATCACGGGCCCGCGCGTCGTGGCGAGCGCGGCGGTGACGTACGGCGTCGAGTACGCGTCGTCGTCGAGCCGCGCGCGACGCTCGGCTTCCATCCCGTCACGCTGCAGTTCGGTGAAGCTCGTGACGCTCCATACGGCCGCGTCGATGCCCCAGTCGTCCTTCAGCATCCGCTGCGCGGCGAGCACTTCGCCGAGGATCGCGCCCGCGCCGAGCAACTGCATGCGTGCCGTTGCGTTCGAACCGGACGGCAGCCGGTGCATGCCCTTCAGGATGCCTTCGCGCCGCGCGGCCGGATCGTCGTCGGGCATCGACGGCTGCGCGTAATTCTCGTTCATCACGGTCACGTAATAGAACACGTCGCGCTGCTGCTCGACCATCTCGCGCATGCCCGCATCGACGATCGTCGCGACTTCGTACGCGAACGCCGGATCGTACGCGCGGCAGTTCGGGATCGTCGACGCGGCGAGGTGGCTGCTGCCGTCCTGGTGTTGCAACCCCTCGCCGCCGAGCGTCGTGCGCCCGGACGTCGCGCCGACGAGGAAGCCGCGCGAGCGCTGGTCGGCGGCGGCCCAGATCAGGTCGCCGATGCGCTGGAAGCCGAACATCGAGTAGTAGATGTAGAACGGCAGCATCGGCAGGTCGTGCACGCTGTACGACGTCGCGGCGGCGATCCACGACGAGATCGCGCCCGCTTCCGAAATTCCTTCCTCGAGAATCTGCCCGCGCGTGTCCTCGCGGTAGTAGAGCATCGAGCCGAGGTCTTCCGGCTCGTAGCGCTGGCCGAGCGGCGAGTAGATGCCGACCTGCCGGAACAGGCTGGCCATGCCGAACGTGCGCGCTTCGTCGGCCACGATCGGCACGACGCGCGAACCGATGTCGCGATCCTTGATCAACGCGGCGAGCATGCGCACGAGCGCCATCGTCGTCGACATCTCGCGGCCCGCCGCATCCAGCGCGAACGCTCCCCAGGCCGGCATCGAAGGGACGGTCAGCCCCTTCGATGCCGCCATCCGCCTTCTGGGCAGATAGCCTCCCAGGGCAGCCCGGCGAGCATGCAGGTAACGCATTTCCGGGCTGTCTTCCGCTGGCTTGTAAAACTTCAACTGCTCGACGTCGTTGTCCGACAGCGGCAACCGGAAGCGATCGCGGAACGCCTTCAGATCGTCGACGTCGAGCTTCTTCTGCTGATGGGTCGTCATCCGGCCCTGGCCGGCCGCGCCCATCCCGTAACCCTTCATCGTCTTCGCGAGGATCACGGTCGGCTGGCCGCGGTGCGCGAGCGCGCGTGCATATGCGGCGTGCAGCTTGCGCGCGTCGTGGCCGCCGCGGCGCAGGCGGTCGATCTCCGCATCGGTGAGCTGTGCGGCGAGCGCTTCGAGCGCGGGGTCCTGGCTGAAGAAGCGCGCGCGGTTGTAGGCGCCGTCGTTCGCGGAGAAGGTCTGGAACTGCCCGTCGACGGTATTGGCGAACGCACGCGCGAGCGCGCCCGCGTGATCGCGTGCGAACAGCGGATCCCAGTCGGAGCCCCACAGCACCTTGATCGTGTTCCAGCCGGCGCCCGCGAACTGCGCTTCGAGTTCGTCGATCACGCGGCCGTTGCCGCGCACCGGGCCGTCGAGTCGCTGCAGGTTGCAGTTGATCACGAACACGAGATTGTCGAGCCCCTCGCGTGCGGCGAGCGACAGCGCGCCGAGCGATTCGGGTTCGTCCATCTCGCCGTCGCCGAAGAAGCCCCACACGGTGCGGCCCGCGGTGTTCGCGAGGTCGCGATGCTGCAGGTAGCGCATGAAGCGCGCCTGGTAGATCGCGTTGATCGGGCCGATGCCCATCGAGCCGGTCGGGAACTGCCAGAAATCGGGCATCAGCCACGGGTGCGGATACGAGCACAGGCCCGGGCCGGCGATTTCGCGGCGGTAATGCTTCAGGTGATCCTCGGTGAGGAAGCCTTCGAGATACGCGCGCGCATAGACGCCCGGCGACGAATGCGGCTGGAAGTACACGAGATCGCCGCCGGCCGTGCCGGGTGCGTCGCCGGTCGCGGCCGCCGCCGCGCGGAAGAAGTGGTTGAAGCCGGTCTCGAACAGGTCGGACGCCGATGCATAGCTCGCGATGTGGCCGCCGAGTTCGCCGTACGCGCGGTTCGCCCGCACGACCATCGCGAGCGCGTTCCAGCGCAGCGCGGCCGACAGCCGTTCCTCCAGGTCGAGGTCGCCCGGATACGGCGGCTGCTCGGCGAGCTCAATCGTGTTCAGGTAGCGCGTGACGGGCGTGCGCGGCGACGCGAGGCCGGTTGCGCGCGCATGCTCGGCGAGCCGGTCGAACAGGTATTGCGCGCGGTCGCGGCCGACGTGCGCGACCACCGCGTCGAGCGCGTCGAGCCATTCGGCGGTTTCTTGCGGGTCCTCATCGGCGCGCGCGAGGGCCGCGCGCTGCGCGTGTTCGATACCGTTCGACAGATCCGTCATATGAGTCTCCCGCGCGCTGGCTGCGGCACGCATCAATGGGACTCATGCTACGCGTCGATCCGCAAAATATGCGTCTGAATTCATTGGGAATTTGCCGCTAGATAGTGTAAATATTCCGAAATCGTCGTGATAGAAGGAATATTCAGACCATGAGCGCCTCCCCCAAGCGGCTCGACCGCATCGACATCGGCATCCTGAACCAGCTTCAGCAGAACGCGCGGATCACGAACGCGGAACTCGCGCGCGCGGTGAACCTGTCGACCACGCCGTGCTTCAACCGCGTGCGCGCGCTGGAGAAGCTCGGGCTGTTCCGGCAGCAGGTCACGCTGCTCGATCCCGAGCCGCTCGGGCTGCGGATCAACGTGTTCATCCAGGTCAGCCTCGAGAAGCAGGTCGAGGACGCGCTGCAGCGTTTCGAGGAGGCGATCTCGCAGCGGCCCGAGGTGATGGAGTGCTATTTGATGTCGGGCGACGCCGATTATCTGCTGCGCGTCGTGATGCCCGACATGCGCACGCTCGAGCGTTTCATCATCGAGCGGCTGACGACGATTCCCGGCGTGTCGAACATCCGGTCGAGCTTCGCGCTGAAGCAGGTGCGCTACAAGACCGCGCTGCCGCTGCCGCCGGCAGGGCTCACGCTCGTCGATCCGGACGAGTCGGCATCCGACTGGGGTTGAGCGCGGCGGCTGCCAGCCGGTCCGTTCGCCTGCGCGACGCTGACGAAACGATGACACCGGCCGCGCGGCGCTGCGCCGGATCGAACCAATCGCGTGCGTGCGCCTCATACGGCAGTCGGCCCGGTTGCACCGTCGCGACGCGGCGCGGGCCAGTCGCGTATGCTCGTCCGGTCGGCGATGCGTGCGAGCGCACGGCCGGTTCATGCATGTCTCGATCAACCAACGAGTGAGGGCGTGATGGCAAGACAGACGATGGCGGAATACCTGGCGAAGACGCTGGCGGCGGCGGGCGTCGAGCGCATCTGGGGCGTGACGGGCGACAGCCTGAACGGCCTGTCGTTCAGCCTCGCCCAGATCGGGGCGATCCGCTGGATGCACACGCGGCACGAGGAAAGCGCCGCGTTCGCGGCCGGCGCGGATGCCGCGTCGACCGGGCGGCTCGCGGTGTGCGCGGGCAGCTGCGGCCCCGGCAACCTGCACCTGATCAACGGGCTGTACGACTGCCACCGCAATCACCAGCCGGTGCTCGCGATCGCCGCGCACATCCCGTCGACCGAAATCGGGCTCGGCTACTTCCAGGAAACCCATCCGCAGGAACTGTTCCGCGAGTGCAGCCACTTCGCGGAGCTCGTGACCAACGCGTCGCAGTTCCCGCGCGTGCTCGCGCGCGCGATGCGCACCGCGATCGAGGAGCGCGGCGTCGCGGTGATCGTGCTGCCGGGCGACATCGCGCTCGGCGACGGCCCGGAAGAAGCGCCAGCGTGGAGCGCATCGGCGCCGCCGTCGATCCTGCCGGCCGATGCCGATCTCGACCGGCTCGCGGCATTGCTGAACGGCTCCGACGCGGTCACGCTGCTGTGCGGCAGCGGCACGCAGGGCGCGCACGACGAAGTGGTCGCGCTGGCCGACACGCTCGGCGCGCCGGTCGTGCATGCGCTGCGCGGCAAGCAGTTCGTCGAATGGGACAACCCGTTCGACGTCGGGATGACCGGGCTGATCGGCTTCAGCTCCGGTTATCACGCGATGGAATCGTGCGACACGCTGCTGATGCTCGGCACGGATTTCCCGTACCGGCCGTTCTATCCGTCGAACGCGAAGATCGCGCAGATCGACTGGAAGGGCTCGCAGCTCGGCCATCGCGCGCCGCTCGCGCTCGGCCTCGTCGGCACCGTGAAGGAGACGATCGCGGCGCTGCTGCCGCGGCTGACGCGCAAGACCCAGCGGCGCTTCCTCGAGAATGCGCTGAAGCATTACGCGGCCGCGCGCAAGGGGCTCGACGATCTCGCGGTGGCCGAGCCGCCGGGCCGCGCGATCCATCCGCAATACCTGACGAAGCTCGTCGACGAAGTCGCGGCCGACGACGCGATCTTCACGGCCGACGTCGGCACGCCGACGCTGTGGGCCGCGCGCTACCTGACGATGAACGGCAAGCGGCAACTGCACGGCTCGTTCAACCACGGGTCGATGGCGAACGCGATGCCGCAGGCGCTCGGCGCGCAGGGTGCGCATCCGGGGCGGCAGGTGGTGTCGCTGTCCGGCGACGGCGGGCTGTCGATGCTGCTCGGCGATCTGCTGAGCGCGCGCCAGCTCAACCTGCCGATCAAGATCGTCGTGTACAACAACAGCCTGCTCGGCTTCGTGTCGATGGAACTGAAAGCGGCCGGCTATCTCGATACCAACGTCGACCTGAGCCCGACCGATTTCGCGGCGATCGCGAAGGGCGCGGGTATCTTCAGCGTACGCGTCGAGCATTCGGAGAACGTCGAGCAGGCATTGCGCACGGCGTTCGCGCACGACGGGCCGGCGGTGGTCGACGTCGTCACGTCGAAATACGAGCTCGCGATGCCGCCGAAGATCGAGATCGCGCATGCGAAGGGCTTCAGCCTGTTCATGCTGCGCGCGATCCTGAGCGGGCGCGGCGACGAGATCGTCGAGCTGGCGAGAACCAACCTGAGGTGAGGCGGTGCCGCGCGCGATGCGGCGTGCCGTTCGTTCCCGATCGGTCACGCTGCTTCGCTCCCGTCGGCGGCCCACTCACGGATGCGGCGGCGCGGGCAATTAGGGACAATCTTCACGTCGCCTTAAGTTTGCGTTTCCTAGAATCGATTGGATCGTCGCTCTTCCTGCGGCGGACCGCTTCGTCCAGGAGGATGCCAGTGAACAAGCCCCGTGACGCCGTAGCCCCGTTCCACGCAGTCGTCGGCACGTCGAAGCCGAAGGCGCAACCGCACAAGGCCGGCCAATGATCTGGCCGAACGCGTGGCGTGTCTCCGCACTGTTCGTGCGCGAGTGGGTCGGCCGCCCGGCCGCGGTGGGCGCGTTGTGCCCGAGTTCGCGGCATCTGGCGCGCGGGATGGCCGACGCGGTGCCGGACGGCGACGGGCTGGTCGTCGAACTCGGCGGCGGCACCGGCGCGATCACCGCGGCGTTGCTCGAACGCGGCGTCGCGCCACGGCGCCTCGTTGTGGTCGAGCGTTCGCCGGCGTTCGTGCAGCACCTGCGGCGACGCTTTCCGGATGTGTCGATCGTGTGGGGCGATGCGCGGCAGCTCGAACGGCTGCTGCCGCCCGCCGCGCGGGTCGATGCGATCGTGTCGTGCCTGCCGCTGCGCACGCTGCCGCGCGAGGACGTGACGGCCATCGTCGAGCAATGCCATCACGTGCTGTCGGCCGACGGCGTGATGATTCAATTTACATACGACTTGCGCTCGCCCGGCCGTCATCCGCTGGGCGATTCGGCATTCGTTGCCTGCGGCAGTCGAATCGTCTGGGCAAATATTCCGCCTGCGCGCATCGTGACCGTGCGCGGCGTTGCCGCCGAACACGCCGGTTGACGCGGCCGCGCGAAGGGCGCTGGGGCACGGCGCTGCGCCAGTTTCTTTCATAAGTCATACTGATCCTTCCAATTTCCATTCTTCGCAAGTGGGGCTTGCGGTCAGGCCGGCCGGTTTTTTCCTTTTCCAGCCGTGTCCGACAGGGATCGCCGACGAAGCGCTAGAAGCGCACGCCGTCCGGCACGCGCGCCGCGGGCCGCGACGCGACCCGTTTGATGAAGCGGTCGAGCGGTGTCGCATAGCCGCGCGCGATGACCCAGCTCAAGCCGGCCGACAGCACCAGATACGCGACGAGCAACGCCAGCTTGCCGTCGCCATGCGTGGCAGACGGCGGCCAGAACGTGCGCAGCGCGCCGAGCACGATCAAGTGGAACAGATACAGCTCGTAGCTGAGCCGGCCGCTCCAGCGCAGCGGCGCGAACGCGCGGCCGTGCGCGCGTTCGCGTTCCGCCTGCGCGCCGATCAGCAGCACGGCCGTGCCGAGCGCCATCGCGGATACCCCGATCACATGGCTTTGCGCGATCGGCCACGCGAGATAGAGCGCCGTCATCGCCGCTGCCGCGAGCCATTGCACGGGCGCTGCCGCGAGCGCCTGCCAGCGCGCGCGTTCGGCGAGCAATGCAGTGCAGCAGCCGATCGCGATGCCGTCGAAACACGCGAAGTACGCATAGAGGAAGCCGCCTTCGTCGCCCGGATGCGTGAAGCGGTACACGGGGCCGATCGCGGCAATCAGCAGCCAGAACGCGAACAGCCGCGCGTCGCGGCGCAGCGCGATGCACAGCAGCGGAAACGACAGGTAGAACACCTCTTCGACCGACAGCGACCACAGCACGCCGAGCGCGTAGTTGACCCATCCGTATGCGCCGATCAGCACGTTCATCCAGAACGTGAGCGACGCGAGATTCACGAGCCAGAACGACACGGCGACGCCCTGCGGCGCATGGTTCGTGAAAATCGGCACGCCGGCCGCCGCGAGGCCGTTGACGAGCGCGAGCAGCAGGAGCAGGCACGGGACGATGCGCGCGATGCGCGACACGTAGAAAGCGCGCACGTCGAGCGCGCCGAGGCTGCCCCAGCGGCGGCGCGCATTCGACGTGATCAGGTAGCCCGAGATCGCGAAGAACATCGTCACGCCGTAGTTGCCGTTGCGCACGATCGCATGGACCGTGTCCCAGCCGAGCACGCGCGCGAGCGCCGTGTCGCGCAGCGGATACGCGATGTTGAAGTGATGCAGCAGGACGAGCACGATCGACACGCCGCGCAGCAGGTCGATCCGCGCGTTGCGCGGGCCGGCGCTCATTGCGGCCGGGCCGGTTCGGCGAGCGCCGGCAGCGCGGCCAGGAACGTATCGCGCGAGCGCAAGCCCGCATTCGGCGTCTGCCGCTTGTCGTCTTGGATCAGGTTCGCGAACACGAGCGTGCGCGGCCCCTTCGTCGCCCAGCCGACGAACCAGCCGTACGCGTGCGCGGCGTCGTACTTGAGGCCCGGCGAGCCCGTGCCCGTCTTGCCGTGCACGGTCCAGCCGTCCGGCTGCGCGTCGATCAGCGTGATGCGCTCGGTCATGTCGTACGCGTGCGTGCTGACGGGCAGCGTCCGGTGCACGATCTTGCGCATGAACGCGACCTGTTCGAGCGGCGAAATCTGCAGCGATGAATTGACCCATGCGCCCATCGCGCCGCTGAGTTCGCCCTGCTTGCCGGTCACGTCCGTATTGCCGTAACCGAATGCGTTCGTGTACTGCTGGAAGCGTGCCGGCCCGAGCGCTTGCGCGACTTGTTCCGAGTACCAGAAGATCGACAGCTTGATCCAGCGTGCCGGGTCGGTCGGCTCGCGCCACGGGGCGCCGCCCCAATCGGGATAGCCTGCGTGGAAGGCGAGTGTCGGCGTGTGTTCGTCCTTCAGGAAGCCGGCGTCGAAGCCCATCAGGCTGATCGCCACCTTGAAGGTCGACGCCGGTGTGACGCGGGTCGCGCAATCGCCTTGCTGGACGAGCATCCGGCCGGTGGCGGCATCGGCGACGACGGTGCAGACAGGACGGGCGGATGTGGAGGCGGCGGCGAGGAGGCCGGCGGCAAGGACAAGCAGCGTGCGGCGCCAGGTTTTCAAGCGAGACTCCATCGGATCGTGATCGGGAGGTGCGCCGTGCGGGCCGGCCGGCGGATCGTGTCGCCGGGGGCGCGTTCAATGGGGCAGGTGCCGGGGCGGCGGCGATTGCCGGAGCCGACTGTCTAGGCCGCGCACAGTGTATCGGAGGCGGGGCGGTTGTGACGGGACGTGGTCGTCGGCGGTAGCGGTGAGGATGGGCAGAGCGAAGGTGACGATGACGCGGCCTGCACCCCGCATGCCGTTTTTTGCACTACCGCGCCGTTTTTTTGCACGGCGTTTATGCGCGGTCTTCTAAGCTGGGCATGTGTCGAACAGCCGAGACGGCTTCCGTCCGCTCCATGACCTTCATCCATCCCGTTCCCGCCTTCGATGTCGCCGGCCGCCAGGTGCGCGCCGGCGCACGCAACACCGTCCTTCCGTTCCCGCCGCCGCGCCTGCGCCTGCAGTTGCCCGTCACGCTGACGGCCGACTCCGGCGAACTCGCGCGCGCCCGCCTCGCGGCGCTGCTGCATTCGCCGCTCGGCGTGTATGTCGTCAGCGCGCGCACCGTGCGCGACGTGATCCATGTGCACTTCGAGATCGCGCCGGAGGATCTGGATTTCACGCTGCACATGCTGATCGCGCAGCAGGCCGATGCGGTGATCGGGCCCGTCGCGCGCCGGCTGCGCGTCGGGCCGCAGCCCCGGTGAATCGGGGAACGATTATTGCGCGTCGGTTGCTTGTTGATCGTTTGATTCGCCGCCGGATCGTCGGTCGCGGTGCTGTCCGCCCGCCGGGCGGCGGATGTTCGTGCGCCGCGTCGCGTGCGGCGCCGATCCTGAATATGGAGTGTCCATGTACCTCACGGAAGAAGTGCATAGCGCGCGGCCGGCAAGCCGCCGCGCGCGGACGGCGTCGCTGCCGTCGGGCCGGCAGCTCGCGCGGCAGCTCGTGACGACGGTGCGCGTGGCCGAAATGTTGCTGCATCAGGCGATCGTCGTGCCCGACGGGCATCAGTGGTCGGTCGACACCGAGCGCGTCGACGCGGCCGGCGGGCCGCTCGCGGCGTGGGAAACCTGCGTGACGTTGCGGATCGGCAAGGTGTTCGCGCCGGCGGTCAACCCGGCCGCACGGGTCAACGACTCCGATCAGGTCGCAGTCGAGATCGGCCTTTGTCTGCCCGAGCAGGCGTATCTGGACGAGCGGCGCGTGAGCATCTTCGGCCGCCGTCACGGCAACCGGTTCGGCGCGACGCTGTCGGTCGCGTCGGGCGCGCAGTGGGGCTGGCGACGCATCGAGCATGTCGCGCCGGAACATGCGCAGGTGCGCGGCGATACGCTCGAGGCACTCGTCGATGCGGTCGCGGCGAACGTCAATGCGGCGCTGGCCGCGGCGGGGTTCGGCGCGACGCGCTGATCACGCGTCGCCGGTTTGCCCGGTCTGCCGCTGCAGATCCTCCATCAACTGTTCCGCGAGAAAGTCGCACGGCGGCCGCTTCGATTTCGTGCTGCGCGCGAGAATCAGTTCGAGCGGCGGCAGGTCGGGCAGCCCGTGCGAGCGGCCGAGCATCGACAGTTGCGCGGGAATCGCGCAGCGCGCGAGCGGCGCGACCGCGAGGCCGGCCTCGACCATGCTGAGCAGCCCGAGCAGGCTCGGGCTTTCATACGAGGTGCGATACGGCACCTTCGCGCGTTCGAGGCTGCGGATCGCGTTCTCGCGCGCGACGCTGCCCGGCATGAACACCGCGATCGGCAGCGGCCGCTCTTCCCACACGCGCGGCCCGTTCGTCATCGCGGCCCACGCCATCGGCTCGTGGCGGATGAAGTCGCCGGTCAGCCCCTTGATGCGTGTGCCGCACACGAGATCGACGGTGCCGTCCTTGATCAGCGGCGCGAGCGCGCTGCTCGGCAGCCCCATCACCTGGATCTCGACCTTCGGGTAGGTCGCCGAGAATTTCTTCAGAACCGACGGCAGCAGGGACGACGCATAGTCGTCCGGCACGCCGATCACCACTTTACCGGTCACTTCCGGCCGCACCACGGCCGCCCACGCCTCGTCGCGCAGCGCCAGCATTCGTCTGGCGAATCCCAGCAGCACCTCGCCCTCGCGCGTCAGCACGATGCTGCGCGGCTTGCGCACGAACAGCGGCCGGCCGATCGCGTCTTCCAGGCTCTTGATCTGCATGCTCACGGCCGACTGCGAGCGGTTCACGGCTTCGGCGGCGCGGGTCATGTTGCCGGTTTCCGCGACGGCGACGACGGTGGCCAGCACGTCGTGATCGAGCATCTTCATGGGTATCAGGAAAACTGAACGTAACGATCAGCATTATGCGTTTTTATTGTTGCTGTGTGTCTGCCATAGTGCAATCACGCTGGCGTTTTGCCCGGCACGCAGGCTTGAACAGGAAGAGTGGTGTATCGATGATGGACCATCCGTTGCGCGCCGCACTGGCCGCGGAATTGCATGCGCGGCCGTTCCTGCGGCTTGCCGAAGCCGTGTCGCTCACGCATTACGCGATCTATGCGGACGGCCAGCCCGACATCCACGAAACGCTGCTGCACGCGCTGTGCCGCGACACCGGCATTGCCGCGCCGCACGAAGGCGCGACGCACTACGCGGTGCAGTCGCCGTGCGGCTGGCACCTGAAGTGGGAACGTCACACCGAATTCTCGACCTTTACGTTCGTCGCGCCGCGTCGCGACACCGGCTATTTCGACGATCTCGCGATCGAAGGCATTCCGGCCGCATGGTTCGCGCGGCTGGCCGGCATCCGCTTCGTCGCGGTGCGGATGGAACTGCTGTCGGGCGATGCCGCGCGGCTCGTCTGCGGCGACCTGCGCCGCTGGATCGACGGGCCCGCGCTCGTCGGCAGCAACGTGCTCGGCGGCGGCAAGGTGTTCTGCGACTGGCATGTGCGCGACGACGGCTTCATGCGTTTTCTCGTCGTCGACGAGGATTTCCGCGAGGAGCAGGGCGGCCGCCTGCTGCAGCGTCTGTACGAAATCGAAACGTACCGGATGATGGCGCTGCTCGCGCTGCCGGTCGCGCGCCGGATGAGCCGCGAACTCGACGAGATCCACGCGGCACTGCATGCGCTGATGCAGCGGATGGACGCGAGCGGCGCCGACGGCGACGACGCGGCGCTGCTCGTCAAGCTCACGCATCTCGCGGTGCGGGTCGAATCGCTGTCGGGATCGGGCGCGCGTTTCAGTGCGTCGCGAGCGTACGAAAAACTCGTGCTGGCGCGCATCCAGGAATTGCGCGAGGAGCGTATCGAAGGGATGCCGACGATCGCCGAATTCATGGAGCGGCGTTTTGCGCCGGCGATGGAGACGTGCCGCAGCGTGTGGGCGCGCCACGAGCAGATCGCCGCACGGATCGCGCGCGCGGTCGACCTGTTGCGCACGCGCGTAAACCTCGCGCAGGAAAAGGACGTGACGCGCCTGCTGGCGGGCAT
Organism: Burkholderia sp. GbtcB21; assembly: GCF_019091065.1. Lineage (NCBI taxonomy): Bacteria > Pseudomonadati > Pseudomonadota > Betaproteobacteria > Burkholderiales > Burkholderiaceae > Burkholderia > Burkholderia sp. GbtcB21. The sequence goes on from NZ_JAGXKA010000003.1 coordinate 263,736, forward strand.
GGAGCGCACCGCGCGCAATCAGCTTCATCTGCAGCACGCGGTCGAAGGGCTGTCGGTGGCAGCCATTTCGTACTACGTGCTGTCGCTCGCGACGGCGGCGTTCAAGGCGTTGCACGTGATGAACCTGCCGGTCGATCCGGAGCTGGCGGAAGGCCTGCTGATCGCGCCGGTGGTATTCGCGGTGATTCACATCACGCGGCGCACGCGCGCGCAGCTTGCGCGATCGGAGGCCGTGCATGACGGCGCGCCCGTGCGGGCGGCGGCGTTGAAGCAGGTCGGCTAGAACATCAACGACATATCAAAGGAGTGGAGATGACTTTTTCGCAGAAGCAATCGGGGTTCTTCAGCGGTTTCGACGCGTTCGACGAACCGGCACCGGACGAAGCGGGCGTAGCGGAAGAGGCGCGCATGACGTCGTATCAGGCCGTGTTGCAGGAGCCGATGACGTCGCTCGTCGGGAATACGCTCGATCGGCCGGACGTCGCGGCGGTGGCGATTCTCGGCTACAACTGACGCGTTTCCTCGCGTCGATTCGATTCGACGCAGGCGTTCATTTGCCGGCCGCCTTTTGGCGCGCCGGGCGTGAATTGCCTTTTCCCTTCGCTTTCCCCGCCCCTAGCGCGAGCGCCAGCTCGACGAACGCGCGCGCGGCCGCGCTCCGGTATGCTCCCTTGCGCTGTAGCAGCACCGCCGTGCGCCGCAGCACGGCCGGATCGAGCGCGACGGAAACGAGATCGTCGTGCCCGGCCGCGATCGTCGCGGGCAGCAGCGTCGCGAGATTCGTGCGGCGCACGATCTCGATCACCGCACCAAGCGAATTCGCTTCCATCAGCACACGCGGCCGCACGTCGTGCTCGCGGAAATAACGGTCGATCTGCACGCGCGTCGCGAACTCGGCCGTGAGCAGCACCAGCGGCGCGTCGTGCAGCGCGCGCAGGCCAGCCTTGCGTTTCCCGGTGAGCGCGTGCCGACGGTTCACGACGAGCGCGAGCGTCTCGACCAGCAGCGTTTCCGCTTCGATATCCGCCGTCTGCACCTCCTCGAACGCGATGCCGACATCGAGCTCGTCGTCGACGAGCAGCGCCTCGATGCGTTCCTGCGACATCTCGCGTACCGACAGCGACACATCCGGATAGCGGCCATGAAACGCCTCGACGAGCGGCCCGACGAGATAGCTCGTGAAGGTCGGCGTGACCGCGATCCGCAGCGAGCCGCGGCTGAGATCCTGCACGTCGTGAATGGCGCGCCGGCCTTCCGCGAGATCGTGCAACGCCTGCCGCGCATAGCGGAAATACACGTCGCCGGCGTCAGTCAATCGCGTGACACGCCCGGTGCGGTCGAACAGCTGCGCGCCGAGCATCTCCTCGAGCTGGCGGATCTGCTGCGACAGCGCGGGCTGCGACACGTGCAGCGCGACGGCCGCGCGCGTGAAGCTGCAGTGTTCGGCGACGGCCAGGAAGTAGTTGATATGGCGCAGCAGCATCGCGATTCCTATAAGTTTTGCTTATCCGATGGATCATAAATCAGTCTTTTACGTTATTGGAAGTCCGGCGTAACCTGCCCTTCATCGATTTCACCTACACCGGAGGACACGCGATGAAGGACATCATTGAAGGCTTTCTGAAGTTCCAGCGCGACGCCTATCCGGAGCGTGCCGCGCTGTTCCGCGATCTCGCGCGCAGCCAGAACCCGCGTGCGCTGTTCATCTCGTGCTCGGACAGCCGGCTCGTGCCCGAGCTCGTCACGCAGCGCGAGCCGGGCGATCTGTTCGTGATCCGAAACGCCGGCAACATCGTGCCGTCGTACGGCCCCGAGCCGGGCGGCGTGTCGGCCTCGGTCGAATACGCGGTGGCCGCGCTGCGCGTGACCGACGTCGTGATCTGCGGGCATTCCGATTGCGGCGCGATGACCGCGATCGCGACCTGCCAGTGCATGGACCACATGCCTGCCGTCGGCCACTGGCTGCGCTACGCCGATTCGGCGCGCGTCGTGAACGAGGCGCGCGCGCATCTCAGCGAACGCGATCGGATCGACTCGATGGTGCGCGAGAACGTCGTCGCGCAACTCGCGAACCTGAAGACGCACCCTGCCGTGCGGCTCGCGCTCGAAGAAGGGCGTCTCGCGCTGCACGGCTGGGTCTACGACATCGAATCCGGCTGCATCGACGCCCATGACGGCGCGACCGGCCGGTTCGTCTCCCTGGCGGACCATCCCGACGTCCGTGCCACGCCTGCGACGCTTCCCGTCGCGGCCTGAATCGCTCCCACCCAACCACGAGGTATTGCCATGATCCAGTCCCAGCACAGCCAGACCGCCCGCCACGCGCTTGCGGAGACCGTCGTCCTCGCGAAGGCGCGCAAGAACCTGTCGTTCGCGCAACTCACCGAAGGCACGGGCCTGAGCGAAGCGTTCGTCACGGCCGCGCTGCTCGGCCAGCACGCGCTGCCGGCCGGCGCCGCGCGCGTCGTTGCCGACAAGCTTGGCCTCGACGACGACGCGGTGCTGCTTCTGCAGACGATCCCGCTGCGCGGCAGCATCGACGATCGCGTGCCGACCGATCCGACCATTTACCGCTTCTACGAAATGCTGCAGGTGTACGGCACGACGCTGAAGGCGCTGGTTCACGAGAAGTTCGGTGACGGCATCATCAGCGCGATCAATTTCCGGCTCGACGTGAAGAAGGTCGACGATCCCGAAGGCGGTTCGCGCGCGGTGATCACGCTCGACGGCAAGTACCTGCCGACCAAGCCGTTCTGACCGAACCGACGCAGGCGCGGCGCCGCAACGGCGCCGCCGCACAGGTTCGCCCGACGTGCGTCGGCCGCCGGCCGGTGCACGTTCCGGCCATTCCGTTTCTACGAGGACACAGCCATGGATTTTGTGAAACGCACGATCGATCTCGCGATGAAGAACGTGGAAGAGGGCGGACGCCCGTTCGCGACGGTGATCGTCCGCGACGGCGAGATCGTTGCGGAGAGCCCGAACCTCGTCGCGCAGACCAGCGACCCGACCGCGCATGCGGAGATCCTCGCGGTGCGCGATGCATGCCGCAAGCTCGGCACCGAACACCTGACCGATTGCGAGATCTACATCCTCGCGAGCCCGTGCCCGATGTGCCTCGGATCGCTGTACTACTGCAGCCCGAAGCGCGTGATCTACATCACGACGCGCGAGGACTACGCGCCGTTCTACCGCGACGACCGCAAGTACTTCGAGCTCGACACGTTTTATGCAGAATATGCGAAGCCGATCGGCGAGCGGCGGCTGCCGATGGTGCAGCAGAAGCACGGCGACGCGATCGGTGTCTACCGGCGCTGGCAGGAACTGAACGCGAAGTGACGTGATCCGCGCGGCGCGCAGGTTGCGCGGCCAGCCGCCTCGGCTGCTCGTTTTTCTCATCCTTCGGTCCGCCCGGCGGCTTTCGTGCCGCCGGATAGATCATGCGCGAGCGGCGCAGCGTGACCGACATGAAGGCGGCGTTCGCGGTGGCGTGAGCCGACGCAACGCGACAACGTGCAACGAAGCGTCGGCCGCGCGATGCGCTCGCCGTTCGTGCTTTTGCAGCGGCAGCGCCGGTCGGACTCGATTCGACCGCATGCCGGCGCGCAGGCGACGCGCTATAGTCGTGCGACGCCCGCGGGGTGCTGCACGCCCGGCGGTCTTTTCACGCACGCATTCGCCCGATGACAGCCCTTCCCGACGTTACCCTTCGACTGACCGACACCGAGCAGCCGGCCGCACGAGACTTCATCAGCCGCAAGCTCGGCGAATTCAACCACGCGATGACGGGGCGCGCCGATGCGGCCGCGCTCGACGTCTACGTGACCGACCCCGCGACCGGCGAGGTATTGGGCGGCCTCACCGGCCGGACTTCGCTCGGCCTTTTCTTCATCGATCTGTTCTACCTGCCCGAATCGCTGCGCGGCGGCGGATTCGGCAGCCGGTTGCTGCGCGAAGCCGAAGCGGAAGCGAAACGGCGCGGGTGTGCACGCGCGGTGCTGTACACGATCTCGTTCCAGGCGCCTGACTTCTACCGGAAGCAGGGTTACGAAGCCTTCGGCGAAGTGCCGTGCGAGCCGGAAGGGACCGCGCGTGTGTTCATGGTCAAGACGCTTTGAGAGCCTGTTCCTGACATCCGCCGACATCGCAAGCGGTGGCAGCAAGCGCAATGCCCATCCCGCTCGCGAATCACCGTCCCGGCGTCGCGCGCTCGACGATCATGTCGTAGAGCGCCCGCGCCGCGGGCGACAGTTGCGCGCTCTTGCGCGTGACGAGCACGAGCGTGCGCGACACCGACGGCTCGACGAGCTCGATCGTGCGGATCATCGGATACGCGTTCTTCTGGATCGCGAGCTTCGGCACCACGGCCGCACCGAGCCCTTCGGCGACGAGCCCGAGCGCGGTCGAGCTGCGCTGCACTTCGTAGAACGAGTGCAGCGACACGCCGCTGGTTTTCAGCGCGCCTTCGAGCAGCCCGCGATTGCCGCTCACTTCGCCGGCAAAGATCAGCGGATGCGGCTGCAGTGCCGCCCAGCGGATGCGCCGCCGCTTCGCGAGCGGATGATCGTCGCGGCAGACAAGCACATACGGGTCGTGCGTGAGCGGCACGCTGACAAGTTCGGGGTGCTGGTCGCCGGCGATGCTGATGCCGAATTCGGCTTCGCGGCGCAGCACGGCCTGCAGCACCGATGCCGATGCGTGATCGAGGATCTTCACGCGATCGTGCGGCCGGTGCCCGGAGAACGCGCGCAGGATGCGCGGCAGGTATTGCACGCCGACCGTCGGCACGCACGCGATCGTGACGTCGCCGCGCTGGCTCAGGCCCGTCTCGCGGATTTCGGTCAGCGCATCGGATAGTTCGTTCAGCAGCCGCCGCGCTTGCGGCAGGAAACGCCGGCCGATCTCGGTCAGCGTGGTGCGGCGCGTCGTGCGTTCGACCAGCGCGACGCCGAGAAACGACTCGAGCTTGCGCAGCCGCTGCGTGATCGCCGTTTGCGTCACGTGCAGCGTGTCGGCCGCCTGCCTGAAGCTGCCGCCGTCGGCGATCGCGACGAAAGCCTGTACACCGAGCGTATCGATTTTCATCAGAAATTTGAATCAATAACGATATTAAATTCATTTTACTGAAGTGCGGCGTCAGTCGCAGAATGCGCTGCATCGGCGGCCGCATGCATCCCGCGCCCGGATGCAGCGGCGCCGCCCATGCCGACAAGGAGAACCATCGTGACGACCCCACTCGATCAATACGCGAGCCAGTACGTGCAATTCGAGGACGAGCGCACGCGGCCGGTGCGCGACCTGCTGGCCGCCGTGCCGCGCACGCCGATCCGCACCGCGATCGACATCGGCTGCGGGCCCGGCAATTCGACGGAAGCGCTGATCGCACGCGCACCCGACGCGACGATCCACGGAATCGACGCATCGGCGGACATGATCGCGGCCGCGCGCAAGCGCCTGCCGGCACTGCGCTTCGATATCGCCGATGTGGCCGCGTGGGACGATCCGGGCGGCTACGACCTGATCCTGTCGAACGCGGTGCTGCAATGGGTGCCCGCGCACGACACGCTGTTTCCGATGCTCGTCGGCCGGCTTGCGCCGGGCGGCCATCTCGCGGTGCAGATGCCCGACAACCTCGACGAACCCGCGCACCGGCTGATGCGCGAAGTCGCCGCGGCCGGGCCGTGGGCGGACAAGCTGAAAGGCGCGGCGCGCACCGAACGGTTCGACGCGCGCTACTACTACGCATTGCTGTCGCCGCTGTGTTCGCGCGTGGACGTGTGGCGCACGACCTACTACCACCCGCTGCGCGGCGGCGCGGACGCGGTCGTCGAATGGTTCAAGGGCAGTGCGCTGCGGCCGTTCCTCGCGGCGCTCGACGACGGCGAACAGCGTGCGTTCCTCGCGCGTTATCGCGAGGCGATCGCCGGGCCGAACGGTTATCCGGCACTCGACGACGGCACCGTGCTGCTGCCGTTCCCGCGCCTGTTCGTCGTGGCGACGCGGAAGTGACGCGGCAATGCCGCCGGCGACGGGCCGGTGGCCGGCAAGATGCAGACGCACGTCATCGTCGCGGCAGGATAGCGGTGCCCCGGATTGCTCATATCAAATCGGCGCCGCTCGATTGCTCGCCAACCCTAAGTGTGTCGCGCTGCGGTTCGACTATGCTGAAATGACTGCAGCCCGGGCATCGCGCCGCAACGCTGCAACCGGCGATGACGGGAGGGCACGATGACCGAGCAAAGCAACGTTCAACTGGTGCAGCAGGCGTACGCGGCGTTCGGCAGGGCCGATATCGACGGCATCCTGCAGACGTTATCCGAAAGCGTCGACTGGTTCATACCAGGGCCGACCGGCATCATTCCGTTCGCAGGCAGACGACATGGGCCTCAAGAGGTCGCGGCGTTCTTCGGGGCGCTTGCGTCGACGCAGACCGTGGAACGGTTCGAGCCGCTCGAGTTCATCGCCAGCGGCAACCGGGTCGTCGTGCTCGGCGCACAACGCTGGTATGTCCACTCGACCGGGCGCACGTACGAGGACGAGTGGGTGCATCTGATCACGATCGAAAACGGCAAGATCACGGCGTTTACCGAGTATCACGATACCGAGGCGGAAGCGGCGGCCCATCGACAGTGACGGCGCTGTATGCGTGCCGGCTTTCCGGGAAAAACTCGTCTGGAATCCTGAACGGCGGAACTGGTCGGTCGATCGCGCGCATCGCGTGGCGCAGTTCATGACAGCTGCGCAGCCACGCGATGCCGAGTTCGCTGCCGATCCCGCTGAGCCCGAAGCCGCCCCAGCACACGTGCGGGTAGATGAGTTGCGGCGCATTGATCCACACGAGCCCCGCGCGCACGTGTTTCTGGAACTGCTTCGCGACGTCGAGATCGGCATCCTCGCGCACGATCAGCGACGACTTGCCGCCGAGTTCGAGCGTCACGCGCTTCATGTCCTCGGCCGCTGCCTGCATCACCTTGCGGCCGGCCGCCGTGCTGCCGGCAAACGAGATCTTGTCGATCAGCGGATGCGCGGTCAGCGCCGCGCCGACGTCGGTTTCGGCCTCGAACGGCGGGTTGCCGCTCACCTGCATCTGCAGCGCGGCGAGGCGGTCACGTTGGGCTTCGACACGCTCGGCGACCGTCGCGAGAATGCGGCAGTGCTCGGCGGGCGGCGTATCGCGCCAGCCGGCGAACGCACCGCGCACAGCGGCGTCGACGTGCGCGGCCTGGCCAGGTCAGCGCGCGATCGCGGGTGGCGCGGCGCCGTCGTGCGATCCGGCGGAAGGGAGCGCGGTGGTGGCCGAACCCCACGCAGCGAGTTCGCGTTTCGTGCGCACGCCGAGCTTCGCGAACGCGCGTTTCACGTACGACTCGGCCGACGCGACGCGCACGCCGAGGATCCCGGCGGTTTCCGGCACCGTCTTGCCGGAGATCAGGTGCTTGCAGGTTTCGTATTCGCGCTTCGACAGCTTCACGCCGTCGGACGCGATCCGCGCATCGAACTGCGCGAGCGGATGGACTTCGGGCGTCGGGTGCGCGACGCGCCGCACGGCGGTGGTCGACGCATGCAGTTCGAGCAGCGGGAACAGCACGTCGCTGATGCTGCGAAAGCGATTCATCTCGGCCAGCGTGAACGGCGGCCGGTCGCGGCCGCGCTCCAGCGCGATCGAATGCTGCGAGTAGCGTGTGCCGCGCGCGAGCACGCATTCGTGGCCGATATGCACGTCGTCGAATAGCCGCTGGCGGAATTCGCCGGGCGGGATCGCCGCGATGTCGCGCACGACGAGCATCGTGCCGGTCTTGCCGCGCAGCCCCGCGAACAGCGGGTCGCTGTCGAGAAAGCGCTCGTAGTAGAGCGTCATCACGTCCGAGATGTCCGACGTCGCGGTGCCGATGCCGCTGCTGCCGATCCATTCGCATCGGTAGCCGGTGGGCATCGTGCCGTCGACGCGCGAGCGTTCGACGTGCGCGACGTCGAGCGGCACCACGTCGTTCAGCAGTTGCGTGAGGCGCGGCACGAAGTGCGGCGTGCCGACCGTCTCGATCAGCTCGCCCAGCGCCTTGAACGACACGTTGAAGCGGTCGTTGTCGCGGTGGGAGGGGTTCACGTTCAGCGGCATGCGGTTCCCCGGTGAGAAGCGGCGGGATTGTAGCGATTGCGGTGAAAAACGTCATTAAGGGGAAACACCGGCGGGTGTCCTTGCGACTTCATGCTCCGCAAGACATCGCTTGTCCCCCGGAAGGGGGCATACCGGGGCAGTGTAAATGAGTAACTTTGTCTCTGCTTTTTTCGATCAATAGACGAAAGATTCAGATGACCAAACTGATCAAGGACATCCTGCCGCCCGGCGCAGGCATCGGCGAATTCACGAAGCTCGACTTCGGGATGGACGAAATCCGAACGACCCGGCGCGACGTTTTTTTGCGGTTCTGATGCGCAGGGCGGCACGCCCGTGCCGTCCGCGTAACGGTCAAGCGTCGATGCGCTCGACCTTGCCGACCAGCAGCCCGTACGACAGGCTGCCCGCGAGCGCCATCGCGGCGATGTAGGTGATCGCACGCGAGAAGTCCGCGCCGTTCACGAGCAGCCCGATCACGATCGGCGTCGCGATCGCGGACAGGTTGCCGATCAGGTTGAATACGCCGTTAGAGCCTTGGAGCGAATCGCGTCGACATTTGAACAGGCATTCCTGTTAATGGGAAGTTGCGCGCTCAATATGTGGGAAAGCTGCGAGAGGCGCGCGGCCCAGATGCGGCGCGTGTCAGCCGCCTGCGGGCGTGGCGTCCTTCGCGCTGATCCAGCCCGTCACGGCGCCTGTGCGCGGATTGCGATAGACGACTTTCAGCCACTGGAAGTCGGCAGCCGCGTCGACCAGTTCGAGCGTGTCGCCCGCGACGACGTAGCGCCGCGTCGGCGCATCGTTCATGGTCTCGTGCAGCGGCACGCGCGTCGCGCGCACCTTGAAAGTGACCTTGCCGCCGCCGTAGGCCTGCGGGCGGCGCGACACGCGTTTGCCGTGCTCGTCGTAGGTCAGCAGCATCGACGACGGACCCGCATCGTCGTCGAGCAAGTCGCGCAGGTCGTCCGGTATCGCTTCGCTCGACTGATACAGATACATCCTGCCGTTGGCGTCGAAGCGATACGCATCGGTGTACCAGATCGGGCCGCCGCGGCACGAGCTGTAAAGCGTGTGCTCCTTCGGCTTCGCCTCGACATTGATCAGGTCGTCGCAACTGCCGTGCGGCATGTCGTTCGCCGGCATTTGCAGTGGCTCGAACTGCTGGCGCGCGGCGTTGTACAGATAGATGCCGTAGTTTTCGTTAACCATGCCGAGCAGCGCGTGCGCCGCGAGATCGCGGTGGCCGTCGAAGTTGTAGTCGTCCGATGCGAGGTGGTAGTGGCCTTCCTCGTCGGCGGCGGTGACGCCGAGCGTCTGCGTTTTCCCGCTTGGCAGGAAGCGGACCGTGATGTGCGCGCTGTCGGCGCGCTCGATGCGCGCTGTGACGGTGTCGTCGACCTTGAACGTGAGCAGCGGTTTGGCCCCGTGCGCGGCGAAGGGCATCGATGCGCACGCAGCGAGCAGCAGCGCGGCGACGCGCGGAAACGGTCGGAATTGCAGGGAGTGCGTCATGAGCGGGCGTTGGCGCGAAGGGGATGAGCGTGCAGGTGATCGGTCAGCCACCCGCGCTGTCGTCGCGATACCCGCTCTTGCCGACGAAGATCTCCTTCAGCGCCGCACGCAGCGCGACCGGATCGTACTGGCCGGGTGCGAGATGGATCACGTAACGCGTCTGGCCGTCGAGACGCGCAGCGATGCCCGGTTCGATCTCGACGTCGATCGTGTTGTCCGTCAGGCGCACCGACAGATCCTTGACGCGCCAGTTGATCTGGTCGCGCACCATCACTTCGATCAGCGTGTCGTCCGGAAAGCGCGACAGCGCGAAGCAATAGTCCTGCTCCGCGTCGTGACAGTAGATGTTGGCGAAGCTTTCGTCGTCGTCGAGGTCGGACGTTGCCGCGCCGACGGTAGCGTGAAGGTCCATGAACGTAGGTTCCTGCGTAATAGGTTGTCGAGGTTATCGGGGTGAGCGGCTTGCCGTTTCGATCGCCTCCGCCGCTTCGGGCGCCACGCCGGTATCGCACGACGCATCGGCATCGCGCGCCTTCAGCCACAGCCCGAATTCGCGCATCACGTCGACCACCGGCCGCAGCCGGTCGCCGTCCGCGGTCAGATCGTACTCGACGCGCACCGGCACTTCCGGATAGATGGTCCGCCGCACGAGCCCCGCGTCTTCGAGCGCGCGCAGGTCGAGCGTCAGCATGCGCTGCGAGATGCCCGGCATGTCGCGGCGCAGGTCGCTGAAGCGCCGCGGCCCGTCGAGCAGATACGACACCAGCAACAGCCGCCAGCGGCCGCCGAGCATGCGCATCGCTTCTTCAACGGAACATCCTGTCGCACTCGTTTTCATCCTGCTGAACCCTGGTCGGTAAATTTTTTGTGACTACGGCACAAATGACTGCCGTCTTCCCACCCATGCGCCGATGCGAGATATTAGCGCCCGCGTCGCGGCAAATCGATACACGGACAACCAACGAAGGAAACGCATGAAGCTCTATCACGCTCCCGGCAGCTGTTCGCAGGCGATCCGCATCGTGCTGCACGAAGGCGACATCGACGCGCAGATCGTCAACGTCGACGCGCGCAAGCATGTCGTCGAAGGCGGACGCAACTACTACGACGTGACCGAACTCGGCTACGTGCCGCTGCTCGAACTCGACGACGGCACGATGCTGCGCGAAGGGCCGGTGATCGCGCAGTATCTCGCGGATCTGCGCCCGGAAGCCGCGCTCGCGCCCGCCTACGGCACACTCGCGCGCTACCGGCTGATGGAATGGCTCAACTTCCTCGGCACCGAGATCCACAAGGGTTTCATCCCGCTGCTGTATGCGGTGCAGGCGGGGAAGTACGTGGAGCCGGCGCGGCAGAAGCTCGACAGCCGCTTTGCATGGATCGACCGTCAGCTCGACGGCAAGACGTTCGTCACGGGCGACACGTTCACGGTTGTGGATGCGTACCTGTTCGCGCTGACCGGCTGGGGCAAGGCCGACTGGATGCGCTCCGTGTACAACGCGGATATCGACCTGAGCCGGTATGCGCATCTGAGGGCGTGGTACGAGCGCGTGCGGGAGCGGCCGGCGGTGCAGGCCGTGCTGGCGGCGGACGGCCTGTCGCGGTAGCGCGCGGCGACGGCGACGGCGATGGCGACTGCGACGGTCGCGGATACGGCGCGTCATCCCGTCGCACCGCGGCCGTTTCGCGCTATCGCGGCGCCGCCACGCAGCAAAATGCCGCGCTATAATCGCCGCCATGAAACTGCTTCGGACCTTCATCTTGCTGCTGCTTTGCGCGGTGCTGCCCATCAGCGGGCTGGCAGCCAGCGGCCTGACCGGTGAATGTCCGATGCAGCACACGATGTCGATGGAAGCGGATACCGGCATGACCATGTCCGCCGACATGAGCGATTGCGACTCGATGAAGTCGCTCTCCGCCAGCAACGCGAAAGCGAAGGCCAAAGCCAAGGTCATGGCCTGCAAGGTGACGGCCCAATGCCAGTTCGGCAGTCTCTATCACCCGGCCGCCCGCGTCGACGTCACCCGTCCCGCTGCATTCGCCAGCACGATCGTCTTCCACTACACGCAGTCCGTCCCGGTCCGCGACCCGAGCGGGTTGTGGCGCCCTCCACGCATTAGCTGATCCCGATCCGACCGGTTCACCGCCCAGGCGGTGAGGTTCGTCCTGTGCTCAGGACGTGGAATCCCTTTGGATTCCGACGTTGGGGTTAAACCATGTCATTCGATTTCGGCACGCCGCGCACGCGGCGTGCGTGTCGGCGCGCGCCCGTGCTGTGGGCCGCGCTGCTGGTGGCGTGCGCCGTTCACGCGCAGCAGTCGCCATTCACGCTGGACGCCGCGCTGCAGTCCGCCACCGATCATTCCGCTTCGATGCAGGCCGCGCAGGCTTCGGTGCACGCGAGTTCGGAAGCGGCCGTCAAGGCCGGCCAGTTGCCGGACCCGATGCTCAAGGCCGGCATCGACAACCTGCCGGTCAACGGCGGGCAACGCTTCACCGTCGGCCAGGACTTCATGACGATGCGCCGCATCGGCATCGAGCAGGAATGGGTGTCCGGCGACAAGCGGAGGTTGCGCACCGCGCTGGCCGGCGAGCAGGTCGGCCGCGAACGCGCGGGTTATCTCGTGCAGCTCGCCGCCGTGCGCCGGCAGACCGCGACGGCCTGGCTCGACGCCGTCTATGCGAAGCAGGCGCTCGCGCTTCAGCAGGCGCTGCTCGCGCACATGAACCATGAACTCGACGCGACGCAGGCGTCGTATCGCGGCGCGAAGGCGAGCGCGGGCGACGTCGTGCAGGCCCGCGCGATGCTCGCGCAAACGCAGGATCAGGTGCTCAAGGCGCAGCAGACGTATCGTTCCGCACTCATCGCGCTTGCCCGCTGGACGGCCACGCCGGTCGCGGATGTGACAGGCACGCCGCCCGCGCCCGAATCCTTCGTGTCGTCGCTGCCGCCGGACGAACTGCGTCTGTCGCAACCGGCGCTCGTCGCCGCCGCGGACGACATCGCGGTCGCCGAAGCCGACACCGCGGTCGCGAACAGCGAGCGCAGCCCGAACTGGACGTGGGAAATCGCGTACCAGCAGCGCGGCGGCGCGTATTCGAACATGGTGTCGGTCGGCGTCTCGATCCCGTTGCCGATCAACCGCAAGAACCGCCAGAACCGCGACGTCGCCGAGAAGGCCGCACTCGCGACGAAGGCGCGGCTGATGTACGAGGACACGCTGCGTCAGGTGCAGGCCGATATCCGCACGCAGTCCGAAACGCTGGCGAACGGCCGCGAACGCATCGCGAACCTGAGCGCAGCGCTGCTGCCCGCCGCCGATCAGCGCGTGCAGCTCGCCAATGCCGCCTACCGGGCCGGTACGGGTTCGCTTGCCGACACGTTCGCCGCGCGGCGTGCGCAACTGGAAGCGCAGTTGCAGGTGCTCGATCTCAGGCGCGACGTGTCGCAGACCTGGGCGCAGCTCGAATATCAGGTCGTGCCGGCGACGCTGGCCGCCGCGCAGTGAAGGAGAACTTCATGACGAAGCAATCACTGGCGCGCGCGGTGCTGTTGACGTTCGCCGCCGCGGCGCTGCTCGGCGCCGGCTATTTCGCTGGCGTCCGCCATGCGGCGGGCGGCGCGGGGATGGACGCAGCGGCTGCAGCATCCCCTGCCGCACCTGCAGGCGCGACCGATCCGAAGACGGGACGCAAGGTGCTGTACTGGCACGACCCGATGGTGCCGAACCAGCACTTCGACAAACCGGGCAAATCGCCGTTCATGGACATGCAGTTGCAACCTGTCTATGCGGACGAAGGTGGCGGTTCGTCAGGCATCCGGATCGATCCGGGCCTGCAGCAGAACCTCGGTATCCGCTACGCGACCGTACGCCGGCAGCAGACGGCAGCGGGATTCGATGCGGTGGGCACCACGCAGTTCGACGAATCGCGCGCGGACGTCGTTCAGTCGCGCGTCACCGGCTATATCGACCGTCTGTATGCGCGCGCGCCGATGCAGCGCATCGCGAAGGGCGCGCCGGTCGCGTCACTGTTCGTGCCGGACTGGCTCGCGCCGCAGGAGGAATATCTCGCGCTCAAGCGCGGCGGGATGGACGGCAGCCTGCTCGATGCGTCGCGTGCGCGCATGCGGGCGCTGTCGATTCCCGACGGCATGATCGCGAATCTCGATCGCACCGGCCGTGCGCAGACGCACGTCGTGCTGACCGCGCCGGAAACCGGCGTCGTCAGCGAGCTGAACGTACGCGACGGCGCGATGGTCGCGCCCGGGCAGACGCTTGCGAAGATCGCCGGGCTGTCGACGCTGTGGCTCATCGTCGAGGTACCCGAAGCGCTTGCGCTGAACGTGCAGCCGGGGATGTCGGTCGACGCGACGTTCGCGGGCGATCCGGCGCGGCACTTCACCGGGCGCATCCGCGAAGTGCTGCCCGGCATCAGCACGGGCAGCCGCACGCTGCAGGCGCGCGTGGAGATCGACAACGCAGCGCTGAAGCTCACGCCCGGCATGCTGATGCGCGTGCGCGTGCGCGTCGAAGCGAAACAGACGGTGTCGCGCCTGCTCGTGCCGTCCGAAGCGGTGATCGCGACCGGCAAGCGCACGATCGTCATCGCGAAGAACGGCGACGGCCGGCTTCAGCCGGTGTCGGTGACGGTCGGCAACGACGTCGGCGGCGACACGGAAGTGCTCGACGGGTTGAACGAAGGCGATACGGTCGTCGCATCGGGGCAGTTCCTGATCGATTCCGAGGCCAGCCTGAAAAGCGTGCTGCCGAAGCTGGAGCGGGCCGCGGGAGCAAGCACGCCGGCATCGTCCGCAGCAGCGGCGGCACCGATCTACGAAACCACCGGCAAGGTCGAGAGGGTCACGGCCGACGACATCACGTTCTCGCATCAGCCCGTTCCGGCGCTCGGCTGGGGCGCGATGACGATGGCGTTCGGCAAGCCGTCGGCGAAGGCGTTCCCGAATGTGAAGCCGGGCCAGACGGTGCGCTTCGCGTTTACGCAGACTGACGACGGCTACCGGCTGACGAAGGTCGAGCCGCAGGGAGGCGAACGATGATCGCGCGCATCATTCGCTGGTCCGTCCACAATCGCTTCCTGGTGCTCCTCGCTACGGTGCTGATCGCCGCATGGGGCGTTCATTCGCTGCGGCAGACGCCGCTCGATGCGTTGCCCGACCTGTCGGACACGCAGGTGATCGTGAAGGCGTCGTATCCGGGCAAGGCGCCGCAGGTCGTCGAGGATCAGGTCACCTATCCGCTGACGACGACGCTGCTCGGCGTGCCCGGCGCGAAAACCGTCCGCGCGTACTCGTCGTTCGGCGATGCGTTCGTCTATGTGCTGTTCGACGATCGCACCGATCCGTACTGGGCGCGTTCGCGCGTGCTCGAATACCTGAGCCAGGTGCAGAGCCGGCTGCCGGCAGGCGCGACGGTGTCGCTCGGGCCGGATGCAACCGGCGTCGGCTGGGTGTACGAGTACGCGCTGGTCGACCGCACCGGCCATCACGATCTCGGGCAACTGCGCGCGCTCAACGACTGGTTCCTGAAGTTCGAGCTGAAGGCCGTGCCGGACGTATCCGAAGTCGCGAGCATCGGCGGCATGGTGCGCCAGTACCAGGTCGTTCTCGATCCCGACAAGCTGCGCGCGTACGGGATCACGCAGGCGGCGGTTGCGGACGCGCTTCGCCAGGCCAATCAGGAGTCCGGCGGTTCGGTCGTCGAGCTGGCCGAGTCGGAGTACATGGTGCGGTCGTCCGGCTACCTGCGCACGCTCGACGATTTCCGGCACGTCGTGCTGCGCACCGACGACGCGGGCACGCCGGTGTTGCTCGGCGACGTCGCGCGGATCCAGGTCGGCCCGGCGATGCGGCGCGGGATCGCGGAGCTGAATGGGCAGGGCGAGGTGACGGGTGGCGTGATCGTGATGCGCTCGGGCAAGAACGCGCTGACGACGATCGACGCGATGAAGGCGAAGCTCGCCGACCTGAAGCGCTCGCTGCCGCCCGGCGTCGAGATCGTCACGACCTACGATCGTTCGCAACTGATCGAGCGCGCGGTGGACAACCTGACGGACAAGCTGATCGAGGAATTCGTGATCGTCGGTATCGTCTGCGCGGTGTTCCTGTTCCATCTGCGCAGCGCGTTCGTCGCGATCCTGTCGCTGCCGCTCGGCGTGCTGGCCGCGTTCATCGTGATGCGCTATCAGGGCGTGAACGCGAACCTGATGTCGCTCGGCGGGATCGCGATCGCGATCGGCGCGATGATCGATGCGGCGATCGTGATGATCGAGAACGCGCACAAGCATCTGGAAGCATACGACCACGCGCATCCCGGCGAGCCGATCACGGCCGCGCGCCGCTGGGAACTCGTCGCAGCGTCGGCCGCGGAAGTCGGGCCGGCGCTGTTTTTCTCGCTGCTGATCATCACGCTGTCGTTCATTCCGGTGTTTTCGCTGGAAGGGCAGGAGGGCAAGCTGTTCGCGCCGCTGGCGTTCACGAAGACCTACACGATCGCCGCCGCCGCCGGGTTGTCGGTCACGCTGGTGCCGGTGCTGATGGGCTATCTCGTGCGCGGCCGCATTCCGCACGAGCACGCGAATCCGATCAACCGCGTGCTGATTCGCATGTACCGGCCGCTGCTCGAAGCGACGCTGCTGCGCCCGTGGTTCGCGATCGGCGTCGCGGTTGCCGCGCTCGTGCTGACGGCCGTGCCGTTGTCGCGGCTCGGCGGCGAATTCATGCCGCCGCTCGACGAAGGCGACCTGCTGTACATGCCGACCGCGCTGCCGGGCATCTCGGCCGACAAGGCGAGCGAGCTGCTGCAGCAGACCGACCGGCTGATCAAGACCGTGCCCGAGGTCGATACCGTGTTCGGCAAATCGGGGCGCGCGGATACCGCGACCGATCCTGCGCCGCTCGAGATGTTCGAGACGACGATCCGCTTCAAGCCGCGCAGCGCATGGCGGCCCGGCATGACGCCGGAGAAGCTCGTCGACGAACTCGATCGCACGGTGAAGGTGCCGGGCCTGTCGAACGTGTGGGTGCCGCCGATCCGCAACCGGCTCGACATGCTGTCCACCGGCATCAAGACGCCGGTCGGCGTGAAGATCTCCGGGCCGGACCTGAAGGGGATCGACGCGATCGCGACGCAGGTCGAGGCGGCCGTGAAGCACGTGCCGGGCGTCACGTCCGCACTCGCGGAACGGCTGAACGGCGGCCGCTACATCGACGTCGACATCGACCGGCTCGCCGCCGCGCGCTACGGGCTGTCGGTCGCCGATATCCAGTCGGTCGTGTCGTCGGCGGTCGGCGGCGACGATATCGGCGAAGTGATCGCGGGGCGCGAGCGCTTTCCGATCAACATCCGTTATCCGCGCGAGATTCGCGATTCGCTCGAGAACCTGCGGCAACTGCCGATCGTCACGGCGCGCGGCGCGCAGATCCGCCTCGGCGACGTCGCGCGCATCGCGATCGCCGACGGCCCGCCGATGATCCGAAGCGAAAACGCGCGGCTGTCCGGCTACGTGTATGTCGACCTTCGCGGCACGGATCTGAGCACCGCGGTTCGCGCGATGCAGCAGGCGGTCGCGCAACAGGTCGCGTTGCCGCCCGGCTATTCGATCGCGTGGTCCGGGCAGTTCGAGTATCTCGAACGCGCGGCGGCGACGCTGCGCACCGTCGTGCCGGTGACGCTCGTCGTGATCTTCGTGCTGCTGTTTCTCACGTTCGGCTCGGCGGCCGACGCGCTGCTGCTGATGTCGACGGTGCCGTTCGCGCTGGTCGGCGGCTTCTGGCTCGTGTGGGGGCTCGGCCATGCAGTGTCCGTTGCGACGTCGGTGGGTTTCATCGCGCTCGCGGGCGTGGCCGCCGAATTCGGCGTCGTGATGCTGCTGTATCTGAAGGGCGCACTGACGCGCCGGCTCGACGCCGGCGAACCGCTGACCGATGCGCTGCTGCTCGACGCGATTCGCGAAGGCGCGGTGCTGCGCGTGCGGCCGAAGGCGATGACGGTTGCCGTCGTGCTCGCCGGCCTCGTGCCGATCATGGTCGGGCACGGCGCCGGCTCCGAAGTCATGCAGCGCATCGCCGCGCCGATGGTCGGCGGCATGGTCACCGCGCCGCTGCTGTCGATGTTCGTCATTCCCGCCGCGTGGCTTCTGCTTCAGCGCCGTCGTGTGCGAAGCGCGAGCGATGCGCGGCATTCCGATGCAGTTCCTCACGGCATGAACGTGCCATCTACCCAAACCGGAGAATCCCGATGAAGAAATTGATTGCTACCACCGCTGCCGTTCTCGCGATCGGCGCTCTTGCAACGCCGGCCTTTGCCGCCGGCGACATGTCGGGCATGGACATGTCCGGCATGAAGATGTCGTCGGACGGTTCGGCCGAGTCGCATGCCGCGCTGACCGATGCGGAAGTGAAGAAGGTCGATGCCGCGAGCGGCAAGGTCACGCTGAAGCACGGCGCGCTCGACAACGTCGGGATGCCGCCGATGACGATGGCGTTCAAGGCGAAGGATGCGGCCATGCTCGAGCAGGTGCATGTGGGCGACAAGGTCAAGGTCCGGATCGAGAACGTCAACGGCACGATGACGATCGTCAAGCTCGTCAAGGCATCCTGATCGTCTAGACGCGGGTGTCGTTTTCGCCCGCGTCAATGCAGTGAACCGCATCGCGCGGACGCGGCGGACGTTGCCGCGTCCGCGTCCGCGCGCGTGCGCGTGTCGGGCAATGCGCCCGATCCCGACTTCAGCGCGCCAGCGTCAGGAACAGATACACCACATAACCCGCGCCGTTCGCCAGCAACGCCCAGATCGCGAGCCCGCGCTTGCGCGCATTGACGCGCAGCCAGGCCGCCGCCGCGAGCGTGACGATCACGCCGGTCAGCACTTCGGGGCGCGGCTCCCACGGCGTCAGCATGATGCCGATCGCCGGCAGCAGCGTGCCCTGGAACACCATCGCGCCGGTGATGTTGCCGAACGCGAGCGTGTCCTTCTTGCGGCGGATCCACAGCACGCTGTTGACCTTCTCAGGCAATTCCGTGGCAATCGGCACGATGATCAGCGACAGCAGCAGCGCCGATATGCCGAGCACGTGCGACACGCCTTCCACGCCGTGAATGAAGCCCTTCGCACCGCCGACCAGCAGCGCGACGCCGAGCAGCAACTGCAGCGCGATGGTCGCCAGGTTGGTCGGCAGGCCCGTGCGCGCCAGGAACATCGTATGCGGCGCCTCGGTGCCGTGCCCGGCATCGACGAGCTGGCTCGACGCGCGGAACGTCATCACGACGTACATCGCGTAGATGCCGACCAGCATCGCGGAAAGCAGCGCGCGTACGGCCCAGTTGTGATGCGGGACGAACATCGCCACGGTCGCCAGCGAGAACGCGGCCAGGAAGTAGTTCATGTCGCGCACGAAGCCCGTGCGCTCGGGCGCGATCGTGCCGCGCAGCCCGCGCGAGCGGATCACGGCGAGCGTCATCAGGAAGGTGGTCAGCGTTGCGAGCATCAGCGGCGCGCCGAGAATCGCGCCGACGCCGATTTCCTCGTTCACGGCCTGGTTCGCCGTGCCGCCGGCCAGCGCGAGCAGCGGCACCATCGTTTCGGGCAGCGCGGTGCCGACGGCCGCGAACAGCGAACCGGTCACGCCTTCGGAAATCTTCAGACGTTCGCCGAGATGTTCGAGCGCATTGGTGAAGACTTCGGCGGCCACGAGGATCACGAGCAGCATGAACGCCAGTTCGACGAACATGAAAGTCATGCGGCACCTCCGCAGGCTGGTGCGTAGAGGTCGATGGGGCGCGGGGGAACGGCTGGGAGGAACATGGGGACTCCGTGGTCGGACGCTGACGAACCATGGCACAACCGCCGACGTCCGACCAGGAACGACGCGATGTGCCCATGGTCTCGCCAGACCGAATCGGCCGAACGCGCCACGGCCGAAAGCCGAGTGTGTTGACGCGTTCGCTTTCCGCGGGGCGGAAAGCAGGCTACTCCCCAAAGACGAAGGGCAGTCTAGCGGAGCGGATTTCTTTCGACAAGCCTTCGCCTCGAAAAGTGTTTCTTCGCGGATTTCCGTGGATGCCGCTGTCCGACCATGAGCCGCCCTTCATGCCAACTATCGTGTATGACCGTTACCTGATCGTAAGCGGCCGTTGACACGTCTCTTGGTCCTTGGCGCCCTGAATGTGCAGGAATCCGCCAGGCGCTGATCGTCTCCTGTCCGCTCGCTCGAGCTCCAGTTCCGGCGTCCGGCATTTTTCCCGTGGCGCCCGCGCCTGCTCCTATCACATATCGGCAGCCAGCATTTTGGCAATTTCCGTAAGGGACCGCTCCAGAATCGACTGCTAATCGCGATCGATCTCGGGCCGTTATCTGCTGCAAGTATTCCGTCGAAGCTGCACTCTGCAGAGTGAGCTTCGCACCTTCTCCCCCCCGCTGGTCAATCTGCAAGGTCGGTAAGCACATGAAGCTGTCATTTGCGCAGAAACTCTGGTTGCCACTCATCCTGAGCCTGCTGTGTCTCGCCGGCATATCGGTCTACAACGCTTACCAGACTCGAGAAATGCGGCTGGAGGAGCGCAAGGCGGACCTGAAACATGCAGCGGAGATCGCGCTGAGTGCGGTCAAGACCCTTGGCGATCAGGCTGCCGCCGGTGCCATGACGGTAGCGGACGCCCAGAAGCGGGCCTTGGACAGCGTCCGGAACATGCGGTACGGCGAAGACGGTTATTTCGTGATCCTCAATTCGCAGCCGATGGCGCTGATGAACCCTGCAAGACCGGAACTGGAAGGCAAGGACGTCGGCGATTTCAAGGATCCGAACGGCGTCTACTTCTTCAGGGACACGGTTGCCGTCATCAAGCATGCCGGTCGGGGTTTTACCGCATATTCCTTTCCGAAACTGGGGAGAACCGAAGCCTCTCCGAAAGTCGTCTACAACGTGACATATCAGCCGTGGGACTGGATTCTCATGACGGGGCTTTATGTCGACGACCTCGATGCTGCATTCCGCTCGACGCTGTACCAGAGCCTCGGGATTCTGGTGGTACTGGCCGGCGCGCTGTCGGTTGTCGTGTTGCTGCTCAACCGCGGCATCTTGCGCTCACTGGGCGGTGAGCCGTCCTATGCCGCCGAGATTGCAAACCGGATCGCCGGCAACGATCTGACCGCCGTGGTGAAGACCGCACCGAACGACCGCTCGAGCCTGCTTTTTTCGATGAAGCGCATGCAGGAGCAGCTCACGCAGACGATCGGTACGATCAAGGTTTCGGCCGACTTGATCGCTACCGCCACGCACCAGATTGCGGCGGGCAACCAGGACCTGTCGCAGCGCACCGAAGAGCAGGCCGCCTCGCTCGAGGAAACGGCGGCCAGCATGGAGCAATTGACCTCTACCGTCACCCAGAATGCCGACAATGCCAGCCAGGCCAGCCAACTCGCCGCGCAGGCTGCCCAGGTGGCGGAGCAGGGCGGCGCCGTCGTGTCACGCGTGGTGGAAACCATGGATGGCATCAACGCCAGCTCGGACAAGATCGCCAACATTGTCGGTATCATCGAGAGCATCGCGTTCCAGACCAATATCCTCGCGCTGAATGCGGCTGTCGAAGCGGCGCGGGCGGGCGAGCAGGGACGGGGTTTCGCGGTGGTCGCGTCGGAAGTACGTTCGCTGGCACAGCGCTCTTCGGCGGCGTCCAAGGAAATCAAGGAGCTGATCCACGATTCCGTGGAGCGCGTGCAGGCAGGCGCCGGCCATGTACGGGAAGCGGGTGCGAAGATGCGGGAGATTACGTACGAGATCAGGCGCGTGACGGACATCATGGGGGAAATCACCGCCGCATCGCAGGAACAGAGCAAGGGTATCGGCCAGGTCAACCAGGCCGTCACGCAGATGGACGAAGTCACGCAGCAGAACGCGGCGCTGGTCGAACAGGCGGCGGCCGCCGCCAGCTCGCTCGAGTCGCAGGCGGACGATCTGAAAGCGTCCGTTTCGATGTTCAGACTGAACGCCTCACGCGACGCCGAAGCCAGCCGCCCTGTCACGCAAAAGCAAACGCAAACGCACACGACTGCGGCTCCGACGCGCGCCCGGACCCCGGCCAGGTCAGCCCCGGATCGGCCCGCACCGCAGCCCGTTCTGGCGGCGCAAACCGCCGCGGCGGGAGAATGGGACAGCTTTTAGGCGGCCATCCGCGTCACGAGTGACCAACAGGCGGAGCAAACCGCGCGGGTCGACGCCGGCACGGAGGGTTATCATGCGTCTACGTGAGCGTTGAAGAAGCCGGAGACGACGCCAGTCATCAGCGCAACGAACTCCCCGGATGCGACGGATACCCGCTTGGCATCCGCGAGACCTCAACTCTAAGGGGATCGTTCAAGATTGAATACAAGAGCACCGATGCCCGGCCCCGCCGACGATCAACCGACGTCGGACAGCAAAGCCGCCACACCGGAATACGTCTACCTCGGGCGGCAGCCGATTCTGGACCGCAGCGGAGTATTGAACGCATTCGAACTGCTGTTCCGCTCCGGGACAGCCAATCTTGCCCGAATCACGGATGACGCTGCTGCCACTGCGCAGGTCATCGAGAGACTCATCGGCGATATTGGCCTCGACGCTGCACTGGGCGATCGCACCGGCTATGTGAACGTCGACCGGACGGTGCTGATGTCCGACATCGTCCGGTTGTTGCCGCGTGAACGCGTCGTACTCGAAATCCTCGAAACCGTGACGTTCGACGAGGCGCTCTGCAGACGCTGTAACGAACTGCGGCGCGCGGGCTACCGGCTCGCGCTGGATGACGTTTCTCGGGTTTCCCCGCGCCTGCTCGAGTTTCTGCCTTACGTCGATATCGTCAAGATCGATTTTCTCGAATGCCCGCGCGAACACCTTGGCGAACTGATCGACGCCGTCAGGCAGCACGGCAAGGTGTCGATCGCCGAGAAAGTCGAAACACCGGAGGACCATGCTGCGGCCATGCGCGCCGGCTTCGACCTGTTTCAGGGCTACTACTTTGCGAAGCCGCAGGTGCTGACATCGCGGCGCATCAAGCCATCGCGCGACGCGCTGCTGCGCCTGCTCGTGCTTCTGGGCGGCGAACCGGAGATTGTCGAACTCGAAGCCGAACTCAAGCGGATTCCGAACCTCGTCATTCAACTTCTGATGCTGCTCAATTCGAGCGCGGTCGGGCTTAGCCAGGCAGTTTCATCGCTGCGTGAGGCGATCATGCTGGTCGGCACGCGGCAAATCACGCGCTGGGCACAGTTGCTCCTGTTTGCAGATGAACGTCTGGACGCGCTGCGCTCCGATCCGCTGGCGCAGCTGTGTGGCACGCGTGCGCGATTCATGGAACTTGCCGCCAGCCGGCTGCGGCCCGATGACGATCGGATTGCCGAGACCGCGTTCATTGCGGGCGTGTTCTCGCTGGTTCATGTGCTGTTCGGCAACACGATCGAGGACGTCGTGACTACGCTGCCGATCCACGCCGATATCCGGCGGGCACTGCTCGAACGGCGTGGCGAGCTGGGTCTGCTATTGAACGCCAGCGAGGCAGCCGAATCGGGGGAGTTCAACGCAATCCGCGCAGCGTGCAATGAATTGACGATCTTCACCCCCAACGACCTGACCATGCTCTGGCTTGCCGCCGCCGCGTGGTACGACGATCAGGTGCGTGGGCTACCCGCACACCGCCCGCAGCGAGCCTCGCAATAAGGGAGCGACGGCCGCGCCGTCGACCTCACCCTGCCCGCAGCCGCTCGACTTGCCGCCGCGCAACCCGGATGTCGTCGTGGCACTCAACTCTTGCCCGAATCTGCCGTTAACTCAGGGCGGCTGCCCCTGAGAGGGCGGTGAGGGCGGTGCTCCGGCATGTGGATTCGCCGGACAAGGGGGCGTCGACCGTGGTCACGGGGCCAAAGTGCCGCGCTCGTCGCCACGACGCCTCGAGCGATGGGTCAATTCCCCGTTTGCGAGTTCGATGAGTACGCAACCATTCGAGGCAAGTGAGATCGCATCTTGCCTGCCGCCGCGGGCGAGCCCGAAGGTTGCCGGATCGACGTGCGCCGGCGAGGATTTTTCGTCTTGGTTAGAGAATGTATCCGAACAGCTACGATGTTCCGATTGCGCGCCTCGTCGCGCGTCAGATTCTGTCCTGCGCGCCCGCCACGCCGGTGCGGGAGGTCGCGCGACGCATGTTCGCCGAACGTTGCAGCTCGATCGTCGTGATGCAGGATGAACAGGTCGTCGGGATCTGGACCGAGCATGATGCACTGTCGGCCGGCGACAGTTCGCGCGAACTCGATCGGCCGGTCAGCGAGGTGATGAGCCATCCGGTGCTGACGCTCGAGGCCGATACGCCGCTGGGTGAAGCCGCGATGAAGTTCAAGCAGTCGGGCGTGCGGCACTTCGTGGTAGTCCGGGATGGCGCCGCGATCGGCGTGCTGACGCAGACCGACGTCGTCGTGAACCAGGGGCCGGAATTTTTCCTGCACCTGAAGCCGATCGAATCGATCTGCGTCCATCCGCCCGTTGTGGTGCCCGAGCAGGCCGCACTGCACGAAGTCATCGCGCGGATGCGCGCGCAACGGCTCGATGCGATCCTCGTCGGCTACGACGACGGCGAGCACGGCATCCTGACCGAACGGGACATCGTCCGGCTCCTGGCGGACGGCGGGGCCCAAGGCGCGGTCGGGGCCCATGCGAGCAAGCCGCTGCAGATGCTGACCGCCAAGCAGAGCCTGTATGCGGCGCAGCGCTTCATGACCGAGCACAATATGCGGCATGTCGGCATCCAGGACGACGATGGCAGGCTGACCGGGCTGCTCTGTTTCGCGGACGTGCTGCAGAGCATCGAGCACGAATACGCGAACGAGCTGCGCAGCGCCTTGCGCGAGCGCGACGAAGCGCTGGGCCTCGCGCGCTTCAACCTGCGCATGGCGGATCGGGTGTTCGAATCGGCACTCGAAGGCATCATGGTGACCGACCGGCACGCGAAGATCGAGCGCGTCAACCAGGCCTTCACGCGCCTGACCGGATACACCGAGGACGAAGTGATCGGGCGCAACCCGGGCCTGCTGAGTTCCGGGCGCCAGACGCCCGATTTCTACAAGCAGCTGTGGCATTCGCTGACGACCGATGGCCACTGGCAAGGCGAAATCTGGAATCGCCGCAAGACCGGCGAGCTGTTTCTCGAATACCTGACGATCACCAGCATTCGCGACAGCGAAGGCGAGATCTCTCACTACGCGGCGATCTTTTCCGACATCACGCAGCGGCGCCAGGCGGAGGAGCGGCTGGGCTATCTCGCCACGCACGACGTGCTCACCAATCTCGCGAACCGGATGCTGTTCGAGGAGCGGCTCGCGCACGCGATCGTCCACGCGAAGCGGCTCGGTCGCAAGGTCGCGGTGATGTACCTCGATCTCGACCGCTTCAAGCTGGTCAACGATACGCTCGGCCACAACGCCGGCGACGAGGTGCTGAAGATGGTCGCGGAGCGCATCGTCGCGAAAGTGCGCGCGAACGACACGGTGGCGCGCATGGGCGGCGACGAATTCGCGCTCGTGCTCGAGGAGGTCGACGATGTCCGCGACGTCGGGCGAGTTGCGCGCAAGCTGCTGGACGAAGTGGGGCGGGCGATCGATATCGGTGGTCGCGAGATCTTCGTGACGCCGAGCATCGGCATCAGCATCTATCCGGACGACGGCACCGAGGCGGAGGACTTGATCCTGCTCGCGGACCAGGCGATGTACGGCGCGAAGAGCCGCGGCAGGAACGTGTTCCAGTTCTTCGAGAGCAAGATGACGTCGTCGGCGATCGAGCAGCTGGAGACGCTCGGCGAGTTGCACCGCGCGCTCGAGCAGAATGAATTCCGCCTGTTCTACCAGCCGCAATACGATCTGGCCAGCGGCCGGATCGTCGGCGTGGAGGCGCTGCTGCGCTGGTTGCATCCACGCAGGGGCCTGGTGCCGCCGGGCGACTTCATCGGGCTGGCGGAGCGGTCCGCGCTGATCGTCCCGATCGGCAGGTGGGTGCTGCACGAAGCCTGCCGGCAGGCGCGCCGCTGGCTCGACGAGGGCTTCGAGTTCGGGCGTGTGTCGGTGAACGTGTCGGCACGGCAGTGCTTTACCGACCACTTCCTCAGCGACCTGACGACCATTCTCAGCGAAACCGCATTGCCGGCCGAATGCCTGCAGCTCGAGTTGCTCGAAAGCATGGCGATGAACACCCGCGAGGAAATGGGCATCCTGCTGCGCGAACTGGCGACGCGAGGGATCAGCCTGGCGATCGACGATTTCGGTACGGGCTATTCGTCGCTGGTGTATCTGAAGGACCTGCCCGTCGATACGCTGAAGATCGATCAGTCGTTCCTCGCGGACTGCGGTTCGGGCAGCACGGACGACGCGATCGTGCGCGCGATCGTTGCGATGGGGCGTGCGCTGGGGCTCGATGTCGTGATGGAGGGCGTCGAGACGGCAAAGCAGCTGGCTTTCCTGCAGGAGATCGGTTGCCACCAGGGGCAGGGCTTCTTGTTCGCGCGGCCGCAGCCCGCCGATCAGCTGGTCGGCATCTCGTCGCGCCGCGGCGCTGAATTGCTGGCAGAGTGAGCCGGTCGCGGGGCGCGCAGCGTTCACGCGCCGGCGGGTCGACGACTGACGCATGCGGCGCGGACCGGCTGCCGCGCGGCACGTAACCGGTCGAAGTCGTTCCCGTTCCAATGACACTTCAGCGGGTGGATGAGGGGCAAATGACGATTTGCCGTCATTTCCGCCTGCATGACACGATTTGAGGGATTTCCGTAAAATACGCCTTCTCAGGGTATTCGGTTAACGACTCCGTCATGCATCGAATCGGGTTTTTTGTTTGCAGTGGCCACGACGCGCTCGATCTTGGCGGGCCACTGTCGGCTTTTAATCAGGTGGCCGGAGCCGCTGGCCATACGCCGTACGATCTTCATGTCATCTCGCAGTCCGGAGGCCCGGTACGCGGCAATACCGGCCTTTCGATCGAGACCAAGCCGGTCGGAAGGCGCATGTTCGACACCGTCGTTTTCGTGGGTGGTGATATCGGCCCGATGCAGACACCGGAGAACATCGCCGCTGCCAAAAAATTGTGCGCCAGGGCGTCGCGGGTGGCGAGCGTGTGTACGGGAGCGTTTCTGCTTGCGGAAACCGGCTTGCTGGACGGCTTGAGAGCAACCACGCACTGGCGATACGCTGCGCTGTTGCAGTCCCGCTTCCCTCGCGCCCGGGTCGAGGGCGACAGCATCTATATCGTGGACGGCCGCATCTGGACGTCGGCGGGCATTGCCTCCGGAATTGACCTGGCGCTCGGCTTGATCGAAAGAGACATGGGTGCGGAAGTCGCGCGCGCCGTTTCCAGGCTTCTGGTCGTTCCGTACCGTCGACCGGGCGGGCAGTCCCAATTCTCCGCGATGTCGCAAATGGAGCCTGAATCGGATCGTATCCGCATCGCGCTGAACTTCGCGAGAGAGCATCTGGCCGAAGCGCTGCCAGTGGAACGACTCGCCGATGCGGCAAGATTGAGCCCGAGGCAGTTCGGACGAGCATTTCGTCGGGAAACCGGGGAAACACCTGCCAGGGCGGTCGAGCGTTTGCGCGTCGAAGCTGCGAGGCTGCGCCTGCAGGACGGTAGTGAACCCATCGAACAAATTGCGCTGGCCGTGGGATTCACTGATCCGGAACGCATGCGGAGGGCCTTCATCAAACTGTATGGCCACCCTCCGCAGGCGATCCGCCGCGAGAGCAGATTGAACAGTGCGCGCTGATCGAGCGCCGGGCTAATGGCGCTCGCGGTACGTGACTACTGGATCGCGGGGCGCTCAATGGCCATCGGATTTCCGGGCAGCGTAATCATTCCAGATGTCGCGATGCAATTTCCACGCGCCGCCCTCCTTCAGAAAGAGGAGGATCTGCTTGCCGCGGTATTTGAGGTTTCCAGCAGGGTCACGGATTTCCGCATCCGAAACCTCCGTCACGGTCCGGTCGTTACCGTAGAACTCGTAATTGCTGAACGATACGGTGTCGGGTTTTGCCCCGGCATACCCGTTGGCGAAGTGCGCGGCAATCGCGCTGCCTCCCGTCACCCTGTCGCCGCCGGGCGGCAGGAGTGCGCCGTCTTTCGTATACAGACGGCCTATCGCGTCGTAGTCCCCTCGCGCAAAGGCATCCGCCCATCGCGCGTTCTCGGCTTTGATGGCCGCTTCGGTTTGAGGCTGCGGGCCGCCGGCAATGGCTGGCGCCGCAAACGCGAAAAATGAAAAGCAGGCTGCAACGGCTGCAGTAAAACGACGAATCTGTTGCATTTGAGGATTTCCGGTCAGGGTTTGAATCGAAGGGGCTGCGCCAGCTTGCGCAGGTGAGGCAAGCGAGGTCGGCCGCGGCTTCATCGAAACGCGTGCGAGTCCTCGCAGACATTGGCCGCGGGCATCTCAGCGAACGCCAGGGATGCGTGCGAGCCCCCTGGATGCACCAGGCAGTTCCTTGTCGACCATCGCGACGAGTTCCGGCCGTGCGTCTCTGGGATGACCGGAATGGAACGGCGGAGCGGGATCGTATTCGATCACGAGTTGCGTGAATTCGGCGGCCTGCCGACCGCGCAGCTTCTCTGCGACGCGAAGGGCGAAATCGATGCCCGCCGTCACGCCGCCGCCGCTCATGAAGCGGCCGTTGTCGTCTTCCACGAACCGATCCGGCACGGGGATCGCGCCATATTCGGACAGCTTGTTGACGAAGGCCCAATGGCAGGCGCTTCGCTTGCCCTTGAGAATGCCCGTCGCAGCGAGCACCAGCGATCCGTTGCAAACCGACGTGACATGTTTGGCGCTTTCCGCCAAACGCCGGATCTGCGCTTGATACTCGGGCCGCATCGGCGCCGTCAAATCGGACCCGCCGGGCACCAGAATCAGGTCGGTCTTTTCGATATCGGCCAGTCGTTCGGTCTTGCCATACACGACCCCGAATTCGAGAGTCACGTTGCCCCCATTGAGGCTCGCATAGCGAACGTTCGTATTCGGTAAGCGGTGGAAAATTTCGCTGGGGCCGGCGAAGTCGAGAAGTGTCCCGCCGTCGTAATTGACAATCAAAATGTCGAGCGGGGCATCCGGAGCGCGTTCTCCTTTGCTGGCTGCCTGCGCAAGAGCAGGCGTGGTGCGGCCAAGCAGGGCTCCGCCACCCAGCACGGCGCCCAGCGTGGCAATGCTGCCGAGCTTGAGCATATCGCGGCGCGAGCGACCTGCTCCTGTGAGTGCCTTTCCGTAGGCATTGTTATCGTTGCTGTCGGTCAAGATCATTTCTCCTTGCGCTTCGGCCCCTCCGTGCGCAACCGGGTTGGGCCGGATTGAAAACCACCACGACAGGCATGCGGGTGGACGTGTGATCAAGGTGTGGATGAGCCGGAAGAACGTGCAGGGCTCTTGAATCGGAACGCGCGGGCTTAAAGCTGCGAGGCACCGCCATCGACAATCAGCTCGCTGCCGACGACGTACGAGGATTCGTCGCTGGCGAGATAGAGCGCCGCGTAGGCAATGTCCTCTGCCTTGCCGAGATGGCCTACCGGGATGGTCTTCGCGAACTCGCTCTTGAAGTTGCGGACATCCTCGTCCGACATCCCCCACTTGCCGAGCAGGGGCGTGTCCATGCCGCCCGGCGCGATCGCGTTGAACCGAATCTTGCGATCGAGAAACTCGTAGGACCAGCTACGGGCCAGCGATCTCACGGCGGCCTTCGCCGCCGCCGTCAACGAGATGCCATGCTTGCCGGTCTGGGCGACGAACGATGTGTTGAGGATGACTGACGAGCCATCTCGCAAGTCCGGCAGCACCGCTTGAAGCGTGAACACCACGCCCTTGACGTTGATGTCCATGATCTCGTTGTAGAGGTGGTCGTCGATGTCGTTGACCGCGGACGGGAAAGCCCAACCAGCGTTGGCGAACACGACATCCAGCCCGCCGAACTTCGCTTTTACCTCTGCGGCAATCGCTCGCATGTCCTCGATCGAACGGACATCGCCCTTGAGAACCAACGCATTCTCGCCAAGCTCGGCCTTCACGCGCTCGAACACTGCATCGTCGCGACCGGTAACCGCAACTCGGGCACCTTCTGCAATGAAAAGCCTGGCGGTCGCGAGACCGATGCCGCTGGTACCGCCCGTAATCAAAGCTGACTTGTTCTTGAGCCTCATCTTCCGTTCCTTTCTTTGCTCGAGATTGGTCAAACCGGACGCACAAGCCGCAATCGCGTTTGTGCTCGTGTTCCGGCTTGATTCCTGCGCAAATTATGGAACCGGAAGTGAATGGCTCAAAGGTCATATAACCCTCAAAATACGCCACTCAATTCAACCTGATGACGAACCCGCTTTTGGGGGCTACTGGCGGCCGCGCGCAACAATGGCGGGCCGGGCGGCTGATCCGAAAACCAAGCGAAGCCTCTGACTCTCTATTAACGTCGACGCGTCCGTGTGGTGTGTGTCACCGGCCCGCAGTAGTATCGGTGGCATCCCGTGTCAGGATTCCCGAATCGAGAGCGACCCATGCAGACCGAAGCGTCGACCCGCATTCTTCGTCAAATTCCGCGCAGCGTCTGGGTGTTGGGCTGCGTCAGCCTGTTGATGGACGTATCGTCGGAAATCATCCACAGCCTGTTGCCGATGTTCCTGATGGTGGGGCTCGGCGCGAGCGCGACCACGATCGGCGTCATCGAGGGGATCGCCGAGGCGACGGCGCCGGTCGTCAAGGTGTTCTCCGGCACGTTGAGCGACTATCTGCGCAATCGCAAGTGGCTGGCGGTCGCCGGATACGGGCTCGGCGCGCTCAGCAAGCCGCTGTTCGCCATCGCGCCGACGATCGGCGTCGTGGTGACGGCGCGGATCGTCGACCGGATCGGCAAGGGAATCCGCGGCGCGCCGCGCGATGCGCTCGTGGCCGACGTCACGCCGGTCCACCTGCGCGGCGCCGCATACGGGCTGCGGCAATCGCTCGACACGGTGGGTGCGTTTCTCGGGCCGCTGCTGGCCGTCGCCATCATGCTGATGTGGCGCGACGACTTCCGCCTCGCGTTCTGGCTGGCCGTGATACCGGGCATGCTGGCCGTGGCGCTGCTCGCGTTCGGTATCGAGGAGCCGGCGCGCGCGCCGGGCGACAAGCGCATCAACCCGATCCGCCGCGACGTCGTGAAGCAACTCGGCGCGCGCTACTGGTGGGTCGTCGCCGTCGGCGCCGTGTTCGCGCTGGCCCGCTTCAGCGAGGCGTTCCTGGTGCTGCGCGCGATGGGCGGCGGCGTACCCGTCGCGCTCGTTCCGCTGGTGATGGTGGCGATGAACGTCGTGTACGCGCTGTCGGCCTACCCGTTCGGCAAGCTCGCCGACACGACGAGCCACACGAAGCTGATGGTGGCCGGACTCGTCATGCTGATCGCAGCCGACCTCGTGCTTGCGCACGGCACGCACTGGGGAACCGTACTCGTCGGCGTGGCGCTGTGGGGGCTCCATATGGGGATGACGCAAGGGTTGCTGGCCACGATGGTCGCGCAAGCCGCGCCGTCCGAATTGAGAGGCACGGCGTTCGGCGTTTTCAATCTGCTCAGCGGCGTCGCGACGCTCGTATCGAGTGTCGTCGCCGGCATCCTGTGGGACAGGGCGGGCGCCGCGGCCACGTTCTACGCGGGGGCGGTGTTCAGCGCGGCGACCATCGTGCTGCTCGTCCGCTTGCGCGGATCGTTCGGCACCGAGCACGCCCGGTGATCGCGAGCCGGCAGCGAACTGCCTGACTAACTATCGGTGCCGCGCGGAAAGTAAAGCGCGAACGTCGTGCATCCGTCGCGGCTCACGACCTCGACCTTGCCGCGATGCAGCTCCATGATCGACTTGACGATCGCGAGCCCGAGCCCCGCGTTCCGCGCCGCACCATGCCGCGACGAATCGACGCGGTAGAAGCGCTCGAAGATCCGGTCGACCTGTTCGGGTGGAATCGCGGCGCCGCGATTCGTAACCTCGACGACCGCGTAACCGGCCTGCACGGAAACGGCTAGCTCGATCGTCGACTCGGCTTCCGCATGTTCGAGCGCGTTCGACGCGAGGTTGCTGACGGCGCGCCGGAACAGCGTTGCGTCCGCAACGACCGGCGCATTGCCGCGCACGTCGATGCGCACGCCGGCCTCGTCGGCCAGTGCCTGGAAATACGACGCGAGCCGGCGCAATTCGCTGCCCGCGTCGAGCTCGGCGGTTTTCAGATGCTGCCGCGCATTGTCGGTGCGCGCGAGAAACAGCATGTTCTCGATCATCCGCTGCAGCCGTTCGCATTCCTCGATATTCGAATCGATCAGCGCTTCGTATTCTTCGGTCGTGCGTGCGCGCGACAACGTGATCTGCGACGAGCTGATCATGTTGGCGAGCGGCGTGCGCATGTCGTGCGCGAGATCGGACGAGAACTGCGACAGCCGCACGAACGCGCGTTCGAGACGGTCGAGCATCCGGTTGACCGAGGTCGCGAGCTCGCGCAGCTCGACCGGGCCGCCGCGCGCGTCGAGGCGCGCGTTCAGGTTGTGCGCCTCGATGAGCGACGTCTGCCGGCCGAGGCTCTCGACCGGGCGCAGGCCGCGCGACGCGACCGCATAGCCGAGCGCGCCGACCAGCAGCGCGCCGACGGCCGCCGCGAACCAGATGTCGACGCGATAGCTTTCGAGCAGCGACTGGCGATCCGTCGCCGTGCGTGCGAGCGCGACCTGGATTGCCTCGCCGGACGGCAGCGTGGCGCGCGCATAGACGCAGCGCGATGTGCCGATGCCGGGCGGCGAGCAGGTGAACGGGGCGCCGGTTTTACCGGTTCCGCCGGACGCATGCGGCGCGGCGATCACCGTGGCGAGCGTGTTGCCGGCTTCGTCGGTGTGCTCGACGAGCGGGCGGTTCTGCCCGTCGTAGATGCCGAGATAGACGCCCGGATGCGACAGCAGCACCTCGTGGAATACGGCCGGATCGGCGCGCAGCGCGGCTGTCGATCCGCTCGCGTGCGCGAGCTGCAGGAACTGGTTGAGCTTGCCGGAGATCTCGATGTCGTCGCGCCGCGTCAGTTCGGCGGACAACGAACGATAGAGGTACGCGCCGGTCAGCGCGAACACGAGCGCGGCGACGACGGCGAACGCGAGCGTCAGGCGCCGCAGCAGCGAATACGAAGCCGGGCCGGCGGTCACGAACGATCCTCGAGCACGTAACCCATGCCGCGGATCGTGTGGATCAGCTTCTTGTCGTACGCGTTGTCGATCTTCGCGCGCAGCCGCTTGATCGCCGCATCGACGACGTTCGTGTCGCTATCGAAATTCATGTCCCAGATCTGCGACGTGATGAAGGTGCGCGTCAGCACCTCGCCCTCGCGTTCCGCGAGCAGTTGCAGCAGCGCGAATTCCTGCGCGGTCAGGTCGATGCGGTTGTCGGCGCGCCGCACGCGGCGCTTGATCAGGTCGATTTCGAGATCGGCCACATGCAGGATGTCGCGCACGTTGCGCGGTGCGCGCCGCAGCAGCGAGCGGATGCGCGCGAGGAACTCGGCATACGCGAACGGCTTGAGCAGGTAGTCGTCGGCGCCCAGTTCGAGGCCGGCGACCTTGTCCTCGATCGCCTCGCGGGCCGTGAGCAGCAGCACGGGCGTCTGCTTCTGCGCGCGCAGCCGCCGGAGCACCTCGAAGCCGTCCATCTCCGGCAGCATCACGTCGAGCACGACGAGATCGAAATCCTCGTGCAGCGCGAGGAACAGCCCGTCCTTGCCGTTCTCCGCGATGTCGACCGTGTAGCTCGCCTCCATCAGCCCCTTCCGGAGGTACGACGCCATCTTGGGTTCGTCTTCGACTATCAGTATCCGCATGGTGAGGCAGGCTGTCCGTGGTTCCAGCCGGTCAGTGTAACGCCTGAGCTTACGGCGCCGTGCGTGCGCGAAAGATGACCGCCGGATGACGGAATTTTCATGAAACGCGTGATCGCCGCTCCGCCCGCGTTTCATGAAAATCCCGTCATGTTTCGACCATGTCGTCGTCACGGCGGCGGCGATAAGCTGCAGCCGTGTTGTCCCCGGAGCGCGCCGTCGCGGCGCTGCGCCGGCCGATCCGATCGTTGCCCGCCTGATTCCGTTTCCATGTCGTACTGGCGCAAATTCATCCTCGTCGTGCTGCTGGCGCTGAGCCTGCCGATCCAGTCGTTCGCGACCGTTTCGATGCAGTGCGCGGGCGCTGTCGTGCCGCATGCGGAAGAGGTGCCGCACATGATGTCGACCGCGCCGGGCACGCGGGGGAACCATGGGGATCACGACAGCCACGCGGCGTCGTGTGCCGCCTGTGTGTCCTGCTGCTTCGGCACGGGCATGTCGGGTGTGCCGGCGGTGCCGGCTGCGGCGGACGCCAGCATCGCGATCGCGTCGTATCCGCTTTCGGCCGTCGTCGTGTCGTTCCTGACCGGCGGCATCGAGCGGCCGCCTCGGCGGATTCCCGTCTAGTCCCTGCCCGCGGCCGACCGGCCGCGACCCGCAATCCACGCTGGCGGCCGTACGCGGTCCGCCGGACGACTCACGACGAGACTTGTTCATGCGATTGATCACTGCGGCGCTGTTGAGCGCGGCGGCCATCGTGCCGTCGCTCGCGCCTGCGCAAACCCCGTTTCCCGATCCGGCGGACGCCGCCGCGACGGTGCCGGACGTCACCGTGACGTCCGCGTTCGACGGCTACCGGCCGTATCGGGACGACGAAGGCCCGGGCTGGAAACAACTGAACCGGGACGTACTGGAACGGCCCGCGAAGGGGCGCACGACCGCCGACACGAAGCCCGGCAACCCGGCGGGCAACGGCGGCGCCCATGCGATGCACGGAGGGGCCGCGCGATGAAGAAACTGGCGATATCGCCGCGGATCGGCGCGGCCGCAATCGTGCTGGCATTCCTCGCGGGCTGCACGACGTTTTCGAAGGACGGCGGCTTCGGCGCCGTGTCGTCCACCGCGTCGGAACGGATCGGGAAAGACGCCGTCGTCGTCCGCACCGACGCCGACCGCGAAGCCGTCGACAAGCGGACCACGGAATTGCTTGCGAAACCGCTGTCGATGGACGACGCGGTTCAGGTTGCGCTGCTGAACAACCGCGGCCTGCAGGCGTCGTACGCGGAGCTCGGGCTGTCGGAGGCCGACCTCGTGCAGGCAGGCCGACTGCCGAACCCGCGCTTCTCGTTCAGCCGCACGCGCGCCGGCGACGGCGAGCTGAGCCTCGGCCGCACGTTCTCGGCGAACGTGTTCGCGCTGCTGACGATGCCGCTCGCAACGAACATCGAACGGCGTCGTTTCGAACAGACCAAGCTCGAAACGGCCGATGCGATGCTGAAGGTCGCGGCCGACGCGCGCCGTGCGTATGTCGAGGCCGTCGCCGCCGAGCAGGCCGCGAACTACGCGCAGCAGGTGCGCGATGCGGCGAGCGCGGCCGCCGAACTCGCGCAGCGCATGCGGCAGGCCGGCAGCTTCAGCCGGCTCGATTACGCGCGCGAACAGGCGTTCCATGCCGACGCGGTCGCGCAGCACGCGAAGGCGCGCCAGCAGGCCGTGGCCGCGCGCGAAAAGCTCACGCGCGCGATGGGCTTGTGGGGCGAGCGCACGCAGTACGCGCTGCCCGACCGCTTGCCCGACCTGCCGAAAGCGCGTCCGGACCTGCCCGATCTCGAACGCTTCGCGATGAGCAACCGGCTCGACATCCAGGCGGCGAAGCTGCAGACGCAGGGCGTCGCGTCGTCGCTCGGCCTCAGCAAGGCCACGCGCTTCGTCAACGCGGTCGATCTCGGCTACGTGAACAACTACGAGACCGGCAAGGGTCACGAGCACGGCTACGAGATCAGCGTCGAGATTCCGCTGTTCGACTGGGGCGGCGCGAAGGTCGCGCGGGCCGAGGCCGTCTACATGCAGTCGGCGAACCGGCTCGCGAAGACGGCCATCGATGCGCGCTCCGAAGTGCGCGAGTCCTACGCGGCATACGTGACGAGCTACGACGTCGCAAAGCACTATCGAGACGAAGTCGTGCCGCTGCGCAAGACGATCTCGGACGAACTGCTGCTGCGCTACAACGGGATGCTCGCGAGCGTGTTCGAGCTGCTGACCGATGCGCGCGAACAGGTCGGCGCGGTGAACGGCTACATCGATTCGCTGAAGGACTACTGGCTCGCCGAAACCGATCTGCAGATGGCCGTCGGCGGCCGGCTGCCGACTTCGGGCCCCGCACCGCGCGCGGCGGCTGCCGCCGAACCCGAACCCGGAACCGACGCTGCGCCGCAGCCGGCTTCCTCACCCGCGGCGCAACCGGCGCCCGCAACGCATCCTGAAGGTCATTGACATGGTGTCCCGTCGACAATTTCTCAGCGGCTCGGGCGCCGCGCTGCTGGGCGCCGCGATGGTCAGCAAGGCCGGCGCCGCGTCGCTGCCCGAAGCGCCCACGATGGCGAAAACCGCCACGCAGCCGCCGCTCGTGCCGCCGAACGGCCGCCCGTACACGCCCGTCGCGACGCTGAACGGCTGGACGCTGCCGTGGCGGATGAAGAACGGCTGGAAGGAATTCCACCTGACGGCCGAGCCCGTCGTGCGCGAGATGGCACCCGGCATGAACGCGAACCTGTGGGGCTACAACGGCCAGTCGCCGGGCCCGACGATCGAGGCCGTCGAAGGCGACAAGGTCCGCATCTTCGTGACCAACCGGCTGCCCGAGCACACGACGATCCACTGGCACGGGCTGCGGCTGCCGAACGGGATGGACGGCGTCGGCGGCCTCACGCAGCCGCATATCCCGCCCGGCAAGACCTTCGTCTACGAGTTCCAGCTCGAATCGCACGGCACGTTCATGTATCACCCGCACGCCGACGAGATGGTGCAGATGGCGATGGGGATGATGGGCATGTTCATCGTGCACCCGAAGGATCGCGGCACGATGCCGGTCGATCGCGACTTCGTGTTCCTGCTCGCCGCGTACGACATCGATCCGGGCAGCTACACGCCGCGCGTGAACGAGATGACGGATTTCAACATGTGGACCTTCAACTCGCGCGTGTTCCCCGGCATCGATCCGCTGCCGGTGCGCGCGGGCGACCGCGTGCGGATTCGTTTCGGCAACCTGACGATGACGAACCATCCGATCCACCTGCACGGCTACAGCTTCGAAGTCGCGGGCACCGACGGCGGCTGGATTCCGCCGGCGGCGCGCTGGCCGGAAGTGACGGCCGATGTCGCGGTGGGCCAGATGCGCGCGATCGAGTTCACCGCCGATCGCCCGGGCGACTGGGCGTTCCATTGCCACAAATCGCATCACACGATGAATGCGATGGGCCACCAGGTGCCGAACCTGATCGGCGTGCCGCAGAAGGATCTCGCGAAAAAGATCGGCAAGCTCGTGCCCGACTACATGGCGATGGGCAGCACGGGCGGCGCGATGGGCAACATGGAGATGCCGCTGCCCGACAACACGCTGCCGATGATGACGGGCACGGGCCCGTTCGGGCCGCTGGAGATGGGCGGCATGTTCACGGTGCTCAAGGTGCGGCAGGGGCTCGGCCGCAACGACTATCGCGACCCGGGCTGGTTCCGGCATCCGAAGGGCACCGTCGCATACGAATACACCGGCGAATTGCCGGACGGCTGAGCAGCAGTAGCAGCACGCGGCGGCCGTGCCGATGCGGCCGCCGGTTTCGATTCACTCACTCGGGAGCAAGCACGATGAAGAAGGGACTGGTTTCGATTGCAATGGGTTGCGCGCTGGCGTTTTCCGCCGCGTCGTACGCGGCCGGCGACATGGCCGGCATGGACATGAGCGGCGGCGCGATGCAGGGCGCCGACGCGAAGCACGGAATGTCGCACGGCGAGATCCGCAAGGTCGACACGGCCGCGGGCAGGCTGACGATCAAGCACGGCCCGCTGGACAACCTCGGGATGGACGCGATGACGATGGTGTTCAAGGTGAAGGACCCAGCGATGCTGTCGCAGGTGAAGGTGGGCGACAAGATCGACTTCGTCGCCGAGGACGTGGGCGGCGCGCTGACCGTCGTCGAACTGAAGAAGCCGTGACGCCGGGCATGAACATGAAGATCACGACTCTCACGCGGCTGGCCGCCTTCGCCGCGGCCGGCGCGATTCTCGCGGCCGCACCGGTCGCGGCATCGGCGCACGGCAAGCTGGAAAGCGCCGCGCCCGCGACCGGCAGCACGGTCGATACGGCGCCCGACACGTTGCGGCTGACGTTCAACGAAGACCTCGAACCGACATTCAGTTCGGTGAAGGTGTCGGACGCGAACGGCAACGCGGTCACGCAGGAAAAAGCGAAGGTCGATGCGTCGAACCCGCGCGTGATGACCGTCGCGATGCCGAAGCTCGCGCCGGGCGCGTACACGGTGCAGTGGGCGGCGATGACGGCCGACGCGCATCGCACCAAGGGCACCTATACGTTCAAGGTGAAAGGGTGAACGAGGGCTTCGTCGGCCTGCTGCGGCTCGTATCGGTGGCGATCCAGAACGCGGGGTTCGCGGTGATCGTCGGCGCGCTGCTCGGCAGCCACTGGCTCGCGCGCGGCGCGTCGGCGTGGCAGCACGGCATCGGGCGGCGTCTCGTCGCGACGCTGCGCATCGCGTCGGTCGTGTCGCTGCTCGCGAGCATCACCGCATTCTGGGCGCACTGCGCGCTGATGAGCGAAGTGTCGCTGCTCGACGCCGGGCCGTCCGTCCGCGCGATGCTCGTGGGCACCGGCTTCGGCCATGCGTGGCTGGCCGGTGCCGTGTTCATGGTCGTCGTCGTGCTGCTGTCGTTCGTCAGGCATGCGAACGAAACACGCTTTCCGTTCGCGATGTGGGCCGCGCTCGCATGCGTCGCGCTCGCGCGCAGCAACGGCGGCCATCCGGTCGACGCGGGGCTGTTCAGCGTGCCGGTGTGGGTCGACTGGCTGCATCTGCTGGCGATCAGCGCGTGGGTCGGGCTCGTGCTCGTGACGGCGTTCGGCGTGATGCCGCGACTCGTTGGCATGCCCGCGGGCGAACGCGCGACCGGCGCGTCGTTCGTGCAGTCGCTTTCCGATGCGTCGACCTATGCGTTGATCGCGCTG
The DNA here is from genome assembly GCF_019091065.1 of Burkholderia sp. GbtcB21. NCBI lineage: Bacteria > Pseudomonadati > Pseudomonadota > Betaproteobacteria > Burkholderiales > Burkholderiaceae > Burkholderia > Burkholderia sp. GbtcB21. The sequence goes on from NZ_JAGXKA010000003.1 coordinate 302,469, forward strand.
TTCGCGACCGGCGCGTACAACGGATGGCGCGGTGTCGATACGCCCGCCAACCTGCTCGCGTCGACGTACGGACAGATCCTGCTGCTGAAGCTCGCGCTCGTGCTGATTGCAGCGGCGCTCGGCGGACACAACCGGTTCTTCGGGATGCCGAAGCTGCTGGCCGCGCTGAAGGACCCGGCCGCCGCGATGCCGGCCGGCCCGTTGCGCCGGTTCGGCGCGGTGTTGCGGATCGAGGCGGTGGTGCTGGCCGGCGTGCTGATGGTGGCGGCCGTGCTCGTGTCGAGTGCGTTGCCGGGGACGGTCTAGCGCGGCGGTGCGGTGCTGCAGGTCACGCAGGGGAATCGTCACGCGGACGGCGGATTTTTGTCGGACGATCCCCCCTGCGTTTTCCGGCACAACCCGTGCGGCTGGTTGTGATCGCAGCGCGATGACGGAAATTACATCGGCCTGTCTGCCGATTACCAAAAACTGTCATTGAGCGCCGCTAAGCTTTCGCCACCCTCACAACCGGGATTCCCCGCCATGCGCTCGACAATCCGCCTGTTTGCCCCGCTATTGCTTCTGCCCACGCTCGCCGCGCCGGCGCTCGCCGCCACCGCCGCGCCCGTCAGCCCGAACTGCGGCGGCAGCGCGACGCCGATCGCCGATATCCAGGGACCGGGCGCGCCGTCGCCGCTTGCCGGCCAGAACGTGTCGATCGAAGCCGTCGTCACCGCCGATTTCGGCGGTACCGACGGCTTCGGCGGCTTCTTCGTCCAGCAGGCCGACGCGCAGCGCCGCAACCAGCCGGGCGTGTCAGAAGGCCTGTTCGTCTATGCGCCGAAAGTGCGTGCGAAGGCCGGCGATCTCGTGCACGTGACGGGCAAGGTGGAGGAGAAATACGGGCAGACGCAGCTCACGCAGTCGGGTGCGATCGCGGTGTGCGCGAACGGCCAGACCGTCACGCCCGCGACGCTCACGCTGCCGGTGGACAGCCCGAACGCATTCGCCGCGTATGAAGGGATGCTCGTGCGCCTGCCGCAGACGCTGAACGTCACCGACAACTACGAGCTCGGCCGCTACGGCAGCGTGTTGCTCAGCAACGGCCGCCTGCGCACGCCGACGAGCGTCGTGCCGCCCGCGCAGGCGCAGACGCAGATCGATGCGAACGCACGCAACCGATTGGTACTCGACGACGGCTCGAACAAGCAGAACCCCGCGACCGTGCCGTATCCGGCGCCGGGCCTGTCGGCCGCGAACACGCTGCGCGCGGGCTACACGGTGCGCGACGTCGAAGGCGTGCTCGAAGTGCGTTACGGCGCCTGGCGCGTGCAGCCGCTGCCCGGCGCGGCCGTGCCGGCATTCGACGCGCGCACGAACCCGCGCACCAACGCGCCCGCGCGCGATCCGAAATCGAACCTGCGCGTCGCGTCGTTCAACGTCCTCAACTACTTCAACGGCAACGGTCTCGGCGGCGGCTTCGACGATCCGAACAACCGCGGCGCGAAGAACTACCAGGAATTCCAGCGTCAGGAAGCGAAGATCGTCAGCGCGCTGAAGGCGCTCGACGCCGACGTGATCGGCCTGATGGAAATCCAGAACAACGGCTACGGCGAACTGAGCGCGGTGCGCCAGCTCGCGGCGAAGCTCGGCGACACCTGGCGCGTCGTCGATCCGGGCACGTCGCGCCTCGGCGGCGACGCGATCGCGGTCGCGATGATCTACGACAGCCGCAAGGTCGAACCGGTCGGCCGCGCGGCCACGCTCGCGATCGACGACAAGAACCGCCAGCCGCTCGCGCAGTCGTTCCGCCGTATCGGCGGCAAGCAGGCACTGACGATCGCGGTGAACCACCTGAAGTCGAAGAACTGCCCGGACGCCGCGAACGACGATCTCGACCAGGGCGACGGCCAGGGCTGCTGGAACCCGACGCGCACGCGTGCGGCGGCGAAGGTTGCCGACTGGCTCGCCGGCACGCCGACCGGTGTCGCGGGCCAGGGCGTGCTGCTGATCGGCGACTTCAACAGCTATACGCATGAAGACCCGATCCGCGCGCTCGAATCGCGCGGCTACCGCAACCTCGTCGCGCGCTGGATCGGTGCGAACGCATACAGCTACGTGTACAACGGCGAAGCCGGTTATCTCGATCACGCGCTCGCGACGCTGCCGCTCGCGTCGCACGTGAAGGCCGTGCACGAATGGCACATCAACGCGGACGAACCGCTCGCGCTGCAATACACGATGGCGTACAAGTCGGCCGAGCAGCAGAAGACGTTCTACGCGCCGGATGCGTATCGTTCGTCGGATCACGATCCGGTGCTGATCGATATCGCGCTGCCGGGCGGCGGGCGTTGATGGCGGGTTGATTGTTTGTGGCGGGCGACGGCGCGTGTGTATCGCGCGCCGCTCGCACCGCGGAAAATCCGGTCGGATATCGGGTAAATAATTCCACTGCAACCGAGGCGAATTAGCGGAATCGGTATTTTGTGGATGGCGAGGGACGCATAAGCGCCGCGGATTGAAAAATTGTAGAAGTGAATAGAGTCATCGAATCACGTATGCATGAAGCTACGCCGCTTTAATCGATTGGTGATAATAAAAATGAAAGAAAAATCCTGTCGATCTGAAGGCTAACTTTGAAGCGCTTCGTCAATATAAAAGGCGCTTCTGCGTTGTGCGAGAAAAGCAAAATATTCGGCGAAGCCTTGCCGACAAGGCGCACCTTGCACGAATAATCCCGCTTTCTTTCAAATTCCAGACACTGACCGGCCTTCGCATCATTACGGGATTTTTAATATCGGAATGATCTTTGACAACGCGGCGCAGCACCGCCTATTTTGTCGATGTCGTAAATTTCGGTAATCAGAAAAGAAGTCCAAACTGCAGGGGGCGGTTCAAGCACGATTCTCGCCGGCAGTTTGCTGTGTCTGTATCACGTTCAGTCTCTTGAAGCAGTCCGATCCCAACCGCCTTTTGCGCGAGTGGCGGGTGTTGCTGCGCGTCTCGCCGGCGAAGGCGGCCTTTGTGAAGCGGTATCCGAACCAAATCAAAGGGCAGAGATGAAACCAGACAGGAGCTGTACCGGCAGCCGCCAAGGTCGCCGTGGTCGTCACGGCCGATTGGCCGGGCTAGGCGCATTGACCGTCATGACACTGGCGCTCGCGGCATGCGGCGGCGACGATTCGTCGTCCGTCGGCGCGTCGAGCCTCGCGCAGGCGACCGCCAGCCAGCAGGCCGGCGTGCAAGCGGCCGCCAGCCAGGCGCCGGCGGCCAACCAGCCTTACGTCGATCAGGTCGCGTATTCGATGAATGCGACCGACGGCCTCGCCGCCGCGCAGGTGTCCGAGAAAGCGGCGGTCATGCACTACCAGTGGAAGTCCGGCGGCACGACCATCAACTACACGACGACCACCGGCCACCTGACCGCGCAGGACGCGAACGGCAATGCGGAAGCGTCGATGTCGTATGTCGCGTACACCGCGCCGAGCACGAACGGCAAGCCGCGGCCCGTCACGTTCGTGTATAACGGCGGCCCCGGCTCGTCGTCGATCTGGCTGCGTCTCGGCTCGTTCGCGCCGACCCGCGTCGCCACGCCCGATCCGCTGTTCGGCAGCAACTGGCCGAACTATCCGCTCGTCGACAACGCGGAAAGCCTGATCGACACCACCGACCTCGTGTTCATCGACCCGCCGGGAACCGGGCTGTCGGAAGCCGTGTTGCCGAACACCAACCAGAAGTACTGGGGTTCCGATGCGGACGTGAACATCATGCGCGACTTCATCCAGCGCTACCTGAACGTCAACAGCCGCGGCAGCTCGCCGATCTACCTGTACGGCGAATCGTACGGCACGCCGCGCACCGACATGCTGGCGCTCGCGCTCGAATCGGCCGGCGTGCACCTGACGGGCATCGTGCTGCAGTCGGCAATCCTGAACTACTTCGCGGATGCAGTGGAAGCGGTGGCGATCACGCAGTCTACGGAAGGGCTTCTGCTCGAAACCGATACGGTGGCAGGTTATCTGCCAGGTTACGCGGCGGTCGCGGCGTACTTCAACCAGGTCTCGCCGGCGCCGGTGAACCAGGCTTTGTACGCACTGCAGACGGAACTGTTCACGACGCTGATCTACAACCAGCTGCAGAAGTATTCGCAGTCGTGGGTGTTGAGCCAGCTCGGCATTCCGGATGCGCTCGGCACGCCGGTGTTCCCGAGCGATGCGACGCTCCAGCTGTGGTCGATCCCGTCGAGCCTGACGCAACAGGCGCTGCGCGGCTACTTCAACGCGAACCCGTTCGGCACGAGCCTGCTGCCCGGAACGACGGTCGGCCGGTATGACGGACGCGTATCGTTGCCGAACTCCGATCCGCGTCTGCAAACCGACGGCGACCCGTCCGACATCCTGATCTCGCAGCCGTTCACGAACGCGCTCGCGACGCAGATGCCGGACTACCTCGGCTATACCGCGCCGAATGCGACTTACCTGCCGCTGAACGACAACATCATCGGCGTATGGGACTTCTCGCACGACGGCCAGCCGATGCCCGACACGATCCCCGATCTGCTCGGTGCGCTGCAGCTCAACCCGAAGCTTCGCGTGCTCGCGGAGAATGGCTTCCACGATCTCGCGACGCCGTTCTTCAACACCGAGAAGCAACTCGCGCGGCTGCAGACGGTGAAGGGGCTGAACCCGAAGCTGCAGGTGAACTTCTTCCAGGGCGGTCACATGACGTATCTGGACGATGTCGCGCGTCCGCAGATGAAGCGAGACCTGACGACGTTCTATCGCGGCAAGCGGATTCCGACGGCGCTGACGCTGCATACGCTGCCGCCGCCGTGGCCGGACGAGAACCCGCCCAGCGTGCCGACCGGCAGCGTCCCGGGCGCAACGGCCGCGACGACGCTGGCGGCGGCCCCTTGAGCGACGGACTCCTTGTCAAAGGAACCCTCTATTCATCCATTGAATGCGAGTGATCATGTCCCTAATCAAATTGATTCGGCGTACGTCTGCGTTGATCGTCCTCGGTGCCGCGATGAGCAGCGCCTACGCATTGCCGCCGCAGGCGGTGGCGCCGGTGAAGCTGCCGCATGGCGGGCGCGGTGTCGACGGTCCGTTCTTTCCTGCCACGCGTGCGGCGCCGGTGTTGCCGTCGACCGGCACGACGCTGCAGCAGCAGGCGCAGCGGCGTGTCGACGCGAGGCTCGGCGCCAATACGGTGCTGAGCAACGGCGCGGCCGTGACGAAGGCGCAGGCGCAGAGCAGCGGGCTCGGTTTCGTGTCGAAGCACTTCGACGAGATCGATGCGAAGCACACGGGCCGCGTGACGATGAGCGATGTACGGCAGTTCATCCAGCAGCGGCAGGTGCAGGCGCAGCAGGAACAGCAGGACGAGTGACGTAGCGGTGTATGGCCTGACGGCCGGGTGCTGGCGCGGAGTGTGCGTCGGCACCCGGCACTCACGAATGCCGTGCGTCGAGGCTATGGCGCGATCACGGTCATCCTGAACGGCCCGCCGTTCGCCGCCGCATGCGCGACCGCTTCGTTCGCATCGTCGAGCGCGAACACCGTCACGTCGAAATGCCCGAGGTCGAGCAGCCCGCCGCGGACGAGCCCCGTCATCAGCGTCACGGCTTCCGTCGGGCACATCCACTTGCCGCGCAGCGTGATGTCGTTGCGCATGATCCACGGATACGGCAGTTCGAGCCCTGCACCGCCGAGCATGCCGACGCCGCCCATCAGCACCACGCGCCCGTACGGGCGCACCGCCATCACTGCGGCACGCACCGTCGTCGCGGGCACCGACGGCGGCATCAGGTCGATCACGCAGTCGATCGGCCCCGGCGCCGCCTGCTGCATGCGTGCGCGATCCGCGGCTTCGTCGCCGGTCAGCGCGACGGTGCGCACGCGTTCGCCGAAGCGGCGTTCGAGATCCGCGAGCGTGCGCGCATTGCGGCCGGGCACGACCACGCACCGCGCGCCCATCGCCAGTGCCACCGCGATGCCTGCGCTGCCGAAGTTGCCGGTTGCGCCGCTGACGAGCACGATCTCGCCCGCGCGCAGATCGGACGCAAGCAGCCCGCCATACGGCACGAGCAGCGTATTGAGCGCGCACCAGCGTGCGGCGTCGGCCGGCGGGATGTCGCCGATGCGCACGGCGTTCTCGGTCGGCACCCGCAGTCGTTCGGCAAACGGGCCGTCGTGGAAATGGCGCTGCAATTGCTTGCCGCCTTCGCCGCGCGCGCTCCAGCCCTGCAGCACGATATCGGGCATCAGCGCATCGTCGCGCGCGCGCACGGTCGGATCGCAGAACACCCAGTCGCCCGGCTGCAACCTCGTCGCGTCGGGGCCGGTTTGCCTGACACGGCCGATTGCGCCGCAGCCGGGCACCATCGGCAGTTCGATCGGATACCGGCGCTCGCCGCTGAACACTTCCCGTGCATAGGACAGCACCGGTGCAGCAACGACATCCACGATGACCTCGCCGGTGCCGAGCACGGGATCCGGCATCGTCTCGATCGCGAGCGGCATGCCGAGCGACTTCAGAATCGCAGCTTTCATGACTGTTCCAGAGGGTGGGGGACGCGCCGATTCTGGCAGGCTTAGAATCCGCAACAAGGCCCGGCACGAGCCCAGGATCGACCGATACCACCCTGCACGGAGCGACCCCGATGACCGTTACGACGCGAACCCCGTTCGGCGATTTTCTGCGCTCGCGGCGCAAGAAGCTGCGGCCGGATGCCGTCGGCCTGCACGACGGCCCGCGCCGGCGCACGCCCGGCCTGCGGCGAGAGGAAGTCGCGGAACTGGCGGGCATCGGCGTCGACTGGTATGTGCGGCTGGAGCAGGGGCGCGACGTCAGCCCGTCGGACGCGACGCTCGACGCGCTGGCACGCGCATTGCGGCTGGACAAGGCCGAGGCTGCCCATCTGCGCGCGCTCGCGCGGCGCGACACGTCGCGTGCGTTCGTGCCGGAGTGCGTGCCGCCCACCATCGCGCGGCTCGTTGCGAATCTTCACCTGCCTGCGTACGTGACCGGGCGGCGCTGGGACATCCTCGCGTGGAATGCCGCCGCGGCCGACCTGCTCGGCTTCGATCGGCTCGCGGAAGCCGACCGCAACATCCTGGTCTACATGTTCGTCGAGCCGCACGCGCGTCGGCTCTTCGCCGGGAGTTGGGCCGACGAAGCGCGCAGGATGATCGCGCTGTTTCGCACGAACCATGATCTCCATGCGAACGATCCGGCGTTCATTGCGCTGGTGGAGCGCCTGCGCGCGAGCAGCGACGAGTTCGCGAAATGGTGGGATGCGCACGACGTGCGCAGCGGGGCGTCGGGCCAGAAGGTGCTCGTGCATGCGCAACGCGGCACGCAGCGTTATGAATACGCGACGTTTCAGGCGAATGACGATCCCGCGTTGAAGCTGGCGATTTATACGCCGGTGAGTGGCGATGGGGGCGTCGGCGAATAGGGGGGCGCGAGCGACAGGATTCCCGGCGGGTCATGCAAAGGCAGTCCTCAGCCGGGTGACCGAGGCTTGATTGGTTGGCCTGCGTCACCACCCGGCGACGTCTCAATGCATCGGCATTCTTTGCGTGCGAAGGCGGGTGGTGCGGCGGCGTGTTCGGGCAGTGTTCCGCGTCAGGCCGTGTGCCGAGCCGCCAGACGATTCCAGAGCGCCGCTGACCGGCTGCCGCTTCGGCAATACGCGAGCACGGGTTTCGGCAGCGTATCGAGCAATGCTTCGAACGCATCGACTTCCGCGTCGCCGATATGATCGCGCTCGACCGGCAGGTAGCGCGCTTCGAGGCCCAGTTCGCGGGCAGCTGCAGCGATCTCGTCGAACGCAGGCTGATCGTCGCCTTCGCCGTCCGGGCGGTTGCAGATGACCGAGCGGAAGCCCGCATTTCGGATCGCCTTCAGATCGGCCGGCATGATCTGCCGCGAAGCGGAAAACCCGTTTGCAGCCGTCGCCCGACATTGCTCGATCGCTTTCCGGAAACAGGCGATCGCGAAATCGACGTCCTGCTCCGTCGTAAAGCGACCGAAGCTCACGCGCACGGTGCGGCCGGCCGTCTCCGCATCGAGGCCGATCGCGGTCAGCACGTGCGACGGTGCACCGCTGGTCGAGTTGCATGCGGATGTAGACGACACGGCGAGCGCTTCGCCGAGCATGAACGGGAAAAAGCCGGGCGCATTCACCGTCAGACTCAACGTGTGCGGGATGCGGCGCGCAGCAGCGGCGTTCTGCGTGACATCGCCGAGCGCGAACAGCGCGTCCGTCAGGCGTGCGCCGAGCGCCGCAATCCGCACGGCTTCGCCGTCGAGTTTTTCAGCGGCGAGTTCGCACGCGACACCCATGCCGACGATCTGATGCGTCGCGAGCGTGCCCGAGCGCAATCCGCGCTCGTGTCCGCCGCCATGAATCTGCGGAGCGATCCGGTCGGCGATGTCGCGGCGCACGAACAGCGCGCCGATGCCCTTGGGGCCGTACACCTTGTGCGCGGACATCGACATCATGTCGATGCCGAGCGCACGCACGTCGATCGGCGTCTTGCCGAGCGCTTGCGCGGCGTCGACGTGGAGCAGCGCGCCCGCGGCGTGCACGATGCGCGCGATCGCGGCGATGTCGGTCAGCGTGCCGATCTCGTTGTTCACGAGCATCAGCGACACGAGGCCGGTATCGGGGCCGATTGCCGCGGCGACCGCGTCGGCGGTGATTTCGCCGTCGTGCGTGGGCGTCAGGAAGCTGACCGACATCCCGCGCTTCGACAGGTTCGCCATCGTATCGAGAATGGCCTTGTGCTCGAGGCGGCTCGTGATCAGGTGGCGCTTGTCGGTCGCGGTTTCCGCATAGCCCTTCAACGCGAGGTTGTTCGATTCGGTGGCACCCGACGTCCAGACGATCTCGTCGGCGTCCGCGCCGATCAGCGCGGCGACTTGCGCGCGTGCGCGCTCGACCTGTTCCCGCGCCAGCCGGCCGGCGGCATGCGAGCTCGATGCGGGATTGCCGAAGATGCCGTCGAAGCCGAGGCAGGCCGTCATCGCTTCGATCACGCGGGGATCCGCGGGCGTCGTCGCCGCGTAGTCGAGGTAGTGCAGCGTGGTGGTGTCGCTCATGTCCGTTTCTTGCTGATTCTGAATGGGAGAAATGATACGGGGGACAGGAGGGAAAATGGATCCAAAATAGGTCGGTGATCCAGCTTGATATGGAATAACGTTTTCTTTTAATGTGGAATGGTGGAATTTGTTTCTTGGTGGGCGGAGCCGTGCGCGACGTGCCCCCATCGCCGGGTTGCCGTGAAACGATGGGCGAGCGGTGCCTTCCCGCGTCGTTTCGTATTCGGGGGCGGTCGCTACTGTTCCACGGGTTCGATCAAGTCGTTACTGTGGATCGGATGGCTTGGCCAGTCGGTGAGCGTCCCGAACCCATGCATGCAATGCGCTTTCGTACTTTGCCGGGATCGTAATCGTCAGTGTGGTCAGGCGCGTATCGTTGCCCGGCAGCTCCAGATACCTTTGCCAGGCCTTCCGCACAAGTTGCGACATGGCGGAACACGTCATGCCGAGTTCGGCGGCAAGCGCACGCTGTGACCGGCCCTTCACGAAGATTTCAAACAACGCCCAATGGTTGATGGGCTTGATCCGGGTATCTTGGAGCTTCAACAGTCGGAACTGTTCGGCGCTCATGCGTCGGCTTTGCCGCATTCAGACACGCCCGGAAGTTTGCAGGGAAGAAATCAACGCCGCGCCGCAGGAAGTCTTGTGGCCGTCGAATGCGGCGGCGCTGCCTTCGACATCAAACGCCATGTCACCTTCGGCAATCACGCCGGTTCCGTGAATCGGACATGAACACGCGTCGCCAATGCGGGCGACCGCGCGTCCCATTACCTTGCTCCTTCCGGCTCCGGACTCGACCCGGCCGCCGTGGGTGTGTACGTCGCCTACTCGAATAATTCCTCGCATATAACCAATCTCCTGAATGACTTGTCGCGGTGGCCGCGTTCGCTCGAAACGCGCTGCCGCGTCGGTTTGCATCACCACGAATAGCCCTGCGTTCCGTAGTTCGTGTCGTGACGACGGCCCCACCACGGCAGATAGGCGTTGTTCCCGCCGCGCGCGCGGAACCAGTCCTTGTCCGGATCGATCGTCGTGAGTTTCGATGGCGGCATCACCACGACGGCGACGGGATGCGCCGGGTCGGTCGTGCCGGCGACCAGTGCGTTGCCGCCGTAGTGATTGACGCGGCCGATGGCCAGCGCAACGTCGGTCAATGCGCTACCGGTTCCCATGTCGCCGAGCAGCGCCGCCGTGTTGAACGTCTGCTTCTGGTGGTCGTATTCGGGCAGGACTTCGGTAAGCGACTGCGACAGGCCGACAAGGCGCTTCGACGCCGCATCGCTACCGGCACCCGCATCGTGAACGATGTACTTGATATCCGGGACCGCAATCCCTGCGTTTTGTGCCGCTTGATCGATGGTCGCCTTCCACGCTTGCACCGTTCGTGTCGTGCCGACCTTCTGCGAAAACTCGTCGGTGTTGCCGGTCGCGGCCTTGCCGATCCATGCGAGCGGTTCGCGCTCGGTGTTGAAGGTCGGGCCGGCGAGGAACAGCACAACGAGGTTTTCGTTGATCTGCGCATCGGCCGGCGGGAAATTCGGTGCGTCCCAATTCATCACCCATACGCTCTTGTCGGGGTTGGCTTGCAGGTAGTTCAGCGCCTTGTTTAGCGACGTGAAGCCGGCGTTCGCACCGCCTTGCGTTACCTGAACATCGGGGAGAGTGTTGCGGCTCCAAACCTTCGGGAAATGCGGATTTCCGATAAAGAATGTTCTTCTAATTTCGTCGGCTAAGAATGCTCCTGATTCGGCGGCATCGAGTCGCGGTGGAATCGCCAATTCGACATGAACGCCAGCCAGTTCGCGCCAATCCTTTGGGTCATCTGGCTTCACCGTGTAGAAGTACTTCGCGTTCATGGCATAGCGCGAACGCATCAACCGGGGGAACTGTTCCATGTACTTGTGATAGAAACCCTTGAACGTCTCGGCACCATCGTTTCCGTAGGCAATTCCTGCGACTGATTGCAGCGTCATGAACGACTTCGGATCGGTGCGCACCATGTCATCGTTTTTGTTCGGCGCGACAAGTCCTTGAACCCACAACGTTTGCCATTCCGTTGGGTAATCTTTTCGTTGCAGCGGATTCTGCCAAATCAGGCCGACGACCTGCGCAACGAACGGCTTGGCAGGTTCTTCGGTCGGCGCGGCGATACTGGCGTCTTGCTTGGCACTTGGTGCGGCTTGCGCTGGACGCGTCATCGCCGTGGTGAGTAAGAGCACGATGAGTGCCAGTAACCCAGGCAAAATAACTAGTCGTTTCATCCAATCTCCTGTTTCAAGTAACGCAGGGTGCTGCTGATCCAAATGCGCCATCAACGCGAGGATCAGCAGGGCCGAAATTATCCACATCACGACCGCCAAGGTGACGCGGCGCGGCCATGTGGCGATCAGCGCTTTCATACCACCCCCCCGGCCCGCAGATAGAGTTGGCCCTCGCGCTCGTCCACGATCTTTCCGGGCATGTTCCCTTCGCAATCTTTGGCGTGCACCCATTCGTGTATAGATAACTCGCCAATCACACCGTCCAAAAAGTACTCGTAATACTTCTTGACGGGGTTGCGGTTCGGGATGCCGTCCCCCATCCGCCAGTCAGCCTCAATCCGCAGCGCTTTCAATTGCTCAGGCGTCAGGTAGCACGGGCCAATCGCCACATCATAAGCAAGCGCCTTTCTCGCATGTTCCGGGTTGGTCATCGTCGTTGAGTGGTTCGTCGGGCTATTGGTCTGGCCACGATCCAGCCAATCCGTGATCTGCTTGTCTCGCCAGTCCTTGTAGCCGTCAGGTAGATCGCTTTTCCCATCCTCTCCGATAACATGACCGTCACCGTCGACCCACTCGGTGTTCAACGTTCGGCGCGCCTCCATCCGCATCAGTGCACGGTCCTCGTAACGCTGCCCGGCTTCACTCCCGGCCGTCCCCTGGGCGTCGCCGTCCTTGTTCTTCGCCTTGTACTGGTCATAAGGGTCATCTGCCTGTTTGTCCACATCGCTCTTGCTCGCATCGCGCCATGCGGACGGCGGATCGTTACCTTCGTTGAAGTCGCTTACTGCGTCGCCGTCCCGCGTTTCGACCGGCTTGCCGAACCGCAGCGCCTTCGGCGGAAATGTTTCGTCCAATGCAGGTGCATCCGCAATGATCGTCCACCCCTTCGGCGGATCTTCGTTCACACGAAACATCTTTAGTGCGGAAGTCGCAGCGGTCGCCGCATACATGATCGGCGCAGTGATCAATGTCCCCATCATCCCGAAGATGGATTCGTTTCCTTTGAGCGCACCGATCAGACCGAATTTTGCCGGCGGCGACGGGGGATACCAGAAGCCCGATGTCGTCCCTTTCTCGCCATGCCGCCAGTCGTCTTCCCAATATCGATAAGGTTTCTGCACGCCGACATCGAAGCCGGACGCGAACACGCGCTGCGTCAGGACGCCGGATACGCGGATGTCGTCGAGTTCGTGCTTGCCGATACCGCGCCAGCCGATACCCTGCACAGTCACGGCCGAGATCACCTGATCGTGCGGACAGCAATACGACGTGACGCGCCCGTACGTCGAACCGTTCAGGCCGTGACGCGCGCGGTCATCCTGCGCGGCATAGGACTTGTTGCTCGTCGGCGATACGCGGTCATTTGCCATGTCTTCATCGACCTTGTCGGGCGACGGCTCGTATGCGGCGCGGGCGCCGATGATCGACAGGAATTTTCCGAACGTCTGCGTGCGTGCCGCGTAAGTCTGTCGTCCGCGATTGCCCTTGTCGTCCTTCGTTCCGCGCTGTGACCACGTGTCCATGAATATGCTGGATTTTTGCTGACCTTCGCCCTGAGCGAAACTGTACGGGGCATTCGCCAGCACGTAGGCGTCCGCAACGCACCGTCCCTTACGCCCCCAAGGATCTTCGACTTCCGGTAACGCATCACCAAAGAACGCGCCTGTGAGGCCGACGATATTCCCTTGGCTGTGACACACAACCGTGATCGGTACATTGGCCTGCATCTTGCGGATCGACTCGATCAACCTGGCGAGCCGCAACGCGGCAAGCACGCCATACGCACGCGGCGGCGCGCGATATAGTGGCCGGTTGGTCGGGTTGATACCCTGCACGGACGTCCATCCGAATGCCCGGTCGTCGAGGCCGCCGTGCCAAAGATCGGGCAGGCTCGAACAGCCGTTGGTGAACGGACCGCCGCCCCAATAGTCCTTCTCGTTCAGAAAGATCTTGTCGCCGTATTCCTTCAGCTCTTCCAGTGTCGCCTTGTAGCCCCACCGAAAATGGATGACGGGTGAGAATGACGGATCAGGTTTGACATAGGTTCCCGCCCAAAGCTGCGGGTTCAGAAACCCGTCCGGCGTCATGCCTTCGGTGTACTTCGCGGGCGTCAACTGGCCGGCATCGACGCCTTGATATTTCATCTGATCATCCATGCGCCCGAGCCGCCGATTCAGGCCTTCACACAATCCTTCTTCGGACGCTTCGAACCATTCGCCCTCAGAGTTGACACCGTGGACGAAGATGACGACCCCAGGCAACGGAAGTTGCTTGACGCAGACAAGCCGGTTGTTCTTGTCGAACAACATCGGCCCTTCGGTTCGGCCGACGACGATAGGCGGCGATTCGGAACGCGATGCAGCCGTGTCGGGCGCGTCGGTCTTTGCGGCGGGCTCGTCGGTGCGCGCGTTCGCTACCGGTCGGGGATCGAGAATCGAGGCGGCCATCGTTTTAAACGTTTTTCTTGATGAACTGCACCGCCAGCTTCTCGAACTGGTCGGCATGGACCGCCGGCAGTTCGCCGGCCGTGTCGGTCGTGAGGTTCGACAGTGCCCCGGACGCCTTCTGAATTTGCCCGTCGAAGCCCGCCACCGCATCGCCATCGGTCGCGCGAACGAGTTTCGGCACGCGGCCAAGCGGGGCTTTGTCGAACTTCGGCATATCGGCGTTCATGCTGGCCGGACCATCCCACGCATGGCCCGCCGACTTCACGGTGAAGATGCCGGGGCAGCCAAGTTCGATGTTGCCGCCGTCAAGCTTGAGATACGCGCCGCCCGATGTGACGAGAACCACCTGATCGTTTGCCATGCCGGCAAGCGTGCCGCCCGCCGCAGTCAACTGGATGTTCTTCGCCGAATCCACCTGCGTGTCGTCGTTCTGCGACTGGATCGTCACCTTCCCCTGATTCGCGATTGCCGACACGCCGTCGCTATGCGCGAACATCGCGATGCCATGACCGCCATGCAGACTGATGCGCTCGCCGCTGGCGAGTTGCACGTGCTGCCGTGCGATCTGATCGATGTTCTCGCCCGCATACATGACATGCGTTTTGGGAGTGACGTGCAGCGATCCTGCCTGCGCGCCGAACGCCAGCAAGGCGGATGCGTCACCGGCTGCACCGGATTCCGCGCTGCCGGGTGTCCACTTGCGGAACGCATCGGCGATCTTGCCCTGGCCGACGGTATCGGCGGACTGTCCGCCATGCTGGCCGGCATAATCGCCGAGCGATTTGAACAGTTCGGCGCACTGGTCGAGCAAGTGAATCAGCTCGTCGCGATCGATCTGACCACCGGTCGCGCGTGTGCGCGCATAGGTCGACAATAGAATGCCCTGGGCGGCGCGCAACGCCGCGGCGGCGTCGGTGCGCAGTTCCGCACCTTCGCCCCGATCGCTTCCGTGTCCGTCTTTCCGGGGCTGCGTCAGGTACCCCAGATTCAATTGGGTATGCGCGTGTTCGCTCGCCAACTGCGCCGAGATTTGCGATGGCGTATCGTCCAGGCGAAGCTGGTTGTACCGATCGCCGTTGATTTCCTTGGTCTTGATCCCGGACAAGTAGCGGTTGCCGGGTAGCGCGCCGGTATGCGTGAAAGTCGCGGGCGGGTTTGCGCCGTTGCTCAAAACCCCGATGATGACCAACCGGTCCGGATCGCCCGACAGGCACCCCAGCAAGACTTCCATGCCGACGCGGGGGAGGAAGAGCGCACCGAAGTTGCCGCCCGCGAGACTCGCCGCGACACGTATCGGCGCACTGTCACCGGCCGACCCGTTCGTTCCGGCACCTTGCGCGTGCGCGTGATCCGCCGGATCGAAGCCGTGAATCCGCACGCGCACGCGGCCGGCTTTGTCGCAGAACACTTCTTCCCCCTGCGTGCCGACGATCGTGCCGGTCAGCAGGTGAGCCGGCGGGAGGTCGATTTCCGGATCGTAGGACGGCTTGAGCGGCACACCGCGACGCACGCACGTGAAACTGTTCTCGTAACGCGTGTCCGTTTGGTCCGACGCATCGGCCGGCAGGAACGGTGTGGTTCGCGTGAGGTTCCGGCTCGCCGCGAACAGCGCGTTCACGCGGCTCGTCAGGTCTTTCGGCAGGTTGTTCCAGATATCGTGCCGAACCGACGTCACGACGAACTGCCGCTGTTCGGCCAGCTTCATGTCCAGTTCGGGGTCGCCCGTCAGCGTGAACCAGTAACCGACCGGCATATCGCGTACGCTGCCGATACCGTCGTAGCGCTCAGCCTCGAACTGGTGGGCGAGTATCCGGTCGTGTGTGATGCGGCCGTGGTCGTTCCACGAATCGCCCACGTGCGGAATATCGATCGCCACATCGGTCAGCAATTGGGCAAGGTCGTTGCCGGCGTCGCCCTGATCGATGCTGCTTGCGATAGCAGAGACGTCCATGCGGGCCTTCTTGTAGTCCCACGACGGACGGCTGGCTTTGCCGGGAGACAGGCTTTGATAACGAGCGAACAGCGTCACCGTATCGCGTAGTTCGGTTCCTGCATCGCGCGGGTGAAGACGCACGGTACCGGCGGGTGATTCCGCCAATCGAAGCGGGTCATCGCAGAATGCGAGCGTATGAATCGGCCGCTCTTCGGTCGTGCTACGCGCCCCTCCGACCGGCCCGGCCTTCGCAAAAACCGTGATGCCTTCGCGCCGCAGCAGTCGACGCACAAAACGAGCGTCCGACTCGTTGACCTGCCGCGTCAGTTCGCGTGCCGGATAGCGCTCGATTCGCAATCCGGACAGATCGAAATCGAATGCACGCGCGAGTGCGGCGCTGCGTTGTCGCCATTCGTTCATCAGCGTGGCAAGAATCTCGATAACGCTCATCGATCGGAATACGCGGGAGTTGGTGCGGTAGTCCATCAACGAAAGCGCATCGCAGACGTGCAACTGGTATACCGTCAGCTCGCCGTCGGATTGACCGATATGCACGTCCCGCACGATTGCATTGATCGTCCGCACGTCGCCCCGGTCGGTCGTCAGGCGGACCGATACAGGCAGGCCGAGAAACAGCGTGGGGGATAGATGATCGCGTGTGGAAACGCAGGTCAGGTACCCGTCGATGCCCGACATCAACCCTTCGCGGATATCGGCGTGATGGAGCGCCAGCAGATGGCCGACTGCGCGTTGCGCCTGCCCGAAATGAAGGGCGACCGGCCGCTTGTTCCAGTCGACAAGACCGGATGCAAAGTTTCGAAATGTTGCTGCTATCGACATAACGGCAATCTCGTTATTATTTTCCGGATTCGGACTTGTTCGAATTGGACTCTCGGTTTAA
Source organism: Burkholderia sp. GbtcB21 (assembly GCF_019091065.1). Taxonomy (NCBI): domain Bacteria; kingdom Pseudomonadati; phylum Pseudomonadota; class Betaproteobacteria; order Burkholderiales; family Burkholderiaceae; genus Burkholderia; species Burkholderia sp. GbtcB21. The sequence goes on from NZ_JAGXKA010000003.1 coordinate 319,101, forward strand.
TAAAGCGGCACTCGTAATTTCGATGCGGAGAATATCAAACTTATATCGATTTCAATGAATATTGATATTTCGAGATGAAAAATAACTCATTAAGAAACAGTGTTTGACGTTTTTCGGCGTTCGATTTTTTAATAAAAGTCCTATGTGGAGCATATTTGGTGATATTCATGTCTGATCTTTGCGGGTCAGCCGCGCCGTGGTGACTGACTTTTCGTCGAACTGAATTGGGTTGCCAAATTTCAAAAAATCAGACTTTTCCCAATTCGGAATGGACTGCGACACATTGCGGTGTCGGAAGGGAGCCGAGCATGCCGGATCGTCTGCATGCAGGGCGTAAACGGAGCGGTACGACGATTCTTCGATGTCCATGAGGGATTTCCCCGTGACGCATGCGTGAGCGTCATTTCAACGCCGCGTCCATTCGCTCCGCGCTTCCCCGTAGACACTTCCCGCCCCCTCGCGTCCGATTATTTGCATTTCGCGAATGGCGCGTTCGCCGGTTGTTCCATACCCGATCCGCAGCCTTGCACCTATCGTGGTGGCGTCGGCTGGCTGGATTCGATGCGTCGAACCGGAAAGGCGGCCGGCACTTCGTTGCGATTCGCGTCGCACACCACACAAAAAACATCGGACCTGGCTTATGCACAGGCGCTTCGGCGCGCGCAGGCGGACCAGTCCTCGGAGACGGAAATGAAAGCAAACGAGTGGGATACCTCCTATGAGTGGAAGGCGGTGACGCTGCTGGCGCTCGGCTTCGGGCTGGTCGGCCTCGACCGCTGGCTCATCGCGCCGCTGTTCCCTTCGATCATGAAGGACCTCAACCTGACCGCGCAGGACGTCGGCAACTGCATCGGCGTGCTCGGCCTGTCGTGGGGCGTCTTCGCGGCGCTGATGGGCGGCATCTCGGACAAGATCGGCCGCAGGAAGGTGCTCATTCCGGCCATCATCGCGTTCTCGCTGCTGTCGGGCTTTTCGGGGCTCGCGGGCGGCCTGCTCGGGCTGATGGCGATTCGCGGGCTGATGGGCGTCGCGGAAGGTTCGTTCTGCCCGACGAGTTTCGCGGCGACGGCCGACGCATCGCATCCGCGGCGGCGCGGCCTGAACCTCGGCCTGCAGCAAAGCGGCTTCGCGCTGTTCGGGCTGGCGCTGTCGCCGATCATCGCCACGCAGCTGCTCGGCTTCCTGTCGTGGCGCTGGGTCTTTGCGCTGGTGGCGATTCCCGGCCTGATCCTCGGCGCGATCATGTTCTTCGTCATCCGCGAGCCGAAGGTCGTGAAGGAGGTCGCGTCGGAACACGCGCCGGCTTCGCTCGGCCACGTGCTCAAGAGCCGCAACATCCTCGTGGCGATGGCCGCACTGTGCTGCGCGATGACCGGCGTCTTCGTGCTCGGCGCGCTGCTGCCGCTGTACCTGACCGATTACCTGTCGCTCGGCACGCAGAAGATGGGCCTCGTGGTGTCGGCGATCGGCTTCGGCGGCTTTCTCGGGCAGTTCGGTTTGCCCGGCCTCTCCGACCTGGTCGGGCGCCGCCTCGCGAGTATCGTCGGCTTCGCGGGAACGGCCGTGATGCTCTATATCTTCCGCGGCCTCGGCCCGCAGCCGCTCGCGTTGTTCGGCGTCCTGTTCGTCGCGTCGTTCTTCACGCTCGGGCTGGTGTCGCTGCTGTCCGGCCCGGTCGCGACCGAGGCTGCGCCCGTCGGCCTCGTGTCGACGTCGATCGGCGTGGTGGTCGGCGTCGGCGAGATCTTCGGCGGCGGCATCGCGCCGGCGATGGGCGGCTACGTCGCCGCACACTTCGGCATCCAGAACATTCTGTGGTTGCCGATGTGCGCGGTCATGCTGGGCATCGTGGTCAGCATGCTGTTGAAGGAAACCGCGCCCGCCGTGCTGCAGCGTCGCGTGGTCGTTCAACCGGAGCTGGCGGCCGGCAAGCAGCCGAGGTAATGCCCGCGCGAGCGCGCAGGCGTTCGCCCGTGCCGGTGCGCTCCGCGATTGACATCGATTCGGCGACACAGTGACGCTTTTCGCATGACACAGCCCGTTGCCCGGTGCAGGTAGACTGCCGGTTTCGCTGTCGAAAAAAAGGCGCGGTATGGACCGGTTCCTCAGCATCGAGGCATTCGTAAGAGTCGCGGAGGCGAGCAGCTTCGCCGAGGCCGCGCGGCAGCTTGGTGTGACGAGTTCGGTCGTGACGAACCGCATCCAGCAACTGGAGAAGTTCGTCAATGCGCCGCTGTTCCATCGCAGCACGCGCCACGTGCGCTTGTCCGAAGTGGGCGAGGCGTTTTATCGCGAGTGCGCGGAGGTGGTGGGGCGCGTCAACGAGTTGACGGACCAGATGCGCGAGCTGCGCGCGACGCCGACCGGGCGGCTGCGCATCCAGATGCTGCCCGGTTTCGCACTCGATCACTTCGGCGCGCCGCTGGTCGAATTCAATCGACGCTACCCGGGCATCCAGCTCGACGTCATCGTCAATGATCGTGTGGTCGACCCCGTCGAAGAAGGGTTCGACATCGCGTTCCAGATCTTTCCGCCGATTTCCGAATCTCTGATCGAGCGGCGGCTGTTCACGGTCAGGCGTCTCTTCTGCGCGTCGCCCGCTTACCTCGAAGCGCATGGTGCGCCACAACATCCGCGCGATTTGCTGCAGCACACCACCGCGCTGTATTCGGGCTATCCGTCGCGCAATCGCTGGACGATGACGCGCGACGACGAGGTCGTCGAAATGGAGCTGCCGGGCATGATTCGCTCGAACTCCGTTCACCTGCTGCGCGAGTACGCGCTGACCGGCGGCGGCGTCGTTTGCCTGCCCACGCTCGTGGCGAGCGACGCGCTCGTCGCGGGGCGGCTGGTGCCGATCCTGACCGACTACCAGCTCGCGCCGCTGAGCTTTGCCGCCGTTTATCCCGCAACGCAGCGACAGGCGTTGAAGGTGAAGGCGCTGGTCGAATTCCTCGCCGAATATATCGGCGACGAGCCCCCGTGGGATCTTCCGCTTCTGGAGCATGGCTGGGTGCGGTGACCCGCGCGATTATTCGCGAAACGCAAATGCCGTAATCGCCATCCGTTGCCTTGTTGCCGCTGTCGCTTGCCCCTAGAGTTGAATCCAACAAGCAGTTCAACTCAGGAGACAGCAATGACCGACACGGCATTCCACACCGTCTTTGGCTCGCTCGACAGCTACAGGAAGGGCGAGATCGAAATCACCAGCGGCAGCGCCCAGCACTACGCCTTCTCGAACGTCTTCGAGGTGGCATCGAAGTCGGCCCCTTACGAAAAGGTCGTCGCCGGCAAGAATCTCGAATACGTGATCGAAGTGCTGAGGACCGAGGGCCAGTCGCCCTGGTTCGCATGTGCCCATGACGAGTTCACGATCCAGATGGACGGCGAAGTCCGGATCGAATTCATCAAGCTCGACACGCCGCCGGCATCGGGCCGCGGCACCGTCAGCGCCGGCGCACAACCGGCCGGCCGCAAGATGGGGTACGTCGTCCTGCGCAAGGGACATCAAGCGCTGCTGCCGGCCGGCTGTGCATACCGCTTCGTCGCCGGCAAGCCGGGTGTCGCGCTCGTGCAGACCATCCTCGGCGAGCTGTCCGTCGAGAAGTGGGCCGAGATCTGCCTGCACTGACCGTTCCGACCGCTCACATTCGACTATTCCAGGAGACACGTTATGGCCACCCTCGAGACCCTCGACCCTTCCGCCGGTTTCGCCGCCGATCTGGTGCGATCCACGCAAGCCGATGCCGTTACCGGCTACCGCCGCTTTCAGCTCGGCGAGTTCGCGTTTCAGCGCGATGAGTATTTCGTGAAGATCAGTTGGCCCGCGAAAGGCCAGACCCGCACGCATGCGATGCCGGCCGACGCGTTCCTGCGCGCGATGATGCGCGACGTGGCGTGGGGCTTCTTCTACGGCTGGGTGAATTTCGATCACGTGTTCGGCACGCGCAATCACTACGGCAAGGTGGACATGTATGCGGGCACCTTCAACGGCATCCTGAAGGACGCCGGGGTCGACTACACCGAGACCTTCGAAACGCCGACGATCATGGCGACCTTCAAGGCGATGTTGCACGACTGGACGAACGAAGGCTTCGACCCGTTCGCGGCGCCCGAGGAAACGGGCACGGCATTCGGGCGCAAGCATGGCGACAACGGTTCGGCAATCGAGCGCACGCGGATCGCGACGCGCCGCATGCCGGGCCTCGAAGGCGACTCGCCGCTGCGCGACGAGCTGCCCGTCAACCGCGCGTTTCTCGACGTCGCGCAGGACGAGCCGGAAGTGCATGTCGAGCCGGGCTTCGAAGGCGAGCTGCACGCGTTCAACCTGTTCAAGTACCTGTCGCGCTCGGACGTGACGTGGAATCCGTCGGTCACGTCGGTGTGCGGGCGCAGCCTGTTCTGCCCGACCACCGAGGAATTCATCCTGCCGGTCTTCCACGGCAACGACCGCGTCGAATGGTTCCTGCAACTGTCCGACGAAATCGTGTGGGACATCGGCGACAAGAACACCGGCGCACCGCGGGCACGCGTCACGATGCGCGCAGGCGACATTTGCGCGATGCCCGCCGACATCCGGCACCAGGGCTACTCGACGAAGCGTTCGATGCTGCTGGTCTGGGAAAACGCGACACCGGACCTGCCGCAACGCTACGAGAGCGGCGAGCTCGCGCCGTATCCGATCGCGTTCTGAGCAGCGCTTCAGATTTCGCTTCAGCAATACACCGAGGACGATTCATGCAAACCCAACTCTTCATCGACGGGCGCTTCGTTGACGCCGTCGACCGCGGCACGATCGACGTGCTGAATCCTCACGACGGCTCCGTCATCACGAAGATCGCCGCGGCCACCGCGGCGGACGTGGACCTGGCCGTCGAAGCGGCGACCCGCGCGTTCCCGAAATGGTCGGCCATGCCGGCAGCCGAACGCGGCCGGCTGCTGCTGCGCCTCGCCGATGCGATCGAGGCGCATGCGGAGGAGCTGGCGCAGCTCGAATCGCTGGACACAGGCCACCCGATTCGCGATTCGCGCGCGCTCGACGTGCCGCGCACGGCGGCGTGCTTCCGCTACTTCGGAGGCATGGCCGACAAGCTGCAAGGCTCGGTGATTCCCGTCGAAACCGGCTTCCTGAACTATGTGCAGCGCGCGCCGATCGGCGTCGTCGGCCAGATCGTGCCGTGGAATTTCCCGCTGATGTTCACGAGCTGGAAGATGGGCCCGGCGCTGGCCGCCGGCAACACGGTGGTGCTCAAGCCGTCCGAAATCACGCCGCTGTCGACGTTGCGCATCGTCGAGCTGATGGCCGAGGTCGGGTTCCCCGCAGGCGTCGTCAATATCGTTCCCGGTTACGGACATACGGCCGGCCAGCGTCTCGCCGAACACCCGGGCGTCGGCAAGATCGCGTTCACGGGTTCGACCGCAACCGGCCGCCGGATCGTCGAAGCGTCGCAGGGCAACCTGAAGCGCGTTCAACTGGAGCTGGGCGGCAAGGGCGCCAACATCGTCTTCGACGATGCCGAGCTCGACGCGGCCATCAACGGCGCCGCATGGGCGATCTTTCACAACCAGGGGCAGGCGTGTATCGCGGGGTCGCGCCTCGTGCTGCACGAGCGCATTGCGGACGCGTTCCTCGAGCGATTCGTTGCGCTCGCATCGTCGATCCGGATCGGCAACCCGTTCGACGCCGATACCGAGATGGGCCCGCTGACGTCGAAGCAGCACCTCGAGCGCGTGCTGTCGTTCGTCGACGTCGCGCGCGAGCAGGGCGGCCGCGTGCTCACCGGCGGCAGCGTGCCGCAAGATCCGGCACTGGCCAACGGCTACTATGTGCGCCCGACGGTCATCGAAGCGAAGAGCGCGACCGACCGCATCGCGCAGGAGGAAGTGTTCGGCCCGTTCGTCACCGTGCTGCGCTTCGGCAGCGACGAAGAAGCGCTGGCCATCGCCAACGCGACGGAATACGGGCTGGGCAGCGGCCTGTGGACCCAGAACCTCTCGCGCGCACACAAGATGGCGTCGCAGATCAACGCGGGCATGTGCTGGATCAACTGCTACAAGCGCGTCAATCCGGGCAGTCCGTTCGGCGGCGTGGGCAAGTCGGGCTACGGCCGCGAGATGGGCTTCGAGGCCATGCACGACTACACTGAAGCTCGGTCGGTTTGGGTCAATGTCGACGGCAACGTGCCGCCGCACTTCAAGCGCTGAGGCTTTCATGGAACGTTTCGTCTATCAGGGCACGCCTTCCCGCGTGGTGTTCGAATGGGGGGCGCTCGCCAGGCTGCCGGGCGAGCTGTCGGCGCTCGGCGCGCAGCGCGCGCTCATCCTGTCCACGCCCGAGCAGCGGCCGCTCGCCGACCGCGTGAAGGCGGTACTGGGCGAGCGTGCGGCAGGCGTGTGCGCACAGGCGGTCATGCACGTTCCGGTCGAAGTCGCGCGTGCCGCGCGCGAGATGGCCGCCGAGCTGGGCGCGGACTGTTGCATCGCGATCGGCGGCGGTTCCACGATCGGGCTGGGCAAGGCCATTGCGCTCGAATCGTCGCTGCCGATCCTGGCCGTGCCGACGACTTATGCCGGCTCGGAGATGACGCCGATCTACGGGCTCACCGAAGGCCGGCTGAAGCGCACCGGGCGCGATGCACGCGTGCTGCCGCGTACCGTGCTCTACGACCCGTCGTTGACGTTGTCGCTGCCGCCGGGCATTTCGGCGGCGTCCGGTGTCAATGCGATGGCGCACGCGGTCGAGGCGCTCTATTCGGAAGACGCGAACCCGGTGATCAGTTTGATGGCCGAGGAATCGATTCGCGCGCTCGGCGAAGCGCTGCCCGTCGTGGTGCGCGATCCGGAAAACCGGGAGATGCGCAGCCGCGCGTTGTATGGCGCGTGGCTCGCGGGAACCTGCCTGGGCGCGGTCGGCATGGCGCTGCACCACAAGCTTTGTCATACGCTCGGCGGCACCTTCAACCTGCCGCATGCGCAGACGCACGCGGCCATGTTGCCGCATACCGCGCACTACAACCACGCCGCTGCGCCCGACGCGCTGCGCCGCGTCGCGCGAGCGCTGGGCGGGAACGATGCGGCCGAAGCCGGCCCGCTGCTGTTCAGGCTGAACGAGCAGCTCGGCATCGCGCCGGCGCTCGCCGACATCGGGATGCCGCAGGAAGGCCTCGACGAAGCGGCCGATCTCGCATGCCGGAATCCGTATGCAAATCCGCGGCCGATCGAACGCTCGGCGATTCGTGCGCTGCTTCAGGACGCGTGGGAAGGGCGCGCGCCGCATTGAACGGCCTGACGTGCAAAGGGAAAGGGAGACAGACATGAATGAGCACCATGACAGCGACACGAGGCTGACCGAGCAGGTTGTCGCCAGCTTCGAAGGCACGCCGAACCCGCGCTTGCGCGTGCTGATGCAGAGCCTCGTGCGGCATCTTCATGCGTTCGTACGCGAGACGGAACTGACGGAAGCCGAGTGGATGGCGGCGATCCGCTTCCTGACCGAGACGGGGCAGATGTGCGACGACGTGGTGCGCCAGGAGTTCATCCTGTTGTCGGACACGTTGGGCGTTTCGATGCTCGTCGATGCGATCAACCATCGCTTCGCAACCGGCGCAACGGAGACGACGGTATTCGGCCCGTTCTACATCAAGGGGATGCCCGAGCGTGCATATGGCGAGAACATGGCGCTCACGCCGGGCGCACCGGTCGTCGTGCATGGGCGCGTGCTGACCACCGACGGTGTTCCGGTGAAGGACGCCGTGCTCGACGTATGGCAGACCGCGGAAAACGGCATGTATTCCGGGCAGGACACGGCGCAGCCGCACGGCAACCTGCGCGGCCGCTACCGGACCGATGCCGAAGGCCGTTATGCGATCACGACGATTCTGCCGGTCAGCTATCCCATTCCGACCGACGGCCCGGTCGGGAAGATGCTCGACGCCACCGGCCGCCATCCGTGGCGGCCCGCGCATCTGCACTTCATGATCGACGCGCCGGGCTTCCGTACGCTCGTTACGCATCTTTTCGACGAGGACGACCCGTACCTGAAGTCGGATGCCGTCTTCGGCGTGAAGCCGTCGTTGATGGTCGCGTATCGTCAGCGTGCCGCGCAGGACGAGCTCGCCCGTCAGTTCGGACTGAACGGCCCATACCGCGAAGCGAAGTACGACTTCGTCCTCGACCGGAGCTGATCGAATGGCTCGATTTTTCGCGGTGTTTGCGACGGACCAGCCCGGTATGCGCGAGGTGCGCGACCGTGTGCGGCCCAGTCATCGGAGCTACCTGCGCGCGGCTTCGCAGCACGGCGTGTATGTGCGGCTCGGCGGCCCGACGCTGGACCCGCAGGGTGACGCGATGAACGGAACGCTGCTCGTCGTGGAGGCCGACGATATTCATGCGGTGATGCAGTTTGTCGGAAACGATCCGTATGTGAAGGAGGGGTTGTTTTCGCGTGTGGAAGTGCGTCCTTGGGACTGGAGCCTGGGAAACCCCGAGCAGAGAGTGTGAATCATGGACGCAACGCAACTCTGCCGTTTCTCCGACGTGCCTGATGGCGGCGCGCGGGTCGTCGACGAAGCATGCATCGGACGTCCGGTGATTGTGGTGCGGCGTGGCGAGCAGGTGTGGGCGTACGTGAATCGTTGCCCGCATTTCTCGGTGCCGCTCGATTTTGTGCCGGGCAATGTTTCCTGCTACCGGTCGCAGGTATTGATGTGCGCCCATCACAGTGCGCTGTTCCGGTTCGATGACGGTGTGTGTATCGACGGACCTTGCTCGGGTGCGGCGTTGGAAGCCGTGGCTGTCGAGGTGGATTCTGCCGCGTGGGTTATCTGGCGAGGCGCTTGATTCGATTGTCCTGATCGGTACGAGTAGGGCAATCCATTTTCCATGCGGCGATCTTAGAATTTATAAATCAGTAAAACTAATCATATTTTCGGCGTCGTTATATCTGCCGGGATGAAGGCGTTGTTTTACGAAGCGTTGAGCGAGAACCCGCCGCGCAGCGGGTGGCAGACTCGCATTTCCATAAAAAGACGGAGACATGATGAAACTCAGGTTTGGAGCAGTGGCGATTCTTGCCGTAGCGCAGGGCGCATGGGCGCAGAGCAGCGTGACGATGTTCGGTCTTATCGACAGCGGCATCACGTATGTCAGCAACGAGGGCGGCGGAAAGAACGTCAAATTCGACGACGGGATATTCGCGCCCAATCTCTTCGGTCTCCGTGGCACGGAAGATCTCGGTGGCGGGTATCGCGCGACGTTCGCGCTCGTGAATCAGTTCTCGATGGCCAACGGCGCCATCATCGGGTCCGGAATTTTCGGGCGCAATGCCTACGTGGGCCTCGAGAGCGACCGGCTCGGCAGCGTCACGCTGGGCAATCAGTACGACTTCATGGTGGATTCCCTCTTTTCCAAGGGGAATGCGATTGCGAGGGACATCTCGGGGCTGTACGGTTTCAGGAATGGCCCGTTCCAGCGTCTCGCGCTGCCGGGCAATCCGACCGGTGCGTTCGATTGGGATCGCACGGCAGGCAGCAAGCCGATCGCGAATTCGGTCAAATACACGGCGCCGACGGTTGCGGGGGTGTCTGGGGGCGTGATGTATGCGTTCGGCGGGGTGGCCGGCTCGATCGGCGCGGACAATGCCGTCAGCGCCGGGCTGAACTATGAGGTGGGGGCTTTCGGTGTGGGTGCGGCCTATACGAATGAGAAGTACGGCCCGGCGCCCGGCGTGCCGTCGACCACCGTGCGCAACTGGGGCGTCGGGATGCATTACGACTTTGGCGTCGTTACCGCGAGTGCGCTGGTGACCACCGTGCGGAATTCGTTCAACGATGCCGCGGTGTGGATGGCCGAAGGCGGTGGGGTGTGGCGCGTCAGGCCGGATGTCGTGCTGGGGGCGAAATACATGTACATGAAGGGTAATGAAGCAGTGAACAACAACCATGCTCATCAGCTCAGCGTGGCGCTTCAATACCTGTTGTCGAAACGGACGATGGTTTATGTGTCGGCTGATTATCAGCGGGCGAATAGTGGTGCAAATGCGCAGGTTAATGGCGTGCTGGATCCGAATGGGGCGTCGAGTTCGGCTAGTCAGGCGGTGGCGCGGGTGGGGTTGCATACGATATTTTGATTGGGGGTGCGGCGGCGGGCGGAACTTGCGTCAAGGTCCGCCCGGCACCGGACTAGTCGCGCGGCGACATGCCGACATGCGCGCCGCCGCTCTCGTCCGGTCGGTTGTTGTCGCCCGGACAACACCGTAGTGTGCCCGTTGACCTGCTGCCGGGCCGACAATGAGCCTACGATAAGGTGCGCCGGCCATCGGTGAATTTCAAACAGGGGATGCGTGGCCGGTGATTCCGCCCTATAGTGCTCGTCGTTGACCGATCGGCAAGAAAATCAGGAGTTCGCCGTGTTTCACCGGAAATCCAAGTTGGGTCGTTCGAACTTCGTGTGCGTCGTCGCCCTGACGATGATGCTGGCGCCAGTCGCGGCGCATGCAGAGGCGGAGGCTATCGACGGCACGACGCGCATCGCGCCCGTTGTCAATCACGACACGTCACCCGCACGACCGATCGTCGGCGACGACCCGGTTGCAATTCGGGATGCCCTGAAGAAGCAGCACATCAGCACCATCCCACCTTCGTTGAGCGCCCGGGTTCGCGGCCTGGTCTCCGGCGCTGCCGACCGGCATCACCCGAATCCCGACCTGGCGGCCGTCGATCTGGATCGTGACGTGACGTTCGTGGTGCCGGTGCGGTACGGGCTGAGGTACCGGTCACAGCGGCACCTATTGACGCTGGATGTCGACCTGTTCGACGTAGAGCGCGACGACCGGACGGGCATCCTGCTCAAAAAGGTCACGACGGGGCCGCGAGGGCGAGGGCTCGTGATTGCACCCGAAGCGAAGGCAAAAGGGTACATCCAGCAGGTCGACATCATCGAACTCGAGTCCGGGAAAGGCAAAATGACCACGGTTCGTAGCCGCATGCGGCTTTCGCCCGCCGTGTACGCCCAAACGCATGGCGACTTCGCACTCGTTTTTTCCGGGCGCCTGGTTCGGCCTTACCTGACCGAAAAAATCGAGCATGTCGATCCGAGCATTGACGAGCCGACGGACATTACGACCAGGATCTCCAGGTTGCACATGGAGATCAATGGCATCTGGCTGGTGAGTCCGTCGAGCGGTGTCGTGCTGTCGAGGAAACTGCGTCTGTCGAAGTAGCGTTTTTCCTGTACGAGGCGCCGATCCTCTGCACGAGTGCGTGCGACCGCGGTGTAGTCGGCGTCCGGTCGGAACAATACAGCCGTGCGCGAAATGCACCAATGTTCCGGTATGTCGATGTCGAGGGGGCGTTGCGTCGCTGAGCTGCATGGATGTGGACCACGCCCACCCGAGGCCTTTCCCGCTGCGGCGGAAGTTGTACGGTCGTTATGCGACCGCCGCAAGCTGCGTGACAAGCTAAATCTTCGCGTTGCGCAGTCGCAGCGCGTTCGAAATGACCGAAGCGGAGCTTAGACTCATTGCAAGTGCGGCAATCATCGGCGAGAGCAGCAAACCGGTGAATGGATAAAGCACCCCAGCCGCCAGCGGAACGCCAAGTGCGTTGTATACGAACGCGAAGCCAAGATTTTGCTTCATGTTTGCGACCGTCGCCACGGACAGCTCTCGAGCACGGGCGATACCGCGCAAGTCGCCCTTGACAAGCGTCACCTGAGCGCTGCTCATCGCCACATCCGTGCCCGTTCCCATGGCAACGCCGACATCGGCTTTCGCGAGTGCCGGAGCGTCGTTGATGCCGTCTCCAGCCATCGCCACGACATGCCGGGCTTGCTGAAGCTGCGTCACCAGATTGAGCTTGTCGGCGGGCTTCACCTCGCCATGGAATTCGTCGACGCCGAGCTTCTCGGCCACGGCCTTGGCAGTGACCACGCCGTCACCGGTCGCCATCACGACTCGAATACCGTTCTCCTTCAATGTCGAAAGCGCTTCCGGCGTCGTCGCCTTTATCGGGTCAGCGACTGCCAGCAGTCCGGCCAAGCCGCCATCGACTGCCAAGTACATGACACTGGCGCCTTGCGCACGCATGCCGTCCGCCTCCTTGGCAAGCGATTCGACGGAGACGGCGTCAGTCTGCATCAGCGCGGTGTTGCCAAGCGCGAGTTTCCTGCCGGCGACCAGTCCTCGCACGCCAATACCCGTGGCGGATTCAAAATTTTCCGTGCGGTCCAAAATGAGCTTCTTGTCACGGGCAGCCGCAACGATGGCTGCAGCAAGCGGATGCTCACTACCTTGGTCGAGACTCGCCGCCAGACGAAGCACTTCGTCGGTCGTGTATCCGTTTGCGCCCACGGCTTGCTCGAACGCTGGACGTCCCTCAGTCAGCGTCCCCGTCTTGTCGACAATGAGCACATCGACCTTGCGCAGATTTTCAATCGCAGCCGCATCTCGAAAGAGAATCCCGGTCGCGGCTCCTTTGCCGCTTGCGACCATGATGGACATTGGCGTCGCAAGCCCCAGCGCGCAGGGGCACGCGATGATGAGCACTGCCACCGCATTGATGAGGCCGAACACCCAGCTGGGCTCCGGCCCAAAGATGCCCCACACGAAGAACGTCAGAAGAGCGACGCTGACGACCCCGACGACAAACACGCCGGCCACCTTGTCGGCCATACGCTGCATGGGGGCCCGAGACCGCTGCGCCTGCGCGACCATCTGCACGATTTGCGACAGCACGGTCTGCGAGCCGACCTTTTCGGAGCGGATGACGAGACTGCCTGTTGCGTTCATCGTTGCGCCAATGACGTGGTCGCCAACGCGCTTCGTGACGGGTATGGGTTCGCCAGTAATCATGGACTCGTCCAGCGAACTCGAGCCATCGGTCACCACGCCGTCCGTGGGGACTTTCTCGCCCGGCCGCACACGAAGCAGGTCTCCCACATGAACATGGGACAACGGAATGTCTTCCTCGGAACCGTCCGGGTTGATGCGTCGAGCAGTCTTGGGTGCGAGACCCAGTAGTGCCTTGATGGCGGCGGACGTTTGCGAGCGGGCCTTCAGTTCGAGCAACTGCCCGAGAAGCGTCAGCGAAATGATGACTGCCGCCGCTTCGAAATACACGCTGACTCGGCCGTGCGCACTGTACGTTTCTGGAAACACTCCGGGGAAGATGGTGGCAATGACACTGTAGATATAGGCCGCGCCTGTCCCCAGTCCGATGAGCGTCCACATGTTAGGGCTGCGGTTCATGAATGAGCGCACGCACCGCGCGAAAAACGGCAGGCCTGCCCACAGGATGACCGGCGTAGAGATGATGAACTCAACCCAGCTTTCGGTGCCGGCGTCCATCAATTCGAGGCGATGGCCAAACATCGCCAGGACGAAAACGACGACGGTCAGTGGCAACGTCCACCAGAATCGGCGTCGGAAATCGACCAGTTCCGGATTTTCGCCTTCGTCGACGCTGGGCAGAACCGGTTCCAGCGTCATGCCGCACTTCGGGCATTGCCCGGGGTGGTTCTGGCGAATTTCCGGGTGCATCGGGCACGTGTAGATGGTGCCCTCGGATGCTGCTTGTGACAGCTGAACGGTCGAGGGCTCGGCGTATTTGGACGGTGCCGCCTGAAATTTCGCCAAGCATGCCTGGCTGCAGAACAAGTACCACTTGCCGTTGTATTCGCTACGGAATCCTGACTCATCGGATACTTTCATTCCACAGACGGGGTCGTGAAGTGAATCCCGGGTGCGAACATGCTCGCCATACCCCTCATGATGATGAGCATGTGCATCGCGTCCATGCTCAGCGGAATGGACGTGCTTGTCCACCCCATCTGCAGGATGCCCGTCCGGCGACGAGTGCTCCAGAATCCGTTGGCGATTAAGCCTGTCTTCGCCGGGTTGACCGCTCATTTTGACGCTCCTTTGCTCATCCGTTCAGCTCCCATTGGGACTCGTCGCCCTGCGCATTCGATATTGCCGTGATGACGGTGCTACCGCGTGCCGATGTATTGAGCAATAGCGCAGGAGCAACGTTCATTCCGCGCGTTCCCGTTCTACCAGTGACCTCAATCTTCTGATTCCAGAGACCGACACCGGCAACATGCGGTCCGGGAGAGACGTATAGGCATACAGGAATGCGTCAGTTCGGCCCTCAGAGGCGGTTGTGTAACCATGCGAAGAAGGCGCCGGCTGCAAAGAACCAGACCGCAAACACAAAGGCCGGGTAGATAACAAACCACCAGGACAGTGGCTCGCCCGTCTGAAGGCGGCGGAAATCGAGCCCGTGAAAAAGAGCGTTCATGAAGTTCATGAACGGTTCAGGAAGTGCCATCCATACAAGCGTGCATAGGACATAGAAGAGCACAACCGTGACTGAAAGCGTCACGCCAGTCTTGAAGGGCCTCATGGCAGCCTCCTCATCCCGGAAGATTACGATGGAGTTCAGCAGCAGTGCCAGCTATGGGTGAGCCGCCTGAATTCAATGTACTTGGGCCGGGCGTTTTCCAACCAAGTTGGGTACAAAGCGCGGCGTGTGTGCCGCGTATTCACGCCACGCCTCGCCGAACTGCGCGTCCGAATCGCGCTCCTCTTGTATCGCTAGTCGAACGTACATGAAAACTAGAAAAGGGAACATTGCCAAAGTAACGAGCGTGGGCCATTGGAGCAGGAAACCCAGCATGATGACGACGAACCCGACGTACTGAGGGTGTCGGATTTTCGCGTAGGGTCCGGTGGTCGCCAACTCCTTGCCACGCTGAGCTTCATACAGTACGTGCCACGCCGTGGACAGCAAGTAGAAGCCGCCCAATATCAAGAAGAAGCTGAGAAGATGCGGAAGTCCGCCATGCGGGTCGCCGTGCCTGCCAGTCAAAGTCCACCAGAGGTGTCCTGCATCGTGCGATAGAAAATTTGTTTGCGGAAAGCGCGTCTGCAACCAGCCCGATAGCAAATAGATGGTGAGTGGAAACCCATACATTTCCGCGAATAGCGCGACGATGAAGGCGGAGAATCCACCGAACGTTCGCCAGTCCCGCTTTGTCGCCGGCTTGAAGAAGCTGAACGCGAAGATGATGAAGACAAGGGAATTGATAGCTACGAGGCTCCATAGCCCGTAACCGTCACCGATGCTGGTCATGACCGTCTCCCGAATCAGGACGCCCGTCGATCGTTTTCGTCCCATGATGCCCGTGCCCATGGTGCATAAACAGATGCATCAGCGGGCACGAGAGCAACAGCAGATATGGCAACACCCCAAGGAAGTGGGCGCGGTGTTCGGAAAGCAGGAGGAATAGTGCTATTGCAGCGAACGCTACGAGTGCAATGGCTGACCGCGATTTCCAGAACGGCCGAGCGCGATGTGAGTTGTCATCCATGCCTGTCTCCCATCCTGAATCACTTGTTGGCGGCCGCTGGCGCACCAGCGATTGCAACGGCGCTGACCATGCCGAGCGTTGCAATTGCGAGTTTTTGCGGGAATGCCATCTTGTTCTCCACGAGCATAGTTCTCGATAGCCGGTTGAACCCTAAAATCACTCTATGCTGACGCTCCTTCGATGGCTTGACGTGGCTCAACGAATCACGAACCGAATTCTTCATACGTAGCGCGGCCGCGGAGCGAACATGCGACCGGGCGGGTGTATCGGTCCGGACGTGCTCGACAATGCAGCATTGATGTGCATCAACGCTGCGACCGCCCAGCTCCTTACGATAGGCAGTGCACCCGTGAGCGGCAGAATGCCGCGGAATATCGAACAGAGGCGCATCCATGTCGGCAAATTCTGCAGCAATCTCCGCACGGCGCCGTCTGGCCCGCGCACTTCTGACGGCAGCACTGGCGGTGAGCCTGCTTCCTCTCCCTGGGTGCGGCTATAACGCCATCCAGACCGAAGATGAGCAGGTAAAGGCCAGCTGGTCGGAAGTTCTAAATCAGTATCAACGGCGAGCCGACCTTGTTCCCAATCTCGTCAACACGGTGAAGGGGTATGCGAACCAGGAAAAGGAAGTGCTCGTAAGTGTGACGGAGGCCCGGGCACAAGTCGGCTCGATTCGCGCCACGCCCGAACTCATTGGCGACCCGCAGGCGTTCGCAAAATTTGAAGCGGCGCAGGGACAGCTCACGTCGTCTCTGTCACGTCTGCTCGTGGTATCGGAGAACTATCCGCAATTGAAGTCGGATGCGAACTTCCGCGACCTGCAGGCGCAGCTCGAGGGTACGGAAAATCGCATTGCCGTAGCCCGCAATCGATACATTCGCTCCGTCCAGGCGTACAACACGACCATACGTTCGTTCCCGAATAATTTGACTGCAAAGGCATTCGGCTATCTGGAGCGCCCCAACTTCTCGGTGAGCAACGAAGCCGAGATTTCCAAACCGCCGCGGGTCGACTTCGGCTCGACGCCGGCATCTGCAGGCAAGGCCCCCAATTGAACATGTTCCGACTGGCGATGGCCGTCGTCTTAGCCTTCTTTGTCCTGGGGGGAGCCTGCGCCCACGCGGACGTCGTTGTCCCGCCGCTGACATCGAGAGTAACCGATGAGACTGGAACCCTGACGAGCGACCAGATGGCCAGCCTTGAGAAGACGTTGAGAGAGTTTGAGGCGAAAAGAGGCGCGCAGATTTCAGTTCTCGTTGTTCCGACCACGGAGCCCGAAACCATCGAACAGTATTCGATGCGAGTCGTCGAGCAATGGAAGCTTGGGCGCAAGAATGTCGACGACGGCGCGCTCCTGATTGTCGCCAAAAACGACCGAACGCTTCGAATTGAGGTCGGATACGGCCTCGAAGGCGTGCTCACCGACGCGACGAGCAATCGCATCATCAACGAGGCGATAGTTCCGCGGTTCCGAAACGGGGATTTCTACGGCGGCATCACTGCCGGCCTCGACGGCATGATGCGAGTCACTAGCGGCGAACAGTTGCCTCCGCCGCGGCGACAACGCGGGACAGGCGATGGCGCCGGACGGTTACTTCCCGTCCTCTTCCTCCTGACGGTCATGGCCGGCGGCCTTCTGCGCGCCATGCTTGGGAGACTGCCGGGGGCGGCCGTTACAGGCGGAGTCGTTGGGGTACTCGCATGGGTTTTGTCGGGGGCGCTTTTTGTCGCCATCGCGGCAGGACTGATGGCGCTGCTCTTCACGTTGCTGGGGGGCGGGATGGGAGCAGCTGGCGGGCGCTTCATTGGCGGCAGCGGCGGTAGTTCCGGCCGCGATTCAAATCGCGACATCTTTCGCGGAGGCGGCGGAGGCTTCGGCGGCGGTGGCGCATCGGGACGGTGGTGAGCATGGACCTGAAACGCCTCTTCCGGCATCTTTTCACGACCCATTGGCGGGTCAACAGCGCATTTTCACGGCGGGAGCTTATCGCTATTGAAGAGGCTGTACGTACCAGTCATCGCGCGCACGTGGGTCAAGTCAGGTTTGCTGTAGAGGGTGCGCTGCACATCCGCGCCTTGCTGAAGGGCACATCTGCGAGGGACCGTGCCATCGAGGTTTTCTCGGACCTCCGGGTTTGGGACACGGAGCACAACAACGGCATTCTTATCTATCTGCTTCTTGCGGACCGTGACGTCGAAATTGTTGCGGACCGAGGCATACACGCCAAGGTGGATGGCCGCGAATGGGAGGCGATTTGCCAGGCCATGGAGGCTCATTTCCGGCAAGGCGATTATCGGTCCGGTGTTCTGCGAGGTATCGAGCAAGTTACCGAGCTGTTGCAAAAACACTTTCCGCTTCATGGTCCGCGGCTCGATGATCTTTCGAGCTCGCCCGTTGTGATATGAGTTCCGAAGCTTGACATCGGTCCGTTTCTCGAGCGGAAATTCTGGCTGACGCGAGTCGTAATTCGATGATACGAATCTAGGTAATGAGTGGTGCTATCGTCACTTACGTGATGCCATGCAGCCTCGATTTGCAATACCACGGAATCTCCATCAAGCCCGCGAATTACCTCCCGGACCGGGAGGAACTCGCCCGGGAGCGTCGCGAGCGGAACGCCCTGGCAGCTCGTGGATGTCATCACTCCACAGTCACCGATTTAGCCAAATTCCTAGGCTTATCAATATCCGTCCCCCGCGCCAATGCAGCGTGATACGCCAGCAATTGCATCGGCACCGTATGCAGAATCGGCGAAAGCGGCCCGTAGTACTCATTGAGCCGAATCACCTCGATCCCATCACTCGGCACCAGCCCGCAATCCACATCCGCAAAGACAAAAAGCCGCCCGTTCCGCGCACTGACCTCATGCATGTTCGACCTGAGCTTCTCGAGCAGCATGTCATTCGGCGCAACCGCGATCACCGGCATCTCGTTACTAACGAGCGCAAGCGGCCCATGCTTCAACTCACCCGCCGGATAAGCCTCCGCGTGAATATAAGAAATCTCCTTCATCTTCAACGCACCCTCGAGCGCGATCGGGTAATGCATCCCGCGCCCGAGAAACAGCATGTTGTCGCGTCGCGCGAGCAGTTCCGACCACGCCATGATCTGCGGCTCCAGCGCGAGCACCTTCGACATCGCGTCGGGCAGGTGCCGTAGCGCACGCAGATGCTCCTTCTCTTCTTCATCACTCAACCGCCCGCGCACCTGAGCAAGCGACAACGTGAGCAGGAACAACGCAACCAGCTGCGTCGTAAAAGCCTTCGTCGAAGCCACTCCGATCTCGATCCCCGCACGCGTCACGAACTGCAGCGCACATTCACGCATCAACGCGCTCGTCGCGACGTTGCAGATCGCGAGCGTATGCATCATCCCGCTCTGCTTCGCAACATGCACGGCACCGAGCACATCGGCCGTCTCGCCGCTCTGCGACACCGCGACAACCAGCGTGCGCGGATTCGGCACGCTGTCGCGATAGCGAAACTCGCTGGCAATTTCAACGCTGGCCGGCAGCTTCGCGATGCTCTCGATCCAGTACTTCGCGGTCAGCGCCGCGTGATAGCTGCCGCCGCACGCGAGCAGCAGCACCGAATCGACTTGGTTGAACACGCGCCACGCACCGTCACCGAACAGCTCGGGCATGATCGACGCAACGTCGAGCAGCGTATCGGCCACCGCCTGCGGCTGTTCGAAGATCTCCTTCTGCATGTAGTAGCGGTACGACCCGAGGTCGGCGGCGCCGCTATGCGCGGCGACCCGCTGCACCGCGCGCTCGACGCGCTGGCCGGCCGCATCGACGATCCAGTAGCGATGCAGCTGGATATCCGCGACGTCGCCGTTCTCCAGATACGCGATGCGATCGGTGATGCCCGACAGCGCGATCGCATCGGACGCCAGGAAATTCTCGCCTTCGCCGACGCCGACCACGAGCGGCATCCCGTCGCGCGCGCCGACGATCCGGTGCGGCTCGTCGCGGCACATCACCGCGATCGCGTAGCTGCCGCGCAGTCGCGCGACCGCGCGCCGCACCGCGTCGAACAGGTCGCCGTCGTACAGATGGTCGATCAGGTGCGCGATCGCCTCGCTGTCGGTCTGGCTCGCGAACACGTAGCCGTGCGCCTGCAATTCCGCGCGCAACTGGTCGCAGTTCTCGATGATCCCGTTGTGCGACAGCGCGATGCGCGCGTTGGCGTCGCTCGGCGAGAAGTGCGGATGCGCGTTGAGCGTGACGGGTGCGCCATGCGTGGCCCAGCGCGTATGCGCGATGCCGGTGTAGCCCGACAGCGCATGCTCGGCGATCTCGCGCTGCAGGTTGGCCACGCGATCGACGCTGCGGGCACGCGCCAGCGCACGGTCACGGTAGACCACGACGCCGCACGAGTCGTAGCCGCGGTATTCGAGCCGCTTCAGGCCGTCGACAAGGTTCGGCAGGATGTCCCGCTGGGCGACCGCCCCGACAATTCCACACATATCGCGCTCCGTAAATGTCCTGTCTGGATCAGTGAGAGCGATGGTAGAGGCGGTAGAATGGAATTAAATTTCAAAATATCGATATAAATGAAACGAGACGTAGATCGTCTATCATGTTGAAATTAAATTTCACATCCTGACCGGAAGGAGCCGCCGATGGCCGGCATCACCCTCGACGATCTCGACCTGCGCATCCTCGCGATCCTGCAGGACGACGCGTCGGTGTCGAACCTGCAACTGGCCGAGCGCGCGCTGTCGTCGCCGCCGACCTGCATGCGCCGCGTGCGCCGGCTGACGGAAGCGGGTGTGATTCGCCGGCAGGTTGCGGTGCTCGATCCGGTCGCGATCGGCACGGCCGTCACGGCGCTGATCGAGATCAGTCTCGACCGGCAGACGGCCGAAGACTACGACGCGTTCGAGGCGTACGTGTGCGCGGAGCCGGCCGTCACGCAGTGCTACCGCGTGTCGCCGGGGCCCGATTTCGTGGTGGTGGCGGATCTGGCCGACGTCGCCGAGTACGACGAATTCGCGCGGAGGCTGTTCACCGGCGCATCGAACGTCCGCAACGTGCGGACATTCTTCTCGACGCATCGCGCGAAATTCGAGGCGAACGCGCGGGTCACGCATGCGATGCGCAAACGCGCGTGATCGCGTCGCATCACGCAGTGGCCGCGTCCGCCAATTGCAGCGGCTTGCCGTACCCGAAGCAATGCGCCGGTTCGGGAAACACGCGCTGCCGCACGTCGTGCGCGTACTGACGGATCGCGTCGCGCATCACCGCATTCGCGTCGGCGTAACGCTTCACGAAGCGCGGCGTGTATGCATCGAATGCGCCGATCATGTCCTCGGTCACGAGCACTTGTCCGTCGCACGCGGGCGATGCGCCGATGCCGATCGTCGGGATCGTCAGCGTTTCGGTCAGGTGGCGCGCGAGCGCTTCGGCGGTGCCTTCGATGACGACGCTGAACGCGCCGGCCCGCTCGGCCGCACACGCTGCGTCGAACACCTGCGCGGCCGAACGCGGGTCCATGCCCTGCGCGCGGAAGCCGCCCGTCGCGTTGGCCTGCTGCGGCATCAGGCCGACGTGCGCCATCACCGGAATGCCGCGCTCGGTCAGGAAGCGGATGGTGTCGGCCATCTCGCTGCCGCCTTCGAGCTTCACGGCCTGCGCGCCGGTTTCGGCGAGCAGCCGCGCGGCGGAGCGATAGGCCTGCGCGGGCGATTCCTGGTAGGTCGAGAACGGCAGGTCGACGACGACGCACGCCTGTGCGGCGCCGCGCACGACGGCCGCGCCGTGTGCAATCATCATGTCGAGCGTGACGCGCAACGTATCGGGCATCCCGTACAGCACCATGCCGACGGAGTCGCCGACGATGATCACGTCGGCCACGTCGTCGACGAGCTTCGCCATCGGCGCGGAATACGCGGTCAGCGACACGAGGCTGCCGATGCCTTTGGTCGAACGGATCGCGGTGACGGTCTTGCGGGTGGTGCGGGTATGAGCGCTCATGTTCGGAAGCCGTGTGAAAGAAGAGCCGTGACGGTAGCATCGCGCTCGTTCGTGCAATGACCTTCGGAGGACGTCTTATGTTGCTGGCGGGACAATCGGGTGACCCTTACGCGGCGCCGCCGATGGCGCGCCTGCCGAGGCCGCTGTACGTGCGTGCGTTCGGGATTCCCGGCAACGTGAGTGTCGACGCGCACAGTCATCCGTGGGCCCAGCTGATGTATGCGACGAGCGGCGTGCTCGAGGTGTCGACGCCGTCGGGCCGGCAGCTGCTGCCGCCGCACTACGCGATGTGGATTCCGCCGCACGTGCCGCATGCGGTGACGACGCGCGAGTGCGTCGCGTTCCACAGCCTGTATCTCGACGAAGCGATCGCACGCAGCGATGCGAACGACGATTGCACGATCCTCTGCATGACGCCGCTGCTGCGCGAGCTGGTGATTGCCACGGCCGAATTGCCGGTGAACTACGACGAAGCGGGGCCGGACGGCGCGCTCGTATGCCTGATCGCCGACCGGATCGCACGGATGCGACCTGCGCCGCTGACGGTGCCGCTGCCGCGCGATCCGCGCCTGCTGAAAATCGCGCGCGCGTTGCATGCGCATCCGGGCGATACGCGCAGTCTCGACGAATGGGGCCATCAGGTCGGCGCGACGCGGCGCACGCTGTCGCGGCTGTTCCGGCAGGACACGGGGCTGTCGTTTACCGAATGGCGGCAGGCCGTGCGGCTGCTCGCGTCGCTGCCGCTGCTCGATGCCGGCGAGCCGATCGGCGCGGTGGCCGCGCAACTGGGCTACGACTCGACTTCGTCGTTCATCGCGCTGTTCCAGGCGAAATTCCGCGTGACGCCCGGTGCGTATGCGAAGCGTGAAGCGCGCAGGCCGGTATTGAACGCGTGATACGGCTACGCGTGCCGCGCGCCGTCACTCAGAACGCGAGCGCTGTCTGCACCGGATGATGTGCGCCACGCTCGAACCCGGCACCTTCTAGCGACAGCAGCGCGCGCTTGCGGTCGATGCCGCCCGCATAACCGGTCAGGCTGCCCGACGCGCCGACCACGCGATGGCACGGCACCATGATCGACACCGGGTTGCGGCCGACCGCACCGCCCACGGCGCGCGCGGCGCTCATCGGCAACCCGACGCGTTCGGTGATGTCGCCATACGACACGAGCTCGCCGAACGGAATCGCGAGCAGTTCCTTCCATACACGCCGTTGAAACGTCGTGCCGCGCAGGTGGATCGGCACCGAGAACGTTTCGCGCATGCCGGTGAAGTATTCGGCGATTTCTTCCGCGACCTTGCGCGCGATCGGCGAAGTGACGAGCGCGTTTGCTTCCTGCGCGATCGAAAGCGACGGAAAGTATTTCTGGCCGACGAAGAACAGGCCCGTCAGCGCATCGTCCTCGATGCGCACGGCGATGTCGCCGAGCGGGCTCGGAATCAGATGAGCGGGAGTCATCGCAATACGTCTCCTTGAAGGCGCCACACATGCAATGCGGCATACGCGCGCCACGGCGCCCAGCGCGCGGCATGCGGCGCGGATGACGACATGCGCGGGCGTTCGGTGGGTTCGCCGCGTTCGGTGCGTGCGGGAAGCAACGCATCGTCGGCCGGGAACGCATTCGGCCAGGCCATCGCACGCATCGCGACGTACTGCACCGCGCGTTCGTCGAAGCCGGCCATCTCGCGCAGCGCGGCGAGCGTCGCGTCGAGCGGCGCCATCGGTTCGAGTGCGAGCATGCCGTCTGCGACCGCGCGTGCGAGCGACACGATCGCCTGTGCCGTTTCGCGCGCAAGGCCGAGCGCTTCGAGCGCCGCCGGTGGCAGGGCGGCCAGCGTCGCCGAGGAAGGCAGTGCGTGCGTCAGCCCCGGCAGCGCGCCTTCTACCTTAGTGCCGAAGCGTTCGGCGATGCGCGCGAGCACCGCACCCGCATGCGCTGCCGCGAGCCGTTCGCCCGCGATCGCGCGAAGGGCGATTTCGAGGCCGTCGAACGCGCCGGGCACGCGCAGGCCGGGCGAGCCGCTCGCGAGTGCGCCGAGATGCGCGTCGATCACGTCGGGGCGGCTGTCGAGATCGAACAGCCGCCGCACGCGCGCGAGCACGGCCGGCACGACCGGCGTCAGCGCGGGCGATACGGTGACGGCCAGCGCGAAGCGCTGCGGCACGTGCGCGACGGATAACCATCCGGTCAGGCGGCCACCATCGTTTCGATTCGGCAATTCGACGACACGCGCATAACCCTGCGCATCGATCCGCTCGACACCGTCGATCTGCCGCTGCGCGAGAAAGCGCATCAGGTCGGCCCACGCGAACGGCGGCCGGTACGGCAGCGGGAATGTCATGTCGCCATCGGCGGACGCGCCGGCCCCTTTGCGAAGCCGCAGCGGATTGAGGCCGTAGCGTTGCCGGAACAGGTCGTTGAAGCGCCGCACGCTGCCGAACCCGGCCGTCGATGCGACGACGGCCACCGGCAGCGCGGTGTCGGTCAGCAGCCGCTTGGCCATCAGCAGCCGGTGCGTCTGCGCGAACTCGACCGGCGATACGCCGAACTGCGCGGCGAAGATCCGGCGCAGATGACGTTCGGTCACGCCGACGCGCTGCGCGAGCGCGTCGACGGAATGCGTGTTCAGGAAACCGTCTTCGATCAGCGTGGCGGCCGCATCGGCGAGATTGCCTGAGAGGTCGAGCAAGCCGTGACCGGGCGCGAGCTCGGGGCGGCAGCGCATGCACGGCCGGAAGCCGGCTTTCTCGGCGGCCGCGGCGGTCGGGTAATAGCTGCAGTTCTGCGCTTTCGGCGGCTTCACCGGGCAGACGGGGCGGCAATACACGCCCGTCGTCGCGACGCCGACGAAGAACCAGCCGTCGAAGCGGCGGTTCCGCGAAAGCAGAGCGTCGTAGCAGGTGTCGGGATCGAGGCGCATGAAACGACTGTAAACCATCCCCGTCATCGATTCTGGCTGGAATCGGACATGTGTCTCGGCGTCCGTGCCCCGATTCGTGCGTTGGAAAATCCGGGAAAAACGGTTAATACCACTCTTCGAAACAGTCATCTCTTTTGCCGCGACCAATTTGAGATGACTCATCGAAATCCCCGACTGACAGCGTGCCGGCCGACGCCCTATCCTTTGAAAAACGTTTTCCAGAAGGATTGGCGATCGGCCGTGCGCGACAGCGCGTCATGGCCGTCCGCCCCGGCGCCGGTCGCCGGTCAACGAATATCGTGCGGCGCGACGGGCGCGGCCGCGCATCGGAGACATTCATGCAATCTGCCGTCGTCGGCACGGTGCGCGCCGTCGCCAGCCGCTACCGCTGGACCGTCTGTGCGCTGCTGTTTTTCGCGACCGTCATCAACTACATGGATCGGCAGATCCTCGGCCTGCTCGCGCCGATGCTCCAGCACGACATCGGCTGGAGCCAGGTGCAGTACGGCCGCATAGTGATGGCGTTTTCCGCGTTCTATGCGCTCGGGTTGCTCGGCTTCGGGCGCATCGTCGACTGGCTCGGCACGCGCGTGTCGTATGCGGTGGCGATGCTGGTATGGAGCATCGCCGCGATGCTGCACGCGGCGGTCGGCTCGGTCATGGGCTTCGCATTCGTGCGTGCGCTGCTCGGGATCGGCGAGGGCGGCAACTTCCCGGCCGCGATCAAGACGACGGCCGAGTGGTTCCCGCGCCGCGAACGCGCGCTCGCCACCGGCATCTTCAATTCGGGCGCGAACATCGGCGCGGTGTTCGCGCCGGCGATCATCCCGGCGATCGCGGTGGCCTACGGCTGGCGCGCGGCGTTCGTGATCATCGGCGCGATCGGCATCGTGTGGCTCGCGGTGTGGCTCGTGCTCTATCGCCAGGCCGACACGCGCGCGCTCGCCGCGGAATACGACGAGCCGCGCGACGAAGCCGAAGCGATGGATGCAGCGAACGCGGACGCCGGAGCGCCGCGCTGGGGCGAACTGATCCGCAAACGCGAGACGTGGGCGTTCCTGGTCGGCAAGTTCCTGACCGATCCGGTGTGGTGGTTCTACCTGTTCTGGCTGCCGAAGTGGCTCAACGAGTCGCGCGGGATGGACATGCAGCACATCGGCCTGCCGCTCGTCTGCATCTACGCGCTGACGACGGTCGGCAGCATCGGCGGCGGCTGGCTGTCGTCGATGCTGCTGCGCGCGGGCTGGAGCGTGAACCGCGCGCGCAAGACGGCGATGCTGATCTGCGCGTGCTGCGTGCTGCCGATCGCGTTCGTGTCGCAGGTGCAAAGCCTGTGGATCGCAGTACTGATCGTCGGTCTCGCCGCCGCCGCGCACCAGGGCTGGTCGGCGAACCTGTTCACGACGGCCTCCGACCTGTTCCCGCGCCGCGCGGTCGCGTCGGTGGTCGGCATCGGCGGGATGGCCGGGTCGATCGGCGGCGTGCTGTTCTCGGAAGTGATCGGCCAGGTGCTGCAGCGCACGGGCCACTACTGGGTGCTGTTCGCGATCGGCGCGCTCGCGTACCTGCTCGCGCTGGCGGTCATGCATGTGCTTACGCCGAAGATGAAGCCGGCGAAACTCGACGCTTGATTGCAGGCCGGAAAACGAACGCGCCGCTTAGTGCGGCGCGTTTTCGTTTTGAGGCGCGCAGCAGGCGACTCAACCGGCCGCTGCCGTCGACGCGCGCATGATCAGCCGCGGCTCGAACGTCGAATAACTCGCATCGGTGCGCCCCGCGAGCGCGTCGATCAGCTTCTGCATCGCGAGCTCACCCATGTTCTCGCTCTGGATGTCGACGGTGGTCAGCGCGGGCGCCGCGTATTCGCCATACGGCACGTTGTCGATGCCTGCGACGGAGACATCCTGCGGCAGCCGGAAGCCGAGCGACGCGGCTTCCTTCATGAAACCGAGCGCGATCAGGTCGTTGTAGCAGATCACGGCCTGCGGGCGCTGCGGCCCGAGCATCACGCGCGAGCACGCGCGTTCGCCGGCTTCGGCCGTCGGCGCGTGCGCGTCGTGCACGTCGAGCGTGAGCCCCGCTTCGGCGAGACAGTCGCGCGCGCCCTGGATCCGCTCGTCGTTCACGCGTGCGGTGCCGAAGCCGAGATACGCGATGCGCGTGTGCCCGAGATTGAGCAGGTGGCGCGCGAGCATGTAGGTCGACAGCCGGTTGTCGATGCCGACGCTCGGAATCGGCAGGCCGGGGCTGCGGCGCAGCAGCACGAGCGGCTTGTTCAGATCGAGCATCCAGCCGGCTTCGTCGTCGGGCATCCGCGTGCTGACGATCAGCCCGTCGACGCGCTGCGCGAGCGCCTCGATCAGCGAGCGTTCGCGTGCCTGGTTCTCCTCGGTATCGACGAGCAGCAGCGTGTAGTCGTGCTGCAGCGCGATCCGGTTCGCGCCCTTGACCACGTTCGTGAAGTGCGGGTTGCTGATGTCGAGGATCACGAGGCCGATCGTGCGCGTGCGCCCGGTGATCATCGAACGCGCGAGCGGGTTCGAACGGTAGCCGAGCCGCTCGATCGCCTCCTTGAGCCGCGCTTCGACCGCCGGCGAGAAGCGCTGCGTGCCGTTCACGTATTTCGATACCGTCGCGACCGACACGCCGGCTTCCGCGGCCACGTCGCGGATCGTCGGGGAAACTTTTTTCATCGGCAGGGTAACGTTTTCGTTCGATAACGCCGGATTGTGGCAGAAAAAGCCGGCATGCGGCCACGCGTCGATATCGGGAAAGTGCGGATGGCTGCGGACGGGTTCGACCATTGACGTTCGGTCGCGCTCCCGCGTATAGTTGGAAAACGTTTTCCGATTCGAGGTAAAAACCGGATCGGAGTCCAGGTCAGATTCAAGGAGAAGGAGATTCGATGAACGCCTCATCCACCGGCGCGCGCAAACCGTTCGGGCGCCTGTTGCTGACGGGCGCGGCCGGCAACCTCGGCCGCCAGTTGCGCGGCGCACTCGCGCAATGGGCCGACGTCGTGCGCGTCAGCGACATCGCGGCGCTCGGCGACGCGGCCGCGCATGAAGAAACCCGTGTCGTCGACCTGGCCGACCGGCCGGCGGTGATGCAGCTCGTCGACGGCGTGGACGCGATCGTCCATCTCGGCGGCATTTCGGTCGACGCGCCGTTCGACGATCTCGTCGGCGCGAACATCACCGGCACGTACAACCTGTACGAAGCCGCGCGCAAGCACGGCGTGAAGCGCGTCGTGTTCGCGAGCTCGAACCATGCGATCGGGTTCCATCCGGTCACCGAAGTGCTCGACGCCGATTCGCCGCTGCGCCCCGACAGCCTGTACGGCGTGACGAAATGCTTCGGCGAATCGCTGTCGCGCTACTACTTCGACCGCTTCGGGATCGAGACGGTGTGCCTGCGCATCGGCTCGTCGTTCGAGGTGCCGAAGAACCCGCGCATGCTGGTGACGTTCCTCAGCTATCGCGACTTCATCGAGCTCGTGCGCTGCTCGCTGCTGACGAACCGCGTCGGGCACGCGATCGTTTACGGCGCGTCGGACAACCCGGTGAAATGGTGGGACAACACGAAGGCCGGTTTCCTCGGCTTTCGCCCGCGCGACAGCTCCGAGCAGTTCGCGGGGCTGTTCCCGGTCGCGGCGCCGACCGCCGACTACGACGATCCGGCGCAGCGGTTCCAGGGCGGCGGCTTCGTCGTCGGCGAGCCGATGGAGCGGAAGGCTTCGTAAGCGTCGCCGGCGTCGTGATTCAGCGCAGGATGTCGGTCGCCTTGTGCCGTTCATCGACGCCGTCGATCAGGATCAGCGGGCCGCTCGCGTGCCGTGCGCGCAGCGGCTGGATCTGCCGGTACGCATCCGATTCGTACCATGCGCGCGCCGTACCGAGATCGGGAAATGCGATCGCGATCAGGTCGCCGCGCCACACGCCTTCGCGTACCTCCGGCCGTGCGCCGTGAATGACGAACCGGCCGTCGAACGGCGCGAGCGTGCCGTCGATGCGCTCGAGGTATTCGACGATGTCGTCGCACATGTCGACGTCGTGCAGGTGGGCGATGGCGTAGGCGGTCATGGCGGGCTCCTTGGCGTGACGCGGTTCGTCGGTCGATGGAGCCATGATCGCGGCGCGGGCGGCGCGCGTCGATTACCTGCGACGTAAGCGAATCCGCGCAGCGGCGCGCAAGCGTGCCGACCTGTACACCGCTCGCATGGCGCGACGGCATTCACGCGTACGTGTCGATGTCCAGCCCACTCTGAACCGGTGAAGGCTGTCGAGCAACGAGTTTCCGGAAGCTTGTTCACGGAACGCTGAACTCGTAGTTCATTCAGCTTTGAACGATCAATGGTGCGGTTCACTTTAGTCTGAACTTTCCGTGGCGAGAACCCACGCGCTGCCAACGTCAGAAATAGCACGGCAGGCCGCTGTCGACCCTGAACTGCCCTTCGAATCGACCGTAAGCGGTCATCCATCGACCGATCGCTAGCGCCGGGTGCTGCGATACGTGACGACCCCGTGGAACCCGACCTCCGCAAGGTCAATCACCAGTTGCTTGGCCGACGCTACGTCCTTAGTCTCGATCACGGTCTCACGCGCCGCAAGGCATCGATCGACTGAATGCTTTGCCTCCGCGAGACCCATGTGTGAATGCTGGCGAATCAACCGCGTCGCTTGAACCTTATTCGCCCCGGCCAACCATCGCGTTAGACGAATCTGAGACTCTTCATATCCGTTAGGATCTCCGCACGCACGGTAGGCTTGGATGGACTCGGTAATTGGCCTGTGATAGCTGACGGAAATGGCCCGGCCATCGTCCCGGCTGACAAACAATGGTGCATTTCCCGCTAGGCTATCCCGAACGTCACCTGTCTCAAGGAAACGCGATGATTGATAGTAGAAGACCCAGCCGACATCGAACTCACGGGTTGCCGCATCGATGATGGTAATCCCGACCGCCCCGGCCAAAGAGGAGAGGGTGCGGCGGGCCTGTTGCATCGCTTGTTCAAGCGTCCAACTCATGTCGAGGCCATTTAGATCAGTTGGGAGTTTGCAAGTGTAGCAGTGACTATTTTCGCCTTGATTGTCGGCGATTCAGATCATTGTGCCGAGTGGCTACTCATGGCCGATTACCGCCCGACGCGGTCAGCACATGCTGCCATGACCAGACCTTCGCCCAGTTCGAAAGGAAATGCAAAGCGTCGAGGAGCATCCTGCTTCCACTCCGTCAAAGCCCGTAGCGCTTCGCTGCTAACCGAAAGTCGCCGCTATCAGGTGCCGTTCAGAGTATGCAATCAAGGCGAATATGATCAGCCCTGTCACGATCCCTGCAACGCGCCCGGTCGTGACATTCGTCGATTTGGCCACGATATCGCCGGCATTGCGCCGTTCTTTAAGGCGATTCATGGCGTAAAGCACGGCAGCCAATGCCGCCGCCCGGACAATTGCACTCTGAATAGTCATATATCCCCCGGCTGATCTATTTGATCTAGTGTGTCGTCGATAGATGGTTATCAGGCGACGGCGAACCATTTTGTTGGTATGCGCCTTTGAGATGCTCGCGAGGGCAATTGTGGACGATTTGAGTCACGGTGTCGAACGACCGTTCATGGCTGCGGATTCAACCCGTCGATGCAACGAATTGATGAAAGCGCTCAGCCGGTGTATCGAAGTCTAGCGTCTTCCGAGGACGCTCATTGAGCCGCTTGGCAACAGCGTTGAGCGTGGCCTGTGAATAGGCCGAGAGGTCGATCCCCTTTGGGAAATACTGTCTGAGGAGCCCATTTGTGTTCTCGTTCGAGCCCCGTTGCCAAGGGCTCTGCGGATCACAAAAATAGACCTTGATGTCGGTGGCCACGGTGAAACGCGTGTGATCGGCCATCTCCTTGCCTCGATCCCAGGTCAGTGATTTGTATAGTTCGTGAGGAAGCTTGCCGGCGTGTCGGATCAATGCGTTGATGACCGTTTCCGTATCCTTACTGGCAACCTTCACCAGCATCACGAAGCGGCTCTGACGCTC
Organism: Burkholderia sp. GbtcB21; assembly: GCF_019091065.1. Classification (NCBI taxonomy): domain Bacteria; kingdom Pseudomonadati; phylum Pseudomonadota; class Betaproteobacteria; order Burkholderiales; family Burkholderiaceae; genus Burkholderia; species Burkholderia sp. GbtcB21. The sequence continues at coordinate 349,393 of NZ_JAGXKA010000003.1, forward strand.
GACAAGAGTGGCAATCTGGCTGTTCGCGCTGCCGAACAGCAGATCGCCTTCCCAGTGGCCCGGTATCGCACGATCATCAACGGTCGCGGGACGTTCACTAATCGGGACGGTGTCGCAGATTCTGCCGTGGTCGTCGGTCTTCATCGTGTGATGACGCGAACGACGCATAGCTCGCGAGCGCCGTAAATGCTCGAGCAATTCCTTTTTGAGTGCACCGCGAGCTTGTATATAGAGGCTGCGGTATATGGTTTCGTGCGACACCTGATAGTCCCTGTTGACCGCATACACGTGCTTAAGCCAACCGGCGATCTGCTCAGGTGACCACTGCAGCCTGAGCTTGCTTGCCACGACCTGGGCGAGCTCCCGGTTCCTGACGAGCTTGCAGACTTGGGGGCGCCGGGCTCGCTCCCACGCAAGTTCGTCAGCATCGTTCGCCCGATAACCCTGTATGCCGCCGTTCCGCTTGAGCTCGCGGCTAATGGTGGACGGAGCACGTGCGAGCCGAATCGCAATCGCGCGAATCGAATCGCCAGCAACCACTGAGCGCGAGATCTCCTCCCGCTCGGCAAGGGTTAGTGCCAAGCTCGAACGGTGCCGTTGCTTTGGCTGTATGCCCCCCCGTTTCGGCCAGAATCCCTTGTACCGAGGAATGGTTCCGATCAAACAACTGGGCGATCTGCTGCAGCGACTCGCCCTTGCGCCAGCGCTCCCACATTAGCGCTTTCTGGCTGTCTGTATAGTAGATCCGCCGTCTCTGTTTCATTGCAACACTCCTCGCTGCTATGCAGCCTCAAGTGTGTTGCATCGACGGGTTGAATCCGCAGCCGAACGCGGCCGGCCACCGCCCTACAACGCGCGACCGGCGCAGATCGACCCATCTCCGCCATAGGCAGCGTCAGTATCACAGTCTGCAGTTCGCTCCCCAAACAGCCACCCAACTCTCACGGGCGCGTTTTCTCGAAGTCGGAAACAGCAATGAATGGGGCTGCGGCACGCCCTAATGGAGCCCTTGTCCTAGCGCAAGAGCTCAACAATCACGACATCAGTGTCGTCTCGCGCCCTCAATACGAGCCGCGCTTCATCTCGAACGGCAATTCCATCGCGTCGCGTCAGCCTGATCGGCCCTATGTCCAGTCGCCCATGATCCGCAACCAAATAAGCGGAACCGGTCATCGGCAAAACGTGCAGCATCGTCGTGCCTTCGCGCAGCGTCGCGATACGCACCCGCGCGTCGGCATGGAGGGGCAAAGCACCCGTGCGGACATCCTCCGGATCGCCGCTCGCCAGTGTGACGAATCGGCCCTCTCGACATCCTGGCGAACAGACCCGCGTCGAGCAGCGCGGCGTACCGGCCGGTGTGCGCGGACGTAGCCAGATCCGGAACTGTCGCGCGGGAATGTTTTCATCGTTGCGCTCGGCGTGATGGATCGCCGTGCCGGCACTCATCACGTGGACGGAATTGGCAACCAGGCGCGCGCGATTGCCAGCATCGTCTTCGTGTGTGATGGCCCCCGAACGTACCCACGTGACGATCTCGACGTCGCGGTGAACACGAAGCCCGAGGCCCGCGTGCTGCGCGAATTCAATGTCGTTCCACATATGGAGCGGACCGAGGGGCGCATGGTCGGCGTGCCCGGAGTCGCCCGCGCGGAAATGTTGGCGGACATCAACGCCGTCGTGCCGGATTGCGTCAAGCGAAGGAAAAGGCCGATGTTCAATCATGACGGTGCTCGATTCGAGTCCGCCGGGCGTGGATCGCGATCGTCGAAGACCGCGTCCACCACACCCCGCGTGCTCAGCCTGGCTCAGATCTGCTGCTGGCCGCCGTCGACGAACAATTCGATACCGTTCACGAAGCTCGCGTCGTCCGAGGCCAGGAATAGCGCCGCGCCAGCGATCTCTTCCGGTTCACCGAGACGCCCCATCGGAATCAGGGAAGCCAGGTAATCGGCAAGCCCTTGCCGTTGCGTGGCGTCGTCGCCGGCAAGATCCAGCAGGCCCGGCGTACGGGTCGCGCCCGGGCTGATCGTGTTCACGCGGACACGGCGCTCCTTGAGGTCGAGAATCCAACTGCGCGCAAACGCACGCACCGCCGCCTTCGAAGCCGAGTACACGCTGAACGCGGCAGTGCCCGCGCTACCGGCCGTCGAGCCGGTGAGAATCACCGATGCACCCTCGGCGAGCAGCGGCAGCGCTTTTTGCACCGTGAACAGCACGCCCTTCACGTTGCGGTCGAAGGTGTCGTCGTAGTGCGCTTCGGTGATGTTGCCAAGCGGCAGCATCGAGCCGCCGCCGGCGTTCACGAACAGGACGTCGAGGCGCCCCTGTTCTTCCTTGATTTGCGCATACAGCGCGTCGAGTTCATCGAGCTGGGTGGAATCCGAACGGACGCCGGTCGCGTTGCCGCCGGCTTCGCGAATGCCTTTCACGGCGGCATCGAGTTCTGCCTGTCGGCGGCCCGTGAGATAGACGTGCGCGCCTTCCGCCGCGAAACGTTGCGCGGTGGCGAGACCGATGCCGCTGGTTGCGCCGGTGACGAGTGCGATCTTGTTGTCGAGTTTGCGTGCCATGGTATTGCTCCTTTCGATGGTCGGTGGATGTTTGCGTCGCAGCGGCTTGCTGCGATGTGAGGAGAATATCGACGGCCTTATCTTTTCGAAATAGAATTGATCGCAATTTAACGTTGCATAAATGAAAAGATAAGGACATGGCTCAACTACCCGATTTCGAGGGGCTCGCGATGTTCGCGAAGGTGGCCGAGCACGGATCATTTGCAGCCGCAGCGCGCGCGACCGGCGTGTCGGTCGCCACGGTCTCGCGCGGCGTGGCCCGCCTGGAGGACCGGCTGGGTGCGCGGCTTTTCAATCGCACGTCGCGCCAGCTCTCGCTCACCGAGTTCGGCCGGACGATCAGCGAGAAAGCCGGCGAGATCTATCGCCAGGCCGAGGAAGCGGAAAGCTCGGCGCGCGAAATGTCGGTGCAGCCACGCGGGCTGGTGCGGCTGGCCGTGCCGATGTCATATGGGCTGCGTTGGGTTGCGCCGCTGCTACCCGGCTTCTTTCGCGCGTATCCGGAGGTGTCAATCGACCTGCATCTATCGGATGCGTCGGTCGATCTGGTCGCCGATGGGTTCGACGCCGCCCTGCGTATCGCCGCGCTTCCGGATTCATCCCTGGTCGCGCGGCGGCTGTGCGCGGTGACGCAATTCGTGGTGGCGTCGCCAGAATATCTGAGACGTGAAGGACGACCCACGCATCCGCGCGAGCTGGTGGATCGCCCCTGTCTCTCATATGCGTACCGTGCGCGTAGCGCTGTATGGCGCTTCACGAACGACGCAGGCGAGGAGGAGCCGGTGATGCCGACGGGCCCGCTGCGCGTGACGAACTCCGATGCGCTGTTGCCCACGCTGCTCGATGGCCTTGCAATCGCCGAGCTGCCTGAATTCATCGCGGGCGAGTATTTGGCCGATGGCCGTCTTGAAGCGATCCTCACCGACTGGTCGCTGACGAAGGGTGGTCTTTACTTCGTTACGCCGTCGGCGCGCGCGCGGCCCGCGAAAGTCGCGGCGCTGTCGGATTACTTTGCCGAGCACCTTTCCGAGCCAACATGGCGGTGGCCGAAATGATCCATCGGCGCAGTTGATCAGCCGGCGTCCATCGTTGCATTCATGCAATGATGGATTTCAAACGATTCTATTTCGCAAATATTGTCCGATCCGTATTCTCCTTTCCACCGGCTGCACGACATCACGTCGCAAGCCACTGGACCAAGCAAAAGGAGAATCACGATGAATACGCAAGCCACACCGAACACGCCCGATACCGCGACGGTTACCTTCCTCGATGCGCTGAACAGTGCCACCGGCCCAGCAATCGAGACGCTCACGCCCGCCGAAGCGCGCGAAGTCTTGGCAGGCGCCCAGCGCAGCGTGCCGGTCGACGTCTCGGGCATTGACGTCACGCGCCGCACGGTCGAGCAGGACGGCCTGGTCGTGTCGCTTGTCGTCGTCAAGCCGCAGGATTCGCGCGGTGTGCTGCCCGTGTTCATGTTCTTCCACGGCGGTGGCTGGATTCTCGGCGACTACCCGACGCATGAGCGTCTCGTGCGGGATCTTGTTGTCCGGTCGGGCTCGGCGGCGGTGTTCGTCGAATACACGCCTTCGCCCGAAGCGCGCTACCCGGTCGCGATCAACGAAGCCTACGCCGCGACGAAGTGGGTTGCCGCACATGGCGCGGAGATCGGCGTCGATGGTGCGCGGCTGGCCGTCGTGGGCAACAGCGTGGGCGGCAACATGGCCGCGGTCGTCAGCCAGATGGCGAAGGACCGTCAAGGCCCGGCAATCCGCTTCCAGGGCCTCATGTGGCCGGTGGCCGACCACGCGTTCGACAATGCCTCGTACGACGCCTTTGCAAATGGCTACTTCCTGAGCTGCGACATGATGAAGTGGTTCTGGAATGCCTACACGATCGACGAAGGTGAGCGCAACGAACGCTACGCGTCGCCGCTGCGCGCCTCGCTCGACGAATTGAAGGGCTTGCCGCCCGCGCTCATCCAGACGGCGCAGTTCGACGTGCTGCGCGACGAAGGCGAGGCATATGGATATCGGCTCGACCAGGCGGGCAACGACGTGACGACGATCCAGTACAAAGGCACGATCCACGACTTCGGCCTACTCAACGTGCTTGCTGCGGACGCACCGACGCGCGCAGCCATGCAGCAGATGGCGACTGCGTTGAAGACGCATCTGCAATGAATCGCATCCTTTCACGCCTTTATCGAGCCGATCATGAACGACGCTAAACAACTGCTTTCCGCTTATCTCGAATCGATTCGTGACCCACGCGCGGCCGCCGCACTGTTTGCCGACGATGGCGTGCTGGAGCTCCCTTATCTGAAGTCGCTTGGCATTGACGGGCGAGCACAGGGGCCAAAAGCGATCGAAGGCTTCATCGCCTCGCTGTTCGCGAAAGTACCGGATTTTTCGTTCAGAAATGTGCGGCTGCTGATCGAAACGCCTGAGCAGGTATTCGCCGAATATGAAGTCGAAGCGCTCGTGCCATCGACGGGGAAAATCTATCGACAGATGTACGCAGGGCGGCTGGTGGCGAACAACGGCAAAATCCTGCTGTTGCGCGAAGCACTGGATACAATGGCTGCGGCACGCGCATTCTCGACGGCGCAGCCCATTTGAAGAGATGACGATGAAAGGCCGCCTGATCAATCGAAGCGGCCTGCCGCTGTTTCATCCCGACTGGCCGCTTCTGGCCGAACCGAGTCGGATGACCCGACGTCCGCGTCGCTCCCTTTGGCAGGCCCCGCCCAGCCCCTTGCTCGATGGCTTCGGTTGCTACACCTGCGCCCAATCACTTTCGGCCGCCAGTGTGCGCTACGCCGAGTTCAGCGTTACGTGAATCTCGACAGTACCCGCCTCCGTCGTCGTCAGTCGCGCCGCCATCAATGCTGCTTGCGGCAAACCGGATCGCTGTCGCGCCGCTCGCTCGATTCGCACCAGTAACTCGGCCGCCACGCTTCGAACGCGACGGCCTTGGTCGCATTCGCGCGCGTGACGCGGACCGGATCGGCCTTCAGCGCATCGCCGTCCTGCTCATAGTTGAACCGCCAGTTGCGGAACACTTCGCGATGGAACACCCACGTGCGGTGCGCGACGTCATAGCGAAACGTCACGCGGTCGCGCCAGTGGTTATGGCCCGCGAATACGCCCTGTTCGATCGTGAACATACGAGGCTCGACCGTGAGCGCGTTCTCGGCGACGCCATCGAGATACGGGTCGCCCATGCCACCTTCGTCGGCTTTCATGATCACCGTATCGTTGCGCGCCGCCAGCCGGTAGCGCCCGTCCTTGCCCTGCAGGAAGATCAGCAGCGGACGCGGCCCCGGCTTGATCATCGAATCGCCGGGCAGATGCGCGACGACGACGTAGCCGGTGCGGGCGCTGTCGGTCAGGCGTCCGGACGCGGCATCCAGCGCTTCGTAGCCGGCGGGAAGCTGCGCGACGATGTCGTCGGGGAGATCGGGCGTGTCCGGGCAAGTGAGCGACGGCGGCGTGTCGCCGCACTGCGTGGCGTATGCATTGCCGATGCCGAATGTCAGCAGCGCGGCGATGAGGAATCCTTTGAAGCGGGGGATCGTCATGCGGTTCGAATCATGAGTTCGCGGTGCGGAAGCCGACGCGCGCGTGTCGTCTCGTCTCGCCGCAGCGCGGGTTGATGGATCGGCAGGTGACGCCGTGTAATCAGTCACGCGCGCTTGCGCGTCGGCCGTGCGGCGGGCGCGGGCGCCGGCGCCAGCGGTTCGCCGGCCTGCTCGCACAGCCGGTCGAGCATGCGTTGCGCGGCGCCCGCGCAATCCTCGCCCGCCGGCTTGTTCTCGATCTCGTCGATCAGCGTCTCCAGATGGCGCCGGTTCTGCGCGAGACGCTGTTCGAGCAGCGCGATCTCGTCGACCTTGTGCCGCAGCGCGACCAGCAGTTCGTCGCGCGGCCACGCGCCGAGATCGGGCGGCAGCACCGCGCGGATTTCGTCGAGCGCGAAACCCGCGCGCTGCGCACGGTCGATGATCGCGAGCCGCGTCAACGCTTCCGGCCCGTATTCCCGATAGCCGTTCGCCTGCCGGCGGGCCGGTTCGAGCAGGCCGCTCGCTTCGTAGAAGCGGATGCGCGACGCCGCGAGGCCGCTGGCACGCGCCAGTTCGCCGATTTTCATGTGGTGCTCCAAAGGGGCTTGACCTTAAAGTTGACTTTAAAGTTATCGTTGGACATCGTCAATCGAGGATGCGCTCCATGAACCTGTTTACGCCCCTGACACTGCCCAACGGCGCGGTGATCCCGAACCGGCTGGCCAAGGCCGCGATGGAAGAGAACATGGCCGATGCGGATCACGCGCCGTCCGACGCGTTGCTGCGCCTGTACCAGGCCTGGGCCGACGGCCAGGCCGGGCTGATCCTGACCGGCAACGTGATGGTGGACGGCCGCGCGATGACCGGGCCGAACGGTGTCGTGCTCGAGAGCGACGCGCATCTCGACCGTTTCCGCCGCTGGGCGCAGATCGCGCGCTCGGGCGGCGCGCATGTGTGGATGCAGATCAACCACCCGGGGCGCCAGATGCAGGCGGCGCTCGGCCAGACGACGCTCGCGCCGTCGGCCGTGCCGCTCGCGCTCGGCGCGCTGTCGAAGCAGTTCCCGGTGCCGAAGGAAATGACACAAGCCGATATCGCCGAGGTGCAGCAGCGTTTCGTGCGCGCGGCGCAGCTTGCGGAGCAAAGCGGTTTCACCGGCGTGCAGATTCATGCGGCGCACGGCTATCTGCTGAGCCAGTTCCTGTCGCCGCTGACGAACCGCCGGCAGGACCAGTGGGGCGGCAGCATCGAAAATCGCGCGCGCCTGCTGCTCGACATCGTGCGGGCCGTGCGCGCGACGGTGTCGCCCGCGTTCGTCGTCGCGGTCAAGCTGAACTCGGCCGACTTCCAGCGCGGCGGTTTCAGCGCGGACGACGCGAAGCGCGTGGTCGAGTTGCTGAACCCGCTCGACGTCGATCTCGTCGAACTGTCGGGCGGCAGCTATGAAGTGCCGGCGATGCAGGGCGAGGCGCGCGACGGGCGCACGCTTGCCCGCGAAGCGTATTTCCTCGAATTCGCGCGCGACATCACGGCCGTCGCTCGGATGCCGCTGATGGTTACGGGCGGCATCCGGCGCCGTGCGGTCGCAGAACAGGTGGTCGAAAGCGGCGTGGCGATGGTCGGTATCGCGACCGCGCTGTCGATCGATCCGAACCTGCCGCGCGACTGGCGGGCCGGCAAGGACAGCGCGCCGGTGCTGCAGCCGATCCGGTGGAAGAGCAAGGCGCTGGGCGCGCTGGCCAACATGGCCGTCGTCAAGTTCCAGCTCACGCGGCTCAGCGAAGGGCGCCGCACGAACCCGCAGGTGTCGCCGCTGCGCGCGCTGGTCGGGCAGCAACTGGCCGCGCAATGCCAGACGCGGCGCTATCGGAAGTGGATGGCGGGGCGCGCGGCGAGCCCGCGCGCGTGACGGCGCTTTCCTGGGCCTGCCCGGCGGGCGCGAAGGCCGCGAGCAACGCAGCGGGCAGCATCAATCTGAACTTAATGCTTCGGAATCCTTTGAATCAGTGGAATCGCTTCGCGGTCATGCTGTCGCGCGCGCCGCACGGCCGAACAGCAAACGATCGATCAACCAGACCGCGACGATCGTCATCCCCATCAGCGGGAATACGATCCCGAGCAGCACGAGCCCTGCAATCCAGCCGCGCATCGGCGGCGTGCCGCGTTCGCGCGACGGCGCGCCCAGCTTGCCGACAGGGCGGCGCTTCCACCACATCACCGCGCCCGTGACGGCCATCGCGGCGAGCCCGAGCGACAGCACCGCGCAGATGATCTGGTTCGCGAGCCCGAAGTAGCGACCCATGTGCAGCGACGTGCCGTACGACACGGCTTTCGACACCGCGCCGTAGTCGTCGTAGCGGATGTCCTTCAGCACCGCGCCGCTGTACTGGTCGATGTAGATCGTCCGCTCCGCCTTCGGGTCGGCCGGGAAGTACGACGCGGTGAACACGCCGTCCGCGCCCGACGGCAGCGCGAGCGTGTAGCCGCTCGTCACGCCGAGCCCCGCGACGATCGCGATCGCGCGTGCCAGCGGCAGCGGCGCGGGCGTCGGCGCGGACGGCGAATGCGGAACGGGCACGTTGCCGACCGCCCACGGCGTTTGCGGCAGAGGCAGGTCGTCCATCACCATTCCCGGCATCGACTCGCCCGATTCGTGATGGTGGCCGGACGGCGCGTCGGCCTGCGCGCGCGCAGGTTCCGCCGCTGCGCCCGGGCGCGTCGAACGCACCGCCGCGCCGCCCCATGCGCCCTCCGGCGCGCCGAGGTTCACGGTCGCGGCGAGCGCCTTGAAGTTCTTGCCCCACGAGCCCGACCACGGCAGCCCCGTCAGGATGAACGCCACCGTACCGGCCGCGAGCCAGATGCCCGCGGTCGCATGGAGGCTCTTCCACAGCGGCCGGCCGCGCAGCGACAGGTCGGGCCGCAGCGCGCGTCCGACGCGCGCTGCGCCACGCGGCCACCACAGCGCGATGCCGGTGCCGATCATCACGAACGTCCAGCACGCGGCGAGCTCCATCAGCAATTCGCCCGTCTTGCCGAGCAGCAGCTTGCGATGCAGCATCCGGTCGACCTGCATGAAGCGTCGCTCGACGCTCAGCGTGCCGAGTACGCTGCCGTCGTACGGGTTCACGTAGACGCTCTCGCGGCTGCCGTCGCGCAGCCGGAATACATATTCGGCGCTGCGGTCCGGCGCGGTGGAGACCTGGACGGAAACCGGCGTCGCACCGGCCGGCATCGCGGTACGTGCGCGGGCGAGCAGCGCGCCCGGGTCGAGCCTCGGCGTGGCGCGCGGCTCGACGAGCAGCCGGTGCGGATACAGCAGCGGCTCGATCTGCGGCTGGAAGCAATAAAGCGTTCCCGTGATCGCGAGGATCACCAGGAACGGCATCACGAACAGGCCGGCATAGAAATGCCAGCGCCAGAGCGTCCGGTAACCGGCGCTTGCGGAATGGGCGGGCGAGATCGCCCGCTCGACGGTGGTGGTCGACATGGTGTCAGCTCCTCGTGATCGTCGATCGGCGAGGCCGGCGCGGGCCGGCCGCCGTCAACGCGCCACACACCGGCATGCGAGCATCGACGTAATGGGCAGCGCGGCCCGATGCGCAGGCAATGCGCAAGGCGGCGCCGCCCGCGCGACGCGGGCAGTCGGGTGAACGCTTGAATCGGGTTCAGTGAAACGAACGGCATGAAGGCCCATGCACATCGACGTGCACGAGCCGTTGGGCGGAACGTTCAGCAGAACAGAGGAGGGGCGCGGGAGGGCGGGCGATCGTCGAATATCGACCGCACGACAGGAAGGAAATCGGGAGGAATCCGGAAACGCCGCGGAACCGCGGCGGGAAACAGCAGCACCAGCAGCACGAACGACGCGAGGGCCGTAAATAGCGCGGCGCCGAATGCGCAGAGGCTGTCGCCGTTTCCTGAGGGCGCCGTCTTGTCGGCATGCGCGTCGTGTTTGAGCGCATCGACGAGCGCCAGCGCGTCGTTGGCCGGCGTGATCGGCGCGCTGGCATCGAAGCGGGCGGCCAGTGCGGCCACGTCGACGATCAGCGGGCCACGGCCCGAACACAGCACCACCGAGCCCGCATCCGGACCGTCCGGATCGAGCATCACGGCACCCGACATCAGCGCGCGGGACAGCAGCGTCACGAGGAGGAAACCCCACAGAAACTGTCGCGCGACGCCTTGCCGGAGCAGGAAGCGGCGAAGTGCGTTCATGGCGCGCGATTGTACATCCGTTTGCGGGGAGGGGCCGGCCGCAGCGCTGATGATCGGGATAAGCCGGCGCGCGAGCGGGCGTGTGCGCGGCGTTACCGCGTCATGCGTCGCTCGGCTTCGTGATCGCGGCGGCGATCGATGCGCGCATTCGCTCGTATCGGGAGCTGGCTTTCTACGGCAGCCGGTTCGTCAAGCCGCCTCGCCGGGCCGCGTCACGCCGGATACGAATCGTCGACCTTCAGGTTCGCGAGCCGGAACAGCGTGCGCAGCGTCTGCGGATGAATGTCGCGGCGCGCGGCGAGCGACGTCAGCATGAAGTCGAGCACTTTCGCGTAACGGAGCAGCACGAGGCAGCGCGGGAGATCGGGCGCGCGGCCGCGCATCTCTTCGGCGATGTGGACCATTTCGGTCGACAGCGTGCGTGCCATCTCGAGTTCCATCTGCTGTTTTTCGGTCCAGTCGGGCAGCGGCTGTTCGAGCACCTTCGCGAGAAAGAGCTGGAACGCCGTGTCGGACGAATTGGGCAGCGCATCCATGAGGGGCCTCGTTGCTTGCGCGAATCGTTCGGGCGTATTCGTGGATGCGCCCGAGGTTGAATTTGTGTCCGCGCGGGTCGTCGGCGCGGCTTTTACCGGAACGGAATGCAGTTTCCGTACCAGCGCCGCGATCCGATTGTCGAGCAACGTCGAGCGGCGATCCGGCGCCGGCCGGCGAGTCCCGCCGGTAGTGGGTTGCGCAGGCGGTCGAGGAGGGTGTCTACAGGCGGGGCGTGGTGGACGTCAGGCGCACGAAGGGGCTCGGCGACGCGAAATGCTTCACGGATGTAACGTAACGCGGGCGGAACGCGCGGTGCGTTTCTGCCGGCGAACGGCCGAAACGTGCCGATCCACGCGTTCCGCCCGTGTCTGCCGTGCGTTCGCTGGCGGCAAACGTTGAAACGGGACGAACTCCGTTGCATGGGGAAACGGGCGGCGAATGCGCCGGGTGTTTCATATCCGAGACGGTTTCACGAACGGCGATTCGATTGGCGTGGCCGTCGAACTGGCCCAGCGATTGGCCGCGCAATTGTCCATGGGCAGACGGCCCGCGTTTGCCAACAATCCCGGAACCCACCCTGCGAGATTCGACATGAGCGTCCACGCCTTCTTCTCGGCCAACCTGCTGCTGGCCTACACGGCCTATTTCATCGGTACGGCCAGCCCGGGGCCGAGCAATCTCGCGATCATGTCGGTCGCCGCGAACCAGGGCCGCAAGGCGGCGCTCGCGTTCGCGCTCGGCGTCATTTCGGGGTCGATGTTCTGGGCGACGGTGGCGGCGCTCGGCGTGTCGGCCGCGCTGCTCGCATGGTCGAGGCTGCTGGTCGCGATCAAGATCTTCGGCGGGCTGTACCTGCTGTGGCTCGCATTCAAGTCGGGGCGCACGGCGCTGTCGGGCACGGCGGCGGCGTCGCTGAACGCGGCGCGCGAGCAGCGGCTGTCGCGCTTCTACGCGCGCGGCGCGATGCTGCACCTGACCAATCCGAAAGCCATTCTCGTGTGGGTGTCGATCGTCGCGCTGTCGTCGGACGGCGCGGGCGCGTCGCACGGCGCGGTCGTGCCGGGCTGTGTCGTGATCGGGTGCCTGGTGTTCGGCGGTTATGCGCTCGTGTTCTCGATGGACGGCGCGCGCCGGCTATACGTGCGCGGCCGTCGCGCGATGGAAGCGTGTCTTGCGGTCGTGTTCGGCGTGGCGGGGATCCGGCTGCTGGCGTCGAACGTATGACAAGCAGCGCGGTGTTCGCTGAAACCCTCCGCAGCATCGACGCGCGGCGGAAGGTTCCCGCTTCACGACGGCTTCAGAAAATGAAGCCCGTATTGATGAACTTCGACGTGTGATCCGACACGATCGAGTCGAGCAACTGCTTGCTGCTGTCGGTCTGCTTCGCCGCGACCATCGAGCGGATCGAGAACGCGCGCAGCGCGTCGCTCACCGACAGCGTGCCTTCGGCCGAATCCTTGCGGCCCGCGAACGGGAACACGTCGGGCCCGCGCTGGCACTGGCAGTTGATGTTCACGCGGCACACCTGGTTCACGAGCGGATCGACGAGCGCGCCGATCTGCACCGGATCGGAACCGAAGATGCTGACCTGCTGGCCGTGCTCCGACGTCGTCACGTAGTCGAGCGCGGTGTCGACGTCGTCGAACGGCGCGACCGGAATGATCGGCCCGAACTGTTCCTCGCGGTACAGCTTCATTCCTTCTGATACCGGATACACGACGGCCGGATAGAACAGCGTCTTGCTGAATTCGCCGCCCGAGTGGTTGACGACCTGCGCGCCCTTGGCGTTCGCGTCGTCGATTGCGTCCGTCATGTAGGCCGTGCGATGCATGCCGGGCAGCGGCGTGATGCTGACGCCTTTTTCCCACGGCATGCCGATCTTCAGCTGTTCGAGCGCGGCGGTGAAGCGCTTCAGGAATTCGTCGACGATCGAGCGGTGCACGAGCAGCATCTTCAGCGCGGTGCAGCGCTGGCCGTTGAACGACAGCGCACCGAGCAGGCATTCCTTCACGGTGAGGTCGAGATCGGCATCGGGCAGCACGATCGCCGCGTTCTTCGCGTCGAGGCCGAGGATCGCGCGCAGCCGGTGCGACTTCGGGTGCTGCTTCTTCAGGTGATCGGCCACCTTGCTCGACCCGATCAGCGCGAGCACGTTGATCTTGCCCGACGCGAGCATGTGCGGCACGACCACCGCGCCCGGCGCGTAGATCGTGTTGATCACGCCGTGCGGGAACGCGTCGCGGAACGCTTCGAGCAGCGGCTCGAACAGCAGCGTGCCGTACTGAGGCGGCTTGAACACCACGGTGTTGCCCATCAGCAGCGCGGGGATCAGCGTTGCGAAGGTCTCGTTCAGCGGATAGTTGTACGGGCCCATGCACAGCACGACGCCGAGCGGCGTGCGGCGGATCTGGCCGATCGTGCCTTCCGCGATCACGAAGCGCGAGTTCGCGTTGTCGAGCTCCTTCAGCGCATCGATCGTCTGCGTCATGTACGTGACGGTGCGGTCGAATTCCTTCTGCGAATCGGCGAGGCTCTTGCCGATCTCCCACATGATCAGGTTCACGACCAGCTCGCGCTGCGCGACCATCCGCTTGATGAAGTCCTGCATGCACGCGATGCGCTGCTCGACCTTCATCGTCGGCCACTCGCCGCGGCCCGAGTCGTACGCGCGCACCGCGGCGTCGAGCGCCGCATCGCTCTCCGTTTCGCCCATCACCGGATAGCTGCCGATCTCGACCTGCTCGACGCTGCCGTCGGCCTGCCGCACGCACACGGGCGACAGCACGGTCTTGGTCGCGCCGTCCCACGGTCGAAGTTCGCCGTCGACGAGCGATACGCGCTGGTGAATCGGTGAAGCGAGCCGGAACTCGGCGGGGATGTCTTGATACGCGGGAAACAGTTGCTGCAGGGAGGCGGAATCGGGCATGACGGTCTCGTTTGACTAGGTGTCCGGGAAGGACGGGCGATGCGAATCCTGAGCTGAATGATCCTCGATCCTGAATCGGCATGATGACGCGCGGACGACGACACGTCACGCTGGAACATGGCTGAATCAGCGATTGGAACCAGTTCCATTAAAAAGGAACGCTGACGCGAATGCAAGAATTGCCGGATCGCAGCACATGCATCGTAAGCATTCGGAAAGACTGTTTCCGAATGGCCGGTATAGCGCGTTTGTTGCAACCGCAAACGTTTCACTCCGGCTGGTTTGGGCGGATAATGGCGCAGCGCGACGAAGAAAAAAATGAAGCGAGCCTGAGAGAGCAGATGTAGTGAACAACAGAAGAAGGTCCGCCGCGCTGCCGATGCGAGGTCGGCTGCCCGGAGCGCCGGGTCGGGGTTGCCCGGTCCGGCGCGCACCGGACCGTTGAATACGTGCCGCTCCTGCTTTACTTGATCCTTCGTGATCCTCTTCAAGTTTTTCGTCGTCGTATCCCGAACCCCACCTTCTGCCTGACCGTTTCCGCACGATCCACTTGATGCGGCCGATCGATTTCTTTCTATTTGCTTTCGGCGATGCGCGGATTAGCACCTGAAAATGAAAGGTATTCGTCAGGAATGCAGAGCGCAATACGCATGCACGTTGCGGGCAGGCGACACGTTAAAAATTAATCGAAAACACGAATCATTCTCGTTTATTATTTCGCACCATTACGAGCCGTGACGGGACGTCACGGCTTTTTTCGTGCCGGTCGTGCCGGCCGGCATCCACCCTCGCCGGCCGTTCGCCGCCGGCATGCGCGACGGGGCGATCCCCCGCGCGCCATCCAGTTCACGGAAAGGCTTCGTCGGTCGCTGCGCGATTCGCGCGTCGACCGGACGCGTTTCCGTTCGCCGTTTTTCCTTCACCCCCTACGTTCACGATGAAACTCAACACGAGCGCTTGCCATGCGCTTCTGATCGTCACGTCGCTGGCCGGCGCCCGCACTTCGTTCGCGCAGGCGAGCGACGCCGCGGCGACCTTGCCCGCGATTTCCGTCAATGCGGCCGCCGAGCATGCGTCGTACGACGCGAGCCGGTCGCGCGCGGCGACCAAGACCGACATGTCGCTGATGGACGTGCCGCAGACGGTGAACGTCGTCCCGCACGCGGTGATCGAGGACCAGAACGCGTCGTCGATGCAGGACGCATTGCGCAACGTGCCGGGCGTCGGCTTCTCGGTCGGCGACGGCCAGCGCGACCAGATCACGATCCGCGGTTTCAACAGCATCACGGACCAGTACGTCGACGGCATTCGCGACGACGCGCTCTACTATCGCGACCTGTCGAACGTCGAGCGCGTCGAGGTGCTGAAGGGGCCGGCGGCCGTGCTGTACGGGCGCGGCTCGGCGGGCGGCATCGTGAATCGCGTGCTGAAGCGGCCGGACGCGAACCCGGTGCGCGACGTGGGCCTGACGCTCGGCACGCGCGGCGAGCGGCGCGGCGAATTCGACCTCGGCTGGAATGCGAACGACGCGGCGCGCTTCCGCATCACCGGCGCGGCCGAGAACTCGAACAGCTTTCGCGACCAGTTCCAGCTCAACCGCCAGGCGATCGCGCCGTCCGCGCAGTTCAAGCTGGACAGCAACACGGTGCTGAACGTCGAATTCGACTACCTGCACGATCGCCGCACGTCCGACCAGGGCCTGCCCGCGTATCGCGGCCGGCCGGTCGACGTGCCGATCAACACGTATTACGGCTCGGCCGACGCGGCGAACAGCTCGTACAACGACGTCTCCGCGAAGAGCGCGACGGTGTCGCTCGATCACCGCTTCAACGATTCGCTGTCGTTCCACGGTGCGATCCGCGCGTACGACTTCTCGCTCGAACGCAAGAACTACGTGACGTTCGAGCCGATCAAGACGGCCGCGCACCCGGTCGTGACGCTCGACCAGTCGACGCGCCAGCGCACCGACCACGGCATCGACGGCCTGTTCGAGCTCACGCAGAAGACGTCGCTGTTCGGCATGCGCCACGAGCTGCTGTACGGGCTGGAGCTGTCGCAGCAGCAGAAGTTCGACACGGTCTACAACGTGACGAAGGTCGCCACCTACGACCTCTTCAATCCGCAGCAGGTGATCCTGCCCGGCGTGCCGACCGGCGCGCGTGCGAAGACGAACGCGTCGACCGTCGTCGGGCTCGCGGGCGTCTACGCGCAGGACCTGATCTCGCTGACCGAGCACTGGAAGGTGCTCGCCGGCCTGCGCTTCGACTACCTGAACCAGATCCGCCACGACTACACGTCGTCGAACGTCAATCTCGACCGCACCGATCACGCGTGGAGCCCGCGCGTCGGCCTGATCTACGAACCGCTCGACTGGCTGACGCTGTACGGCTCGTTCAGCCAGTCGTTCTCGCCGCTCGCCGATACGCTGATCAGTTCCGGCGCGTACTCGAACGGCGCCGCGCTCGCGCCGCAGAAGACCACCGCGTATGAGCTCGGCTCGCGCTTCGACCTCGGCGGCAAGGCCACGGCCAGCGTCGCGCTGTTCGACATGCGCCAGACCAACCAGCAGATCGGCGACCCCGCGAATCCCGGTTATGCGCTGCCGATCGGCACGCAGCACGTGCGCGGGATGGAGCTGGGCTTCACCGGCGAGATCGCGCCGAAGTGGTCGGTGTACGCCGGTTACGCTTACATGAACGGCACGGTCGACGGTTCGCCGCAATCGACGGCGGCCGGCCTCGCGCTGTCGAGCAACACGCCGGGGCTGATGCCGCGTCACAGCGCGAACCTGTGGCTGAAGCGCGAACTGCCGTACGGCTTCTATGCGGCGGCCGGCATGCAGTTCCAGTCGGCGCGTTACACGTCGGCCAGCGATCTCGTCACGCTGCCGTCGTTCACGGTGTTCAACCTGGGCGCCGGCTATCGCAGCAAGAAGGTCGACGTGACGCTCACGCTCGACAATCTGTTCAATCGCCGCTACTTCATTGCCGCGCACGGCAACGCGGACCTGTACAACATGCCCGGCGATCCGCGCACGTTGACCGCGACGGTGAAGTGGCACATGTAACGCTCGCGCTGCGCGACAATGCGGGTCTTCGTTTCGACGACCCGCACCTCACTGCCCATGATCCGGAAAGCGTTTGATGTGTCGAGCATGAACGGCCGCGCCCGCGTGCTGTGTCTGGTGTTGCTGGCGTGCGGTTCGGCCGCGGCGGGCGCGCAGCCGGTGCCGGCCGACGCCGAGCCGGACTGCCGCGCGGTGCATGCCGGGCGGGCGATCACGTTGTCGGGCCGTTACGCGCTCGACTACGGCGACGAATCGATCGGATCGGACGTGTGGTTCGAAGAGGACGACGCATCGGCGCGGCGCTTGCCGGACCGTTCGCAACGCGCGGGCGTGATCGTTTTCACGAACCAGCGCGATGCGACGCGCGGGCTGCGGCTGCCCGCCGCGCAGCCGAACGGCGTGTGCCGGTTCGACGGGCGCGCGACGATCGTGATCCGCGATCTGGATACCGCGTGCCCGGGGCTGGAAACGCCCGATCGCGCGCGGCTGGTGAAGGTCGTCGCGGCCGATGTGCCGACGCGGTACGCGTGCGACGCCGCCGCGCCGTGACTTGAGCGTGACCTGAAGCGAGCGCGCTACTCGACGTCCTCGTCATCCTCCGCGTCGGCGCCATCCACATCTCCGTCCGGCGCCGCATACGCGCTCGCCTGCTCGAGCAGCCAGCCGCGAAACAGCTCCAGCGGCTTGCTGTGGCTGAATTCCGTCGGATATACGAGGTAGTACGCGGAATCGCCGACCGTCGCCGCGTCGCACGGCACGACCAGGCCGAGCTGCTGCAACTGTTCCTCGACGAAGAACTTCGGCACGAGCGCGATCCCGAGCCCGGCCGCGGCCGCGCTGATCAGCATCGTGTGCAGTTCGTAGCGCACGCCCTGCATCGTGCGAATGTCCTCGACGCCATGCGTCTCGAACCACTGCGCCCACGCGCCGGGGCGCGTCGTCGAGTGCAGCAGCGGGTACGCGAGCAGATCCTCGACACGCTCGACCGGCCCGTCGAGCAGCGCGGGCGAGCAGATCGGCACGACTTCCTCGCCGAACAGGTAGTCGGACGACGTGCCGGGCCAGGTCGGCTTGCCGTAGTGGATCGCGGCCTCGAAATGGGTGTCCTCGAACGAGAACAGGTCGGTGCGGCTTCCCATGTTCACGCGCACGTCGGGCGTGCGGTCGTAGAAGCTCTTGATGCGCGGGATCAGCCAGTGCGACGCGAACGTCGGCAGCACCGCGAGCTCCAGGTAGCCGCCGCCGCTGCCGTGCGCGATGATCGACAGCGTGTCGCGGTCGAGCGCTTCCAGCGCGCGCCGCACCTGCGTGCCGTACAGCTTGCCGGCGCGCGTCAGCACGACGCGCTGCTTCACGCGCGCGAACAGCCGCACGCCGAGGCTTGCCTCGAGCGTCGCGATCTGCCGCGATACCGCGCTTTCGGTCAGGAACAGCTCCTTGGCCGCATGCGTGAAGCTCTCGTGGCGCGCGGCGGCTTCGAAAGCCACCAGTGCGCCCATGTTGGGGATCTTGAATTTGCGCATGATGCTCTATTTGTCTGACGAACTGACCCGCGCGGCGCGGGCCGGTGAGCGGGTCGGGGACGGTCGATAATTCCAAAAACTCATCACGTGTCAATTTAATCTCGCTTTACGCACGGCTGCAACCCTTTGAATAATGCTCCCCACGCAAGGTCAGGCGCCCGATGGGCGGCCGGCCGACGAGTTGCCGGCACGTTTGCCGGCGGTCCCCCGAGACGAGAATCCTGATGCGCAATCCGAATATCGAGAGCTTGCTGACGAAGCTGCTGGGACAGGCGAAGACCGACGCCCTGTTCTCGACCCTGAACATGCCGGCCATCCTCGAAGAATGGGAGGACGGCATCGTGACGCGCGCGGAGATCGCGCAGGCGATGAACATGGCGCTGTTCGAAGGGCTGCTCGAGCGTTCGGCGAACGGCCGCGCATACACGGCCGACGCGATCGAAAGCGGCGGCTCGGTCTACTTCGACCACGGCGCGCTGCGCACGGTGCGCTGGCCGCACACGGGCGCGCTGCCGCCGGGCGAGGCCGCGTTCACGCGCATCCTGCGTCCGCTCGGCTTCCGCCTGAACGGCCGTTACCCGCTCGACAAGCTCGGCATGACCGGCCGCGCGTATGCGCACGAGGATGCGCCGGACGAAATCGCGCAGTTCTTCGTCAGCGAACTGCATCCGGAACGTTTCTCGAAGGAATTCCAGCAGGCCGTGACGAATGTCGTGAGCTCGTCGCGCGATCCGCTGTCGCCGGCGGCCGTTGCGCTGCTGTGGGAAGTCGAACGCGAAGGCTGGCTGTCGCTCGACGCCGCGCACGCGCTGCTGCCGGAGATCGTCGGCGCGTTCGCGCGCCAGCACGATCTGCCGAACGAACTCGACTACGAAACGCTGCTGATGGAATCGGCGGAAATGGCGTGGATCTCGACCGAAGGCAACGCGTTCAACCATGCGACCGACCGCGTCGCCGACGTGTTCAAGCTGTCCGACGACGAGAAGGCAAAGGGCCGGCCGATGAAGCCGGAAGTCGAGCGCTCGCGCTCGGGCCGCGTGTTCCAGACCGCGTATCGCGCGGATACCGTCGAGCGCGAGTTCCGCACGCGCGACGGCGGCACGGTGAAGCGCAACGTGCCGGGCTCGTTCTACGAGTTCATCACACGCAAGCGCACGTTCGATCAGGCGGCGCGCCGCTGGGTGACCGACCTGCGTTTCGACGCGGGCAACGCGCAGGGCATCTTCAAGATGACGGCGAACGCGGCGAAGTAACGAACGTGAAGCGGGGCGCGTCGCGCTTCGCTTCCGAACGGGCAAGCCGATCGGGCAGGGCGCGCATGCGTCCTGCCCGATTTGCGTTGGGTGGCTGCGATGCAGCGGAATGCGTGCGCTCGTTCGAGCGATGGACTACGGAGTCGCAGCCGATGGTGTAGGGGGAACGTGCAGATGCGTCGGGCGCCGCGCCGTCACAGGATGTGCGTGATCAGATAGAACAGCACCAGCAGCCCGACCGGCACGCCGAGCAGCCAGGCGATCAGATATTTGCCCATGTCGTTGTCCTGATGGCCGCGACGCCGGCGGCGCCGCGGCGGGGTGAGTTTGCCGGTTGCGTTACAGCTCGCGATCGAATTCCTTCAACTGCTTCTCGGCCGCATCGCGGGCGATTCCGTAACGTTCCTGGATCTTCCCGGCCAGATACTCGCGATCGCCTTCCGCGACCGCGAGATCGTCGTCGGTCAGCTTGCCCCACTTGGCCTTCAGCTTGCCGGTGAGCTGCTTCCACTGGCCCTTGATCTTGTCTTCGTTCATGGTGTGCTCCTTGTCGCAATGGGATAACTGCGGGATAACTGCGCGGCGTCGGCCGCGCGGGAGGTCAGGCCTTCGCCTTCAGGCCGGATGCGTCGACGTGCTTCACGCCCTTGACCGCGCGCGATACAGCGATCGCCTTCTTCACGGCGATCTTGTTCGGCAGCACGCCCGTCAGCGTGACGACGCCGTCGATCGTCTTCACGCCGATGTCGAGACTCTTCAGGCCGTCGGTGGCGGCCAGCTGGCTCTTCACCTTGGTCGTGATCCACGTGTCGGTGACGGGCTGGTTCGATTCGGCCTGCATGCCGTTGCCGCTGTCGGTCGATGTTTTTTCCTGTGCATGGGCGTTCATGAGCGGCGCGGCACTCAGCAGGAAGGCCGCGCCGGCGGCGAGCAGCGTCGAAAGATGCCGGGTCTTGTTCATTGAAGTTCTCCATCGATTGACGTGTTGGATAAGGGAGTGCGATCGGCGTTGCCGGTCACCGGACGATCGGCGTGTCGTAGCCGGGCTCGCGCGGCGGGATGTCCGGGCGCGGCACGTCGGGCGGCGGCGGAACCGGCGGATCGGTGCCGGGCGATGGTTCGGGCGGACTGTCCGGAGGCGGTTCGGGCCGCGTCGGATCGGGTGTCTGATGCAGCTTCATCGTGCTTCTCCTCTGCGGGTTGGAAGGCAGCGCATGAGCGCCGATGCAGTACCAGCGTACCGATGCGAACGCAGGTGGGCATCGCGCAAATTCACCTGATCGGCTAGTGCGTTTGCACGGGGGCAGTGATGGGGTTGGGGTGCGTCGGTCGCCTGCAGCGCGGGGCGCGGCGGATGGCGGGATGCCGTACGGTTGCGGCGGGCCGTGCGAATGTACTATGACGGATAGTGCATTCGCGCCTGTCATGCCGAGGTGCGGCAAGCGATCATCGCCGCACGCGCCGGCCGGCGCGTGTCGAAGCGAGGTGTGGCCGGGCCGGCAGTCATGTTGACGACATGGACAACCATTCGATGAACGAACAGCTAAACGAACGGGCGCTCAAATCGCATACCGATCGGCGCCAGTTGCACCAGATCATCGCGGGGCTCACCGAGGGCGTGATCCTGATCGAGCCCGACCAGCGGATCGTCTGGGCGAACGAGGCTGCGCTCGCGATGCATGGCGTGACCGAGCTGAAGGCGCTCGGCGCGACCGTGACCGAATACCGCGAGCGTTTCCGGCTGCGCTACCGGAACAACCATCCGGTGCGCGACGGCCACTATCCGATGGATCGCGTGATCGCGGGCGAGGAGTTCAGCGACGTGACGGTCGAAGTCGAATCGGCCGCCGACGAAACCGTGAGCTGGGTTCACCGGATCCGCAGCCTCGTGCTGACGAACGCAGCCGGCGAGCCCGACTGCCTTGCGCTCGTGCTGCACGATGCAACCGAATGGGCGAGCGCGGAGGAGCGCTTCGAGCGCACCTTCAACGCAAACCCGGCGCCGGCCGTGATCTGCCGGCTCGACGATCTGCGCTACGTGAAGGTCAACCAGGGCTTTCTCGACATGTCGGGCCACGCGCGCGACGACGTGCTCGGCCGCTCGGTGTACGAGATCGACGTGCTCGAACAGGCCGAGCGGCGCGAACTCGCGGTCGAGCGGCTCGGCGAAGGTGCGACGATTCCGCAGATGGAAGCCGTGCTGAAACTCGCGGACGGCGGCACGAAGGCGGTGATCGTCGCCGGGCAGCCGATCGACATGAACGGCGAAGCGTGCATGCTGTTCACGTTCATGGATCTCGAACCGCGCAAGCAGGCCGAGCGCGCGCTGCGGCAAAGCGAGGAGCGCTTCGCGACGGCATTCCGGATGGCGCCGGTCGCGACCGCGATCGTCACGGCCGACCGCTTCGAGCTTCTCGACGTCAACGATGCGTTTGCCGCGATGACGGGCCATTCGCAGGACGACCTGCTCGGCAAATCCGCGGACGAGATCGGGCTGTGGGCCGAACGCGGTGCGTGGCAGCGCATCGAGGCCCGGCTCGCGCGCGACGGCAGCGTACGCAACGCCGACGTGCAGATCCGCACGCTCGACGGCGACGTGCGCGATTGCGTCGTGTCGGCGGACCCCGTTGCGATTCACGGGCGGGACTGCCTGCTCGTCGCGCTGCTCGACATCAGCGATCGCAAGCGCACCGAGATGGAGCTCGTCTACGCGATCGAAACCGCGATGCAGGATGCGTCGTGGTTCAGCCGCACGCTGATCGAAAAGCTCGCGAACGTGCGGCACGCGAATGCGCCGGACGCGGGCGCGCAATTGTCGGACCTGACCGCGCGCGAGCGCGACGTGTTCGACCTGCTGTGCCACGGCCTCGCGGACAAGGAGATCGCCGGCCGTCTCGGGCTCGCGCCGAACACGGTGCGCAATCACGTCGCGACGATCTACGCGAAGCTCGACGTGCACAGCCGCGGCGAGGCGATCGTGTGGGCGCGCGAGCGCGGCATCGTCGGCGCGGCCGATGCGAACGGCGTGCGCGAGAAGGGTGGGGAGAAAGGCGGCGCGAAGGGCAAGGACTGACGCCATCGGTACGAATGCACCATGCGTGCTGGTGCATCCGCATCTGCCGCGCGCGGCGGAGGCTTGCGAACCTGTCCACTCGGCGGTGCGGCGCGGGCCGTCACATCGCCGGCTCTCCCCAACCATCGCAGGAGACGACCATGGACAGCAATCGCGTCGAAGGCAGGCTCAAGCAGCTCAAGGGTTCGCTCAAGGAAGCGCTCGGCAAGGTGACGGGCGACCGCAAGACGGAAGCGGAAGGCATCGCCGAACAGCAGGCCGGCAAGATCCAGGAGAAGGCCGGCAAGGCGACCGATGCGGTGCGCAGGCAGACGGGCACGGATCGGCACTGAGCGGACGATGCGATGCGGCGGGTATCTCGATCGCGTGCCGTTGTCGAAGCAATGATGCTTCATCGGCATTACCGCGGCCGGCGTTGACGGACGGGCGCCGGCACGTATCCCACTGACGCATTCGGCTCACGGCCCGCCGTCGCGCGGGCCGTGAGCCGTTCGTGCGCACGGAACTTGATGACAAATCCTCACAACGTAGTTCCGATAATTCGTTTGCTGCACAGGTATTGGCTACCCACAATCCATTCACCTCTTTCGCGGTGAAAGGTTCTTCGGAGACGGAACCTCAGTGATCGGCCGACCGGTTTGACGCCTTCGTCGAATGGCGCTCCGGCGGCGGGCAGCATCACCGGCACGCAGGAGGTTGCCGACGCGCGGCGGTCGCGCGTTGCATCCCGACCCACAGAACAAGGACTGCCATGACGTTCCGCATTCGTTCGCTTTCCGGCGTCGCATTGACCGCCGCGATCCTCGCTTTCCAGACGGGCGCGGCCCATGCGCAGGAGACGGTCGTCAAGGTCGGCGTGGCCGGCCCGCTGACGGGCGGCGGCGCCGCATACGGCAAGGACATCGAGAACGGCGTGCGCATGGCCGTCGACGAAGCGAATGCCGCGCGCACGACGGTGGGCGGCAAGCCAGTGAAGTTCGTCGTCGCGTCGCAGGACGACCAGAGCGATCCGCGCACCGGCGTGCAGGCCGCGCAGCAGCTTGCCGACGCGCAGGTGGCGGTCGTGATCGGCCATTTCAATTCGGGCACGACGCTGCCCGCGTCGAAGATCTACGCGAAGGCCGGCATTCCGATGATCACGCCGTCGGCGACCAATCCCGACATCACGCGCGCCGGGCTCGGCACCGTGTACCGCGTGATCGCGACCGACACGCAGAACGCCGGCAACGCAGGCGCGTATGCGGCGAGCGTGACCAAGGCGAAGCGCATCGCGATCATCGACGATCGCACCGCGTTCGGCCAGGGCGAAGCCGACGAATTCGAGAAGTCCGTGAAGGCGAACGGCGGCACGATCGTCGCGCGCGAATTCACGAACGACAAGGCCGTCGACTTCAGCGCGCAGCTCACGAAGATCAAGAGCACGAATGCCGATCTCGTGTTCTTCGGCGGCCTCGACGCGCAGGCCGCGATGCTGGTCAAGCGCATGCGCCAGCTCGGCATTCGCGCGCAGTTTCTCGCGGGCGGCGGCGTGATGAACGCGAACTTCATCAGGCTGGCCGGCAACGCGGCGGAAGGCGCGGCCGTGTGGGAATACGGGCAGCCGCTGTCGCGCCTCGCGAAGGGCAAGCTGTTCGAAACGAAATTCAGGCAGAAGTACGGCGTCGACATGCTCGCGTATGCGCCGTTCGCGTACGACGCGACGTGGATCGCGATCAACGCGATGCAGAAGGCCAATTCGACCAAGCCGGCCGATTTCAACGGTGCGTTGAAGGACACGCGCTACGACGGCATCACGGGCACGATCGCGTTCACGAACACGGGCGACCTGAAGAACCCGAGCTCGACGCTGTACGAAGTGAAGAACGCCGCGTGGCAGCCCGTCACGACGAAATCGGCGGATTGAACGCAAGCACGCAGGCTTTCGCGGCGATGCCGGACGTGCTGAAATACCGTGAGCGATCGGTTGCGATCGCGGCGCACGCCGGGGCGATCGCCCGGGAAGTCTGCAGACGCGACGCCGCGTGCGACGCGGCACGAACAACCAACGGGCGTGGCCGGCTGGCCGCGCTTTTTACGTGCAACTGGAGTCAGTCGTGAGTTCTCAAGTCGTTATCGTCGGCGGTGGTGTGATCGGCAGCTCGATCGCCTATTTCCTGCGCGCCACCGATCCGACGGTCGCCGTGACCGTCATCGAACGCGACCCCACCTATGCGCGATCGTCGTCGGCGCTGTCGGCCGCGTCGATTCGCCAGCAGTTCTCGACGCCGCTGTCGATCGAGATGTCGCTGTTCGGCATCGACTTCCTGCGCACGATCGGCGAACGGCTCGAAGTGGACGGCAACCGGCCGTCGATCGATTTGCACGAAGGCGGTTACCTGTTCCTCGCGACGGCGGCCGGCGATGCGACGCTGCGCGAGAACCATGCGCTGCAGATCAGCCTCGGCGCCGATATCCGGTTGATGGATTGCGATGCTCTGCGCGCGAAGTTTCCGTGGCTGAACGTCGACGATCTCGTATCGGGCGCGTACGGCGTGAGCGGTGAAGGCTGGTTCGACGGCTACGGGCTCGTGCAGGCGCTGCGCAAGAAAGCGCAGGCGCTCGGGGCGCGTTATGTAGCCGCCGACGTGAAGTCGGTCGAGCGCGATGGACGGAAGATCACGCATGTCGTGACGGGCGACGGCGAGCGTTATGCGTGCGACACGCTGGTCAATGCGGCCGGTGCGTGGACGCGCACGCTGTCGTCGATGATGGGCATCGACATTCCCGTGTATGCGCGGCGCCGCAGCATCTTCAACGTGTCGTCGCCGGCGAAGCTCGCGGATTGCCCGCTGCTGATCGATCCGACGGGCGTGTATTTCCGGCCGGAAGGGCGCACGTATATCTGCGGCACGTCGCCGAGCCCGGATCGCGACCCGGACGATCTGCCGCTCGACGAAGTCGATCACGACCTGTTCGACGACGTGATCTGGCCGACGCTCGCGAATCGCGTGCCGGAGTTCGAGGCGCTGCGCGTGGAGAACTGCTGGTCCGGGTACTACGAGTACAACGTGTTCGATCACAACGCGATCATCGGGTATCACCCGGAACTCGACAACGTCGTGTTCGCGAACGGCTACAGCGGCCACGGGCTGCAGCAGGGGCCGGCGACGGGGCGCGGCGTCAGTGAACTCATTCTGGGCGGGCGTTACGAAACGCTCGACCTGTCGTCGCTCGGCTGGGCGCGAGTGCTGGAAAACCGGCCGATCGTCGAAAAGAACGTCGTGTAGCGCGGCGTGACCGCCCGGTGTGGGGTGGGCGGTATTCTCCTTGTGTCTCAAACCTATTGGCCCGACTTTGTCGGGCTTTTTTTGTTTATCGCGGATTTCGGTGGAGGGGTGCTTGGCGACTCGTTGCTGCCGGTCGCCCGTTCGGACATTCGAGGACAGCTAACTGTCCGTCGGATCGGAACAAGCGTGATGGCTGCTCGCAGACAGGTTTTGGACATCCACCGGGCGCTGCCTGATCATTCGCTTCGATCGATAACGGGGCCTCCAGCGGCGGCACGGGTTGAATCCGCATCTGATACCCGCCCTTGGGATTATGATGACGCGATCGGCAGCCGTGGCTTTGGGCACGATTGCGCGGCCTGTTCCGTCAATTGGCCGGTGCTCGCTTGCCGGCGCTTTCCCGATGCATTTTCCGTAACACGAGGCGGCGATCTTTAAAGCCGCGAGTGGGGCGAACCATGGATCAAGGCGGTGACTTTATCGTGCGCACCATGTCGGCCGACGAGGTAGTCATGGCGGTCGAATGGGCGGCTGCGGAAGGGTGGAATCCCGGCTGGCATGACCCGCGCTGCTTCAGGGAAGCGGACCCGGCCGGGTTCTTCGTCGGCGTTTGGCGCGGCGAGCCGGTCGCGTGCCTTTCCGCCGTCGCCTATGACGAACACTTCGGCTTCATCGGTCTTTACATCGTGAAGCCCGGGTTTCGCGGCAAAGGCTTCGGTATGCGAATCTGGCAGCACGGCATGCGTTATCTTGGAGACCGCAACGTCGGCCTCGATGGTGTCGTCGCCCAGCAAGCGAACTACGGGAAGTCCGGGTTCCGGCTCGCGTACCGCAACATTCGCTATCAGGGCCGCGTGGACGGCATCGGGTGCGCGCATGTAGCGGCAGCGGCCGATGTGCCGTTCGAGCAGTTGCTTGCCTACGATCGCCAGTGTTTCCCCGCGGCGCGCGAGCGTTTCGTCTCCGCGTGGATCGCGCAGCCGGATGCCGTTGCGCTCGCAACGGTCGACGCCGGCCGTGTCGCCGGATACGGTGTCGTGCGCCGCTGCAACGAGGGGTGCAAGATCGGCCCGCTCTTCGCCGATGATGCAGGCGTCGCTACCGGGCTGTTTCGCGCGCTGGCGGCGAGCATGCCCGGCGAGGTCATCGTGCTCGACGTGCCGGAAACGAATCCTGCGGCCGTCGCGCTGGCGGAGCGGCACGGGATGACGAGCGTGTTCGAAACCGCGCGGATGTACACGAAAGAAGCGCCCGCGATCGCGATCGATCGCGTGTTCGGGGTGACGTCGTTCGAGCTGGGGTGATGGGGCGGACGGGGCAGCCGTCGACGGCTGCATGTGGCAACATCGCGGTGATCCGTACATCACACCGGGGCGCGGGCGGGCCCAACTATCCGAGAGGGAACTCATGTTTGACCACGTCAAATTCGGAGTCAGTGATTTCGCAGCGAGCAAGGCGTTCTTCCTCAAGGCACTCGAGCCGCTTGGCGTAGTAGTCGCGGCGGAGGGGGAGCCTTCGTACGGCGTCGAGCTTTGTCCGCCGGGGCCGTGGCAGCCTTCGTTGTGCCTGTTCCAGACTTCGGAGAAGCCCGCGCATCTTCACATCGCATTCAAGGCCGAGAATCGGCGGCAAGTCGACGAGTTTTATCGTGCGGCGCTGGAGGCGGGCGGGAAAGATAATGGCGCGCCGGGGTTGAGGCCGCGTTATAGCGCGAATTACTACGCGGCGTTCGTCATCGGGCCGGATGGGCACAATATCGAGGTGGTTTGTCAGAAGGCGGAGGGGTGATTCTCAGGCGCGCGAGGCAGGCCGCGGGATCGAGTCGCACGTCACGTGTCGAGGGGCGGCGGCCGACGGATGTCTTCGAAACCATCAGTGGGCGTGTGCGCCACGCAAGCGACGGAGCGTTCCGGGATGAGTGACATCGCCATCGATTACCTTTTCCGGTCATCGTGATTCTGTTTGGCGCCATCTACTGGCCCGCGACGCTGTGTGTCGGTGTTGTCGGTTTGTATTTCGGTGCGACTCGTCTGCGCGGTATCTGGCGCGTTGTCTGCAACGTCATTGCACGTTTGTTCATCGTTGATGCCGGCGCGGGGATTTATGAGTCGCTCCGGCAGGGTTTAAGTACTCGACATTGATCTCGTCGCTGCGCGATACCTGCAAGCGGCGGGGAAGAGACAAACAAATTCCGGGGCGGGGGCCACTGGCTACCCGATAAGACGATGTTAATAAGCAAGTTGAAGGCTATGCCGGCGTTTCGCGCCGACGCACCTCCGCAGATCCGTCACGCCATCGCGCTCTTCACCGTTGTCTGGCTCATTGAGGTTGGTTATGCCGTCATGCTCCTGATTATCGGTTTCAGTCAGATTGACGAAGTACCCGCGGCGAAGTTGACCGACATGCGTCAAGGGCTCGTCGCGGTCGTGATGATTCAGGCTTTCTGGCTTTTCCTGAACGCCAGCCTGATCGTGGGCCTCTGCCAGCGACAAAAGCTGGCGCGAATGCTGGAATTGCTGCTCACGCTTGTCACGACAGTTGCCTTTCTCGCGATGGCGTTGCCATTCAATGTGAACCTGTTCGAAGTGGCCTTTTTCGCCAATGCGATTGCAACCGTACTCATTTACTCGGGGCCGTGTTCGCGTTGGTTTCAGGGGACGGCTTCGTAAGATCGCCGCGCCGTTGCCATCGCGAATGCAGACGTGCGCGATAGCGGCGTTTGAGCACGAAATGAAGATTCAACGGAGAGACAAGCGATGACCTCGAAAGGCGTCCGCAGAGCGACGGCAGACGATGTGCCGGCTCTTACACAGATCCGGAACGACGCGCACGCGAAGAAGGTTGCGCACGGTGACTACGCGTGGGGCAAGGACGGTGACGGTTTTTCCGAGCGATGGGTGCGAAACAACGTCTCCGAAAAAGAAGTGTATGTCGTCGAACTGGATGGCACGCCGGCCGGAACGTTTTCGTTCGGTCTGGACGATGACAAACACTGGGGGCCTCAAGAGCCGATCGCCGGTTATGTGCATGGGCTGTGTGTGCGGCAAGGCTTTAACGGGCTCGGGCTCGGCAGCTTCATGCTTGATTGGTGCGCTCTCAAGGTGAGCGGTTTGAACCGACGCCTTGTTCGACTCGACTGCGCCACCGAAAACACGAAGCTATGTGCGTACTACGAGTCGCTCGGTTTTATCCGCGCAGGACTGAAATCAGACGGCTGTGTCTGGTCACTGTACGAGAAACCGGCTGACTAGCTTCGATCGGAACGCCGACAGGCGTTTCGTACATGCCTGGCCAGATTGCCGCACGTAGTTGGCCGCAACCATCCGTTCGACGGCGGCGGCCGCATCGTCGACAATCTGCGGAACTTAATGAATCAGGGAGGGAGAGGGCATGCGCTGGACCTGCAAGACGCTCGGCGTGATCTTGACCTCATCTCCGCGCTTCCCCATACGTCTCCTTACACACCTCCCGTAGCGCCTCGACGAGCAAATCCCGCGCCGGCGAGCGCGCGTCGGCGGAGCGGGTAAACAGCGCAATCGGCGGAAGCGTCCACACCAGCGAGTAAGGCACGATCGCCACGCCGGCAATCCGCACCAGTTCCTCCGCGATATCGGCCGGCACGATCGACACGGCCTCGTCGCTCGACGCGATCATCTCGCCGATCAGCTTGGACGAGTAGCTTTCGACGATCGGAACGGGCGGCGGGATGCCGGCCGACAGAAACAGGTCGGTCACCTGCTCCCGCATCGGCGTATGCGGCGCGCCGAGAATCCAGTCGAGCGCGTGCAGCTTGTTCCAGTCCAGCGTCGTGCGGGCCAGTTTCGCGGCAAGACGGCGGCTCGCGATCATGCGCGGCTGCTGCTGGTACAGCACCTCGAAGGAAACCCGGCCCAGATCGACCGCCGACGACGCCCGCCCGATCACGATGTCGACGCTGTGGTCCTTTAGCTGCAGCAGCAGCTGATCGCTGGTGCCTTCGTGGATCGTCACGGTCAGGCGCCGTTCCATGCGCGCTTGCAGCCGCTTCAGCGCCGCCGACAGCATCTGGCCGGAAATGAACGGAATCACGCCGATGTGCAGGTGGGCCGCATGCCCGGCGGCGACGGCCTCCATCTCGCGGGCGAGGTGGTCGAGATCCTTGATCATCGCCTTCGCCCGTTCGAGCACGACCGCGCCGAGCGCGGTCGGCCGCATGCCGCGCGACGAGCGCTCGAACAGCGGCGTGCCGAACATGCTCTCCAGCTCGGACAGCGCGTTCGTCACGGCGGGCTGGCTGCTGGCCATGTGCTCCGCGACGCGCGTCAGCGACCCGTGCTGCTGGATCTGCAACAACAGCACCAGATGCCGAATCTTCAGACGAGCGCCCAGCCGCCTGACCACGTCGTTTGCGTCAAAAGTCATTGACTGGTCATGCATTCATCATGAAAAAGTGATGGACCGATATTAAAACAGAATCATCTCCTTATGGCTGATCCCTAGAATCACCTCCATGGATCGCGCCGGGACTGGCCTGGCGCCCGTGCCCGGACCGAAAAACATGAAACAGACAGAGACACAGCAGCAGGCAGCGTTCGACTATCACGAGTTTCCGACCCCGGGGAAGATCTCGGTCGTCGCCAGCAAGCCGCTCGTGACCCAGCGCGATCTCGCGCTGGCCTATACGCCGGGCGTGGCAGGCGTGTGCGAGTCGATCGCGGCCGATCCGCTGCAGGCGCACCGCTTCACGAGCCGCGGCAATCTGGTGGGCGTGATCACCAACGGCACCGCGGTGCTCGGTCTGGGCAACATCGGCCCGCTCGCATCGAAGCCGGTCATGGAAGGCAAGGCCGTCCTGTTCAAGAAGTTCGCCGGGATCGACGTCTTCGACATCGAGATCAACGAGACCGATCCGGACAAGCTGGTCGACATCATCGCCGGCCTCGAACCCACGTTCGGCGGCATCAATCTCGAGGACATCAAGGCGCCGGAGTGCTTCACGGTCGAGCAGAAGCTGCGCGAACGCATGAAGATTCCCGTCTTCCACGACGATCAGCACGGCACCGCCATCACCGTATCGGCCGCGTTCATCAACGGGCTGAAGGTCGTCGGGAAGTCGATTTCGGAGGTGAAGGTCGTGACGTCGGGGGCCGGTGCGGCCGCGCTGGCCTGCCTGGACCTGCTGGTCGACCTCGGGCTGCCGGTCGAAAACATCTGGGTGACCGACATCGAAGGCGTCGTCTATCGCGGCCGTACCACGCTGATGGACCCGGCAAAGTCGCGCTTCGCGCAGGAAACCGATGCGCGCAAGCTGTCCGAAGTCATCGGCGGCGCAGACGTGTTCCTCGGCCTGTCGGTCGGCGGCATTCTGAGCGCGGAGATGCTGAAGGAGATGGCGGCGCGTCCGCTGATTCTCGCGCTGGCCAACCCGACGCCGGAAATCTTCCCGGAACTGGCGCATGCGACGCGCGACGATGTCGTCATCGCGACGGGCCGCTCGGACTACCCGAACCAGGTCAACAACGTCCTCTGTTTCCCGTACATTTTCCGCGGCGCACTGGACGTGGGCGCGACGACGATCACCCGCGAAATGGAGATCGCCGCTGTTCACGCGATCGCGGGTCTTGCCGAGGAGGAGCAGAACGAAGTCGTGGCGGCGGCCTATGGTGCGTACGACGTGGCCTTCGGCCCGCAATACCTGATTCCGAAGCCGTTCGATCCGCGCCTGATCGTGCGTATCGCGCCGGCCGTGGCCAGGGCGGCGATGGAAGGCGGCGTGGCGACGCGCCCGCTGACGGATCTCGACGCGTATGTCGAGCAACTGCAGCAATTCGTCTACCACTCCGGCGCGTTCATGAAGCCGCTGTTCGCGACGGCGCGTCAGCTTGTGCGTGACGGCGGCAAGGCAAGGATCGTCTTCACCGAAGGCGAGGACGAGCGCGTGCTTCGCGCCGTGCAGGTGATCGTCGACGAGAAGCTGGCGCGTCCGATCCTGGTGGGGCGTCCGGAGGTGCTGCTGGCTCGGATCGAGCGGTTTGGCCTGCGTATTCGGCTCGGTCAGGATGTCGAAGTGACCAATCCGGAATATGACGAGCGGTTCCCGCAATACTGGACGACGTATTGGGAACTGCGCTGCCGGGACGGCATTTCGAAGGAGATGGCGCGCGTCGAAATGCGGCGTCGCCTGACCTTGATCGGCGCGATGATGGTGCGGCTCGGCGATGCGGACGGGATGATCTGCGGGACGGTTGGCGAGTATCACAATCACCTGCGGTTCGTCGACGAAGTGATCGGCAAGAAGCCCGGTGCGTCCACCTACGCGGCGATGAACATTCTGTTGCTCGACCAGCGGACGGTGGCGCTGGTGGATACGCACGTGAACGATAACCCCGATGCCGAGCAGATCGCGGAATTCACGATTGCCGCGGCCCGGCAGATGGAGTGGCTGAACCTGACGCCGAAGGCTGCGTTGCTGTCGCGCTCGAACTTCGGGTCAGGCAGCGCGGCTTCGGGTGTGAAGATGCGCCGGGCGCTGGAGATCGTCCGGGAGCAGGCGCCTGATATCGAGGCGGATGGCGAGATGCACGGCGACTGTGCGCTCGATGAAGGGCTGCGGTCGCGGCTGCTGCCGATGTCGCCGCTCAAGGGCGCGGCCAATCTGCTCGTTTGTCCGAACGTCGATGCGGGGAACATTGCGTACAACCTGCTCAAGACCGAGGCGGGCAGCAATGTGGCGGTGGGGCCGTTCCTGCTCGGAGTCAACGCGCCGGTGAACATCCTCACTTCGAGCTCGACGGTGCGGCGGATCGTGAATATGGCGGCGTTGACGGTGATCGAGGCCAATCGGAGTGCTTCTGCCTGATCGATCGGCGCTCGTGGGGGAGGGCTGCGGCCATCCCCCGCGTTTGTCGGTGCCCGGCCGGTTTCTGCCGCTCGAGACGCATCGGCGAGCGGCCGCTCCAACGCGCACCTGAGGCGCAATTCCACTTTGGCACGCCGATGCCGTTTCAGGCCGCCGGCAGCACGGCCGCCACGCCGCCGCTGCTACGCCTTTTTCGCATAGGCGCTGCACCAGCCTTTGGCATTGACCTGCTTGCCGCTGAAAATGGTGCACGGCGCCATCGCGGCGCCGGTCTTGCCCTGGAAGAACTGGCAGCTCGCACAAGCCTGGCCCGCCTGGAATTGAGGGAACTTCGCGTGGTCGACCCGGCTTGCATCGGTCTTGTAACCGAGAGCCTGGGCATTTGCATCGGATTCCTGAACGGCACCGGCATCTGCCGCCGCCGCGCGGCGTCCAAATGTCAGCGCGGATGCCAGAACGGTGGTGGTTGCAATAAAACGTCGGCGTGAAAATTTCATGGCGTCCTCCTTCATGTGCGAAGCGCTCGTCGCGTGACGAACGGGCGGCGAAGGGATCAGTGGAAGAAGAGCTCCCGCATGCCGAACGTGTGATGCGCTTCGGCCGCCATCAGCACCATCAGCACCAGCAGGCACAGGGGCGGTATCAGGATGGCGTACACCAGCGCCAGCCGCTCCCACATCATGTGCATGAAAATCGATACGATCAGCCCGGCCTTGGCGATCATGAGCACGACGATCAGCACCCAGCGCAGCAGGCCCTGCACGTGGAAGTAATCCACCATGTACGACAACGTGCTCAGCACGAACAGCAGGCCCCAGATCTTCAGGTAAAGGCCGATCGGATGCTGCTGGCCGTGCGCGGCGTCGGGTCGATCGGCGGGATCGGTGTGGTCCATGGCGTGCCTCACCACAAATAGAACAGCGCGAAGATGAACACCCACACCAGGTCGACGAAGTGCCAGTACAAGCCGGCGATCTCGACGATCTGGAAGTTGCCGTGCTCGGTAAACCCCGGCTGCAGGATCTTGCGCGCGATCAGCAGCAGGTAGATCACGCCGCAGGTCACGTGAAAGCCGTGGAACCCGGTGATCATGAAGAAGCACGCGCCAAACTGCGCCGCGCCCAGCGGGTTGCCCCACGGGCGGATCCCTTCATGGACGATCAGCTTGGTCCATTCGAAGGCCTGCATCGACACGAATGTCGCGCCCAGCAGCGCGGTGGCCAGCAACAGGGCGGCGGCGCGCCTGGCGTTGCGCCGGTAGCCGAAGTTGACGGCCATCGCCATGGTGCCGCTGCTGGTGATCAGCGTGAACGTCATGATGGCGATCAGCAGCAACGGCACGTCCACGCCGCCCACCGTGAGCCCGAACACCTTGGAGGGATCGGGCCACGGCACCGTGGTCGACATGCGCACCGACATGTAGCCGATCAGGAAGCTGCTGAAGACGAAGGTGTCAGACAGCAGGAAGATCCACATCATCGCCTTGCCCCACGGCACCTTGAAGGCTTCGCGGTCGGCCGACCAGTCCGTGACGATGCCGCGCCAGCCGTCGGGCCCGGCGTCGGTGGGCGGGGTGTCGGCGGATTCGGTGGGAAGCGTGGGTGCGGTCATGGCGCGGCTCCATACAGCGGCCCGCAGATGGCCGCGACGAACGCAGGGGTGAGCCACCACATCGCCGCCAGCAGCACGAGCCAGACAGCCAGCAGGAAATGCCAGTAGATCGCGCACAGCGCGATGGCGCGCTGGGCCCGGAACGGGGCCGCGTGCCGGAGACGCGCGATCGTCACGGCCCAGGCCGCCAGCCCGCCCAGCACATGCAATCCGTGCAGGCCGGTGAGCAGGTAGAGGAAGCTGTTGGAAGGATTGACGGTGACGGTCTGCCCGGCTTCCGACAGCATGCGCCAGGCGACCAGTTGCCCGATCACGAACACGGCCGCCAGCACGCCGCCGGACGCGAGCCACGCGACGCGGTGCAAGGTCAGCTGCCGGGCACGCTGCATGGCGACGCTTGCCAGCACCAGCGCACCGGTGTTCCACCACAGCAGCGCCGGATGCGGGATCGGCTGCCAGTCGGGCTCGCGCATGCGCATGCCATAAGCGAGCAGCAGCAGCGAAAACAACGTCGTCGCCACCGCCATGAAGACCATCAGGCCGATGCGGCTCGCATTCGGCAGGACCGGTGGCGCGTCGGGAACGTAAGGGCGGGGCAGTGTGGTCATTCGCGTGCCTCTCCGGGTTGAAGCGTCGGATGGGCCGCCGGCTCGGGCGCCGTCGCAGGCGGCTGGTTTTGCGGGACGAAGTCTTCCTTGTGCCCCGGCGGGCTGTATTCGTAAGCCCAGCGGTAGACGACGGGCAGCGCGGCGCCCCAGTTGCCGTGCACGGGCGGCGTTTGCGGCGTCTGCCATTCGAGCGTGGTGGCCCGCCACGGATTGCCGTCGGCGCGCTTGCCGCGCACGAGGCTCCACGCCAGGTTGTACAGGAACAGCAGCTGCGCCGCCGCAACGATCAGCGCAACGACGGTGATGAACGTGTTGAGCGTCTGCGCCGAATGGGGAATGAAGCTGTAGCCCTCGTACGCGTAATACCGCCGCGGCATGCCCAGGACGCCGAGATAGTGCATCGGGAAGTAGATCGCATAGGTGCCGACGAAGGT
The DNA here is from genome assembly GCF_019091065.1 of Burkholderia sp. GbtcB21. Taxonomy (NCBI): domain Bacteria; kingdom Pseudomonadati; phylum Pseudomonadota; class Betaproteobacteria; order Burkholderiales; family Burkholderiaceae; genus Burkholderia; species Burkholderia sp. GbtcB21. The sequence goes on from NZ_JAGXKA010000003.1 coordinate 384,882, forward strand.
GATCCAGAAGTGCGCGCGCCCGAGCGTATCGTTCAGCATGCGGCCCGTCACCTTCGGATACCAGTGGTAGATGCCGCCGAACACCACCAGGATCGGCGACACGGCCATCACCATATGGAAGTGCGCGACCACGAAGTACGTGTTCGACAGCGGAATGTCCACGCTCACGTTGCCGAGATAGAGCCCGGTCAGCCCACCCAGCACGAAGGTGCTGATGAAGCCGATGGCGAACAGCATCGGCACGGTCAGGTGGATATCGCCGCGCCACAGCGTCAGCACCCAGTTGTAGACCTTGAGCGCGGTCGGGATGGCGATGATGAGCGTGGTCGTGGCAAAGAAGAAGCCGAAGTACGGATTCATGCCGGCGACGAACATGTGGTGAGCCCAGACCACGAAGCTCAGCGCGCCGATGACGACGATGGCCCACACCATCATCCGGTAGCCGAAGATGCTCTTGCGCGCGTGCGTGCTGATGAGGTCCGACGCGATGCCGAAGGCCGGCAGCGCGACGATGTAGACCTCCGGATGCCCGAAGAACCAGAACAGGTGCTGGAACAGCAGCGGGCTGCCGCCGGCATGCTTGAGCGTCTGCCCCATCGACACCACGGCCGGTATGAAGAAGCTGGTGCCGAGTATCCTGTCGAGCAGCATCATCACCGCCGACACGAACAGCGCCGGAAACGCCAGCAGCGCCATGATGGTCGCGATGAAGATGCCCCACACCGTGAGCGGCATGCGCATGAGCGTCATGCCGCGGGTGCGCGCCTGCAGCGTGGTGGTGACGTAATTCAGGCCGCCCATCGTTGCCGCGACGATGAAGATCGCCAGCGACACGAGCATCAGCACGATGCCCCATTCCACGCCCGGCGTGCCCGGCAGGATGGCCTGCGGCGGATACAGCGTCCAGCCCGCGCCGGTCGGCCCGCCCGGCACGAAGAAGCTCGCCGTCAGCACCAGCACGGCCAGCAGGTAGACCCAGTAGCTCAGCATGTTGAGAAACGGGAACACCATGTCGCGCGCGCCCAGCATCAACGGGATCAGGTAGTTGCCGAAGCCGCCCAGAAACAGCGCCGTCAGCAGGTAGATCACCATGATCATCCCGTGCATGGTGACGAACTGGTAGTAATGGTTGGCGTCGATGAAGCTGAACTTGCCGGGAAAGCCGAGCTGCAGCCGCATCAGGTCCGACAACACCAGGCCGACCAGGCCGATGGCGATGGCCGTCAGCGCATACTGCACGGCGATGACCTTGTGGTCCTGGCTCCAGACATAGCGGGTCCAGAAGCTTTGCGGGACGTGGTCGGTGTGCGCGTAGGGCATTGCGTGCTCCGCTGGGGATTCGCTAGGGATTCGTTGCGCTGCTGGCGGCCGGACCGCCTAGCGACTTGATGTAGGCCACCAGCGCGGTCAGTTCCTGCTCGCTCAGGTCGAAGGTCGGCATGACGGGCGAGAAGCCCTTCACGACGCGGGCCTTCGGGTCGCGGATGAAGGCGCGCAGATAGGCTTCGTCCACCTTCGCGGTGCTGCCGTCGGCCATCGTTTCGGTCTTGCCGTACAGGCCTTTCCAGGTGGGGCCCACGCGCGGACTGCCGTCCACGGTATGGCAGGCGACGCAGCCCTTGGCCGCCGCGAGCGTCTTGCCCTGGTCGGCAAGCGCCTGGGCGCTGCCGCCGGTAGCGGCTGCTGCCGCCTGCACCCTGGCCTGCTGCCGCTGCGCGAACGTGGTCTGCTGCGCGAGCCAGCGCGAGAACGATGCTTCGTCTTCCACCACCACCACACCGCGCATGCCGGAGTGCCCGATACCGCAAAGCTGTGCGCACAGGATGTCGTAACGCCCCGCCTTGGTCGGCGTGAACCAGAAGGTGGTCACCATGCCGGGCACCATGTTCATGCGCGCACGGAACGGCGGGACGTAGAAGTCGTGCAGCACGTCGCGCGACCGTGCCAGGACCTGGATCGGCCGGTTGAGCGGCAGGTGTACCTCGGGCGCCTCGATCAGGTAGTTGTCACGGCCGTTGGGGTCGCCGGGGTTCAGGCCGAAGGGGTTGTCGTTGCCGATGTAGCGTACGTCCGTCGTGCCCAGCTTGCCGCCGGGGCCGGCGAAGCGGAAGCGCCATTGCCATTGCTGGCCGAGCACCTCCATCTGCAGCACGTTGCGCGGCGGCCGGATGTAGTCCGCGTAGACGAAGAGCCCCGGTGCCAGCAACGCCGCCACGCCGACAGCGGTCAGGCCGATCAGCCACCATTCCAGCCGCCTGTTGTGCGGCTCGTAGGCCGCGCGATGCCCGCTGCGGTGGCGGTAGCGCACCAGTGCGATCACGATGAACAGGTTGATCGCGATGAAGAACGCGCCGGTAATGACGAGCGTGATCGTCAGCATGTCGTCCATGCGCACCCAGTTCGACGCGATCGGCGTGATCCACCAGGGACTGGCAAAGTGAAACCCCACCGCCAATACGATGATCAGGATCAGGGCAATCGCAAGGGCCATGGGCCGCCTCGCTGCGTGTCACTCGCCGGAGCCGCCGACAAGCGCTCCTGACGTCGTTGTGCCGCCTTGCCGTACTTCGTATGGTTGTTTTCGCCGGCAGTCTGCCAGGTCCGATTCGCCAAGCGTTGCAAGCGGCGCTAAAGAAAAGGTAGTCCTCTCCTTTGCATCGTGCAAGGCAGCGCAACGGGGCGGCGCGCGCCATACGCACATCGCGCGAATGGAGGAGCCGCATCGCTGCGATGCAATGCAAAACGGCCGCCTTCCGCATCGGTTGTCGAGGCGGCTGTCCCGCGAGGGCGCCGGGTCTTTAAGCACGGCAGAAAAAACGGCGTGTCAGTGCATCGCTTCCTGCTTGCGCCGTTCGAGCATGCCGTAGACGACGGCGGTGACCACACCGAACAACAGGTTTGCCAACAAGGGTCCGGAGCCCCGCTCCGAGATGAACCATGGGAACACGGCTGTCATCACATAGAAGTTCCACACATACGCGACGATCCCGAAAGCCAGCCCGATGACGGCCTCCATGCCCACGCTCGAATCGAAGCGGAACGGCGCAATGATCGCGGCGAGCATCATCCCCATGATGGCGCCGAGCACGTAGTGCAGTAACAGCGCCGTCCCCACGATGCCGAAGCTGAAGACCGACATCTGTTCGAGCGCACTGCGGCCCATCACCATTGCCGCGATCTTGTGGGTCGGTTGCCACGGGCTTTCGTCGAGCACCATGGTCGACCAGAAGAGTTCGAGCACGATCACCAGGGCGCCGCCCGCAAGACCGGCCACGGCAGCAGCGAGCCAGTCGGGCCTGCGCCGTTGCCAATGGTGCGATTGAATGTTCAGTTCCATACGACCTCCTTGCCGACGGTTCAGCTTCAGCACTCAGGTTCAGAAGGCGCCACTCGCGTCAAAAGTACGTCCTTTATTCGATTCAGAATGGCAGATATGGGTGCCAACGCAAGGTACAAAAACCCTGCGCGATGGGTGGCACGACGGCGTTCCGCTCGGAGTTCGGCATCGGTGTGTCGGCAGGCGGGCAGTTGGCGCGCGGCAGCATGCCGCCCGTGGCCGCGGTTATGCGATAACGCGCTCGGCGATACGCATCGATGCGTTCTGGCGAGGGCGCCGGCGCGTGTCGGGAAAGGGAACGGAGAGTGTGGCGCCGCGCGATTGCGGGCGTCTGATTTGATGCAGCGCAAATAGGCACGGGATGTCACGGAACAGCCCCTTGTACCGGCGTGCCGGGGGCAGCGGGAGCACCCCGAAAATTCTCCCGCTTGAACGTATGCCGATTTCACACCGGCGTGAAGCCGACACGCTCGATGCAGAGACAGCCTCGAGTGTTGCGTATGCCGGTTTTCGAGTTTCAGGGGAAGATCGGTGTCGTAGGCTCGCCGCCTTCCAGATCCGCCTTCGGAAAATGCTGGGCGACCATCTCCTCGATTTCCTGCTCTCGTAATCCCGGCACGTCGGCCATGATCAGGATCTGGCCTTCCCGGATAGCTTCACGAAATCGCTGGAGTCGCGCGTTCGGCTCGGCGATGCCGATCATCGCGGCCGACCACGCCCCGAAGCCCGCTCCCGCCAACGTCAATGCGACGACGGCGCCGCCCGCGATCACGAGCTCCGCAGGGGGGAACACAAGCGCGACGAGACCGATAAGCGCGCCCGTCGCGCCGCCGAGTGCGACGCCGCGCTCGAGCGCGTGCACGACGTCGCTGCTTTGCAGCAAGGATGCTTCGGGTAACTGATCGAGCGTGACGCTGTGATTGGCGAGGACGTGGATATGGCGCCAGATGATGCGCGCGCGCAGCAAGTCGTCGACGATCGCCTTCGCCATCTGCGTATCGGGTACGAGGAAATAAAGGCGTCTCATGTTGGCACTCCTTTTTTTTGCCATCAGCTCATCTTCAACAGAGCATTTTCCATTTTATGTCAGCATCGGCCGCGCAGTACGTGCGAGCGTTGCGCCGCATACCCCAACTCATTACCTGCCGCAGCGAGTGCGTTGCACGGCCAGGCGACCCTGGGTCGCTCCTGCGGTGATCGTTGCTTCCATGCACGCGATGAATCGCGGGTAGCCGGTCTCCACGTCATCGGAAGAATCACCCCCGTTCTCGGGCCTATGCGAGCGCGGCTTCGGCGGTCGATGTGTGCCGACCTTGCCAAAGACGAGCGCTGTCTTTGAGGCCCGGCTCGGGAACGGCTCGCGCACGGCAAAGGTCGACTGCGGGTTGCCCCGGGCTTCGCATGAACGCGCACGGATTCGTCTACGCAGTCATCGGCAAGAAGCCTGGTGTTTCCACCTACCCGGCAACGAACATTCTGTTGCTCGATCGGCGGGCGGTGGCGGATACGCATATCAACGATGATCCGAACGCGGAACGGACTGAGGCGTTCGCCGGTGCGTCGGATGGGGACTATGGCGGCGTTGACGGTGATTGAAACCAGCCGCATACGTTTGCGTGATCGAGCGTCGGAAGCAGGGCGGCGACGGGTTCGCGAGGCATCCATAGCCGAATCCCGCTGGTGACGGGTTTCACTATTCGGCCGCCTTGTGAACCAATGTTGTTGGGTATTCGTTTAGGGATGCTGGACATTTCTTCCGGAGGCATCGCGTCGCAACTTCTCCTGCGTGATGCATCGCCTCGCGATGTTCCGGAGCCATTTCTGTCGATATCGTCCGATAATTAGCTTTTATTTTCGTCTAAAATCGCGCTTCTTCTTACTTTAGGACGGAAGGACGTTTTGAAAAGACTGACGAAAAACATCTCGCGCACGGCCGTTGCCGCGTGCATTGCTTATGCTGGGCTCTTGCCTTTATCCCAGTCCGCCCAAGCTCAGGTCGAACCCCTGAAGAATCCGGTCTACGGCGTGACGCTCGATGATCTGACGAAACTCGATGCGATCATCGCGTCGCTGCAGAACCTGCCGTACCGGCCGACGGTGCGCGTCGTGTTCGATCCGGATACGCCGGCCTCGGACTACTACGCACCGCTGCTGCGCCTGCACTCGGTCGCGTATGTGATGGGCGAGATCTACGATTCTTACTATTTCCCGACGACGCTCTCCACGTATCAAGCGAGAACGCAGGAATTGGTGTCGCAACTGAAGAACACCGTCGACGTGTGGGAGATCGCCAACGAAATCAACGGCGAATGGCTGCGCAACAACCCGAGCGGTACGAACTCGGTGGTCAATTCGCAAGAACAGCAGATCGGCCAGATGGTCGCCGCGGCCAACACGATCGTGAAATCGAACGGCGGCAAGACTGCGATCACGCTGTACTACAACGACGACAGCAAGGGTACCAACTGCTGGGAGAAACCCCAGGATTACTGGAAGACCTGGCCGATGAACTTCCTGTCGTCGACGGTTCGCCAGCAGGCCGACTACGCGTTGTTCAGCTACTACCCGTACCAGGATTGCCCGGGGCTGAGCCCGTCGTGGAAGAACGATTTCGCGGCACTGGAAAGCATTTTCCCGAACGCGAAGGTCGGCTTCGGCGAAATCGGTACGTCGGATACCGCCGCGCCGGCGTCGGTGCAGCAGAACCTGATCAAAACCTATTACCCGATGGTCAACACCATGAACGACCCGCGTTTCATCGGCGGTTTCTTCTGGTGGAACTACGTCGAACAAATGCTCCCGTACTCGACGAGTTCGTATTTCCAGCTGCTGCGTCAAACGATCATCACGCTTAAGTCACCCAGCTAATTGCGCCATCCGCGCGTAAGCGTCAGCGTCGCAGGTTAAAACCACAAAGTTGCGCGTACCACGAGACCACGTGCGCGTACCGCTGACGTCAACGCAAACCTGTATTGCACCGTGACATCCAGATAGCTTGCCGGCGCGCTATACCTGCCTTCGCGAAACCAGTACCGGAACTGGATGCCGGGCCCCACACCGATCGCCGTCTTGTCCGGCTGGCGGTTGTCGTGATCGCCGGCCACCGCGGCATGCGGATAGACGGTCAGCCGATCGCTGAGCGCCGTCAAACGCCAGGTGTGCCCGTAACGCAACTCCGAATAGATGATGTATCGGCCTGCCTTGATGAAGTACGCACCTTCGACATAGGCCTGCCAGCTACGCCAGCTCGGTTCGGTGACCCGCAGGTCGGTCCCCGCTTCCGACGAATAGCCCAGGCGCATCAGCCAGTCCGTCATCGACAGGCTGCCGACGTGGAACAGCCGCTCGGCGGTCATCACCACGTTCTGGTCGGGTATCGGCTTGTAGCGCACCCCCACCGAACCCTGCACGGTCGGCATGCCGGTCACGTTGCCGCTTCCGTCGTATGCCGTGCCGTATCCGCGCACGAAGAACTGGAGAATGCGTCCGTTCTGGTAGCCGATCTTCGGTGGCTGCCAGTACGCTTCGATACCCGGCTGCAACACGCTGATGGTGCCTTGCGGGCCGAACGCGGCCGACTGGTAGGGCGCGCTCAGCACGAAGCCCCAGGTGCGCTGAAGTTGCTCGACTTCTCGCCGATAGCCGAACTTGTGCTGCGCATCGAACTTGTGTTCGTTTTCATCGGCGTCGAGACTGTGCTCGAACAGTTCGACGGACTGCTCGTTCAAGCCGATACGCTTGGCGGCATAACCTGCGTCCGCGTAGTTCATCGCGTTGCCGGCTCCGCCGTCGAAACCCTCCTGGAACGCGTCGAGCGCCTCGCGATCCTTGTGTTCCCGCAGCAGGTCATAGGCCTGCTGCAACTTCTGTGTCGCGGTATCGTCCACCGGTATTTGCGGCGCCTGCTCGGGTTGCTGGGCCTGCGTCACGATCGACGCGGCCATCTTCCGCTCGGCGTCCGTCGTCGCGTCGCGGGCGGCAAGATCCGCCACGCGGATCGCGCTTTCGCGATCGCCCGACATCAAGCTCAACTGCGCGATACGCAACTGAACCGCGGCCGATTTTTCATCTGCCAGCGGCGCCAGTGCAATGCCGGCGTCATGCGGGCGATGCGCCGCGAGCGCACTGTCCGACCATGCGAGACGCAGGTTGCGCTGTTGCTCCTTGCTCCATTTTCCCGTCGCGACGGCGGCCGAGAAATCGCTGCACGCCACGTCGTAGCGCTGTTGCCGCTGCGCCAGGTAGCCATGCTCGGCCCGTACCGCGGCGCTTCTCGGAAAACGAACGCTTAGCGATTCCACCATGGCGTCCGCTTCGTCGATTTTTCCTTCACGCTTGAATACATCGAGGAGCAGCAACCCGAGCTGTTCGCTTCCGGGCTGAATCTTGAGGGCGCGCTGTGCATACTCTTCCGCGCGGGGCAGGTCGCCGGCACTGATTGCCTTGTATGCGCCATCGGCGAGCCGATAAGCCTTGGGAGCGAGCGGCTGCGTGGCGTATGCGGGGGCCTGCCAGGCCAACGATACGGCGATCGCCAATGCGCTCAATCGCGCGCAGCGCGCGAGGCCGACCGCGATCGGGAGTCTGGAGCGTTTCATGCCTGTTCTCCCGACGGCTTTTGCATTGGAGAAACCTGCGACGTTGCATCGTCGCCGTCGCGTGCTCGCGCGAGTTCGACGAAGCGCGAGTGTCGGGCGAGTTCGGCCGCAATCTCCGTATCGCAGGCAATGAAATACGCAACGTTCGTCCTGGCGCCGCGCCGCACGACATCCTGTTCGTCTTGCGTGAGCGGCCGCCCGACCGCCACATTCAACGTTCCGTCGTCCGCGGTCGAAAACGGTACGGCCCGATACGTGTACTGCAGTTCGAATGCCAGCGAATCCGCGAAATGGCCGACCGCCACATTGCCGAGGCTTACCCGCGGGAGTTCCGCCTGTTCCGCGATCGCATCCGCCAGCGATTCGGTGGAGATCGCACTGCCTTCGATCAACAGTTCGCCGAGCCGCTTGCCGCATGTCAGCTGTCTCTCCAGGCTTGCCTGCAATTGCTCCAGTGAGACCACGCCCCAACCGACCAGGATCTCGCCAATCTTGCGGCGTACTTTTCCGAGCTGTTCGTTCGACAGGTAGGTATGGCTGGTCTTGTCCCAGGCGATCGGCTTGCCGCTTGCGAGGTGGCCGAGATAGATGCGCCACGCGCGGCAAACCGCGTAGAAATTGATCAGGTTGTTGACGAACATCCGCGGAATCGAGAGCAGCCCCTGGACGGGGCCGTTCAGCTTGCTGACAAAGTAGTAGCGCTGCCCGGCGCGGGCAAACAGCATGACGGTGTTCACCCAGAGCAGCGGGGCTATCCATTCGCTCGCCGTGACGAGCGGGGCGCTGACGGGGATGGCATGACCGAATTTCTGAAGGGCGGCTATCGCCAGGAAATTGATCAGTACACCGTAAGCAATCACTGAAAAAAGTGAGGTGACGATACCCTTGCGGTCATGGAAGAACATGTAGCGGGTGAGGAAATCGCCCTTCCAGCCGAGTTGCTCCCAGCCCTGAAAGGCGATGCCGAGGATCCATCGCGCACGCTGTCGATATGCGGTGCGAAATGTCTTTGGAAAATACTCGCGGGTGGCCAGCAGGTTTCGATTGGCGGCACTGCCTTTTGCGCGCTTGACCCCGGCATCCTGCGGGATATCCGAAAGCGGAAAGCGGGCAAAGGTTTCCTTCATGCCCAGGTCTCTCAACCGAAAGCTGAAGTCGTAGTCCTCGGTCAGCGAACTGGTGTTGAACGGACAGCCGCCGCTCTCCTTCATCGCCGCTTCGATGGCGCGCCTGCTGTAGCAGGACGCAACACCCGCGCCGGGGACGACGCCGGTCAGACGGGCTCGCGCCGGTACGTCCTTCTGGTGCGTTTCGCTGAAGTCGTCCATATAGCATCCGGCCACGAACTCGTTCCATTTCCGCGGCAATGACAGAACGGGGAGCTGGACCAGGTCGCTATCCGCAACTGCATGGCTGAGGTATTTGAGTTCGATCGGATGGATGACATCTTCGCAGTCGTGCATGACGACGCCCGCGAACTGAATATGATGCGTTTCTTCGTAGCGCAGGATCGCTTCGATGATCCAGTTCAGGCAGTCCGCCTTGCAGGTCGGCCCATCGTTCATGACCGTTGCGCGCGTCACCCTGCCCGGATAACGGCGGACCATGCGTTCGACCTCCGCCGTGGTTTCGGCGTCGTTGTGATAGGTTCCGACGAAGATCACATATCGTTCGTATTCCATGGTCGCCAATGTGTTTTCAATCATTTTGGCAATCACGTCATACTCTTTCCACGCCGGCACCATGAGTGCCAGATAGCGCTCTTCCTCGGCGCGCAGCATGCCGATATCGATAGTCTGCGTTTTTTCGTGACGCAGAAACCGCCCGATTTCGAATGACCAATAGCAGGCGTCGAGCGTAAGGTCATCCAGTGTACTTACCAGGATGACGATCGCGGTAAAAATGGTGATAATGTTAAGTGCATATAAATATGCAATCCATATTGTGTTATCCATCATCTCCCCGCGATTTTGTCTTGTATGTGATTCTTCTCCCTCGCACCAACGCAAGACGAATATCTCTTCGCCCTCGTCGACCCCGTCACTCCCACTTCTCGGCTTGCGCCGCAAAAAATCCTGTCACTCGAAAAAGACTCCGTCAGCCTGGAGCTTTCTCGATGCGATCACGTCATATCGTTAAAGATGAAACGTGTTCAGTGGGTGACTTTTGAAAGTTGGTATTTGCCTTGCATACTTCCGTCTCCCGCCGGGATGGATCCTGCACCATTAATGCTTGCATCCACTCTCGATCCAGTTCCCCGCAGCGCTCCCTGCGCACCGTCGTTTCAGTCGTTTCAATACGCAGTTCATAAAGCAAGTCGCGCGCCATTGCCGCGCCGCCCTTGACCGTCCGGGCCTCTGCGGGGCGTCGCACAAGATCGACCCACCGAATCCGAGCCAAACGTTTCAATGCTGAAACACAAGGTCAATTGATCTGATGAAACGTAATCTGCAGACCTGCTGCCGCTCCCCGGCTGCCTCCGCCGGGAAATCGTCACGCGATTCCGGCGATCACCGGCCTCTCCGGTCGCCATGACATGTTCGAGTCATGCGAGTCGATTGCCGCGTCACCATGCGCGAAGCGTTGAGGGAACTGGTTTTCCCTGAATCGTCCGAACAGGCTTCACTTGTTTGTCAGATGACAGCCTCGAAAGCGGATACGTTGCACGCCTGAAACGTTTTTTCTAAACAATTTCGGATCGCCATGGCGCGCCGATTTGGGTGCCTAGATCCCGTGCCCATTTGCGACCGATGGTACGTTTCTAGCTTGAAAGGAAAGCAATCCCGTCCTGTATTTTTGTCTGGCATCAAGTGCGCAGGAAAAAATAACGACATAACGCCCTGATTATTAAATGGCACCAGCCGTGCTCGTTTCGTTAACGAGATGAATTTATTTTGCATATCAAAGGATGAAAATCATGATTTCTCATCGCAATCGATATTTTCAGAACGGACTGAGCACCGTTGGATCACTCGTCACATTAATCTCTGCGCTCGCCTTCGCCGTCGCTGTTCAGGATGCGAATGCGCAGGAGCAGGGCAATTCGTCTGCCGTAAAGATCAAGCCGCCTCCGTTACCCAACGGGTCCGCCCAGGTCAAGGTGAAGCCGGGTATGTCCGACGAGGAATGGGAGAAGGCATACAAGGAGACGGGGCGCCCCAAGTTCGACTTGAAATCGGTCAAGAAAGCCGGTGGCAACGTGCAACGCGACTAGGGAGAAACGGCCATGAAAAAGATCTTGCTTGTCATAGCCCTGCTTGCCGGACTCGCGCAAATGACGTTGCCGAGCACGGCGCACGCGCAGGTCACCACGGCACGTACGCTCGTGCTATACGATAACCCGGCCAACGACCCGTATTCGAAGCTTGGCCTGATGTACAGCATCATGTTGAGGAACCTGCTTGGCCATTTCAACGCGACGGTCGATCTGGTTCCGATACAGAACTACACGTCCGGAATGGTCACGAATCACGACGTCACGTTCTACATCGGCGATTACTACAACAACCCGATTCCGACGGCGTTCATGAGCGACGTGATGACCACCACGAAGACCGTGGTCTGGTTCAAATACAACTTGTGGCAGCTTGCATGGAACACGGCCTACACCTTCAACCAGACCTTCGGGTTCAGCTTTCTCGGCATTGCCGGGTTGAATGCGCCGCCTTCGTCGAGCAATCCGAACCCCGGCTTCTACGACACGGTCACGTACAAGAACCTGCCGATGGTCAAGTACTACGCGTATAACGCGTCGACCGGCGCGATCAGTGCGGACCCGGAGGTCGGGCTGACCCAGATCGTCGATGCCACCAAGGCGCAGGCACTCGTCACCATCAAGAACAGCAAGAGCGGGGCGACCACGCCATACGTCGTGCGCTCGGGCAAGTTCTGGTATTTCGCGGATATGCCGTTTTCCTATATCGGCCCGACGGATCGGTACCTGGTGATATGCGACATCCTGCACGACATCCTGCAGACCAATGCACCGGTAAATCACCGTGCTCTCGTACGTCTGGAGGACCTTGACGCGTATACAACGACGAGTTCGATGAGAAAGCTCTCGGACTTCCTGTACTTGAAGAGGATTCCGTTCACGATGGCCACCATTCCCGTGTATACGGATCCGAACGGCTATTACACCGGCGGCGTCCCGCAGACGATCCATCTTGCGCAGGCAACGGGTCTCAAGAGTTCGCTGAACTACGCGGTCGCGCGCGGCGGTTCGATCGTGGTGCACGGCCTTACGCACCAGTACGATTCGACGCCGAATCTTCTGACTGCGGTCAGCGGCAGCGACTACGAGTTCTGGTATGCGGTGCAGAACCGCCCCGTCGATGAGGACTCCGTTCAATGGGCGGCAGGCAGAATGGCCGAGGGCATCCTCGAGTTCACGACCAACGGCTACAAGGTCGTCGGCTGGGCCGCGCCGCAGTACCAGATGTCGCCGATGGCAGCGGCGGCCACGGCCCTCACGTTCCCGACGACGTTCCAGCGGGCCGTCTACTACACCGCGACCAAGCCGCAACTCGGAACGGGGGCGCCCAACCAGGACTTTTCGGCCGGGCAGTTCTTCCCGTACATCATCAACGCCGATTACTACGGGCAGCGGATCATCCCGGAGAACCTGGGCAGCATGCAGTACAACATCTGCAATATCGACCCATTCTCGTGTATCTCATACACATGGCAGCAGCTCGTTACCAATGCTCAATACGGTTTGGTGGTGCGGGACGGTTTCGCGTCCTTCTTCTTCCACCCGTACTGGCTTGAACCCGATCTCGGGTTACCGGCCTACCAGGACTTCCAGAGTCTGGTCAACAGCATTACGAATCTGGGCTACAAGTGGGTAGACGGCACGACTGCCAAGTGAGGCAAGTGTGGTGGTAACCTCGTGCGATCCGCATCGGAAATGCGGGTCGCACGTTTTGCGTTTGATCCGCTACGATGACGCGCGACAATGCTTGGGGAGAGCCAGCGATGACCACGTCCGCCATCCCGGCCGTGCGCAAAATTCAACAGCGTATGGGCCGGTTTCGACTGGCAGGCCGACCGCGTCGGCTCTCCAGCGCACCGCGTTCGCACCGCGCGGCGACGCTCGCGGCGATCGGCGCATCGCTCGTCGTGGCCGCATGCAGCTGGACGTCGCACGACGTTCACGCCGACGGAATCGTGTGGCAGGTGGACAACACGACGACGAATCCCGTCGGAAACTGGCAGATGCTCGGCGTACACGATCTGTTGATCCAATGGACCGTCGTGGACGATACCGCGTTCGTCGCCAACACCCGCATCCCTACCGCGGCGCGCCTTCCCGACTGGGAACGCATCGGTCGTGCGCCGTGGGCCAGAAACGTGATCCTGGGCCTGGCCGGCTACCAGGACGAAAAACGCGCGCGCACCCACCTGTCGACGCTCGCGGACCAGTCCGCGGAGGTGGCGCGCGTGCATCTGCCGCTGCATGTCACCGGTTACTACTTCCCGGTCGAAATCGATCCGACCTGGCAGGACGCGCCCAAGCTTGCCGAGATTCTGCAGCGACTGCCTCGTCCGCTTTGGGTGAGCGTCTACGACCAGACCAACGTCGGCGGAAAAACGCTGGCGGACTGGCTCGTAACGTGGCTGCCCGCGGACGTCGGGGTGTTCTTCCAGGACGGCTGCGGCGTCTATGCCCGCGAGCCGCAGGTCGCGCGCACCTACCTCGACGAGCTGGCTTCACGCCTGGGCAAATGGCGCGTGCGGGTCATCGCCGAGGCCTTTCGGCCGGCCGAGCATGGCGGATTCCGTTCAGCCAGCGCCGAGGAATTGAGCAGGCAGCTCCAGGTTTATCGCGGCTATCCGGTCTATCTGTTCGATGGTCCCCACTATGTGTCGGACGACCTCATGCGCGAACTCAAAAACCGGACGGCCAAGCCGCACCCGGTCGGACCTGGCGGTACGGAGCGCTGAGTCTGCTTCACCCCGGTAAACAGCGGCGGGCAAGGGGCGCGCGCGCCGAAACAATCGGCCGGACTGGATCGCCGCGACAACCCCATTTGATGACCAAACCGCAAGACCTAGTGCATAGATATCGTTTGCCGCGGCCTTAATGACTATCGACAATCGTGGCTCGAATTCGCCGCCGTGGCGCCAGAAGCGCCCCGGCGGCAGGCACCTGGCGGCTATCCCGGCCGTCCGCGCCATCCTGCTCACGACGACATGTACGCGTTCACGCCCTCATTCCAGAATCCCTCCGGCTCGCCGATCCGCGAGTTGTTCAAGTACCTGTCCGAACCGGGCATGATTTCGTTCGCTGGCGGCTATCCGGCCAGCGACCTGTTCGACGTCGACGGCCTGAACAAGGCCGCCGAACGCGCATACGCGCAGCCCGTGCGCTGCCTGCAATACGGCCCGACCGACGGCCTCGCCGAGTTGAAGCAGCAACTGATCGCGTTGATGGCGCGTCGCGGCGTCGCGTGCACGCCGGCCGAACTGCTCGTCACGACCGGCTCGCAGCAGGGCCTCGACCTGCTGCTGCGCGTGATGGTGTCGCCCGGCGACGTCGTGCTGACCGAACAGCCGGCTTACCCGGCAACGCTGCAGGCGCTGCGTCTGCAGCAGGCGCGCATCGTGACGATTCCGGTCGATGGCGAAGGTGTCGACGTCGATCGTCTCGGCGAACAACTCGCGTCCGGCGCGATCGCGCAGCCGAAACTGCTCTATACCGTCCCGACCTTCGCGAACCCGACGGGCGCGACGCTCACGCGCGAACGCCGGCTGAAGCTGCTGCGTCTCGCGGTGCAATACCGTTTCCTGATCGTCGAAGACGATCCGTATGGCGACCTGCGCTTCGCGGGCGAAGCCGTGCCGTCGATGCTCGCGCTCGCCGGCGAAGTGGACGGCGCGCGCGACTGGATCGTGCATTTCGCGAGCCTGTCGAAGATCGTCGCGCCCGGGCTGCGCGTGGGCTGGACGATCGCGCCGGCCGAAATCGCGCGGCGCTGCGTGATCGCGAAGCAGACGGTCGATCTGTGCAGCTCGCCGTGGACGCAGGCGGCCGCCGCTGAATACCTGTCCGACGGCGCGCTCGAACGCCATCTGCCGCGCATCACGGCCGCGTACCAGCGCAAATGCGACGCGATGTGCGACGCGCTGCGCGACGGTTTCGGCGATGCGATCGAATTCCATCGCCCCGAAGGTGGGATGTTCGTGTGGGCGCGGATCGGCGCGGTGTCGTCGGACGTGCTGCTGCAACACGCAATTACAAACAAGATCGTGTTCGTACCCGGCAACGCGTTCTTCGCGGACAACGTCGACGCGGCATCGCTGCGCCTGTCGTTCGCCGCGCCGGACGTCGACGCGATCCGGGAAGGCGTCGCGCGCCTCGTGCGCGCGTATGGTGCGGCGCTGGCCGCGTGAGGAGACGTGAACGTGACTATCACCGTCAACGACACAATATCGATGGGCGCGGCGCCAGGTGCTGGCGATAACCGACCGGCAAAGCATCGCTCGTCGCAGATCAGTGCGGGACCGCAGTATGTGGCCGACGTGCTGGGCCGGTTCGGTGCGGAGCCGACGACCGATGCCGGCGATGCGGCGCCGGTCGTGCTCGGCTACAACTGAACGGCACGCAGGCGGCGGCCGCATCGCACGCGAGCCGTCACCGGAGCAAACGGTTAAGCTTGCGCGATCGAAACACGTGCGATCGCCGCTGCCCGTCATGTCCGACTCAACTTCCGAATCGCTCGCGCAAACGTACGACCGCCTGTGGTCCTGCCTCGAATCCGGCGTCGGCGTGCAGCGCTCGCCGTTCACGATGCTGCAGGCGGCAACGCTCGGCCTCGATGGCGCGCCGAAGGTGCGTACGATCGTGCTGCGCCAGGCGAGCCGCGCCGATCGCATGCTGTCGTTTCATACCGATGTGCGTTCGGAGAAGGTCGCGGAGCTGCGCCGCGATCCGCGCATCTCGATCGTCGCGAGCGATCTCGATGCGCTCGTGCAGATTCGCGCGGAAGGCGTTGCGTCGATCTGCGACGACGAAGCGCAGCGGCGCGCGATCTGGCAATCGAGCCGTCCGCATACGCTGCTGCTGTATCGCGCACCGTTGCCACCCGGCACGCCGGTCGAGTCGCCTGAAGCAGCGCATGTTTCGGCGAGGCAAGACACCGCGCCTTCCGGCGACGGCTATGAAAACTTCTGCGTGATCCACATGACCGTCACGCGCATCGACTGGCTCGAACTCGCACGCGCGGGCCATCGCCGAGCGGTATTCGATCTGCAAGAAAGCGGCTGCGAAGGCCGCTGGATCGTCCCCTGATCCGGACGAAGGCCGGTCAAGGCCGCTCGTCCGCCGCCGCCTGCCCGATCATCCAGTCGCGCATCATCACGATCGCATCGTCGTCGCGGCGCTCGGCCGGATACACGAGATAGAACCCCACCGACAGCGGAAACGCGAAATCGAACGGCTTGCACAGCCGGCCTGCCGCGATATCGCGCTCGACCAAGGGATCGGTTGCGAGCGCGATGCCCTGGCCGGCAACGGCCGCATCGATCGCGAGCGACGTCTGGTTGAAGCGCAGCCCCTTGTGCGGATCGATATCGACCGGCTCGGGCATCGCTTCGATGAACTCGGGCCACAGGTCGTGTGCGTCGTGCAGCAGCACGTGGCCCGCGAGCGCACGCGGCGACGCGGGCGCGGCCAGCAGCGCGGGGCTGCACACGGCGCATACATCGAGCGGAAACAGCGCATGCGCGGCGAGATGCTTGCCGAACGGCGGCTTGCCGTAGCGGATCGCGAGATCGACGCCATCGTGGCGGAACGTCGCGAGCTGCTGGTCGGCGATCACGCGCACGTCGTAGTCGGGATGCGCGTCGGTGAACCGCGCGAGCCGCGGGATCAGCCACTTCGACGCGAACGACGGCGTCGTGCTGATCGTCAGCGCCGCGCGCCGCTTCACGAGCTTGTCGGTTGCATCGGCGATCGCGTGCAGCGCGCGCTGCACGTCGGAGAAATACGCGGCGCCGTCGTGCGTCAGCGCGAGGCCGCGCGGCAGGCGCTCGAACAGCTTCAGGCCGAGCACGTCCTCGAGGTGGCGCACCTGTTGCGCGACCGCGCCTTGCGTGACGCCGATCTCGTCGGCCGCGGCGCGGAAATTGAGGTGCCGCGCGGACACTTCGAATGCACGAAGCGCATTCAGCGGCGGCAGGCGGGAAGGGCGGGGCGGCATTGTCAGGCTGTAGAAAAACTATCGTCTGGAGGCAGAAATACTGGTTCGACAGTCGTCTGCGATGCGCCTACATTACCACCATGGCGCGCCGAATGGCGGCTGCGCGGCGGCAGGTTTCGAGCGAGGGAGCAGATCGTGACTGTAGAAAAAGTGGCGTTGATCACGGCAGCAGGCAAGGGCATGGGCGCGGCGATCGCGCGCGAACTGGCGGCGACGGGTTACCGCGTCGCGCTGATGTCGCCGTCGGGCAGCGCGGTGGCGCTCGGCGAGGAGCTGGGCGGGTTCGGCATCCAGGGCTCGGTCACCGAAGAAGCCGATATCGACCGGCTCGTGCAGGAGACGGTCGCGCGCTACGGCCGGATCGACGCGGTCGTGAACAACACCGGGCATCCGCCGAAGGGCGAACTGCTGGAGATCACCGACGACAACTGGCACGCGGGGCTCGACCTGATCCTGCTGAACGTGGTGCGCGTGATGCGCCGCGTGACGCCGATTTTCCAGAAACAGGGCGGCGGCGCGGTGGTCAACATCTCGAGCTTCGCGGCGGACGCGCCCGAGCAGCCGATGCCGGTGTCGTCGGCGCTGCGTGCGGCGCTGAGCGCGTGGACGCGTCTTTACGCGGAACGCTACGCGGCCGAGAACATCCGGATGAACGCGGTGCTGCCGGGCTTCATCGACAGCTGGCCGGAAACGCCGGAGATCGTCGCGCGCATTCCGGCCGGCCGCTTCGGCAAGACCGGCGAGATCGCGAAGACGGTTGCGTTCCTGCTGTCCGACGGCGCGGGCTACATCACCGGGCAGAACATTCGCGTCGACGGCGCGATCGTCAACGCGCTCTGAGCGTCATGCGGGCGAGCGGCGGCGCGGGCCGCTCGCCGCGCCGCAAATACAAACGCGTACAAATCAGACAAATCACGGATACATCAGACCTTTCAAATGGGCGACGCCGCGTGACCGGGGCGCACCGGATTGAAAGCCAGGGCGCGAGCGGGCGCGCGGCATGTTCACTTTCCACTTCACGAAAGGAGATGCCGAACGATGTCTTCCACACCGTTTTCCCCGATGCGTCGCCACCTGCTGGCCACTTCCGTGGCCGCCGGGGTATCGGCGATGCTACCCACCGCGCTGCATGCCGCGACCGGCGGCAGCGGCATACGCCCGTTCACCGCGCACATTCCCGATGAAGCCGTGGCCGACCTGCGCCGCCGCATTGCGGCGACGCGCTGGCCGGGCCGCGAGACCGTCGCCGACGAATCGCAGGGCGTGCGGCTCGCGCGCATGCAGGCGCTGCTGCGCTACTGGGGCACCGACTACGACTGGCGCAAGGGCGAGGCGCGCCTGAACGGTTTCCCGATGTTCATCACGGAAATCGACGGGCTCGACATTCATTTCATCCACGTGCGCTCGCGGCACGCGAACGCGATGCCGATGATCATGACGCACGGCTGGCCCGGTTCGATCTTCGAGCTGCTGAAGGCGATCGGCCCGCTGACCGACCCGACCGCGCACGGCGCGAGCGCGGACGACGCGTTTCATGTGGTCGTGCCGTCGCTGCCGGGTTTCGGTTTTTCCGGCCGGCCGACGCAGACGGGCTGGGGTTCCGACCACATCGCGCGCGCGTGGGGCGAGCTGATGGCGCGGCTCGGCTATACGCGCTTCGTGTCGCAGGGCGGCGACTGCGGCTCGGTGATCTCGCACCGGATGGCGATGCAGCGCGTGCAGGGCCTGGCCGGGATTCACGTGAACATGCCGGCGACGGTGCCGCCGGATATCGCGACGCTGCTCGCGACCGATTCGCCCGCGCCGGCTTCGCTGTCGCCGAAGGAGAAGGCCGCGTACGAGAAGCTCGCGACGTTCTATCGCGACAACTGCGGCTACTCGGCGATGATGGTCACGCGTCCGCAGACGGTCGGTTATGCGCTCGCCGATTCGCCGTCCGGTCAGGCCGCGTGGATGTACGACAAGATCTCGCAGTGGACGTACAGCGGCGGCGTGCCCGAACGCTCGATCCCGCGCGACGAGATTCTCGACGACATCTCGCTGTACTGGCTGACGAACACCGCGACGTCGGCCGCGCAGATCTACTGGGAGGATCACTCGAACAACTTCAATGCGGTGGATATTTCGCTGCCGGCCGCGATCACGGTGTTTCCGGGCGAGATCTACCAGGCGCCGCGCAGCTGGGCCGAGCGCAGCTATCACAACCTGATCTACTTCAACGAAGTCGACAAGGGCGGGCATTTCGCGGCATGGGAGGAGCCGGAATTGTTCGCACGCGAAGTGCGTGCCGGGTTCCGGCCGCTGCGTCGCGGGTAAGCGTGGGTTGAGCGGCGACCGCGGGCCGGTTGCACTTCGGCCCGCGGTCGCTTCGTTTCTACGCAATCGCCTGCAACGCCTGCGCAAACCGCTTGTCCGCCAGATACGCGACGTTGAACCGGCAATACGCAGACGGACGATCGGCTTGCGGCGAGAACACGGCGCCCGGTGCGAGGATCACGCCGCGCTCCAGCATCGCCTGCGCGAGCTGCATCGAATCGGGCCAGCTGGGCAGCGCGGCCCACAGATACAGGCTCTGCTCGCACGGCCGGTAGACTTGCGCGCCGAGACGATCGAGCGCAGCGAGCGCAGTGCCGGTCGCACGCCGCAGCTTCTCCTGAAGATGATTCGTATGCCTGAGAAAGTGGCCGTCGCTGACGATCGCGTCGAGCGTGCGTTCGCAGTATTCGGAGCTGCTGACGTGGGTCAGCATCTTCACGTCGGCGAGATCGCTCGCGAGCGCCGCGTTGCACGCGAGGAAGCCGACGCGCAGCGCGGCCGACACCGATTTCGAGAAGCTGCCGATATAGATGGTCCGGCGCAGCTGGTCGAGCGTCGCGATGCGCGTGAGCGAGCGCGGCCGCAAGTCGGCCAGCGCGTCGTCCTCGACGACGATCAGGTCGTGCGCGTCGGCGAGCTGCAGGATGCGGTGCGCCTTGGCCGCGCTCGTATCGGTCGCCGTCGGGTTGTGGCCGACCGACTGCGTGAAGAACAGCTTCGGCCGGTACGCGGCGATGTGTTCGGCCAGCTTCGCGACGTCGGGGCCGTCGATCTCGCGCGGCACGCCGACGATGTTCGCGCCGCTCAGCTTCAGCTTGCCGAACAGCGGGTAGTAGCCGGGATCGTCGACGAGCACGGTGTCGCCGGGGCGCACGAAGTAGCGCAGCACGAGGTCCATCGCCTGGTTCGCGCCGTGCGTGAGCACGATCTGCGCGGGCGGCGCCTCGATTTCGTAGCCGGCGAGCTTCTGCTGCAGCGACTGGCGCAGCGGCAGGTAGCCGAAGCGGCTGCCGTAGCGGAACAGCGATGCGGCACTCGTGCGCATGATGCGCTGCTGGTACTGGTTCAGCCGGGTTTCCTCGAGCCACTCGATCGGCGGAAACCCTTCGCCGAGATTGAGCACATCGGGCTTCACGTGCAATTGCTCGCGCATCAGCCACACGATGTCCATCGCGCGGTCGAGCGAACTCGGCTCGTCGACCTCGGGCGTGGCCGCCGCGCGCCGCGTGACGAAGAAGCCCGAGCCGCGGCGCGGCTCGATCAGGCCGTCGGCCGCGAGCATCTCGAACGCGCTGATCACGGTGTTCTTCGAACAGCCGGACGCCTCGGCGTATTCCCTGATCGAAGGCAGCTTCGCGCCGGCCGGCAACACGCCTTCCTCGATCTGTCTGGCGAGATTGTCCGCCATCGCGCCAGACAGGCTGGCTTTCGCACGCTGTTTCATCGCAATGTTCCGTCGGGCCGGCCCACTGTCATGGGTACGGATAGGTGGCTGTCTGCTTCGTCTGTACCTTTTCAATGGGTACAGCGTGACTATTATTCGGCTATCCGCTGCCTGCCGCAAGCGCGGACGGAGACACAGCGCCACCCCCAAACAGAACGACATCATGCCCATCGATTCCGCCTTGCCGAACTTCCGCTCGCTCACGCCCGAGCAACGCCTGTCCTACCTGTCCCGTACCGCCGGGCTCGACGATGTCGAGCACGCGCTGCTCGCGAAGCCCGGCGCACTGCCGCTCGATACGGCAAACGGGATGATCGAGAACGTGATCGGCACGTTCGAGCTGCCGATGGCGGTGGCCGGCTACTTCCGGATCAACGGCCGCGACGTGATCGTGCCGATGGCCGTCGAGGAGCCGTCGATCGTTGCGGCCGCATCGTATATGGCGAAGCTTTCCCGCACGGCCGGCGGCTTCCGCACGTCGAGCAGCGGGCCGCTGATGCGCGCACAGGTACAGGTGATCGGCGTCGGCGACCCGTACGGCGCGCGGCTCGCGATCCTGCGGCACGCGGCCGAGCTGATCGAACTCGCGAACAGCCGCGACAAGGTGCTCGTCGGCCTCGGCGGCGGCTGCCGCGACATCGAGGTCCACGTGTTCCCCGATACGCCGCGCGGCGCGATGGTGGTCGCTCACCTGATCGTCGACGTACGCGACGCAATGGGCGCGAATACGGTCAACACGATGGCCGAAACCGTCGCGACGCGCATCGAGGCGATTACCGGCGGCCAGGTACGGTTGCGGATACTGTCCAACCTCGCGGATCTGCGGCTGGCACGCGCGGAGGTACGGTACGCGGCCGACACGCTCGCGACCGACGACTATCCGGGCGAGGCGGTGATCGATCGCGTGATCGATGCGTACGTGTTCGCGGCGACCGACCCGTACCGCGCGGCGACGCACAACAAGGGCATCATGAACGGCATCGATCCGGTCGTGGTCGCGACCGGCAACGACTGGCGCGCGGTCGAAGCCGGCGCGCACGCGTACGCGAGCCGCAGCGGCCGCTATACGTCGCTGACGACGTGGGAGAAGGCCGCCAACGGCGACCTCGTCGGCACGATCGAGATGCCGATGCCGGTGGGGCTCGTCGGCGGCGCGACGAAGACGCATCCGCTCGCGCGTCTCGCGCTGAAGATCATGAACGTGACCTCCGCGCAGGAACTCGGCGAAATTGCGGTCGCGGTCGGGCTTGCGCAGAATCTCGGTGCGCTGCGCGCGCTCGCGACCGAAGGCATCCAGCGCGGCCACATGGCGCTGCATGCACGGAACATCGCCGTTGCGGCCGGCGCGACCGGTGCGGAGATCGACCGGGTCGCGCAGCAGATGGTCGCGGCGAAAGACGTGCGCGCGGATTTCGCGGTCGAGCTGCTGGCGGGCGGCAGCGGCGGCTGATGCGGCTGAAGCGCGGTACGCGCGCCGTATGTGGCGTGCGTGGCGTGCCGCGCCGGCGCGGCCGGCGACATATCAATCAAGGAGGAGACACATGGAACAGACCGGTTCAAGCGCCGTCGCACCCGCGCCGCATCGCGTGCGGCCGTTCGCGGGCGCCGATGCGTCGGCCGCGACGCTCGTCGAGGTGTGGGGCGACACCGTAGCCACGAAGCACCTCGCGTGGTCGGTCCTGCTCGGCATCTCGATCAGCCTCGGCGCGTTCGAGACCGGCCGGCTCGTGCTCGCGTCGTTCGTGCACGACGTGGCGATCGCGCGGGCATACGCGATGCTGATCGGCCTCGGCGGCTGCCTGCTGGCGGGCACGATCTGCGCGGTGCTGTTCAAGCCGAAGCGCACGGTGATCGAACATGCGGCGGGCGGCGCCGAACGCGACGAAGCGCTCCGGCAGCTTGCCGAAGCATCGGGCGGGCTCGGGTCGGCGAGCGACCTGTCGGCCAGCGCACGCGCCGAGATGGAGGAGCTCGGCCTGCTCGACCTGTTTGCGTCATACGATGCGTCGCCCGATCGCGCACGCGCGGGAGGTCGCTGATGGATGCGCTGCTGCATGCATTGCCGGCCGCGTTCGCGATGGGACTGCTCGGCGCGATCGTGTTCTCCGGCATCGGGCTGATTTCCGGTACCGACGAAACGACGACGATCGCGCCGCTCACGCTGCTCGTCGCGCTGCTCGGCGTGCCGCCCGCCGGCGTGTTCACGTTCTTCCTCGCGGGCGCGGTGGCCAAGCACATCACGCATTCGATCCCGACCGCGCTGCTCGGCATTCCCGGCGACACGATGGCCGCGCCGCTGCTGCAGCAGGCAACGCTGCTGCGCGCGCTCGGCGTGCCGCACATCGCGCTGCGCAAGATGATCTCCGGCGCGATCGTCGCCGCGTTCGTCGCGCTGCCGCTCGCCGTGCTGTTTGCGTCGCTGCTCGCGCCGTTCGGCGCGGCGATCGCGAAGGCCGCGCCGTGGGTGTTCCTCGCGGCGGCCGTCGGCATCGCGTATTTCTCCGCCGGGCGCTGGGCGTCGGTGCTGCTGCTGGTGCCGTTCGTGATGCTGGTGGTCGGGCTGCAGGCGCTGACGGGCCATTACGGCGTGAAGCTGAGCGTCAGCTACTTCCTCGGGATCGCGATCGGGCCGCTGGTTGCCGACCTGTTCTCGATCCTGTCGCCGGCCGAGCGGCGGCGCATGCGGCGCGACGGGCCGTCGACGTTCGTGCTCGCGCCTGACGTGAAAAGCTGGCGCGGCTATTTCCCGAATCCGCTGAAGGTGCTCGACCGCGAGCAGGTCGCGTGGACGGTCGGGACGGCCGCGGTGTCGAGCGCGACGTTCGTGTTCAGCCCGGTCGCGATGACGGTGCTGATGGGCGAGATCGTCGGTGCGCGCGTGCGTCATGCGTACCAGCGCCTGACGACCGTGATCGCCGCGCGTAACGGCGTGACCGAGGCGACCTACATCGCCGAGGCGCTGATCCCGCTGATCGCGTTCGGTTTGCCGCTGAGCCCGGTCGCGGCCGGCCCGGCCGCGCCGTTGTTCAATGCGCCGACGCGCTTCACGGTCGACGCGGCGAGCGGGCAGATCCACAACCTCCATACGCTGATGAGCTGGCCCGAGTTCCTTGGCTACGGGCTGCTGTCGATCCTGCTGGCCGCGCTGATCGCGTATCCGCTCGCGATGCACCACGCGCACCGCGCGGCATCGTTCGTCGCGAGAAAGCTGAGCCACGAAGCGATCATCGCGACCTTCGCGGGGTTGATCGTCGTGATCGGCGTATGGGAAGGGCAGTTGCTGGGGCTCGCCGTGATCGTGACGATAGGCCTGTTCGGCGGGATGCTGTCGCGCCTGTTCGCGTTCAACACGGGCGTGCAGTTCATGGGGTACTACGTCGCGGTGCTCAGCGTGCCCGCGATCGCCAAGCTGTTCTGACCCACCGGCGCACGGGGGCCGCGTGTGCCGCGCGGCCCGCCGAAAGCGTCGTTTCTCGGGCGATTTTTGAATCGCTGTGTGTCGTGTTCGCACACAGATACGTTGGGATACAAAGCCTCCGGATGGTTCGGATATAAAACCGGTGAAGCGATTCACACGGCTGCGCGGTGTCATGCGCTGCTGCTGCGAACGGCGATACCGGAGTGCCCGCACGTGCCGCGGGCCCCTTCCTTAGCGATCGACAATGGAGAACGAGTCATGCCTGATACCGTGAACACCCGCCGCCGCCTGATCCTGGGTACGGCGCTTGCGGGCCTGAGCCTCGCCGACCTCGGGTTCGGCAACCTGGCGCGCGCGCAGTCGGCGCCCGATGAATCGGCCGCGAAGGGGGCGGCAGGCGTTGCGTCGCTGGGCACGATCCACCAGATCGATGCGGGCGTGCTCAACGTCGGGTATGCGGACCTCGGGCCGAAGAAGGGCCCCGTCGTGTTCCTGCTGCACGGCTGGCCGTACGACATCTACAGCTACGCGGAAGTCGCGCCGCTGCTGGTCGCGGCCGGCTATCGCGTGATCGTGCCGTACCTGCGCGGTTACGGGTCGACGACGTTCCGCTCGGCCGACACGGTGCGCAACGGCCAGCAGGCGGTGACGGCCGTCGACATCGTCGCGTTGATGGATGCGCTGAAGATCGACCGCGCGGTGTTCGGCGGTTACGACTGGGGCGCGCGCACGGCCGACGTCATCGCGGCGCTGTGGCCGCAGCGCGTGAAGGCGTTGGTGTCGGTGAGCGGCTACCTGATCGGCAGCCAGGAGGCGAACCGCAAGCCATTGCCGCCGCAGGCGGAACTGCAGTGGTGGTATCAGTTCTATTTCACGACCGAGCGCGGCGAGCTCGGTTACGCGGCGAACCGCGATGCGTTCAACAAGCTGATCTGGCAGCTCGCGTCCCCGAAGTGGCAGTTCTCCGACGAAACCTATGCGCGCACGGCCGCATCGTTCCAGAACCCCGATCACGTGGCCGTCGTGATCCACAACTATCGCTGGCGCCTCGGGCTCGCGAAGGGCGAAGCGCAATACGACGACATCGAGCGGCGTCTCGCCGCCGGGCCGGCAATCACCGTGCCGACGATCACGATGGAAGGCGACGCGAACGGCGCGCCGCATCCGGACCCGGCCGCGTACGCGAAGAAGTTCACGGGCAAGTACCAGCACCGGACGATCAACGGCGGCGTCGGCCACAACCTGCCGCAGGAAGCGCCACAGGCGTTTGCCGACGCGATCCTGCAAGTGGAGCATCTGTGATGACGGCACGCAGTGGCATCCTGCGTCGCGGCACGGGCCGCGCGCTCGTCGCGGGCGCGTTGCTGGCCGGCTCGCTGTCGGCCAGCGGCACGGCCGCGTTCGCGGAACAGCCGAAACCGGCAGCGTCGCCGATCTACGGCGTGACGATCCCGCCCGGCTACCGGAAGTGGGAAATGGTCGCGCCGGCCGAAGAGGCCGCGCCGCTCGACGAGCTGCGCGTGGTGCTCGGCAACCCCGTCGCGATCCGTGCGCTCGAACAGGCGACGCTGCCGTTTCCGGACGGCACGATCCTCGTGAAGCTCGCATACAAGCGCAAGCAGTCCGACGAGTTCGCGTCGGCGACGGTGCCGGGCCAGGCGACGACGGTGCAGGTGATGGTGAAGGACTCGCGTCGTTATGCGTCGACGGGCGGCTGGGGCTTCGGGCGCTTCATCAACGGTGTGCCGGCCGATATCGGTCAGCATCAGACGTGCTTCGCGTGTCACCAGGCGCTTGTGAAGAATCGTGACTACGTGTTCACGCGGCTTGCGCCGTGACGTGACACGAAGCGACGGGTTTGACGAAAAGGCGTGCCGCGAGGCACGCCTTTTCTCGTGGTGCGTGTGTGTCGGGGACCACTTCGGCAGGCGGGTTTGTATCGCACTGTATCTGCGGCCGTTCCGGAAAAACTGGCATGCAGAAAGCACCGGTTTCGGAAACATGCCGGATACGTGGGCGGGTTCTACTGTCGACATGCAGGAAGCGTTCGATGCCAGACGTTTGCATCGGATGCCAAGTGATCGACACCCCAACTTCCGTCCAGGAGAACACTCATGAAAGCCGCCCGAATCCTCGCTGTTGCCGTCCTCGCCGCCATCCCCGCATTGTCGTTCGCCGATACCGGCCACGGCCTGACGCGTGCCGACGTGCGCGCCGAACTCATCCGGCTGGAACAAGCCGGCTACAACCCGGCCCGCAGCGATCCGCATTACCCGGAAGATGTCGCCGCCGCGCTGCAGGTCGCGCGTTCCGACCAGAACGGCCCGTCGAAGTCGCAGGACGACAACATGGCCGATGCGTCGACGCCCGCCAGCCATCGCGACGCGGCACCGGCGCGCGCCGCGCGGAACGCGGCCGACGACCTGTACGCACATTCGTGATCCGTTGCCGCGCCTGCCGCATGCAGGCGCGGCCGCCACTGCAGCACTTCACTTCATGTCGCAACACAACAGAGAAAGGAGCATGACGATGGCCGGTTCGATGAAACGGGTTCTGGTATCCGCCGCGGTGATCGGCGGACTGTTCGGTGCGGTCGCGGCGCAGGCCGCGCCGAAGGACGACCTGAAGGGCACGAATGTCGTGCTCGTGCACGGTGCGTTTGCCGACGGGTCGAGCTGGAACCGCGTGATTCCGCTGCTCGAGGCGCGCGGGCTGCACGTGGTGTCGGTGCAGAATCCGCTGAGCTCGCTCGCCGACGATGCGGCCGCGACGAAGCGCACGATCGACGAGCAGAAGGGGCCGGTCGTGCTGGTCGGCCATTCGTGGGCCGGCGTCGTGATCAGCGATGCGGGTAACGACGACAAGGTGAAGTCGCTCGTCTACGTCGCGGCATTCGCGCCCGACAACGGCCAGTCGATTGCCGACGTCACGCAAGGGCTGCCGGCACCGGCATGGGCCGGTGAACTGCGCAAGGACGCAGGCGGCTTCGCGCGGCTGTCGGACAAGGCGATCGCGCAGGATTTCGCGCCGGACCTGCCGCCCGCGCAGCAGCGCATCGTTGCGGCGACGCAGGGGCCGTGGTACGGCGGTTGCATTTCGGAGAAAGTCGCGCAGGCCGCGTGGCATGCAAAGCCGTCGACATTCGTCGTCGCGACGCAGGACCGGATGATCGATTCGAAGCTGCAGGAAGCGATGGCGAAGCGGATCGGCGCGACGGTCACGCGCGTGAACGGCAGCCATGTCGCGATGCTGAGCCAGCCGAAGGCCGTGGCCGACGCGATCATCGCGGCCGCGGAACGTGCAAAGCACGACGCACAGTAAGCGGATGAGGCGCCACGTTATCGCTGAAGCGTGGCGCCGCGAGTGATTGTGATGTCCTTCCACAAGGAGAAGTGATGACGCATCTCTGGCAACTGTCGGCAACCGCACTCGCGAAACTTGTGCGGCAACGAGAAGTGTCCGCGCGCGAAGTGGCGGACGCCGTGCTCGATCGTTTCGACGCGGTGAATCCGGCGATCAACGCGGTGATCGAACACCGGCCCGACGACGTGCGGCGGCAGGCCGACGAAGTCGACCGAGCGATCGCACGCGGCGACGATCCGGGCCCGCTCGCAGGCGTGCCCGTGACCGTGAAGATCAACATCGACCAGGCGGATTTCGCGACGACCAACGGCACGCGCCTGCAGGAGAACCTGATCGCGCGCGCCGACAGCCCGGTGGTCGGCAACATCAGGAAGGCCGGCGCGATCCTGCTCGGCCGCACCAATTCGCCGACGTTCGCGTTGCGCTGGTTCACGTCGAATCTCGTACACGGCCACACGCGCAATCCGCGCAATCCGTCGCTGACGCCGGGCGGGTCGAGCGGCGGCGCGGCAGCGGCCGTTGCCGCCGGGATCGGCCCGCTCGCACTCGGCACCGACATCGGTGGTTCGGTCCGTTACCCGGCCTATGCGTGCGGCGTGCACGGAATCCGGCCGTCGCTCGGGCGCGTGCCGGCGTTCAACGCGTCGTCGCCCGAACGTGCGATCGGCGCGCAACTGATGTCATCGGCGGGGCCGATCGCACGCACGATCGACGATCTCGCGCTCGCGCTGCGTGTGTTTGCCGCGCCGGACCCGCGCGATCCGTGGCACGTACACGTGCCGTTCGACGGGCGCGAAGTGCCGAAGCGTGCGGCGCTGTGCGTGCGCCCGGGCGGCTTGCAGGTCGTGCCCGAAGTCGAGGCCGCGTTGCGCGATGCCGCGCGCCGGCTCGTCGATGCGGGCTGGACCGTCGACGAGATCGACGATACGCCGCCGATGCGCGAGGCCGCGCTGCTGCAGGAACAGCTTTGGCTCGGCGACGGTTTCGATGCATTGTCGAACGCGGCCGCGAACGACGGCGATCCGGGTGCGGCCGCGGTGATCGCCGCGGTGCGCGGCAAGGTGCGCGACCTGCCGGCCGACGTGATCGGCCGCGCGCTGGTCCGGCGCACCACGCTGACACGGCAGTGGCGGCTGTTTCTCGACGCGTATGCGGTCGTGCTGCTGCCCGTTTCGTCGGAACTGCCGTTCCCCGACGATCTCGACCGGCAGGGACCGGACGGGTTCGAGCGTGTGTGGGAGGCGCAGCTCACGCTGCGCGCACTGCCCGCGATGGGGCTGCCGGGGCTGGCGGTGACGACGGCGCTCGTGGATGGCGTGCCGGTAGGCGTGCAGGTGGTCGCCGCGCATCATCGCGAGGATCTGTGTTTGCTCGCGGGGCGCGACATCGAAGCGCGCGGCGTACCGGTCGCGCCGGTCGATCCGGTGCAGTGATGGACTGACGGGCAAGCGAGTGCATCGGCGATGCCGTTCGGCATCACGCCGATGCGTGTCGCCTGCCGGTTGCATCCCTTCGAATCATCCACGCATGCGCGGCGCCGCATGCGCTCCATTTCGGATTCCATGACAACGCGCTGCACGCCGCGTTGCTCGCTTCCCGCCGTTCCTTTCAAAGCCCTTCGATGCATGACATCGAACGGTCATCGTCCCGCATTTCCCGCACGAATCCGAATCCGCGCCGATAGCGCGCGTCTGCTATTGCATTTCGCGCGCCGCTGATTAGGAAATGAATTTTTATTGGTTCTGCTTGCCCGGCCGCACTCGCATAGTGGCGCTGACGGCTATAGACAGCACGCAAGCTGCAACGGCCGCATTCCCGGTGTTTTTTGATCATACGAATCTGCGAAAACGAGGAAGTGTCATGACGGTTGCATTGGAAGAACGAACCGCTGCGCAGCAGGCGCTCGAAGACGCCCGTGCGGCGGCCGCGGCGGCCGGCACGCCCTACGCGGGCGGCGTCGCACCGCAAGCTGCATGGGCACTGTTCTCGGCCGGCGACGCGTTGCTGGTGGACGTGCGCACCGCCGAAGAACGGAAATTCGTCGGCCACGTGCCGGAGTCGCTGCATGTGCCGTGGGCGACCGGCACGAGCCTGACGCGCAACCCGCGTTTCGTGCGCGAACTGGAAGCGAAGACCGGCAAGGACGCGGTGGTGCTGCTCCTGTGCCGCAGCGGCAACCGTTCCGCACAAGCGGCCGAAGCCGCGACGAAGGGCGGCTTCACGCAGGTATTCAACGTGCTCGAAGGGTTCGAGGGCGACCTCGACGAAGGGCAGCATCGCGGCGGCCGCAACGGCTGGCGCTTTCGCGGCCTGCCGTGGGCGCAGGATTGATTCACGGCCGACAAGGGGAGAAGTCAGCATGGCCGCATTCGATATCGACGACATCGTTCAATCGCTGCAGACCGTTCGCCGCGCATGGCGCGAGAAGCAGCGTCGCTCGCTAGAACCGGGCGGGCGCGACCTGCCGGCACGCGAGGCGCTCGCGCAGATCGTCGGCGCGCTGAAGGGCGTGCTGTTCCCGATGCGGCTCGGGCCGCCCGACCTGCGCCAGGAGAGCGAGAACTTCCATGTGGCCCACGCGCTCGACGCGGCGCTGAACGCGCTGCTCGCGCAGGTGACGCTCGAATTGCGCTACGCGGCGCGGCAGCGCAACGCCGACGGGCCGCTCGACAACGTCGAAGGAGTCGCTTCGACGGCGGTGCAGGCGTTCGCCGCGCGGCTGCCCGAGATTCGCCGGCTGCTCGACAGCGACGTGCTCGCTGCCTTTCACGGCGATCCGGCGGCCGGCAGCGTCGACGAAGTGCTGCTGTGCTACCCGGGCATCCTCGCGATGATCCACCACCGGCTCGCGCATGAGTTGTACGGGCTCGGCCTGCCGCTGCTCGCACGGATCATCGCCGAGCAGGCGCATGCGGAAACGGGCATCGACATTCATCCGGGCGCGCGCATCGGCGCGGGTTTCTTCATCGACCACGGCACGGGTGTCGTGATCGGCGAGACGGCAATCATCGGCGAGCGCGTACGCGTGTACCAGGCCGTCACGCTCGGCGCGAAGCGCTTTCCGCGCGATGCGGCCGGCCATCTGGAGAAAGGGCTTGCACGCCATCCGATCGTCGAGGACGACGTGGTGATCTACGCGGGTGCGACGATCCTCGGCCGCGTGACGATCGGGCGCGGCGCGGTGATCGGCGGCAACGTGTGGCTCACGCAGGACGTGCCGGCCGGCGCGAACGTCACGCAGGCCGTGCTGCGCAGCGAAGCGAACGCCGCGCCGCGCGCGGCGGCGCGTGTCGCCTAGGAGGCGCGATGAGCGACCTCATTCATCACTTCGGCGCCAACGTGCGCAGGCTGCGCGAAGCGCGCACGTGGTCGCAGGAGCAGCTCGCCGAGCATGCGGGGCTGAACCGCTCGTATGTCGGTGAGATCGAGCGCGGCGAGGCGATCGCGTCGATCGTCACGGCCGACAAGATCGCGCGCGCGTTCGACGTGTCGATCTCGATGCTGCTGCCGGGCGCGTACGTCACCTGAGGCCGCCCCGTTTCCCTTTCGGTTGCACGACATGACGGCTATAGCATGTTGAGCCGGCAGGTGCGTGCTTCCGATAATCACCCAGCGTCATAAGCAATCCCGTTTTCCATCTTAAGAACCCGGAGCCACACATGTCGACCGTTGCAAGCGGCACGGCCGCGCTGAGCGATCACGCCGCCCGCCAACTAGCGAACGCTACCAAGACCGTCCCCCAGCTTTCCACGATCACGCCGCGCTGGCTGACCCATCTGCTGCAGTGGGTGCCGGTCGAGGCCGGCATCTACCGCCTGAACCAGGTGAAGAACCCGGAAGCCGTGCGTGCCGCATGCACGCAGCTCGAGGACGAAAGCGTGCTGCCGCAGACCTTCGTGCCCTACGAAGAGCAACCGCGCGAATACTTCCTGAACGCGGTGAGCACGGTGCTCGACGTGCATACGCGGATCTCCGATCTTTACAGCAGTCCTCACGACCAGATCAAGGAACAGCTGCGCCTGACGATCGAGACGATCAAGGAGCTGCAGGAAAGCCAGCTGATCAACAACCCCGACTACGGGCTGCTGGCAAACGTGACCGACGAACAGCGGATCTTCCCGCTGACGGGCGCGCCGACGCCGGACGATCTCGACGAGCTGCTGACCAAGGTGTGGAAGGAGCCCGCGTTCTTCCTCACGCACCCGCTCGCGATCGCCGCGTTCGGCCGCGAATGCACGCGGCGCGGCGTGCCGCCGCCGACGGTCAGCCTGTTCGGCTCGCAGTTCCTCACGTGGCGCGGCATTCCGCTGATCCCGTCGGACAAGGTGCCGGTCGCGGACGGCAAGACCAAGATCCTGCTGCTGCGCGTCGGCGACAAGCGGCAGGGCGTCGTCGGCCTCTATCAGCCGGGCGTCGCGGGCGAGCAGGGGCCGGGCCTGTCGGTGCGTTTCATGGGGATCAACAACCAGGCGATCGCGTCGTACCTGATCTCGCTGTATTGCTCGCTCGCGGTCCATTCGCCGGATGCGCTGGCTGTCCTCGATGACGTCGAAATCGCCAAGTTCCATGACTATCCCGACACCTACCGTTAATCCCGGCCTGGCCGGCGGCGACGCGCACGCGCTGCCGCACGCGCCGCTGCCGGCCGGCTTGCCCGATCCCGCGACACTGGCGCGGCTCGCGTCCGAATTCTTCTCGACGCCGCCCGGGCAGGCCGCCGCGCCCGGGCTGTCGGCGGGCAGCGGCGCGGTCGGCGGCGTGCCGTCGGCGTTGCCGGCCGCCGCGCCGATCCTCGCGTCGGTGAGCAACCCGGCGCCGGCCGGCTCGCCGCTCGCGGGGCCCGGCGGCACCGGCACCGGCATGCCGGGTTTCGCGTTGCCGCAGGGCAAGGTGCCCGGCACGAACCTCGCGCCGTCCGCGCCGACGCACGTGCTGTCGCTCGGCAACCGCGTGCCCGCGCTCGCGCCGCATGCGGCCGCGCAGAACGGGCTGCCCGACAACGCCGTGTCGATCGCGCCCGCGCTCGAGCCGCGCATCGGCGGCGCGGCGCTCGGCGTGCCGCAGGGGAATGCGGCGTCGTCGGAGGGCGCGGTGAAGGCAGCGCCGGCAGCGTCGCCGTACTACTTCACCGACGGCTCGCTGCAAGGCTGGCAGGCGACGCCGCAGGACATCGTCGTGCCGTCGAACGGCCTCGCGTCGCCGGAAGCGTTCGGGCTGCCGGGCGACGCTGCGCTGCGTGACCTGCTCGCCGTGCAGCGCGACGTGCCGGTGTCGCGCGCATCGGGCGCGGACGTGCCGCGCTACTTCATCGAGGATACGCATGCAGCCGAGCCGCAAGGCCAGTTGCATCGCGGCGCGCACCCGCCGTTCGACGTGAACGCGATCCGCCGCGATTTCCCGATCCTGCAGGAGCGCGTGAACGGCAAGCAGTTGATCTGGTTCGACAATGCGGCGACGACGCACAAGCCGCAGGCCGTAATCGACCGCCTCGCGTATTTCTACGCGCACGAGAACTCGAACATCCACCGCGCCGCGCATGCGCTGGCCGGTCGCGCGACGGATGCTTACGAGCATGCGCGGGAAACGGTGCAGCGCTTCATCGGCGCATCGTCGCCCGACGAGATCGTGTTCGTGCGCGGCACGACCGAGGCGATCAACCTGATCGCGAAGACGTGGGGCGTGCAGAACGTCGGCGAAGGCGACGAGATCGTCGTGTCGCATCTCGAGCATCACGCGAACATCGTGCCGTGGCAGCAGCTTGCCGCGCAAAAGGGCGCGAAGCTCCGCGTGATTCCGGTCGACGATTCGGGGCAGGTGCTGCTCGACGAATACCGGAAGCTGCTCAACGACCGCACGAAGATCGTGTCCGTCACGCAGGTGTCGAATGCGCTAGGCACGGTCGTGCCGGTGAAGGAGATCGTCGAGCTCGCGCATCGCGCGGGCGCGAAGGCGCTCGTCGACGGCGCGCAGTCGATCTCGCACATGCGCGTCGACGTGCAGGCGCTCGATGCGGATTTCTTCGTGTTCTCCGGGCACAAGATCTACGGGCCGACCGGGATCGGCGTCGTGTACGGCAAGCGCGCGATCCTCGACGACATGCCGCCGTGGCAGGGCGGCGGCAACATGATTGCTGACGTGACGTTCGAGCGTACGGTGTTCCAGCCGCCGCCGAACCGCTTCGAGGCCGGCACCGGCAACATCGCGGATGCGGTCGGGCTCGGCGCGGCGCTCGACTATGTGAACCGTGTCGGCATCGAGAACATCGCTCGCTACGAGCACGACCTGCTCGCGTATGCGACGAGCGTGCTCGCGCCGGTGCCGGGCGTGCGGCTCGTCGGCACCGCGCGCGACAAGGCGAGCGTGCTGTCGTTCGTGCTGAAGGGCTATGAGACCGAGGAAGTCGGACAGGCGTTGAATGAAGAGGGCATCGCGGTGCGCTCGGGGCATCACTGCGCGCAGCCGATCCTGCGGCGTTTCGGGCTCGAGGCAACGGTGCGGCCGTCGCTCGCGTTCTACAACACGTGCGACGAGGTCGATGCGCTGGTGCGTGTGGTGCGGCGTCTCGCGACACGGCGCTGATCGCTGACGTCGTTCGCTTGCGGCGGCCCTCATGGGTCGCCGCAAGCGATTTCCCGCTACCCGATCAGAACCGCACGACCTGCTTCTGCTCGACGCTGAAGCCGTCGCGCAGCACGCACGCCGAATCGGCGAAGTAGCGGCGCGTTTCCGACAGCAGGTCGGTATTGCCGCGACGGCAGAACACCACGCCCGACCCTTCCTCGGTCAGCAATTCGTCGATCAGCGATTCGGGTTGCCCGATATCGGCGAGATGGACGTTCTGCACGCCGTGCGCGAGCGCATCGAGCGCCTCACGTACGCAGGGCGCCGCATCGGCGGCCGGATGCTCGGCGAGCCATTGCTCGAGTTCCGTGATGCCGTACAGCCCCGCGAGTTCGCCGAGTTCGCGCAGCAGCGCGCTTTCGACCATCATCACCAGCGTGACGGCGCCGGTGCGCTGCGCGAAGAGGCTGCCGACCCGTTCCGGGCGCAGCAGGCGATCCCGGCCTGCGTCGTCCGGCGCGACGGGCATCACCACGGGCACCAGCCCGTTCCCGAGAAACGCATTCAACGCGGTGCCGTCGAATTGCGCGACCGGGCTCGTGTTCGCGCGGTCGGATTCGGCACCGGCGACCAGCAGGCCGCCGTCGTGACCTTCGATGCCGATCGCCTTGACGCCGTGACTGCCGATCGCGCGCACCAGCTCGTGGTTGACGTCGGCCATCGCGGCGCGTGCGGCCTGAACGGACTGCGCGCCGGACGAGGCCGGCCCGCCCTGGACGACGACCGGACGAATGCCGGTGAGCGCAAGCAGCGCGACATCCTGCGCGAACGCGTGGCGAAAGCGCGCATCGCGCGCGGCGCCGCCATCGACGATGACGACGGTCTGCCCGTGCAGGGCCTGCATGAACGGCAGCGAGCGCGCCAGGCCGGCCACGCGCCTTGACGTAAGGGTGGGACTTTCAGGGTCTGGGAACATGGGAATCCGAAATAATGAGTGAAGTGCCGGTCACCGCAAGATGCCGCGTCAGCGCGTGCATTGCATGAGCCGGTGAATCTCGTCGGGCGTTTGCGCGTCGCGCGACGCCTGTCGGAACGGGCGTTCGCTGAAGCACCGTGCCGCGTCGGCGAGCAGTTCGAGGTGTGCGCGGTCGTCCTCTTTCGGCAGGACCAGCACGATGAATTCGCGCACGGGCTTGCGGTCCGGCGCATTGAACGTAAACGGGTACAACGCGCGAACGAACAGCGCGACGGCAGAGCCGAGCCCGTCGACCCGCGCATGCGGAATCGCGACGCCCTGGCCGAGGCCGGTCGAACCGAGCTGTTCGCGCTTCGTCAGTTCGGTCCGGATCACTTCCGCAGGAACCCCGCTGTTGCGCGCGACGTATCGCGCGGCGAGGTCGAACAACTGGATCGCGCTTTCGACCGGCACGTCGAGCAGGATGTTGTCAGGCGGACAGGCGTCTGCCAGCCGGGCCGCGAGCGGCAAGCCGCCGCGTCGGCGGGGAAGGTCGGGTTGGCCGCCGACGGCGGCCTGCTGCGTTTGCATGCGGATCTCTCCGTGTCGTGATGACAGGGAAATCCTAGACACATCCGCGTAAAGACGGTGTCAGATACGCGGGGGCCCGGTATTAAAATTTCGTATCGATTGCGGCGCGGCTCGCACCGCACGCCCGATACGGACGTCTTCACGTGCCCGACAGCACGAACGGCAGCGTCGTCAGCAGAAAGACCGAAATGCCGACGACCGGCGCGCCGAACGCGATCGCCGCGAACGCCACCGCGGCGCTGGTCAGCACGAGCGTTCTCGACCTGCGGCGGTGCCGGTCGTGCGCAGTTGCCTTGTCTTCGCGGACGGCATCGGCCCGCGCGCCGATCACGTGTTTCCAGAACGTCAAGCCAAGCATGATTGCTCCTGTATGAAAGACGACCGAGACGCGGCGCGCGATGCGCCGTGCAAACGTGTCAGCAGCGCCTGAGCTTCAGCACGCGCGAGATCTGCCCGGACGTGAAGCCGCTGTTGCGTACGTAAGGCGCGCAGTCGAGCGGCGCGGTGAGCGATTCGCTGACGACGTACCGGCCGACGAAGCGGAACGCATCCGTTTCCATCTTGATGAACACCGGAATCGCATCGCGCTGCGCGGCGAGCGTCCTGCCGGCCGCACGCGCGGACGCGCTGCCGTCGCAGAGGATCACGTCGGGGGCGTGCGGGTTGAGGTCCGTGCGCAGGCACGCGGCCACGACCTTGCCGTTCTTCGTCGGCAGGAATGCCTGTTTGCTGCCGCCGCATGCGGTGTGGATGAATTCGCGGGTGTACTGCTTGTCGATCTCGAACATGCTCGGGCTCCGGTATCGGAAATTTCCGTGAATGAACTCAGGTATGCAAAATTGTTTGACCGGATCGGCATGCGGGACGCGGGCAAGCGATCGGTCGTCGCTTTGGCGGCGGATCGTTGGCGCGTCGTTGCAGGGAATTTGCCGCGAGCACGCGCTTGAGCACACGATGCGCGATTACCGCATCGACGTCGTATTCAAGCGTGCACGGGTGTGACTACGGCGCGCACCGTCCGCCTGTCGGCAGGACGGTGGCTCGGGAAAGAGAGACGCAGGCGTCCTGCCTGTCAGGCAGAAAAGCAACTCGGGGGACGAGGACTTCGGATGCGCATGTCGCGTGCTCGGTGGTGGATTGCGAACACATTCTAGTGAACGCACACGCAGCCGCAAGTAAAAAGGTCGTAAAGGTGGCGCCCTCTACGTGCATTGCCGGAGGGGTGCACGGGCGCGGCACGGCGCACACCGGAACGTGTCGTTCGCGCCGCCGCTCCATGGCCATTCGCCGCCGGCCGCTTGCGGCAGGCCGGAATCGAGCTGCATCACGAAGCGCATCTTGCAGCCTCGATCCGGTGCGGACTCGACCGGTCGATGCAACACGATGGAAGCCGCGCGGCCGCGACCGCCATTGTTGACGATATTGGAAAGGTCCAATCCAGAACCGGCAATAGGTTCCGGGAAAATGACCGATTATTCTCCCGATCGCAGTACCGGCCTCCGGATGCGAGTGCTATCGGACTGCTTACAAAATCAATCGCTCAGGGGAGGCCTTTCATGAAACGCATCGTCGTATCCGGTGGTATCGGCGCGGTATTCGCCGTAACAGCAACGTCGTCGGCATTTGCCCAGAGTTCCGTCACGTTGTATGGCCTTGTCGATACGGCGATCCGGTATCAGACCAATGCCGGCCCGGACGGCAAGGACCTGATCGGGATGACGGTCGGCCCGGAAACGCACAGCCGCTGGGGCTTGCGCGGCAGCGAGGATCTCGGCGGCGGGCTGTCGGCGATCTTCCGCCTCGAGAACGGCTTCGAGCTCGGCGACGGCAAGCTGCACGTCGCGAATACGCTGTTCAGCCGCCAGGCGTACGTCGGCCTGTCGAGCAACCGCTACGGCTCGCTGACGTTCGGCAACCAGTACGCGCCGCTGTACGACACGATGGGCGACATCTTCGACCCGATGACCGTCGGCGACTACTGGCAGGACAGCTGGGCGTACAACGGCATCGGCAACTACCTGACGGTGCCGAACTCGGTGAAGTACAAGTTTTCCTACAGCGGCCTGAGCGTCGACGCGATCTACGGCTTCGGCAACCATGCCGGCGCGATGGGGCTCGACAGCACGTACGGTGTGGAACTGACCTATGCACAGGGGCCCGCGTCGATCAACGCGGGCTATCAGCAGACTTCCGTGTCGTCCGTGAACGGCAGTTCGGTCAACGGCGCGAAGGTGAGCTTCTTGCACGTGAGCGGCGCGTATCAGGTCACGCCGACCGTGCGGCTGCTGGCCGGCTGGCTGCACGGCCAGGACAAGACGGGCACGACGGACTTCAACATGCAGCAGGCCGGTGCGCCGGCGCTGAGCGGCGGCAGCCCGAACCGCATCGACGATACGTTCTACGTCGGCGCGAACTGGCAGGCCACCGCGCCGCTGCTGATCACGGTGGCCGGCTATTACGGCCACGCGCGCAACGCGGCGCGGCTCGACGGCACGCTCGGCTCGGGGATCAACTACTCGGCGACCGTGCTGGCCGAATATGCGCTGTCGAAGCACACCGAGGTTTACGGCACGGTGGACTTCGCGCGCGGCAACGGCACGTTCGCCGCCGACTATCCGGGCGCCACCAACCGGCTCACGGGCAAGGTCGACCAGATCGGCCGGACCAACAACGTCGGGGCGGCGATCGGTCTGCGGCAGATGTTCTGACGACGGTTCGCACGTTGCGGTGCGGCCGGAGGCGGGCGGCGCGTCCGCAACTGTGGTGCGCACTAAAAAAAACGCGCGGTGACCGAGGCCGCCACGCGTTGCATGCCGAGCGTATCGCCGCCCGGTTCGGGCGGCACGCTGCGTCTATCGTCAGAAGTCGAACCCCGGCCCGCCCGCGCCCGGGCCGCCCGGCGCCGCGGCCGGCGCTGCATCCTTCGGCGCTTCGAACACGGTTGCATCGGTCGTCAGCAGTAGCCCGGCGACCGATGCCGCGTTCTGCAGCGCCGTGCGCGTGACCTTGGTCGGATCGAGCACGCCCGATTCGACGAGGTCGCCGTACTCGCCCGTCTGCGCGTTGTAGCCGAAGTTGCCCGAGCCTTCCGCGACCTTCGCGACGACGACGCTCGCTTCCTCGCCCGCATTCGCGACGATCTGGCGCAGCGGTTCCTCGAGCGCGCGCAGCACGATCTTGATGCCCGCATCCTGATCGGCGTTTACGCCCTTCAGTTCGCGGATCGCCTGCCGCACGCGGATCAGCGCGACACCGCCGCCCGGCACGATGCCTTCCTCGACGGCCGCGCGCGTCGCGTGCAGCGCGTCGTCGACGCGATCCTTCTTCTCCTTCACCTCGATCTCGGTCGCACCGCCGACCTTGATCACCGCGACGCCGCCCGCGAGCTTCGCGACGCGTTCCTGCAGTTTTTCGCGGTCGTAGTCCGACGTCGCTTCTTCGATCTGCACGCGGATCTGCTTCACGCGTGCTTCGATGTTCTTCGCATCGCCCGCGCCGTCGATCACGGTCGTGTTTTCCTTGCCGACCTCGATGCGCTTCGCCTGGCCGAGTTCGGCGAGCGTCGCCTTCTCGAGCGTCAGGCCCGTTTCCTCGGCGACGACCTGCCCGCCGGTGAGGATCGCGATGTCCTCGAGCAGCGCCTTGCGGCGATCGCCGAAGCCCGGCGCCTTGACCGCGACCGTCTTGAGGATTCCGCGGATGTTGTTCACGACGAGCGTCGCGAGCGCTTCGCCTTCGACGTCCTCCGCGATGATCAGCAGCGGCCGGCCCGACTTCGCGACCTGTTCGAGCACCGGCAGCAGGTCGCGGATGTTCGAGATCTTCTTGTCGTGCAGCAGGATGTACGGGTTCTCGATCTCGGCGATCTGCTTGTCGGGATTGTTGATGAAGTACGGCGACAGGTAGCCGCGATCGAACTGCAGCCCCTCGACGACGTCGAGCTCGTCGGCGAGCGACTTGCCGTCCTCGACGGTGATCACGCCTTCCTTGCCGACGCGGTCGATCGCTTCGGCGATGCGCTGGCCGATCGATTCCTCGCCGTTCGCGGAGATCGTCGCGACCTGCGCGATTTCCTTGCTGGTGGTGGTCGGCCTGCTGATCTTCTTCAGCTCGTCGACGGCCGCTGCGACGGCCTTGTCGATACCGCGCTTCAGGTCGAGCGGGTTGAGCCCGGCCGCGACGTATTTCTGGCCTTCGCGCACGATCGCCTGTGCGAGCACGGTGGCCGTCGTCGTGCCGTCGCCGGCTGCGTCGCTGGTGCGCGACGCGACTTCCTTCACGAGCTGCGCGCCGATGTTCTGCAGCTTGTCCGCGAGTTCGATTTCCTTCGCGACCGACACGCCGTCCTTCGTGACGACCGGCGCGCCGAAGCTGCGTTCGAGCACCACGTTGCGGCCCTTCGGCCCGAGCGTGACCTTCACCGCGTTCGCGAGAATGTTCACGCCTTCGGTCAGCTTCGCACGTGCGACGTCGCTGAAAATGATTTCCTTCGCTGCCATGATTGCGCTCCGTTATTGATTGACGACCGCGACGATGTCTTCCTCGCGCAGCACGAGGAACTCATTGCCGTCCACCTTGACGGCCTGGCCCGCGTACTTGCCGAACAGCACGCGTTCGCCGACCTGCAGGTCGGGCACGATGCGCTGGCCGTCCGTGTCCTTGCGGCCGGGGCCGACGGCGATCACTTCGCCCTGGTCGGGTTTCTCTGCGGCGCTGTCGGGGATCACGATGCCCGACGCGGTGGTGGTTTCCTGATCGAGTCGCTTCACGATGACGCGGTCGTGCAAGGGGCGTAGGCTCATCTTTTCGTCCTGTGCTGTTCTGTCGAAATTGGCTGGCACTCTTCATCAGAGAGTGCTGACGAGTATAAAAACGCACGACGGCGCGATCCAATAACGGATTCGGAAAAGCATTTGCGCGGATGCGCTATGGACGCGTTTGCCATGCCGATTCGGCAAACCCGGCGATTGCGGGAAAGCATTCGCGCCGTCGTGCAAAGCACGTGCAGCCGGTTATTGCGGCACGGCCTGCTGCGCGGCAGGCGTGCAGACCGGGCGGATCGTCTCGCCGGCGAGCACGCGCTTCACGAACGGAATCGAATCGGCGAGCGATGCGTTCACGGTGCCGTTGTGTTCACGGCCCGCATACAGGTGCGCCTCGACCGTCGTGCCCGCCGCGCACGCATCTTTCGCGAGCGCGAGTTCGAGCGGCGCGAGCCCGTCGTCCGCGCCCGCGCCGATGAAGACGGGCGTGGCGATCCTCAGTGTCGGATACTTCAGGTATTCGTCCCACCATGCCCTTAGCCGCGCATCGGCGCCCGGCTTCACGGTGTTCGCGTGCGTGAGGTGCGCGAGCGCTGCATCGTCCTCGAGCGACGCGAGGCAACCGATGCGTGCCTGTTCGAGGATCGGCAGCGCGTTGTCGGTCAGCACTTCGTCCGCGCGCAGCGACGGGGCGATCTGCTGCGCGGACAGCACCGAGTAGAACTGGTACGCAAGCGTCGGATCGACGCGGTCGGGATCGCGCCGGTAGGTGGTCTCGAACTTCGGCAGCGACGCGAGCGTGGCGCGCGACGCGTTGTAGATCGTCCCGGTCGCGACGGTCGCGCGGATCGCGAGTTCCGGCGCGTAGGCGGGCGCGTAGCCGGCCGCCGCGAATACGGCCGAGCCGCCTTGCGACTGACCGACGAGCACGACCTCGTTCGCGAGGCCCGGCACGCCGCCCAGCACCGCGCGCACGCTGTCGAGCAGCGTGTAGCTGTTCGAGCGGTTGTTGAGCTGCGGATTCGGGCCGGGCGTGCCGAGCCCTTGATAGTCGGTCGCGACGACCGCGAATCCCTGTTGAAGCCATGCGTTCAGGTAACGCACGTCGCGATACGAGCGGCCGAACCACGACGGCGCGCAGATGTCGGCCATCCCGAACGTGCCGTGCGCCCACGCGACGATCGGCCAGCCGCCGGCCGGCGGCGTGCCGCGCGGCACGAACAGCGCACCCGACACGGCGATCGGCGTGCGGCCGCCTACGCCGTCGGTCGATGCATACAGGATGCGCAGTTGCCGTGCGGCGCTCGCGAGCCCGAGCGTCGCGGGCAGCGCTTCGGAACGTAGCAGCACGCCGGGCGTCGCCGGAATGTCGCGGTCCCACGTGTAGAACGCGGACACGCGACCGTCGCCCTGCAACGGATCGGGCGCTGGAGTGCGGCCGGGCGAAGCCGCGTGCGAAACGAGAGATGGCGCGGCGAGCGCCGAAACCAGCAGCGTGCGCGCAGCGAAGCCGCGCAGGGGGAAGAGCGTCATGGTCGGATGGATGTCGGTGAGATCGGATCGGACGCGCCGGGTTGTGTCCGGCGCGGGCCGACCACGACGCAAGTTTTGAACCAGCGCGGGTGCAGCGCGGGTGGGGCACGCGCTGCGCGCGGCATGACGGGCAATGCCTGCGCGCGGCGTGCAGCACGCGCATGCGCCGGCTGCGTCTCGCGCAGCAATCCGGGCCGGTTTGCTGTTGCTCCCGCAACAGACGCAAGCACATGAATCGCGCCGAGCGAATCGCGCACGGTGCGTACACGCGGTGGTGCAGGCATGCGATGCACGCGTACCCGGCTGGCACGATTGCTGCTGATCCGGTTGCCGTGCGTCGCGGCGTTGCGACGCGAGCCCATCCGTTCACCCGATCAAGGAAACCGAACTCATGTCAGTCACCCAAGCCATCGACAGCGGCGAACTCGTGGCATTCGTCGAGCGCGCCACGCGCGAATTCGCGCAAGCCGCGCGCGTGCTGAAGGAAACGCGCACGCTGTCCGCGACCAACACGTTCCAGGCGTTCCAGCGCGTGCCAGGCACGGAACTCGTCGTCGCGCTGTCGGCGCCGAGCCCGTGGGCCGCGTCGCAGGAGATCCAGCCCGTCGTCGTTACGCTCGACGGCGACGTGCTGCACGGAGACGCGCGCGCGGGCGGCAACGGGCCGCGCTACGCGGGTGTATTCCGCGAAGTGCCGGAAGTCGACGTCGTGATTCACGTGCACGGCCCGTATCTCGGCGCATGGGCGAGTGCGCATCGTCCGCTGCCGATCCGCTACGCGCCGGCCGCGCGCTACACGCGGGCCCGCGAGATCCCGGTCTATGTCGATCGCCGTCCGGGCGAGCCGCGCTTCATCGTCGACACGATCCGGCGCGCCCCCGAGGTGCCGGCGATCATCGAGGCGAACGGCGGCGCGACGTTCTGGGGCAAGTCGATCCTCGACGTGTCGAAGTACATCCTGATCCTCGAGGAAGCCGCGTATTTCCAGGCGCTCGCGGAGCCGCTCGGCGGCTCGCTCGAATTCGGGCCGGGCGCGCTCGAGCAGCAATGGAAGATGACCGGCCTCGCGTGACGCTGCGCAGCGGGCGGCGCAATCCGGCCGCCGTCATACCGATAGCTCGATGAATTGGTTCGTGGCCGGCGCGCGCCTTGCTATCGTCGAACCTTCCCCGTTCAACACGCCGGTCGTGCCATGGCCATCTTCAGCTTGCCGGACCCGACTTCGCACGCGATCACGATTCGTGCGAAGGCGCTGACGTTCGACGATCCCAAATCGCGGGTGCTGCTCGAACGCATCCAGCTCGTCGCGCCGAGCGATGCGACGGTGCTCGTCACCGGCGAGAGCGGCACCGGCAAGGAGCTGATCGCGCGCCTCGTGCATTCGCTGAGCGAGCGCCATGAAGGCCCGTTCGTCGCAGTCAACTGCGGCGCGTTTTCGGAGACGCTGATCGAAAGCGAGCTGTTCGGCCACGAGCGCGGCGCGTTTACCGGCGCCATCAACAGCCAGCCGGGCTGGTTCGAATCCGCGAATCGCGGCACGCTCTTTCTCGACGAGGTCGGCGACCTGCCGCTATCCGCGCAGGTCAAGCTACTGCGCGTGCTGCAGGAGCGCGAGGTGACGCCAGTCGGCTCGCGCAAGACCGTCAAGATCGACGTGCGGCTCGTTGCGGCGACCAACGTGAATCTCGAAGCCGCGGTGCGTGCGGGAAATTTCCGCGAAGACCTGTACTACCGGCTCAACGTCGTGAAGCTGAGCCTGCTGCCGCTGCGTG
This sequence comes from Burkholderia sp. GbtcB21, assembly GCF_019091065.1. Taxonomy (NCBI): domain Bacteria; kingdom Pseudomonadati; phylum Pseudomonadota; class Betaproteobacteria; order Burkholderiales; family Burkholderiaceae; genus Burkholderia; species Burkholderia sp. GbtcB21. The sequence goes on from NZ_JAGXKA010000003.1 coordinate 428,736, forward strand.
AGCGGCCCGGCGACATTGCGCCGCTGATCGAACACTTCATCGACATCTATGCGAAGCGGCTGCGCGTGACCGCGCCGACGCTGACGGACGCCGCGCGTGCGCGCCTGCATGCGCACGCGTGGCCGGGCAACATCCGCGAACTCGAGAACGTGATCCACCATGCGGTGCTGATCTGCGCGGGCGGCGCGATCGACGTCGGCGACCTGCAGTTCTCCGCGCTGTCGCTTGCACCCGATACAGCCGACGCGCACGGCGCGGCTGCCGCGCCGCCGCGCCGCGCACGCGACGTGGCCGAAGCGACCGATGCGCTGCGCCATGCAGTGGTCGAACTGCTGGATCTCGGCACGCCGGCGCTGTGGCAGCACATCGAGGACACCGTGTACCGCAGCGTGTTCGACTACAGCGAGCACAACCAGCTGCGCATGTCGCGCCTGCTCGACCAGTCGCGCAACATCGTCCGCGCACGGCTCGCGCAGCTCGGCATCCTGAAGCCGCGCGACGCGGGCGACGCCGACGCGCGGCTGCGCCGTCAGGCGTGATCGCGCCAGCGCAGCGCGCGCTGCGCGATCCGCTCGCATAACGCACTCATACCGACGGCCAGCGCCGTTACGCCCAGCACGCACACGAGCAGCACGTCGGCACGCGCGCCGGCCTGCGCGTTCTGCATCAGGCTGCCGACGCCCGCACCCGCGTTGAACAGCAGCTCGCTGCTGGTCGCCGTGATCCACGCGAACGGCACGGCCTGCAGCACGCCGGCGAACAGGTCGGGCAGCGCGCCCGGAATCAGCACGTCGCGCCACAGGCCGATGCGCGTCAGGCGATACGACTGCGCCAGTTCGACATAGCGCGGATCGACGCGGCGCAGCCCGTCGAAGCTGGCGGTAGTCATCGGGTAGAACGCGGCGAGCGCGATGATGAACACCTTCGCGAATTCGCCGGTGCCGGCCCACAGGCTCAGCAACGGTATCAGCCCGAGCAGCGGCACGTAGCGCAGCGCCTGGAACGCCGGTTCGCCCAGCTTGCGCGCGAGCGTCGAGCGCGCCATTGCCGCACCGAACAGGAGCCCAAACGCGACGCCGAACCCCAGCCCGAGCGTCGTGCGGCGCAGGCTCGCACCGAGATCGGTCGCGAGTTCGCCGCTGCGGGCGAGTTCGACCAGCGCGGCGCCGACTTGCTGCAACGGCACGAACGCATATTGATGGGCCGCATCGCCGGACGACGCGAACTGCCAGGCGGCAACCAGCAGGGCCGGCACGACGAGGCCGCGCGCGCGGCGGCGCAGCGGGGCGAGCGAGAGGGCGCGTGTAGCGAGGGGCATGCCGAAGCGTATCCAGTCAGGGTCAGCGCGCCGGCGTCTGCCAGCGCAATGCGTAGCGTTGCGCGAGGGCGATCGAGCGGTCGAGCGCGAAGCCGATCAACCCGATCGCGGCGACGTCGACGAGCACCACGTCGAGCCGCAGCATCTGCCGGGCCAGTTCCATCATCTGGCCGATCCCGCTGTCCGCGGCGAGCAGCTCGACCGCGACGAGTGCGAGCCACGCGCGCGCGAGCGCGATCCGGATGCCGGTCAGCAGCGGCGGCAATGCGGCCGGCAGCAGCACGTCGCGCAGCAGCGCGAAGCGGCCGAGCCCGTAGTGGCGCGCCATCTCGACGAGATCGCGCGGTGCGTCGTGCACGCCCGTGTATGCGGCCAACGCGACCGGGAAGAACACGGCCTTGCCGACGACGACGAGCTTCAGCGGTTCGTCGACGCCGATCAGCAGGATCAGCAGCGGGATCAGCGTGAGCGTCGGCACTTGCCGCAGCAGGTCGAACGTCGGCCGCAGGTAGTCGGAGAACAGCCGGCTGCGCGCGAGCAGGATGCCGAACGCGGCGCCGCCCGTCGCACCGATCGCGAAGCCGAGTGCGAGGCGATGCAGCGTGATCAGCAGGTTGTCCCGCAGTTCGCCGGTGTCGATCAGCGTGCGCAGCGTCGCCGCGAGACGGCCGGGTGGCACGACGAGCTGCGGCGGGAACCAGCGCTGCACGCTCGCGAGCCACCACAACGCGGCGAACGCGGCGGGCGTGACCCACCACATCGCCTGCCCGCCGAGCCGTGCGATGCCGGGCAGGCGGACCGCGTGCGGGCCGTTCGACGCGAGCGCGCGCATCGGCATCAGCGGCTCGCGACGCGCGATGCGTCGGCGCGCCAGTAGCCGTCGAGGCCGAGCTGCTTGAGCGCGGTCGACACGAAGGTCGGCGCGAGCAGCGCGTTCACGTCGACCGGCGTGGACGTCAGGCCGGCCTGCCGGCTGTACGCGATGACGTCGCGGTAGTGACCGGTCAGCGCCGGCGTGAAGAGCGGCGTCCATTGCTCCTTCCACGGCGTCGATTCGTCCGCGTACTCGCGGCGCACGATGCTTTCCGGCTGGCCGGATGCGCTCAGGATCTTCACGTACGCGTCGCGATTCTGCGGCTGCGAGATCCAGTGCGCGGCGCGCACATAGGCCGTCGCGACGAGCTGCGTGATGTCGGGGTAGCGCTTCACGAAATCGTCGGACGCCCACAGTTCCGCGCGCATCTTCCAGTCGTCGGGCGCGGTCTTGGTCGACCAGATGATCTTGCCGACGTTCTTGTCGACGAGCGAATACGCGTCGGACAGCGTGAAGAAGCCGTCGACGCGGCCGGCCGCGACGGCCGCCGCACCGGCCTGCGGATCGAGGTTGTAGATCCTGAAGTCGGACAGCTTCAGCCCGTTCTCGGCGAGCAGCTTGCTGAACGTGACTTCCCACGGCCGGCCGCGATTGAGCGCGATGCGCTTGCCCTTGAGATCGACGATCGACTTTGCGGTCGAGCCGGCCGGCACGACCAGATACGTGTTGCTGCCGACGCCGCCCGGCACGATCAGGCGCGTATGCGTGCCCGATGCATTGACGACGACCGACGGCAGATCGCCGTAGCCCGCGAAATCGATGCTGCCGTTCGTGAACGCTTCGTTGACGAGCGTGCCGACCGCCGCGGTCGACACGGGCACCCATTGCAGCTTCACGTGCCGCGCGGCGAGCGCCTTCTCGAGCGACTTGTCGGCGTCGATCAGCGCGGACGCGCCAGCATATTGCGTCTTGCCGCCGCTCGAATAGGCCACGACGGCGATCCGCACGACCTTGGGCGCGTCTTCCGCGTGTGCGGCCGGTGCGGCAAGCGAGGCCGCGGCAAGCGGCAGCGCGGCGAGCAGCGCGCGCAGCGGGCGGCGCAGCGAGGCGAGGGAGAGCGTGTGCTTCATGATGATCCGGATGAGTTGGCGGAAGAAGGGCTCACGCACGTTTCTGCAGCGATGGCCGCAACACGTCGGCGAGCGGACGCGGGTCGATCCAGTCGGCGACATCGAAGTCGGCTTCCAGAAAACCCCAGTCGTGCAGGAACGTCTTGAACTCGTCGAGCGCGGCGACCGATTCGTCGTCGAGGTTGACGCCGAGGTGCCGGTGCAACTGGTTACCGTACGCGGCGCGGACCCAGTCGACCGACGACGCGGTTTCGCCGGCCACGTAGTGCGTGGTTTCGTCGGGATGCGTGCTCGCCCAGTCGCCGGCGGCGACGACGAGCTTCAGGAAGCCGGCGACGATGTCCGGGTGGTTCGCGAGCACGTCCGCGTTTACGGTCAGCGGACGCGGCGTGCCGTTGTTGTTGCGGATCGAACGTTCCGGATGAAAGCCGATGTCGATCACGACGTGCGCGCCGATCAGTTGCGCGATCTCGAGGCCCGTCGAGCCCTTCACGTAGATCGCGTCGACCTCGCCGCGCAGCAGCGCGCCGGCTTCGGCCGCGTACAGCGCGCGGCTCGAAAAGCCGTGCGGCGATGCGAACAGGCTCGCCGCGCGCGGGGGCCCGACGGTCTGCAGCGTGCGCGCGCGCACGTCGACGAGTTCGACGTCGCGCGTGGTCAGCCCGTCGAGGCTCAGCGCGTTGACGAAGCCGCGCAGCGCCGACGCGCGAAAGATGTCGATGCGATCGTCGGGGCGGCTCGGGATCGCGATCCGGCGCCCGCGCAGCGCTTTCACGGAACGGATGCCCGACTCGGGCCGCGCTAGGATCAGTTGCGATTCGTCGACCCACGACAGCCCGATCACGCGCGTGTTCGCGTCGTTCGAGCGCGCCCACATCGCGGGGATGCTGCCGCCCTGGCGAAACGACTGCGCCAGCGTGTGGTCGCTGATCGACGACACGTCGTGACGCGTGGCGCCGCGCGACGAGCGGATCGCGACGCCGTCGGCCGACGTCTCGCCGTTGAGCCAGCCGAGATGCACGGCGATGCCGAGCGGGGTCGGCACGGGCGATCGCGCGTACCAGAACGTCTGCTGCTTGTCCGATGACGAATCGGGCCTGTCTGTCATGTGTGAGATTCCCTGTCTGGGTAAGCGTGGTCGATGCACGGTCGCGCATGGTGGTGTCGCCCGCGCGGGCCGGTCAACGTTGCAAGTTCCGGGCCAGCGATTGGAAACGGCGAGGTCGCAGACGGCGCGGGCATCGCGTGCGATGCGCGGTGCGCGAGCCGGCGCATCGCCTGTTGCGTCAGCAACAGTCGCGTCGGCCGCTGTTGCGCATGCAGCACCGGTGCGGCCGATGCAGCAGCGCGGCACGGGCCTGCTTCGGCGTGACCGGCGACGATCGGCGCGCGCCGCCCGATTGCCGTGGACGCCCGACCCGTAAGGCGCCGTGTGCATTGATCGGCGGCCACGCACGCGCAGTGGCGAGCGCGTTGGCACACCGCGTGCTTTACAGCGCAGCACACGCGCGGCACGCAGGTGCCGCACGCAATCCGAACGGGCCGACAAGGAGAATCCCGATGGCTGTTGAATTTCTGTGGCGCCTGCCGATGCACGGCGACGGCCGGCGCGCGCACGACCTGCATACGCGCGGCGAATGGAACCGCCAGCGCGCATCGCGCGTCGCGCCGAAAGTTGGCGACGACGATTTCGGCTACATCGACTATCTGTCGCAGGTCGCGCGCGCGGCCGACATCGCCGGCTTCCACGGCGCGCTGATTCCGATTTTCCGCTTTACCGAGGAGCCTTGGGTCGTCGCGGCCGCGCTGGCGCGCGAGACGCGCCGGCTGCGGCTGCTGATCGCGCTGCAGCCGCACTTCGTGCATCCCGTCTATGCGGCGCAGATGGCCGCGAGCCTGCAGCGGATCAGCCGCGGCCGCGTCGAGTGGAACGTCGTCACGGGCGGCGGCGGCCCCGACCAGCGCGCGTACGGCGACTTCATCGATCACGACAGTCGTTATGCGCGCACCGACGAATTCCTCGATGTCGTGAAGGGCGTGGCGGCCGGCGAGCCGTTCACGTTCGACGGCCGCTTCTACCGCGTCGAAGCCGGCGGCCTGCTGCCGCCGCTGAGCGGCCAGAAGCCGCCGCGTCTCTATCTGGCCGGCGCGAGCGATGCCGCGCTCGCGGTCGCCGCGAAACACGGCGACGTGCACCTGAGCTGGGGCGAGCCGCTCGCGAAACAGAAGGAGGTGATCGATGCGGCGCGCCGCGCGCTCGACCGGCAGAACGCCGAGCGCGACCTACGCTTCGGCATGCGCATCGACGTTCTGGCGCGCGAGACCGAGGAACAGGCGTGGGCCGAGCTGCGGCAGATGTTCGCGACGGTGGGTGCGTCGACGCGCAACGGCTTCGGCGGGCGCGGCGAATCGTCGGAATCGGTCGGCGCGAAACGCCAGTTCGCGCTGCACCAGGGCAATACGCAGCACTTCGACGACCTGATCGTCGGCCCGAACCTGTGGGCCGGGATGTCGCAGATCCGCGGCGGCCCCGGTTGCGTGATCGTCGGCAGCCACGAACAGGTGGCCGAACGGCTCGCGGAATACGTGGACATCGGCGTATCGACGTTCATTCTCGCCAGCAACCCGCATCTCGAGGAGGCGTACCGCGTGGGCGAGGAAGTGCTGCCGCTCGTCGACGGCGCGCTGAACGCGCGCGGCACGCATGCGGCGCTGCGCGTGGCCGGCGCCTGAGCGCGGCGGCAATCCTCCGCATTCCAACGACAAGGACACTCACCATGACGACACTCGCTGCGCAGGCCACGGCCTGCGACGCACTCTGGTACACGCGCTGCCCGGTGCCGACCGCGCTCGGCATCGCCGTGCATCGCGGCTGGTTCGACGAGGAGTTCGGGCCGGACGGCATCGCGCTTCATTCGCTGCAGGAGACGGCCGACGCCAACAAGCGCGAATCGCATTTCGATCACAGCCTGCCGCACTCGTTCCGGCAGGGCGGCAACATTCCCGCGCTATGGGCGCGGGCACGCGGCGCGGATACGTGCGTGATCGGCCTGTCGTGGACCAACGAATTCCAGGCGATCGTCACGCTGCCCGAGCGCGGCATCCGCACCGCGCGTGATCTGCGCGGCCGGCGGCTCGGGCTGCCGCGCCATCCGATCAGCATCGACTTCTGGCGCGCGGCCGCGTTGAAGGGCTTCCTGAGTGCGCTCGAACTGGAAGGGCTCGGCCATGGCGACGCCGAATGGGTCGACTTGCCAGACACACGCGAGCGCCGCACCGGGCCAGCATCGTTTGCGCGCGGCCCGCACGAGTACGGGCTCGAGATCGCGGCGCTCGTGCGCGGCGACGTCGACGCGGTGTTCGTGAAAGGCGTCGCGGGTCTCGAAACCGTGCACCTGATCGACGCACAGGTCGTCATCGATCTCGGCGCGCACCCCGATCCGCTCGTGCGGATCGGCAACGGCACGCCGCGCACGCTGACCGTCGATCGCGCACTGATCGACGCGCGCCCCGATCTCGTGAGCCGCTTCCTGTCGGTCGTGGTCGGCGCGGGCGACTGGGCCACGCGCCATCCGGCAGAGACGGTGGCCTACATCGGCCGCGAAACGCGCGCGTCCGACGAGTGGGTGCGCTACGCATACGGCGCGGACGTGCACCGGCATCTGGAAACCGGGCTCGCGCCGACGTCGATCGACGGACTGGTCGCGTTCAAGGATTTCCTCGTCGAGTGGGGGTTTCTCGAGCGCGATTTCGATGCGCGCGCATGGGTCGATCCGGCGCCGTTCACGCAGATCGACCGGCATCGTCATGCGTGGGTCGCGTAGCGTGCCGCGGCGCGTCATTGCAAGGAGTCGAACATGACAGGGCTGACGATCGAATACGGCGTGCCGCCCGCGCGCCGGCACGCGGCGCGCGCCGCGCCGCGTGCGGCTGCCGCGGTTGCGGTGGCTGCGGCACGACCGCCGTCGGCGGTGCCGTCTGCGCGCACGGACGCGCGGCCCGCGCAGACGAACGGGTGGCGTGGCGCGGGCGCAGTGGCACTCGCCGTCGCGACGCTGCATGCAGGTATCGCCTTATTGGCGGCGCGTGCGCCCGCCGAACCGCCCGTGCAACCGCCGAGGCCGTTGCCGATGACGGTCGAGCTGACGCGACCGCCTGAACCGTTGCCGCAGGCCGCGCATCCGCCACCGCCGACCGTGCAGCCGAAGCCGCTGCAGCAGGCGCCGACCCCGCCGAAGCCACGCGCGGCCGTTCCGCATCAGGCGGTCGCGCCGGCTGCCGTGCCACGGGTGGCGCGAGAAGCAGCGGCCGCGGCGCCCGCACCGGCACCGACCGCTGCCGCGCCGACCACCCCAGCGCAGGTCCCCGCGCCTGCCGCACCGGTGCGCGAAATCGCGCCGATCGGCGACGCGGCTTACCTGCGCAACCCGGCACCCGACTATCCGGCGTTCGCGCAGGACCAGGGCTGGGAAGGGCGCGTCGTGCTGCGCGTGCATGTGCTCGCGAACGGCACGCCCGATTCCGTCGACGTTCGTACGAGCAGCGGCCGCCGCATGCTCGACAACGCGGCGGTGAACGCCGTGAAGCGCTGGACGTTCGTGCCCGCGAAGCGCGGCGACGAGGCTGTCGACGGCTGGGTCAACGTGCCGATCGATTTCAAGCTGGGCTGACCCGCCGGGCAGCCTGCCACATTTTTCAAGGAACTCACATCATGAACGGTATTCCGACCACCTTCATCGTTCAGGGCGCGCTCTGGCTGCTCGCCGTCTTTTCCGTCGTCACGTGGACGCTGATCGTTGTGAAGGCGATCCAGAGCCTGCGGGCGAGCGCGCGCAACCGGCGTTACGTCAGCGCGTTCTGGGCCGCGAACAGCTTCCACGAGGCGGCCGCGCTCGACGGCGCGAACAGCCCGGTAGGCGAACTCGCCGCGACCGGCTTCGACGCGTTGCGTCGCGCCGACGAGAGCAGCGCGCACGATCTCGAACACAGCTGGAGCCGCCACGACCTGCTCGAACGCCATCTGCGGCAGCAGATCCACAACGCGCGCCGGCGCGAGGAGGCGGGACTCGCGGTGCTCGCGTCGATCGGCAGCACCGCGCCGTTCGTCGGGCTGTTCGGCACCGTGTTCGGCATCATCCACGCGCTGACCGCGATCACGCACAGCGCGTCGGCGAGCATCGACGTCGTCGCCGGGCCGATCGGCGAGGCGCTCGTCGCGACCGGGATCGGCATCGCGGTCGCCGTGCCGGCCGTGCTCGCGTACAACTTCTTCGTGCGCCGCGTGAAGGCCGCGTCGGCCGATCTCGATGCGTTCGCAACCGACTTCGTCACGCTCGCGCAGAAGGCCGGCTTCCGCGTGCCGGCCGCCGCACCTGCCGCCACGCCGGTATACCGTGCCGGCGAAACCCGTCAGGAGGCGTTCGCATAATGGCTTTCTCGTCCTCTTCCGACAACGACGACGTGCTTAGCGAAATCAACATCACGCCGCTCGTCGACGTGATGCTCGTACTGCTCGTCGCGTTCATCGTCACGGCGCCGCTGCTCAACAACGCGGTGCACGTGAATCTCCCGAACACCGTCGCTACTTCGCCGGCCGACCGCAAGCCGAACGTCACCGTGAGCGTCGACGACAAGGGTGTCGTGTATCTCGACAAGCGCGTGGTCGCGCTCGCCGCGGTACCCGCCGAGCTGGCCGCGCTGAAGGCCGGCCGGCCCGACGTCGCGCTCGACCTGCAGGCCGACGAGCACGTGCCGTACGGCACCGTCGCGAAGCTGATGGCCGCGATCGAGCATGCGGGGATCACGCGGCTGTCGGTGCTTACCGCGCCGCGCGGCTGATGGGCCTTTCACGACTCTTTTTCCGAACGCATCCATGAGCACCACGGCTTCACACAACGTCCGTTCGATCTGGTACACGCGCTGTCCGGTGCCGACGCCGCTCGGCATCGCCGCGCATCTAGGCTGGCTCGACAGCGAATTCGCCGGCGACGGCATCACCGTGCGCGCGCTGCAGGAGAACCAGCACGCGGCGCTGCATCATGCGCATGTCGATCATTCGCTCGACAACGCGTTCCGGCAGGGCGGCAGCATTCCCGCGCTGTGGGCACGCGCGGCCGGCGCGGACACGCGCGTGGTCGCGCTGACCTGGGTCGACGAGGCGCAGGCGATCGTCGCGCTGCCGGAAACCGGCCTGAAGCAGCCGAAGGACCTGCGCGGACGCCGCATCGGCCTGCCGCGCCGCGACGGCGAGCGCATCGACATCTTCCGCGCGGCGGCGCTGCGCGGCTTCGTCAGCGCACTGTCGCTCGACGGGCTTGGCCCCGGCGACGTCGAATGGGTCGACGTGCCCGCGTCGAACCTGCGCGTGCCCGTATCGACACCGGTCAGCCGCGACGCGGCATTCAACCATCCCGCGAGCCTGTCGAGCCGGCGGCTCTATGCGGCCGAGGCGGCGGCGCTCGTGCGCGGCGACGTCGACGCGATCTACGTGAAGGGTTCGCTCGGGCTGGAAACCGCGCACCTGATCGGCGCACAAGCGGTCGTCGACATCGGTTTTCATCCCGATCCGCAGATCCGCATCAACAACGGCTCGCCGCGGCCGCTGACCGTCAATGCGTCGACGCTCGAGCGCCATCCCGACATCGTCAGCCGCTTCCTTGCGCGCGTGACCGATGTCGAAGACTGGGCGCGCGAGCATGAGCAGGAAGTGCTCGGCTATCTCGGCCGCGAGACGGGGTCGGGTCACGACTGGCTGCGGCTTGCCTACGGCGCAGACGTCCATCGGCGGCTGCGCACGGATCTCGACGACGCGTCGATCGCCGCGATCGACGCTTTCAAGCGCTTCCTGGTCGACTGGCAGTTCCTGCCTGCCGACTTCGACGTGCACGCATGGATCGACCGGCGCGCACTCGACGGCATCGCGACGCTGTCTCGCGACGCCGCGCGGTGAGCGTGCCGGCACGCGTCGTCGACGCATGGCGGCGCGAGCGTTTCACCGGCGGCTTCATGCTGCTGGCGCTCGCGAGCGGCACGACGATCAGCATGGCGCAGCTCGCGACGACGCTGTACGCGTTGGCGCTCGGCGTCGACAGCACGCGGCTCGGCGTCATCGCCGCGATGGAGCCGCTCGGCATCGCGTTGATGACGTTGCCGGCCGGGCTGCTCGTCGCACGCTACGGTGCGCGGCGCGTGTACTTCGCCGCGAGCTTGGGGCCGATGCTGCTCAATCTCGTCGTGCCGTTCACCGGCGCGTGGTCGCTGATCGCACTCACGCAAGGGTTGATCGGGCTGTGCATCCCGTTCCGGATCGTGTCGATCAACGGCGTGTTCCTCGCGCGTCTCGCGCAGATCGGCCTGGCGCGCGCGGGCTGGTATCGCGCGGCCATGTCGGTCGGGACGGGCATGGTTGGGCCGTGGCTCGCGAGCTGGCTAACCGGCGCGCACGGCGCGGTCGCGACGTTTTGCGCGGCGTCGGCGAGCTTCGCGGGCATGGCGCTGTTCAGCCGAATGCTGCTCGGCGACGCGGAGCAGCCGCCGCGCCGTGCGCGGCACGAAACTGGCGGGCTGCGCAAGTTGCTTGCGCTTGCCTGGAGCCACGATGTACGCGAGCAGCTTGTGCTGGAGGCCGTGAACAGCGCGACACGCTCGCTCGCCGGCACGTATACGGTGGTGCTCGCGATTCAGTCACTCGGACTGTCGCAGACGCGCGCCGTCGCGCTGCTGACATTGCAGGGTGCCGTTGCGGTGATTGCCCTGTTCGGGCTCGGACATGTCGCGCAACGGATGACGGAGCGTCGTTGCCATGCCCTCAGTCTCGCGGGCGGCATCGCCGGGCTGCTCGCACTCGGCCTCGCGCGCGACGCGTGGATCGTCGGCGCGGGGCTCGCCGCGCTGTGCGCCGGTTCGTCGATGCTGCATCTCGTCAACATGCAGCATCTGGGCCGCCATCCTGCCGACAAGAGCCAGGTGTCGAGCCTCTACAACCTCGCGTCGATGACCGGCGCGTTCTGCGGCCCGCTGGCCGGTAGCGCGCTCGCGCCGTTCGTCGGATTGCCGGTCGTGTTTCTGTGCTGGCTGCCCGTGGTCGTGCTGGTTGCGTTCGCGCTGCGGCTTGCGCACGTGCGTCGCGGCGCGCTGCGACCGTTGCCCGCGAAACTGTCCTGATCGCCTTCGGGGCGGATGTCGCGCGCTGCGGCGGTGTTGCGTGGCAAACAGTTCGCCGCTCCTCACAGATGCGTATGCAGCAACACGCGAGCCGCACGGGCGCCGGAAGCCCCGCGGGACGGTCTTTTCGATGCTGGCATCCGAATTGCAATACAGAACCCGTGCGTCGCGCACGCACGTGCGTTCAACCGATCAAACAGGATGACTCATCGATGTTCAGGAAAAAACTAATCGTCACCGCGCTGGGGGGACTGCTGACGGGCGGCACCGTATCGTTGCCCGCGTGGGCAGAGGACGGCGTGGCGGCAGCGGAGGTGCCGGACGCGAAGCCGGCACCACAGGCGTCGGATGATGCAACTGCGGCCGCGCCGAAGGCGACCCATGCGAATCGCGGCGCGGCCGCACGCGAAACGAATCTCGGCACGGTGACCGTGACCGCGCGCCGGCGCAAGGAAAGCATCCAGGACGTGCCGGTCGCGGTGAGCGCGCTGAGTGGCGACGCGATCAAGAACAACGAGTTGCGCGTGATCAACGACGTGACGAAGTACGTGCCGAACTTCACCGGGCAATCGACCGAGGGCCGCGAGCGGCCGCGCTGGTTCCTGCGCGGTGTCGGCAGCAACGATCCGTCGGACCTGTCGCTGAGCCCGATCGGTGTGTACTTCGACGACGTGTACATCAACAGCGTGTTCGGGCAGGGCTTTCCGCTGTTCGACCTCGATCGCATCGAGGTGCTGCGCGGGCCGCAGGGCACGCTGTGGGGCAAGAATACCGTCGGCGGCGCGCTCAGCATCACGTCGCAGAAGCCGACCTTCGACGTGAGCGGCTACGGCAAGCTCGGCCTCGGCCAGTACAACAGCCGGCTTGCGGAAGCCGCGGTCGGCGGGCCGATCGGCAAGAACGACGTGCTGGCCGCGCGCGTGTCGGTGTATCACGAGAATGCCGACAGCTTCTACACGAACACCGCGCAGCAGGGGCGCTTCGGCGGCTTTCACGACAACGCGGTGCGTTTCCAGGTGCTGGCCGTGCCGACTCCGGACACCGATTTCCTGTTCAACATCCACGGCCGCAACTACACGGGCGGCGGCAATGCGTGGCACGCGGAAGGCGCGGGGCGGGGCGGCGCGAACCAGTTCGGCTTCGTCGGATCGACCGATCCGTACACGGTGTCGCTCAATGCGCCGTCGAGCGATCACATCTCGTCGTGGGGCACGTCGCTCACCGCGCACTGGCGCATCAACCCGGCGGTGTCGCTGACGTCGATCACCGCGTTCGAAGGGCTGCACCGCTGGTACCAGGACGACGAGGACTATTCGCCGTTCGATGCGGCACGTTCGCATGACCGCCTGTCGAGCCGCCAGTTCTCGCAGGAGTTCCGGCTCGAATCGCCGCAGAACGACCGGCTGAGCTGGCTCGTCGGCACGCATCTGTTCACCGAGCAACTGGCCGAGCAGGGCGCCGGCGGCGGCCTGCCGGGCTCGCCGTCGCCCGCGTTCTACCATCTGACCGACCTCACGCAGCACACGCAGAGCGTGGCGATCTTCGGCAGCATCAAGTACCGGTTCACCGACCGCTTCAACGTGACGGGCGGGCTGCGTTACACGATCGAGCGCAAGACCATCAACCTGACGGGGCTGCAGGGAGCGGGCAATGTGACGTTCAGCGATCCGAACAGCTGGTGGTCGCCGTCGTCGGTGTCGTCGCCGCTCGCGGTCAGCGCGCAGCAGAACCAGACGAACACGTGGCGCGCGCCGACCTGGGATCTTACGCCCGAATACGCGCTCAGCAACAACGTGCGCGCGTATTTCCGCTATGCGCGCGGCTTCCGCTCGGGCGGTTACAACGGCAACGCATATACGCAGAGCACGGTGTCGACCGTTTCGCCCGAGTACCTGACCGACTACGAGGTCGGCATCAAGAGCGAGTGGTTCGACAAGCGGCTGATCGTCAACGCGAGCGTGTTCCACTACGACTATCGCGACATCCAGGTGTTCGCGCTCGCGCCGAACCCGTTCGGCGGGCCGCCGGTGTCGACGCTGTCGAACGCGGGGCAGGGTCGCGCGGACGGCTTCGAGCTGGAGCTGAAGGCACAGCCGGTCAACAGCCTCTACCTGTTCGCGAACCTCGGGATGCTGAACACGCGCTTCACGGAGTTCCGCTACGTGCCGACCGCCGTCGGCAACTCGTTCGCGCGCTCGCCGCATACGACGCTGAACGCGGGCTTCGACTATCGCGTTCCGGTGCCATTCGGCACGTTGACGGCAGGTGGCGACGTGAACTACCGCAGCCGCGAATACTTCAGCGCGACGCGGCAGACGATGCCGCAGCTCTGGCAGGGCGGTTATACGGTGCTGAATGCGCATGTGTCGTACACGACGCCGAACCAGAAGTACATCGTGACGGGCTACATGACGAACCTTACGAACAAGGTTTACAAGAAGCTCGAGCTGCTGCCGTCGTATGGCGCGTATCCGGTGCTGTACGGCGATCCGCGCACGGTCGGGATCACGCTGACCGCGAAGATCTGACGCGCGACGCATGCCGCGGCGCGGGCGCATGGTGCGCCGGGCCGCGGCAGGTCGCGCAATCGGCCGTTGCGGCGCTGGCCGTCAGATCAGCGGCGAAACCGTCCTGAACATCGCAAGATCCTCCTTGCGCGCAGATCGCGCATGCTTGCGGATTACTTGCAGCAAACAGTCGATGAAGCAGCGCGCGGCGTCGCTCAGCGTGCTGCTGCGGCGTGTGACGATCCCGAGGTCGTGCGGCTCGAACGTCTCCTTCAGTTGCAACGGTCGCATCCGTTCGCCGAACGGTGGCACGGCCGCGAGAATCGTCGGGCACCACGTGCACATGTCGGCCTGCTCGAGCATCGTCTGCAACATCGCGACCGACTGCGCCCGCACGATGCGCCGTTCGTCGATCCGTGCGCCGTGGCGCGTGAACAGGTAGTCGACGAGCGCGGCCTGCCCGTCGGCCGCTAAATTCAGCACCCAGTCGTGGTCGAGCAGGCCGGCCATCACGACGCGACGCGAATCACGACCTTGCCGAAATGCTGCCCCGACTGCAGGTACGCATACGCTTGCGGCGCCTCGTCGAAGCCGAACACGCGATCGACTACCGGCTTGATCCGCTTCGCATCGACGAACCGCGCGACGTCGTCGAGCATCGCGCGGCTGCCGACCATGATCCCGTGCAATTGCCGAATGCCGCCGATCAGCGAAAGCAGCCCGAGTTCGGGGCCGCCGAAGCCGCTGACGCCGCCGATCACCGACACGACGCCGCCCAGCTTGGTCGCGGCGACCGAACGCGGCAGCGTGTCGTGTCCACCGACTTCCAGGACGAGATCCGCGCCCGCGCCGCCGGTGAGCCGCAGCACTTCGTTCTGCCACTCGGGCGTCACCCGATAGTTGATCGTTGCGTCCGCACCGAGTGCGCGGGCGCGTTCGAGCTTCGCGTCGCTCGACGACGTGACGATCGTGCGCAACCCTGCCGCGTGCGCAAGCTGCAGCGCGACGATCGAGACGCCGCCCGTGCCGAGCAGCACGACGGTCGAGCCAGGCCCCGCGCCGCCGTCGGCGAACAGCGCATTCCACGCGGTGATGCCCGCGCACGACAGCGTCGCCGCTTCGTCGTAGTCGAGATGCGCGGGGATCGCGACCAGCGCTGCTTCGTCGGACACGAAGTGCTCGGCCAGCACGCCGTCGAATTGCGCGCCGGGCGAACCGGAAACTTTCTGCGGCGTGGGCGGCCCGTCGATCCAGCGCGGGAAATACGTGTTGATCACGCGATCGCCCGGCTTGAAGCGCGTGACGTCGCGGCCGGTTTCGACGACTTCGCCGGCGCCGTCGGCGACAGGAATCAGCGCGTCCTTGCCGATGCCGAGATAGTCGCCGCGCGCGAACATCAGGTCGCGGTAGTTCAGTCCTGCCGAGTGGATCTTCACGACGACGTCGGTCGGCCCGACGGGCCGGCGTGTCGCGTCGATGCGCCGGAGCCCGGCCGCGCCGTCGCCGGGTTTGACTTGCCATGCGTGCATGTCGACTCCTTTTTCGAGATAGGTCGAACTATCATAGTGTTGCGCACGGGGACGCATTGGCGAGAATTTGGCCACTGACTGTCGCCGTCATGGACACAAATCTGTCATCCAACCGGAGCGGAATCGTATGGACGAGCGTCTGAGAGGCGTCGCCGAATTCGTCGACGTCGTGGAGTCGGGCAGCTTCGCGGCGGCGGCGCTGCGCATCGGCGTCACGCGTTCGGCCGTCGCGAAGGTCGTCGCGCGGCTCGAACGCCGTCTCGGCGCGCGGCTGCTGCAGCGCACGACGCGCCAGCTCAGCCTGACCGACGAAGGGCTCGTCTATTACGAGCAGTGCCGGCGGCTGCTGGCCGATCTCGGCGAAACGGAGGCCGCGCTCGACGCGGGCCGGCGCGAGCCGTCGGGGCGGCTGCGCATCAGCGTACCCGTGCTGTTCGGGCGGCAATGCGTGGCACCCGTCATGCGGCGCCTCGTCGAGCGTCATCCGCGGCTCGAGATCGACGTGTCGTTCAGCGATCGCCTGGCCGACCTGATCAACGACGGTTTCGACGTCGCGGTGCGCATCGGCGAGCTTGCGGATACGAGCACGCTCGTCGGGCGGCGGCTTGGCGTACAGACGATGGGCATTTGCGCATCGCCCGCGTATCTCGAACGTCACGGCCGGCCGACGGGGCTCGACGAACTCGCGTCGCACGTCGGCATCGCGTATTCGCGCGGCGGGCAGCCGGCACCATGGCGGATCATCGGTGCGGACGGCGCGGTGCACGACCATCGCGCGGCCGGCCGCCTGCGGTTCGACGACCTGCAGGCGATCGCCGATGCGGCCGCTGCCGGCGCGGGCCTCGCGTGGCTGCCATGCTGGCTGATGGCGCCTTACCTGCGCGACGGCCGCCTCGCGCTCGTGATGGACAGCAACAGCGTGTCGGGCGCCGAGGTGTTCGCGGTGCGGCCGTCGTCGCGCCACGTGCCGTCGAAGGTGCGTGTCGTCATCGATGCGTTGGTCGACGAGATTCCGCGGATGCTGGCGTCGGAGGACTGAGGCGGGCAGGCGACCGTACGCGTTTTTCCGGCCCGATGCACAATCGCCCGGAACACGCATGCGCCGCGTGGCTGCGTACGCATCGCGACTTCTTCGATTCCTTCCACACAGGCACGAATCATGTCATCCCGCACCTATCTCGTCACCGGCGCGTCACGCGGCATCGGCCTCGCGATCAGCGCAACACTTGCGCAGCGCGGCCATCGCGTCATCGGCCT
This sequence comes from Burkholderia sp. GbtcB21, assembly GCF_019091065.1. Classification (NCBI taxonomy): domain Bacteria; kingdom Pseudomonadati; phylum Pseudomonadota; class Betaproteobacteria; order Burkholderiales; family Burkholderiaceae; genus Burkholderia; species Burkholderia sp. GbtcB21. The sequence continues at coordinate 445,454 of NZ_JAGXKA010000003.1, forward strand.
CGCGCGGCATGCGCAGGGCATCGACTTCCCCGGCGAATTGCTCGCATGCGATCTTGCCGACATCGAACAGACGGCGGCAACCCTTGCGCACATCAGCGAGCGGCACGACGTCGACGGCATCGTCAACAACGCCGGTATCGTGTTGCCGCAACCGCTCGGGCAGATCGATTTCGGGTCGCTGCAGGCCGTGTTCGATCTGAACGTGCGGGCCGCGATCCAGGTCACTCAGCACTTCGCGGACGCGATGAAGGCGCGCGGCCACGGGCGCATCGTCAACATATGCAGCCGCGCGATTTTCGGCAGCCTCGATCGCACCGCCTATTCGGCCGCGAAAAACGCGCTCGTCGGCTGCACGCGGACGTGGGCGCTCGAACTTGCCGAGCATGGCGTGACCGTCAATGCAGTTGCGCCGGGCCCGATCGAGACCGAACTGTTCCGCCAGACGCGGCCGGTCGGAAGCGAAGCCGAGCGCAAGGTGCTCGCGACGATCCCCGCGCGCCGGCTCGGTACGCCCGACGACGTGGCGGCCGCGATCGCGTTCTTCCTGTCCGACGAAGCCGGTTTCGTCACGGGGCAGGTGCTGGCCGTGGACGGCGGCGGCAGCCTCGGCGGGCGCAGCTGACGCATCGCGGCGCGGGTCGCGAAAAACGACCTGCATCGGGCCCGCATCGCATATTCCCGCACCCCGTTAGCATGTGACGAATCCGACTTTGGGCGCCGCGTGCGCGACGCTAAGATCGCCGATCCCGTAGATCGAGCGTTCACGCTAATGAAAAAGTCCGCGTCGCCGTTGCATGCTTTCCGTTTCCGTGTCGTCTGCGCCGCGATCGCCGGCGCGTTGTCGCTCGCATCGTGCGGCGGCGTCGACAGCGATTCGCCGCCTCCGCCGGCTAATACAACACCGCCGCAGGCCGCGAAACGCCCGAACATCCTGTACATCATGGCCGACGATCTCGGCTATTCCGACATCCATGCATTCGGCGGCGAGATCAACACGCCGAACCTCGATGCGCTCGTCGCATCGGGCCGCATCCTGTCGAACCATCACACCGGCACCGTCTGCGCGATCACGCGTGCGATGCTGGTGTCCGGCACCGATCACCATCTCGTCGGCGAAGGCACGATGGGCGTGCCGACCGACGAGCGGCGCGGGCTGCCCGGCTACGAGGGCTACCTGAACGACCGCGCGCTGTCGTTCGCACAACTGCTGAAGGACGCCGGCTACCACACGTATATCGCGGGCAAGTGGCACATCGGCTCGGGGATCGTCGGCAGTGCGACGGGCAGCGGGCAGACGCCCGACCAGTGGGGCTTCGAGCGCAGCTACGTGCTGCTCGGCGGTGCGGCGACCAACCACTTCGCGCACGAGCCGGCAGGCTCGTCGAACTACACGGAGGACGGCCGCTACGTGCAGCCTGGCCAGCCCGGGCAGCCTGGCGGCACGGGCGGCAGCCCGGCCGTGTTCTATTCGACCGATTTCTATACGCAGAAGCTGATCTCGTACATCGATTCGAACCAGCGCGACGGCAAGCCGTTCTTCGCGTACGCGGCGTACACGTCGCCGCACTGGCCGCTGCAGGTGCCCGAACCGTGGCTGCACAAGTACGCGGGCGTCTATGACGCCGGCTACGACGCGATCCGCAACGCGCGGATCGCGCGGCAGAAAGCGCTCGGCCTGATTCCCGCCGACTTCAAGCCGTTCGACGGCGTGCCTGAAACGACGGCGGCGTCGCCCGCGACCGCGAACAACGGCACCGCGAGCGCGAAATACATCAGCGCGGTGCATTCGGCCGCGGACGGCTACAGCGACTACGGCACCGGCAAGGTCGACAAGCTGTGGTCGAGCCTGTCGCCGGCCGAGCGCCGTGCGCAGGCGCGCTACATGGAGATCTACGCGGGGATGGTCGAGAACCTCGACTACAACATCGGCCTGCTGATCCAGCACCTGAAGGACATCGGCGAATACGACAACACGTTCATCATGTTCCAGTCGGACAACGGCGCGGAAGGCTGGCCGATCGATTCCGGCGCGGACCCGACGGCGACCGATACCGCGAACGCGCAGGAGCCGACCTATTCGGCGCTCGGCACCGACAACGGCAAGCAGAACGCGCAACGCCTGCAGTACGGGCTGCGCTGGGCCGAAGTGAGCGCGTCGCCGTTCCGGCACACGAAGGGCTACTCGGCCGAAGGCGGCGTATCGACGCCGACGATCGTGCGCCTGCCCGGCCAGTCGCAGCAACTGCCGACGTTGCGCGCGTTCACGCATGTGACCGACAACACGGCGACCTTCCTCGCGGTCGCGGGCGTCACGCCGCCGTCGCAGCCGGCGCCGCCGCTCGTCAACACGCTGACGGGCGTCGACCAGAACAAGGGCAAGGTGATCTACAACAACCGCTACGTGTATCCGGTTACGGGCCAGTCGCTGCTGCCGGTGCTCACCGGCTCGGCGACGGGCGAGGTGCATACGGCGCCGTTCGGCGACGAAGCGTACGGCCGCGCGTACCTGCGCAGCGCCGACGGCCGCTGGAAGGCGCTGTGGACCGAGCCGCCGCTCGGGCCGCTCGACGGCCATTGGCAGCTTTACGACCTCGCGTCGGATCGCGGCGAGACGACCGACGTGTCGGCGCAGAACCCGTCGGTGATCGGCACGCTCGTCGACCAGTGGAAGACCTATATGAGCAACGTCGGCGGCGTCGAGCCGCTGCGTCCGCGTGGATATTACTGAGCGCCCCCAGACCTGTCGCTTCGCTCCAGGCCTCACGAGGAATTTCCTTCGGGGCGGAAAACCTGGAGCGGGCAGGCGTTTTCTTGAAAGGACGACACGATGCGGTTTCGGTTCCGGTTCTGGACGATCGGCACGGCGCTCGTCGCCACACTGTTCGCCACTGCATTCGCGGCGGGCTATGCGAATCCCGTAGCGCCGGCGGGCGGTGCATTCGACGACGCGAATCGCGGCCGCGCGCTCGCGCCGCTCGGCTCCGAGCGACAGTGCGAGCGCTATTCGGGGCTGCCGGCCAAGTGGCGCGACGACCCGAAGGCCGGGATGGTGCATCTGCGCGGCGGCGCGTTCGTGTTCGGCAGCACGCGCGGTTATGCGGACGAGCGTCCGGTCGGTGATGGCCGCACGCGCGTCGGCGGTTTCTGGATCGACCAGACCGACGTGACGATCGCGCAGTTCGCCGCCTTCGTGCAGGCGACCGGCTACGTGACCGAGGCCGAGCAGCAGGGCGGCGCGGCGGTGTTCAACGTGCCGACGCGCGACGAGATGAATGCGCGCGACCTCGCATGGTGGTCGTGGGTGAAGGGGGCGTCGTGGCGTCATCCGCGCGGGCCCGGCAGCGGCGTCGACGGGCTCGGCAACCTGCCCGTCACGCTCGTCACGCAGCGCGATGCGCTGGCCTATGCGCGCTGGCTCGGCCGCGATTTGCCGACCGAGGCCGAATGGGAATACGCGGGCAAGGCCGGCCGCGACGATGCGTCGCTCGATGCGGCGCCGCGCGATGCACAGGGCAAGCCGGCCGCGAACTACTGGCAGGGCGCGTTCCCGGTGCTCGATACGGCCGAGGACGGTCACGCGGGTCTCGCGCCCGTCGGTTGTTATGCGGCGAACGGCTTTCGCCTCTACGACATGATCGGCAATGCCTGGGAATGGACGAAGGACGCGTACGCGGGCCCGCACCAGCCGCACGCCAACGGCGACACGGCGGCCGTCGCACCGCCGACGCGCCGGCACGATACGCCGATGGTCATCAAGGGCGGGTCGTTCCTGTGTTCGCGCGATTACTGCGTGCGCTATCGCGCGTCGTCGCGCGAACAGCAGGAAGCCGATCTCGGCGCATCGCACATCGGCTTTCGCACGATCCTGAGGGATGTATCGTGAGGAACGGCATCGTGCGATTCGTTTCCGTGTGGCTGCTGGCCGCGTGCGGTGTCGTCCATCAGGGATCGGCCGTTGCGGCCGAATCGGCTGCCCCGGCCGTGCGCGTCGGCGTGACGCGTGGCGTGCATGCGCAGATCCTGGACGAAGTGAAGCGGGTCGCCGCTGCACGCGGGTTGGGCGTCGACGTCGTCGAATTCGACGACGCGTCGCGCATCGACGCGGCGCTCGCCGACGGCCGGATCGACGCGGCCAGCTTCGAGGATGCGCAACAGCTTGCCGCGACGCGCGCGCGGAAACGCTACGCGCTGACCGAAGTCGCGCCGACCGTCACGCTGCCGATGGCGCTTTATTCGCGCAAGCTGAAAAACCTGAACGAACTGCAGCCCGGCGCGACGGTCGCGATTCCCGCCGATCCGCGCGGGATGGCGCGCGCGCTCGTGCTGCTGCAGAACGACACGCTGGTGACGCTGCGCGAGCAGGCCGGCCTCCATGCGACGCTGCGCGACGTGACCGGCAACCGGCTCGGGCTGAAATTCGTCGCGCTGCGCCGCGACCGTCTTTACGCCGCGCTCGACACGGCCGCGTTCGTTGCGATCGACAGCGACGATGCCGCCCGCGTCGGGCTGCAACCCGCACGCGACAGCGTCAGCCTCGAAGATGCGCGTTCGCCGTACGCGAACGTGCTGACGGTGCGCAACGCCGATCGCGCGAAACCGTGGGTCGCGCAGCTCGTCGCCGCATATCACTCGGACGACGTCGCGCGCTTCATCCTCACGCGTTACCAGGATTCGGTGCGGCGGCCGTGGTAGACACGTACCTGCTCGCGTGCAATGCATGCGGACGCTGCTGCAACAGCGCGCCGACGCTGTCGCTGCGCGAACTGTTCCGGCATCGGCACCGCTTCGTCGGCGCGCTGACGATCCGTCGCGTGCCGAAGCGGCGAATCGGCGAACGCTGGCGTGCGGGCGGGCGCGAGCATGCATTCGACGCGGACGATGTTGCGGCGTCCGAAGTGCTGGCGGAGCGGTTGTTCCATCGCATCGGCGGCGAGAATGGCGAATGGGTCGTGCTGACGCTGCAGGGTTACGACTATCCGTCGCTCGGCCGTTGCGCGGCGCTTGCCGACGACGGCCGCTGCAGCGTGCATGCGGAGAAGCCGTCGATCTGCGGTGCTGTGCCGCTCGATCCGATGCTGCCGGACCGGTTGCAGTCTCGCGTGCTCGCTGCGCGTCGAGACGAAACGGCATGGTTTGGCGCGAACTGCATTGTCGAGGTGGAGGGCGAGCAGCCTGCCGTCGAACCCTCGTTTCCGGTTCCGCTGGTGACGGCCGGACAGGTCGCAGATCGAGCGGCGCTCGATACGTATCGCGACGCACTCGCGTTCGAGCGTGCGGTGTGGCGCGATGCCGTGTTCACGTCGCTGGTCGGTGGCGGGCAGCACGTACGCGATGCGTTGTCGCGGGTCGCGCCGGGCGGCTACCTGACCGTGTCGATCGTGCCCGTCCTGCTGGCCGTCGCGCCGGTCTCCGCGCATTGCCGTGCGCGGTGCCTCGACTTCATCGACGCGCAACTCGCGTTGATCGGCGCGGACGTCGAAGCAGCGCTCGCGCGCCGGCGTGCCGACGACCGGCCCGCGACACGCGAGTTGCGCGGCTTCGCACAGGCGCTCGAACGTGCACGGCATGCGCTTGCTGCGATGCCGGCGCCCGCGGCCGGAGCGCGTGAAGACGCGCCACGCATCGACGCGTGGCTCGACGCCGATCCGCTCGCCGCGTAACGATCGCGGCGCCGCCGCGCGTGCCTTACACTTGGCGCTCTTTCAATCGTTTCCGACGGAGCGGGCATGTACGCGTCGACCTTCATTTTTCGTGCCGGGCAATACGACGACGAATTCCACCGGCTCGACCGGCAGATCGCCGACATGGCGCGCGCGACGCCCGGTTATCTCGGCGAGGAGACGTGGGAGAACGCCGAAGCGGGGCTGATCCAGAACGTCTACTACTGGGAATCGGAAGCGGCGCTGCAGCAATTGATGCAGCATCCGGCGCACCTCGAAGCGAAGGCGAAGCAGGCGCGCTGGCTCGACGGCTATCGCGTCGTGATCTCGAAGGTGCTCCGCGAGTACGGCGACGGCAAGCTGACGCAGCCGCACGCGGGGCAGTCCGCGTGACTGTCTGTCTGATTCATTTCTTTCGTATTACGGATAAGTGAACAGAAACCGCACCCGCCGGTCCGCCTCAGGTCAAAGCGCCTCGACCAACCGCCGCGTACTCTTCTCGCAATACTCATGACACGCAGCCCGCGCTGCAATCGACGCGCCGTGCACGAACCGCGGCGCATCCGCGCGCCGCGACATCGACACGACGATCGACGGCGGCGACGGCTGCAGCGGCAGCTCGACAACCTCACCACTCTCGATCAGCGCATCCACGAACAGCACCGGAATCGCGGCGACGCCGAAGCCGTCGCGCACGAGCTGCACGATCACCGAGATCGACGGCGATCCGGTGATGCGCGTGTCCGACAGCGGCACGCCATGCGCATGCGCAAGCGTACGGACGATGTCTTCCAGCGCGCGGTGGGGCGCGGTGCCGCGCCCGTAGGTCAGGATCGGCTGGCGCAGCACCTGCCGCGCAAGGCCCGTGCGCGTGTTCGGCAGCAGCCCCGCGCGCGCGATCCAGCGCACCGGATAGTTCGCTAGCGCGTCGCAGACGACCGACGTCTCGTCGCTGCCCTCGACGCGGATGATCAGGTCGAGCTCGCCGGCCATCAGCCGGCGCTGCAGCACGACGCTCACGTCGACGGTCAGGTCGATCTCGAGCTGCGGATAGTCGGCCGCGAGGCGGCGCATATAGTGCGGCAGCCAGCTATGCACGACCGTCTCGATCACACCGAGCCGCAGCTTGCCGCGCAGCGCGCTCTCGCCGGACGCGGCGGCCTGCAGCTCCTGCGTCGCCTCGACCACGGCTTTCGCATAGCCGAGCAGGTACTCGCCGTTCGGCGTGAGCCGGAATTCGCGGCTGTCGCGGTCGACGAGTACCGTCTGCAATTCGTCCTCGAGCGCCTTCAGGCGCTGCGAGATCGCGGCCGGCGTCGCGTGCAGCGCGGCGGCCGTCGTGCGGAAGTTGCGCAGCTTCGCGAGCGTGACGAAGGTTTCGAGAAAACGCGTGTTCATGGCGGTCGGCAAGGCATTGGGCGCGCAGCTTGCCCCGCTGAAAAAATGAACGGGACCGGGGAAAACCCGAAGATGCGTTAAGAAATTCTATACACGCAGCGCAAAAAAACTCGTTGGCGACAAAATTTTTTCTTTCCTATTCTTCGCCGTATCCGATGACGCGACACCGTCATCCCGACCACATCCCGATCTGCCATTGAATCTCATGACGCCTTCCGAATTTCGCCAGTCCGTGCGCCGCGGCGCGTTCCGAGGCCCGACCGCAGGCCACTGCGGCCCGTTCGCGCAAGCGAATCTCGCGATCCTGCCCGATGCGTACGCGCACGATTTCCTGCGCTTTTGTCAGGCGAACCCGAAAGCGTGCCCGCTGCTCGGCGTCGGCGAACCGGGCGCGTTCCGGATCGACGCGCTCGGCGAGGATCTCGACATCCGCACCGACGTGCCGAGCTACAACGTGTACCGCGACGGCCGCCTGACCGAACGCGTCGAGTCGCTGGAAGCGCTGTGGCGCGACGATTTCGTCGTATTCGCGATCGGCTGCTCGTTCTCGTTCGAGGAGATGCTCGCCCGCGAAGGGATCGGGCTGCGCCACGTCGAGGAGGGCCGCAACGTGCCGATGTACCGCACGTCGATTCCGAACCGCCGCGCAGGCATCTTCGGCGGCCGGCTCGTCGTGTCGATGCGGCCGATGCGCGGCGCCGATGCGATCCGCGCGGTGCAGATCACGAGCCGGTTCCCGGGCGTGCACGGCGCGCCGATCCATATCGGCCACCCGCAGGAACTGGGCATCGCGGATCTGAACGCACCCGAATTCGGCGACGCGGTGACGATCCGCGACGGCGAGCTGCCGGTGTTCTGGGCGTGCGGCGTGACGCCGCAAACCGCGCTGATGGACGCGAAGCTGCCGATCGCGATCGCGCATACGCCCGGCCACATGCTGATGACCGACATCACGAACGCGTCGCTGGCCGTGTTCTGATCCGGCCTCGCGGCGACGCACACACGACACACGCACACGCACACATTTGACGGCGCATAACGACAGGAGCACCACCATGGAAAGCAAGACCCTCACGGCACCCGCCGCCGAGCCCGCGAGCTCCGAGCGCAGCGGCCTGTTCTCGTGGTACGCGTACGCGCAGCCGCGCGAGCGCCGCGCCTTCTGGAGCTGCAAGGTCGGCTACATGCTCGACGGGATGGACACGCAGATGCTGTCGTTCGTGATCCCGACGCTCGTCGCGACCTGGGGCATCTCGCTCGCGGATGCCGGCTTCATCGGCACGGTCACGCTGCTCGCATCGGCGCTCGGCGGCTGGATCGCCGGCATCCTGTCCGACCGGATCGGCCGCGTGCGCACGCTGCAGCTCACGGTGCTGTGGTTCGCGGTGTTCACCGCGCTGTGCGGGCTCGCGCAGAACTATCACCAGTTGCTCGCGGCGCGCGCGCTGATGGGCTTCGGCTTCGGCGGCGAATGGACGGCCGGCGCGGTGCTGATCGGCGAGGTGATCCGTGCGCGCGATCGCGGCAGGGCGGTCGGCCTGGTGCAGTCGGGCTGGGCGATCGGCTGGGGGCTGTGCGCGCTGCTGTATGCGCTGCTGTTCTCGGTGCTGCCGGCCGAGCAGGCGTGGCGCGCGCTGTTCCTCGTCGGGCTGGCGCCCGCGCTGCTGGTCGTCGCGATCCGCCGTTACGTGAAGGAGCCGGACGTCTACGAGAAGGAGAAGGCCGCGCAGGCGAAGGTGGCCGACGCGCCGCGCCTCACCGAGATCTTCGCGCCGAAGCTGATCACGACGACGCTGCGCGCGGCGCTGCTGACGACCGGTGCGCAGGGCGGCTACTACGCGATCACGACGTGGCTGCCGACCTTCCTGAAGACCGAGCGGCACCTGACCGTGATGGGCACCGGCGGTTATCTCGCGATGATCATCTTCGGCTCGTGGGTCGGCTACCTGACGAGCGCATACCTGACCGACCGCCTCGGCCGCAAGCCGAACTTCATCCTGTTCGCGATCGGCTCGATGGTGATCGCGTTCGCGTACACGTCGCTGAACCTGACCAACGCGTCGATGCTGTGGCTCGGCTTCCCGCTCGGCTTCTTCGCATCGGGCATCTTCTCGGGGATGGGCGCGTTCCTCACCGAACTCTTCCCGACCCGCGTGCGCGGCTCGGGCCAGGGCTTCTGCTACAACGTGGGCCGCGCGATCGGCGCACTGTTCCCGTTCCTGATCGGCGCGCTGTCGAAGCAATACGGGCTCGGCACGAGCATCGGGATCTTCGCGGTCGCCGCATACGGCGTGGTGATCGTCGCCGCGCTGACGCTGCCCGAGACGCGCGGCCGCGAACTCGACGCCGCGTAAGCGGCAGCGGCCCGCGCGGCGCTTTCTCCCTTTTTCCCCTTTTTACCGGCACCACCACGCGGCGCGCGACGCGCGCCGTGCGGCGGCGCTCGTCCCGAGATTTCACGACGCATCGACCATCATGACCGACCGACACCTTTCTCCCGTTCCCTCCGACGCCGCACGCTGGCAATTCTGGATCGACCGCGGCGGCACGTTCACCGACATCGTCGCGCGCCGGCCCGACGGCACGCTCGTCACGCACAAGCTGCTGTCGGAGAACCCCGAGCAATACCACGACGCGGCCGTGGCCGGCATCCGCCACCTGCTCGGCCTCGCCGACGGCGAGCCGATCACGCCCGAGCGCGTCGACATGGTGAAGATGGGCACGACGGTCGCGACCAACGCGCTGCTCGAACGCAAGGGCGAACGCACTGCGCTCGCGACGACGCGCGGCTTTCGCGACGTGCTGCGCATCGCGTACCAGAACCGGCCTCGGCTGTTCGACCTCGACATCGTGCTGCCCGATGCGCTGTACGAGACCGTCGTCGAGATCGACGAGCGCATCGGTGCGCATGGCGACGTCGTCGTGCCGCTCGATGCACAGGATGCCGAAGCGTCGCTGCGCCGCGTGTTCGACTCGGGCGTGCGCGCGCTCGCGATCGTGCTGATCCACGGCTACCGCTACACCGCGCATGAACGCGCGCTCGCGGAACTCGCACGTCGCATCGGCTTCACGCAGGTTTCGGTGTCGCACGAGGTGTCGCCGCTGATGAAGATGGTGTCGCGCGGCGATACGACCGTCGTCGACGCATACCTGTCGCCGATCCTGCGTCGCTACGTCGAGCAGGTCGCGCACGAGATGCCGGGCGTGAACCTGCAGTTCATGCAGAGCAGCGGCGGGCTGACGCGCGCCGATGCGTTCCAGGGCAAGGACGCGATCCTGTCGGGTCCGGCCGGCGGCATCGTCGGGATGGTGCGCGCCGCGCGCGCGGCCGGCTTCGGCCAGGTGATCGGCTTCGACATGGGCGGCACGTCGACCGACGTGTCGCATTACAACGGCGAATTCGAGCGCGTGTTCGAGACGCAGGTGGCCGGCGTGCGGATGCGTGCGCCGATGATGAGCATCCACACGGTCGCCGCGGGCGGCGGCTCGGTGCTCGGCTTCGACGGCGCGCGGCTGCGCGTCGGACCCGAATCGGCCGGCGCGAACCCGGGGCCGGCCGCGTACCGGCGCGGCGGCCCGCTGACGGTGACCGACTGCAACGTGATGCTCGGCAAGATCCAGCCCGATCATTTCCCGCGCGTGTTCGGCCCGCATGCAAACGAGCCGCTCGACCGCGACGGCGTGGCCGCGAAGTTCGCGGCGCTCGCCGATGAAATCCATGCGGCGACGGGGCGGCGCGAGACGCCGGAGGCGCTCGCCGAAGGTTTCCTGGAAATCGCGATCGGCAGCATGGCGAACGCGATCAAGAAGATCTCCGTGCAGCGCGGCCACGACGTGTCGCGCTACGTACTGACGACGTTCGGCGGCGCGGGCGGCCAGCACGCGTGCGGCGTGGCCGATGCGCTCGGGATGACGCAGGTGTTCGCGCATCCGCTCGCGGGCGTGCTGTCCGCATACGGGATGGGCTTGGCCGACCAGACCGCGATGCGCGAGCGCGCGGTCGAGGCCGTGCTGTCCGATGCGTCGCTGCCGGCCTTGAACGCGGCGCTCGACCGGCTGGCCGACGAGGCCGTCGGCGCGCTGCTCGAACAGGGCGTGCCGCCGGAGCGGATCGCGACCGAGCGGCGCGTGCACCTGCGCTACCAGGGCACCGATTCGGCGCTCGACGTGCCGGCCGGCAGCGTCGACGCGATGCAGCAGGCGTTCGAGGCCGCGTACCGGCAGCGCTACGCGTTCCTGATGCCCGGCACGCCGCTCGTCGCCGAACTGGCGTCGGTCGAGGCGATCGGCCGCTCCGACGCGCCAGTGGATATCGCGCCGCTGGCCTCGCGCGGGGAAGGCGCTGCGCCGCGTGCCGATTCCGCCGTGCGCTTTTATTCCGGCGGCCAGTGGCACGACGCGTCGCTGTACGTGCGCGACACGCTGCTGGCTGGCGACGCGATCGACGGCCCGGCGATCGTCGCGGAAAAGAACGGCACGACCGTCGTCGAGCCCGGCTGGCGCGCGCGGATGACCGCGCAGGGCAACCTCGTGCTGACGCGCACGACGCCGCTGCCGACGCGCCGCTCGCTCGGCACCGATGCCGATCCGGTGCGGCTCGAGATCTTCAACAACCTGTTCATGTCGATCGCCGAGCAGATGGGGCTGCGGCTGCAGAACACCGCGTACTCGGTGAACATCAAGGAGCGGCTCGACTTCTCGTGCGCGATCTTCGACGGCGACGGCAACCTGATCGCGAACGCGCCGCACATGCCCGTGCACCTCGGCTCGATGGGCGAGAGCATCCGCACGGTGATCGAGCGCAACCGCGGCCGCATGCGCGACGGCGACGTGTTCATGCTGAACGACCCGTATCACGGCGGCACGCACCTGCCGGACGTAACGGTCATCACGCCGGTGTTCGCGGACGGCTCGGACGCGCCGCTGTTCTACGTCGGCTCGCGCGGCCACCACGCGGACATCGGCGGCACGACGCCGGGCTCGATGCCGCCCGATTCGACGCATATCGACGAGGAAGGCGTGCTGATCGACAACTGGCAGCTCGTGTCGGCCGGCGTGCTGCGCGACGCCGACACGCGCGCGCTGCTCGCATCGGGCCGCTACCCGGCGCGCAACGTCGAGCAGAACATGGCCGACCTGCGCGCGCAGGTCGCCGCGAACCAGAAGGGCGTCGACGAGTTGCGCCGGATGGTCGCGCAGTTCGGCCGCGACGTCGTGCTCGCGTTCATGGGGCACGTGCAGGACAACGCGGAAGAGGCGGTGCGGCGCGTGATCGGCGCGCTGCAGGACGGCGCGTACCGCTATCCGCTCGACAACGGCGCGGAGATTCGCGTCGCGATCCGCGTCGACCGCGCGGCGCGGTGCGCGGAGATCGATTTCACCGGCACGTCCGCGCAGCTCGACAACAACTTCAACGCGCCGAAGGCCGTCTGCATGGCCGCCGTGCTGTACGTGTTCCGCACGCTGGTCGGCGACGACATCCCGCTGAACGCCGGCTGCCTGAAGCCGCTCACGGTGATCGTGCCCGCGCGCTCGATGCTGAACCCCGAGTATCCGGCCGCGGTCGTGTCGGGCAACGTCGAGACGTCGTCGGCGATCACCAACGCGCTGTACGGTGCGCTCGGCTGCGTCGCGTCGAGCCAGGGGACGATGAATAACTTCACATTCGGTAACGATCGCTACCAGTACTACGAGACGATCGCGGGCGGCAGCGGCGCGGGCGACGGCTTCGCGGGCGTCGGCGCGGTGCAGACGCACATGACGAACTCGCGGCTCACCGATCCGGAGGTGCTCGAATGGCGCTACCCGGTGCGGCTCGATTCGCACCGGATCCGCGCCGGCTCGGGCGGCGGCGGGCGCTGGCGCGGCGGCGACGGCGCGGTGCGGCGGATCCGCTTCCTCGAGCCGATGACCGCGTCGATCCTGTCGAACAACCGGATCCACGCGCCGTTCGGCGCGGCGGGCGGCGCGGCCGGCGCGCTCGGCCGCAACACGATCGAGCGCGCGGACGGCACGGTCGAGGCGCTCGAGCATATCGGCCGCGCGCAGATGGCGCCGGGCGACGTGTTCGTCGTCGAAACGCCGGGCGGCGGCGGGTACGGCGCCGCGGGCTGAGCCGCGACCACGCGCGGCAGCGGCGACGGCGGGCGTTCGTGCGGAACTGCGGACGCTCGCCGTGTGTCTCGCGCACCGGTTGCGACGGCGGCCGTACCGGTTCCACCCGCGTTGTCGGCCCGCTGCCGAGATCCGATAAAACACGTCGTTTCTGCAGGCGTCGCGATATTGCAACCGACTGTGGAATAAAGCGGCGCATTCACACTCGAACGGAAACAAAATTGGCCGGATTTCGCGTTGCCGGAACACGATCCGACCCTGCTGCGGTGGTTCTGAAGGTTATCCGTCCCCATATTCTGATATTTCCCGGAAACCCTTACGGATAAAGGATCTCCGCCCATCCGGCCAGCCCCGTTTCGCACTCCCTTGCCTGCTCTCGAACATGCCGCCAATCATGAAAAGTCCGGCTTGCCAATCGAGTCCCAATTCCTTGACACTCTGCTCTAAATGTGAGTGCCAATCCTCATCGTCATTTGATAAGATGGCTCTCATCATTCGTTAGGCAGAACCTGCGCGCTTTACGCGCGAACGCCGGTCGCATTAGCTGGAAACAAGTACGAGACGAGGGCCGTTGTCACGGCAATCACGGCTGCCCTGCCGGGACGCGCGCTGCGCGGCCCGGGAAGGCGGGCGGCCAGCTCGCCTCCGTCTACACTATGCGTTTTTTTCTGGATCGGGGCGTGTCCATGGATGACGAAAACGATAGCGCGGTGCTCGAGGCGCATGTCGGTACGCGCAGCCCCTGCTGGCGGCTCGGCAGCGACAGCAATGCGCTCGAACTGGCCGCCGTCCGCGGCCTGACCAACGTCGCCGTCGCGCTGACGGTCGAGCAGGCCGCGCGCATTCGCGCGCTGACGGGCGTCACGTCGCACCTCGTGCTCGACATCGCCCTGTTCGGCGAGCCGGTCAGCCTCCATCTCGTCGGCAGGAAGGTCAACACGACCGACTGGGCCGGCACGGCCTCCGCGTATTCCGATGCCGTGTCCGTCGCGGAAGATCTGTCGCACGGGCTCGCGTTCGCCGAGCAGGTCGTGTCCGAAGTGAATTCGCTGGTCGTGATCCTCGACCGCAACGGGATGGTGCAGCGTTTCAACCACCTGTGCGAGGAAGTGACGGGCAAGCGCGAGGTCGACGTGATCGGCCGCAGCGCGTTCGAACTGTTCATGAGCCCCGAGCAGGGCGCGCAGTCGCGCAGCAACATCACGGGCTTTTTCGCGAGCAACCGCTCGTTCGCGGTCGAGCGCTACATCAACACGGTCAACGGGCCGCGCCTGTTCCAGTTCCGCAACAAGTTCGTGCAGAGCGGCAGCGGCGTCGAAGAGCAGTTCCTGATCTGCTCGGGCATCGACATCACCGAGGAACGCAACGCGCAGCAGCGGCTCACCGAACTCGCGAACACCGACGTGCTGACCGGGCTGCCGAACCGCCATGCAATCAGCGAGCGCATCCATGCGGCGATCGCCGCGGAGAGCGCCGCGTCGCGCGGCCAGGTCGGCATCCTGTTCCTCGATCTCGACAACTTCAAGCGCGTCAACGATCACTACGGCCACATCACCGGCGACCGCCTGCTGCAGGACGTGTCGAAGATCATCAGCGGCTGCCTGCCGTCCGGCGCGACGCTCGCGCGGCTCGGCGGCGACGAATTCCTCGTGCTGTTCGAGCACGGCACGCGGCCGCTGCTCGAAGCGACCGCGCAGATCATCCTCGAACGGATGCGCACGCCGATCCACCTCGGGCTGATGGAGGTCTATACGAGCTGCTCGATCGGCATCGCGATGCACCCGCAGCACGGCGATTCGCTCGAGACGCTGATCCGCAGCGCGGACACCGCGATGTACGTCGCGAAGGAAGAAGGCAAGCACACGTACCGCGTGTTCTCGCTGGAGATGAACCAGAAGGTCGCGAAGTACATGTGGCTCGACACGAACCTGCGCAAGGCGCTCGAGGAAGAGCAGTTCGTGCTGCACTACCAGCCGGTCGTCGATATCGCGACCGGCGACGTGCGCGGCGTCGAGGCGCTGATCCGCTGGCAGTCGCCCGATCGCGGGCTCGTCGCGCCGATCGAGTTCATCCGCTTCGCGGAGGAGTCGGGGCTGATCGCGCCGCTCGGGCGCTGGGTGATGCGCACCGCGGCCGCGCAGGCCGCCGCGTGGAAGGCGAAGGGGCTCGGCATCCGGATCGCGGTGAACGTGTCCGCGCGGCAGTTGCAGGACACGAACATCGTGCATCAGTTCGCATCGATTCTCGACGGCGCGGGGCTCAAGCCCGGCCTGCTCGACATCGAACTGACCGAGAGCTGCTTCATCGAGGACGAGGATTCCGCCAACGGGCTGATGCGGCAGTTCCGCCAGATCGGCGCGGAGATCCATCTCGACGATTTCGGCACCGGCTATTCGTCGCTGTCGCAGTTGTCGCGCCTGCCGCTCGACGCGATCAAGCTCGACCGCACCTTCATCACGGGCATCGACCGCAATCCGCGCTCGCAGGCGCTGGTGCGCTCGGTCGTGTCGCTCGCGAGGGCGCTGAACTTCGCGGTGATCGCCGAAGGCGTCGAGACGCACGCGGAAGCCGATTTCCTCAAGCAGCTCGACGTCGATCACGCGCAGGGCTACTACTACGCACGGCCGATGCCGGCGCAGGCCTTCGAGGCGTGGCTCGCCGAGACGAGAAAGCTCAGGCTGATCGCCTGAGCTTCGTTCCGGGGAGCGGGGCGCCGCCGGCAACCGGCGGCGCCCCGCCGCATTACACCGTGCGCAGCTTCGACACGCGCCGGTTCTGCAGCATCACCAGGCGTTCCATGTACGCGAGGTCCTTCGGCTCGATCGTGAACGCCGCATGCACCCACGCTTCCGTGATGTCCATCAGCTCCGAGCGCGACAACTGGAACACGCGCTCGCGTGCGCGCAGCATCGCGCGCACGCCGTTCAGCTTCGGCTTCGTCACGTCGATGAAGGTGCGTGTCGCGAGATACGCGTCACCGGCGTCGAACGTCTCGTCGACCAGCCCGCGATCCTCGTACCACTCGGCCGCATGCGTTTCGCCGGTCGAGATCAGCGATTCCGCGATTCCGCGGTCCGCCTTGCGCGTAACGAGCGAATAGCCGCCCATGCCCGGGAACAGGTTGAACGCGATCTCGGGGAACCCGAGCTTCACGCCCTTCTGCGCGAGCACGTAGTGATGCGCGAGCGCCGCTTCGAAGCCGCCGCCGAGCGCGCTGCCCTCGACCATCGCGATCGAGATCGACCCGGTGCCGAAGCCCGTGTAGATCTCGTACACGCCGTCGATGCACGAGCGCGCATAGGCCATCAGCTGGTCGCGCCGGCCGCTGCGGATCGCGTCGACGAAGAAACTCAGGTCGCCGCCGACGTTGAACAGCTCGGGGACGAGCGAGCCCGTCACCCAGAAGTCGAACGGCAGGCCCGAGTCGCGTGCGACGCGCGCGAGATGGATGATTTCGGTGACGAGTTGCTGGTTGAAGCACGGCCGCGGCTCCGATCGCAGCATCATCCACATGACGTTGCGTCCTTCTTCGTAAAAGGCAGTCAGTTGCGTGAGTTCGCCGGCTTCATAAAACGGGCGGCACGCCGGATGGGATTGGAGTTGCATGGTATGTCCTCGTGAGTTGTGGTTTTCGAAGACCATCGCGCCCGGTGCCATGCGGGAATCGGGTTGCCCGCCTGGCGCCGGGCGCGAGGCATCGCCATTGTTGCGCGCGCACAAATGCCGAATTGCGGGGAACAACGCACGACCGGGACGCGGGCGCGGATGCAGCGCGTGGCGACGGGCGAGGAGAGGGGGAGCGGGTGCGGAAACCTGCGCGCCGGGCGTGGCCGATGCGGGCGGGAAGGTGGGTCGCGACGCGGCCGGAGCAAGGTCGCCGCGTCGCGCAATCGCGCGCAGGCGGCCGCTCCTGCGCACGGGCGCCGGCGTCGGTCGCTTACGCGTTGAAAGCGGCGCCGGGCCGGCGGGCGGCCCCTATGGAATATGCGGACTGGCGCCGCGAGCGCGCGTCGATTAGCTTTAGGGGATCGCGCCGCCGTGCCGGGCGTGCCGGGAGGGGACCATGACCGCATTCCGGAAGGTGTGGCAGTTGCTGGTCGGAAAACCGCTGGACCCGCTCGATCCGCGCACGCGCCATGCGATCGCCGTGACGCCGTTGCTGGCCTGGGTCGGGCTCGGCGCCGACGGGTTGTCGTCGTCGTGCTACGGCCCGGAAGAGGCGTTCCTCGCGCTGGCGCACCATACGCCGCTCGCGCTGTTTCTCGCGCTCGCGACCGCGGCCACGGTCTTCATCATCGCGCTCGGCTACAACCAGGTGATCGAGCTGTTCCCGACGGGCGGCGGCGGCTACCGCGTCGCGACCGCGCTGCTCGGCGCGAAGCCGGGGCTCGTGTCGGGCGCGGCGCTGCTGGTCGACTACGTGCTGACCGTCGCGACCTCGCTCGCGAGCGGCGTCGACGCGTTCTTCAGCCTGCTGCCGGTCAGCGCGCAGGCGTTCAAGCTCACGACCGAGATCGTGCTGATCCTGCTGATGACCGGGCTCAACTTCCGCGGGATGCGCGAATCGATCATGGTGCTGCTGCCGATCTTCATCGGCTTCGTCGTGCTGCGCTTCGGGCTGATCGTGTATGGCGTCGCCGTACACGGCAGCAACCTCGCGATGATCGTGCCCGACGCCGTGCACGAGGCGCACGGGATGTCGCAGTCGCTCGGCGTGTTCGTGATGCTCGCGTTGCTGATGCGCGCGTTCTCGCTCGGCGGCGGCACCTATACGGGCCTCGAGGCGGTGTCGAACAACGTGAACATGCTCGCCGATCCGCGCGTGCCGAACGGCAAGGTGACGATGTGGTACATGTCGACGTCGCTCGCGTTCACGGCCGGCGGCATCATCCTGCTGTACATGCTGTGGCACGCGCATCCCGTCGAAGGCGAGACGCTCAACGCGGTGGTGTTCGGCAGCGTGATCGACCATCTCGGGCTCGGCTCGGCGTTCGCGCGGCATGCGCTGCTCGCGGCCGTGCTCGCGTTCGAGGCCGGGCTGCTGATGGTCGGCGCGCAGACGGGGTTTCTCGACGGCCCGGCGGTGCTGTCGAACATGGCGTCGGATTCGTGGGTGCCGCGCCATTTCCGCGACCTGTCGACACGCCTCGTGCGGCAGAACGGCATCATCGTCGTCGGCCTGTCGAGCCTGCTGATCCTGCTGTGGACGCACGGTAGCGTCGACGTGCTCGTCGTGCTGTACAGCATCAACGTGTTCCTCACGTTCAGCATGTCGCTGCTCGGGCTGTGCACGTACTGGTGGCGCCATCGCAGCGAGCGCGGCTGGTTCAAGCACTTCTTCCTGTCGGCGCTCGGGCTGAGCGTGACGGCGACCGTGCTCGTCATCACGCTGGTCGAGAAGTTCACGGCAGGCGGCTGGCTCACGGTGCTCGTGACGAGCGCGGTGATCGCGCTGTGCTTCATGATCAACCGCCACTACGCGTACACACGCGCGCAGCTCGCGAAAGAGGACGCGCTGTTCTCGGGGAAGCCGCCCGAAGTCGACGAGGCTACCGCACCGGGCAAGCCCGATCCGCTGGCACCGACGGCCGTGCTGCTGGTCGGCAAGCATCGCGGCGCGAGCATGCACGCGCTGCTGTGGGTCAACCGGCTGTTTCCCGGGCACTTCCGCAACGTGATCTTCCTCGCGGTCGGCGAGGTCGATGCGAAGGCGTACGACGGGCACGAACATCTCGAACGGCTGCGTCACTCGATCACCGAAGCGCTCGACTACTATGTCGCGCACTGCCGCCGCAACGGCATCGCGGCCGACTACCGGATCGCGTTCGGCACGAATCCCGTCGTGGAATTCATGAACCTCGCGTCGTCGACGCTCGACGCGTATCCGAACGCCGTGTGCTTCGCGAGCAAGCTGATTTTCCGGCGCGTGAATTTCCTGACCGCGTGGCTGCACAACCAGACGCCCGTCGAACTGCAGGCGCGCCTGCATGTCGAGGGCAAGCAGATGGTGCTGCTGCCGATGAACGTCGGCTAGCGGTGGCGTTGCAACGGTACCGTGCCGGGCGCCGTCACGCCGACGCGTTACGACCTGAAGGGGCAATTGCGCGGGCAGCATGCGCAGGCCGGCGCGTACACGCTCGCGTGGACGCGGCGCGGCAAGCGCGTGGGCGACTGCCGGTAGCAGCCGTCACGGCTGATGGTGCCGGTGCGGGCGGTTGGGCCGCCGCAGCGGCGGATGATGGAATTTGGCCCTCAGCCGGTCGCGCCCCGGGCGCTTGACGAAGAACAGCACGACGAGCGCGACAAACGCCAGCAGCACGACGACTTCCACGATTCCGTTTTCCATGGTGCCTCCCGGTCGCGGGCGGACGATCCTTCGCCGGCGTCAGGCGTTCGAGCGTATGCCGGCGGCCGCACGCGACGATGCTTCCATGTTTCATTGTAGGCCGGCGTGCACCGGCTTGACGCTTGCGTATGCGTCGCCCACACTGGCCGACACGGGAGCCGCGCGGTTGACCCTGTCCGCTGCGCGGCCGCGCTTTCCGTGAACCGCGACGAGGTGCGATGTGGTGCGCTTTTCTGTCGGCCTGGCCGGCTGGATGCTGGCATGCGCTGCCGCGTTCGGCGCATCGAGCGCCGTCGGTGCGGCGCCGGGAACGGGCATGGGCCCGGCGGCGGACGGCGCGAACGGTGTCGCCGACGAAGCACCCGTCACGCTGGTCAGCGATGTCCACGAATTCGTGATCCGGCACGACGGTTCGCTCGACGAGCACGACGATTCGACGCTGCGTGCGAACAACGCGAACGGCATCGACGCGGTTGCGCAGCGCTACGTATGGTTCGACAAGAATCTCGAGCAGGTCGACCTGCTCGCGGCCGAGACGATCGACCGCGACGGCGTCGCGCATCCGGTCGGCGCGGACGGCATCCGCGACGTGCAGGAGCCGCGCTCGGCCGGCGCGCCGACGTTCCAGGACGGGCTGTTGCGCACTGTCGTGTTTCCCGGCGTCGAAGCCGGGTCGAGCACGCGCGTGGCGTTCCGCAAGACGCGCACGAAGCCCGTCAATCGCGGCTACTTCGGCTACACCGTCGAGCCGTCGCGCGAGCCCGTCGACAATCAGCGGCTGATCTTCGACGTGCCGGCCGACATGCCGCTGTATGCGGACGCGCGCGGCTACGTCGCGCTGCCGCCGGTCACGGCGAACGGCCGCACGCGCTACGAATTCGACTACCGGCACGGCCCGTACGACCGCATCGAGAACGGCGCGGTCGGCTACCCGACCTACGGCGACCGGCTCGTCGTGTCGACGCTGCCCGACTACGCGGCGTTCGCCGCGCGCTACCGCAACGCGGCCGTCGACCCGAGCGTGGACGATCCGGCCGTCGTGCAACTGGCGCGCGCGCTCACCGCGGGTGCTGCCGCGCCGCGCGACAAGGCGCGCATCCTGTACGACTGGGTGCAGGCGAACGTGCGCTACGTCGGGCTGTTTCTGGGCGAAACGGCCGCCGCGCCGCATCGCGCGACCGACATCCTGCGCAACCGCTACGGCGACTGCAAGGACCATGTCGCGCTGTTCGGCGCGCTGCTCGCGGCGGTCGGCATCCGCAGCGAACCGGTGCTGATCAATCTCGGTTCGGTGTACACGCTGCCGTCCGTGCCCGGTTACGGCGGCGGCGCGATCAATCATGCGATCACGTGGCTGCCCGATCTCGCGCTTTACGCCGATACGACGACGGCCGGCATCGCATTCGGCTACCTGCCGCCGATCGTGATGGATCGCCCCGCGCTGCTGGTCGATACGGGCGTGCTGTCGCGCACGCCGGCCACGCAGCCGCGCCGCCGCATCGCGCGGCTCGCGATCGATGCCGCGCAGCCCGGCGCCGCCCGGTTTCATGCGTACATCGAGGACGACGGCTGGACGGCCGAACTCGAACGCAACCTGTTTCGCCGCGCGACGCACGACCGCATCGAGCAGCTCGCGACCGAACGCCTGCGGCAAAGCGGCTTGCGCGGCCGCGCGCAACTGTCGACCAGCGACCGGCGCGTGACCGACGGGCCGTTCGACGTGACGGTGTCGGGCACGCTCGATCATTTCGTGTGGCCCGACGGCACGACTGCGTTGCCCGCGCTGTCGAGCCTCACGGGCGGCATCGCGACGCAGGTCGAGAACTGGCTGGCCGAGCCCGTGCGCACGCAGCCGTGGGGCTGCATCGGCGGCGCGTTCGACGAGACCGGCCAGATCGCGCTGCCGGCCGACGTCGTCGTGACCGACCTGCCGGCCGATGCGGCCGTGCACGACCGCTTCGTCGACTTCACGTCGCATTACGTGTTCGACGCGGCCGCGCGCGTGGTGCAGGTCACGCGGCGGATGAAGGCGGAGTTCGGCCGGCAGGTGTGCACGCCCGACGAATTCACGGCGCTGCGCGCGTCGCTCGAACGCATCGAGCGCGACACGCAGGCGCAGATCGTCGTGCGCGCGAAAGGGCGTTGAACGGGCAGGGGCAATGAGCGTGTCGCCGTCGTCGGCCGACGCGCAGGAGCGACATCATGACGGAACGGGACTACGAGATCGCCGATCTCTCGAAGGATTTGCTGGGCCGGATCGTGCAGGGCACCATCTCGAACGGTGCGGCCGTGGATGCGGAGCACTGCGCGGCGCTCGCCGTGCAGTGCGCGACGGCGCTGGTCGACAAGCTCGAAGCGCTCAGCGGCTGAACGCGGAAAGGCATCACGCGCGGCGGCGGTGGCGTGAGCGAAGCCGGCGACCGTGTGACGTCGGAGTGGCGCGTAGCGGCTTCCGGTCAGCGTCGCACGTCAAGCGTCAGGCATTACGCTTCGACGCGCACCCTCGCGCGCGGCGGTGGTGGCGTGAGCGACGCCGGTGAGTGTGCGACTTCGACGTGAAGCGGCGCGTAGCGGCTTCCGGTCAGCGTCGCACGTCAAGCGTCAGGCATTACGCTTCGACACGCACGTCGCCGTCCGCACGCACCGCGCCCGGCGGCTTTCCGACCACGCGCTTGAACGCGCGGCTGAACGCCGCCAGCGAACCGTAGCCGAGCCGGTACGCGACGGCTTCGATCGCCTCGTGGTCGCGCGCGATCCACTGCGCGGCGAGCCGCATCCGCAGCTCGGTCAGGTAGCGCACGGGCGTCATCCCGGTCGCCGCGAGAAAGCGTTCGGCGAACACCGAGCGCGACACGCCCGCTTCGGCGGCCAGCTCCGCGACGCTCCAGTTGCGGCCCGGGTCGCGATGCAGCGCGACGATCGCGCGGCCGAGCTTCGGCTCGCGCAGCGCCTGCACCCAGCCCGCCGCGTCGCCGCATCCGCACTCGACCCAGCCGCGCACGATGAATGCCGCGACCACGTCCGCGAGCCGCGCGAGGATGCCCGCGAAGCCCGCGCGCGCCGAGCAGGACTCGCGCTCCATCGCGTCGAGCATCGGGCGGATTTCCGGGTAGCGCGCGAGCAGCGTGCCGACGTGCATGAACTCGGGCATCGTGCCGACCAGCGGCTGCATGCCGCCGAGATCGAGCTCCATGCATGCGCTGAAGATCAGCGCATCGCCGGCGCCCGGCTCCGTCGTCGCGCAGGCCGCGGGCGACGTGCCGGCCGACGCCACCGATGCGACCGTATCGCAGATCTTCGCGACTTCGAAGCCGTTGATCTCGCGGCACGGCGCATCCGGATCGGACACCAGCGCATGCATGCGCCCGTGCGGCAGCAGGATCGCGTCGCCGGCCTCGAGCCGCATCGTTGCGCCGGACGCATCGCGCAGCAGCACGGGCCCGCGTCCGACGAAATGGAATTGCGCGCGGCCCGGCGCCTGGCCGAAATTCAGCCCGAACGGCCGCGCGACCTGGATGCGGCGGTACTGCACGCCGCTCAGGCGCATCCCCAGCAGCAGCTCGCTGACGAGGTCGTGCACGTCGGGGACGGGGGGAAGCAGCGGCTCGGACATGGCGAGATTCGGACGATCGATCAACAAGAACGGATTGTATGTCATAGACCGTCCTGCTGCCGGTCCTTACGATACGCCGTCATCAGTACTTTCCCTAGACGAAAACGGAACGCACATGAATCCCGGAATTTCCCCGGCCGCCTCGACGGCGGCCACCCGCGAACCGGCCTGGGGCGCGGTATTCGCGATGACGCTCGGCGTCTTCGGGCTCGTCACGGCCGAATTTCTTCCCGCCAGCCTGCTCACGCCGATGGCCGACAGCCTCGGCGTGACCGAAGGCGTGGCCGGGCAGGCCGTGACGGCCACCGCGACGGTCGCGCTCGTCACGAGCCTGCTGATCTCCGCGCTGACGCGCACGATCGACCGGCGGCGCGTGCTGCTCGCGTTCTCGGTGCTGCTCGTCGCATCGAATCTGGCGGTCGCGTTCGCGCCCAACCTGACGACGCTGCTGATCGGCCGCGTCGTGCTCGGCGTCGCGCTCGGCGGCTTCTGGACGATGGCGACGGCCACCGCGATGCGGCTCGTGCCGACGGCGATGGTGCCGCGCGCGCTGTCGATCATCTTCAGCGGCGTGGCGGTCGCGACGATCGCGTCCGCACCGATGGGCAGCTACTTCGGTCACCTGATCGGCTGGCGCAACGTGTTCCTGATCGCGGCCGGGCTCGGCGGCGTCGCGTTCGTGTCGCAGGTGATGACGCTGCCGTCGATGCCGCCGAGCGGCACGACGCGGCTGCGCACGCTGATCGACGTGCTGCGCCGGCCGACCGTCGGGCTCGGGATGTTCGCGACGATCCTCGTGTTCACCGGGCATTTCGCGTTCTTCACGTATCTGCGGCCGTTCCTCGAGCAGGTTGCGGGCGTCGGCGTGAACGGGCTGTCGGCGATCCTGCTCGGCTACGGCATTGCGAACTTCGTCGGCACGTCGCTCGCGGGCCGCGTGCTCGAACACCGGCTGCGGCCGATGCTGATCGGGATGCCCGCGCTGATGGTCGTGCTCGGCATCGCGCTCGTCGCGCTCGGCCGCGCGCCGATGCTCGACGCGGTGCTCGTCGCGTTGTGGGGGATGGCGTTCGGCGGTGTGCCCGTCGCGTGGTCGACGTGGGTCACGCGCACCGTGCCCGACGAGGCCGAGAGCGCGGGCGGGCTGATCGTCGCGGCGATCCAGCTCGCGATCGCGACCGGTGCAGCGGCTGGCGGCGTCGTGTTCGACGCGAACGGTGCGGCCGGCGTGTTCGTCGCCGCGGCGGCCGTGCTGGCCGTCGCGGTCGCGACGATCGTGACCGGCGTGCCGAAGCGGGTGGGCGTGGTGGTGTCCTGACCGGCCGGGCGGCCCGCGCTTCGCGGGCCCGCCGGCGGTCGCCTGTCCGTCATGCGGCTCCGGCGTCCGCAATGCGGTCGAGTTCCGCGAGCGCGTCGTCCGGCAGATCGAGATCGGCCGCCGCGAGATTCTCGCGCAGATGCGCGACCGACGAGGTGCCGGGAATCAGCAGAATGTTCGGCGCGCGGCGCAGCAGCCACGCCAGCGCGACCTGCATCGGCGTCGCGCCGACCCTGGCCGCCACGCCGGACAGCGTCGACGACTGCAGCGGCGAGAAGCCGCCGAGCGGAAAGTACGGCACGTATGCGATGCCGTCGCGGGCAAGCGCGTCGATCAGCGCATCGTCGCCGCGATGCGCGATGTTGTAGTGGTTCTGCACGCAGACGATGTCGCAGATCCGCCGGCCTTGCGCGACCTGCGCGGGCGTGACGTTGCTCAGGCCGATATGGCGGACGAGCCCGCGCCGCTGCAGTTCGGCGAGCGCGCTCAGCGGCGCCTCGATCGATCCTTCGGCCGGCCCGTGCGTGTCGAACATGATGCGCAGGTTGACGACGTCGAGCACATCGAGGCCGAGGTTGCGCAGGTTGTCGTGCACGGCCCGTTCGAGTTCGTCGGGTGCGAACGCGGGCAGCCACGCTGCGTCGTCGCCGCGTCGCGCGCCGATCTTGGTGACGATCGCGAGATTGTCCGGATACGGATGCAATGCATCGCGGATCAGCCGGTTGGTGACGTGCGGGCCGTAGAAGTCGCTGGTGTCGATATGGTCGACGCCGGACGCGACGGCCTCGCGCAACACGTTCAATGCCGCGTCGCGGTCCTTCGGCGGGCCGAATACGCCGGGCCCCGCGAGCTGCATCGCGCCGTAGCCGATCCGCTTGACGTTGCGATCGCCGAGCCTGAAGGCGGTGGTATGCCGAATGTCGGACATGACTGTGCTCCTGTGGATCTGTCGATGAATGCGCCCAGCATAGGCATTGGCCGCCTGCGCGATAAGCCGTCATAATCCGCACGGGTTGTACGAAAAGGCGAACAATGCAAACCGATCTGGGCGATCTGAATGCGTTCATGGCCGTGGCGCGCGCCGGCGGATTCCGCGACGCCGCACGCATGAAGGGCCTCAGCGCGTCGGGGCTGAGCGAGGCCGTGCGCCGGCTGGAGGCGCAGCTTGGCGTGCGGCTGCTGCATCGCACGACGCGCAGCGTCGTGCCCACCGAAGCGGGCGAGCGCCTGCTCGCGCGTCTCGGGCCCGCGTTGACCGAAGTGGCGGCGGCGCTCGACGGTATCGGCGAATTCCGCGACAGACCGGCCGGCACGCTGAAGCTCAACGTGCCGCTTAGCGCGGCCCGGCTCGTGTTGCCCGCGATCGTGCCGCGCTTTCTCGATGCGTACCCCGAAATACGGCTGGAGGTGATCGCCGACGAAAATTTCGTCGACGTGCTGGCGGCCGGCTGCGACGCGGGCATCCGCTACGACGAACGGCTCGAACAGGACATGATCGCGGTGCCGATCGGCCCGCGCATTCAGCGGTTCGCGACCGCGGCCGCCCCCGGCTATCTCGACAGTCACGGCCGGCCGCGGCATCCGCGCGAATTGCTCGACCATCGCTGCCTGCGCGGACGCTTCGCGAGCGGCGCGATGCCGCCGTGGGAGTTCGAGCGCGACGGCGAGGTCGTGCGGGTCGAGCCGGCCCCCGGGCCGCTGCTGGTGCAGATCGGCGGTGCGACGGACCTGCTGGTCGACGCGGCGATCGCCGGCACGGGTATCGTGCATCTCTTCGAGGAGTGGCTGCGCCCGCAATTCGACAGCGGCGCACTCGAACGCGTGCTCGAACCGTGGTGGCGGCCGTTTTCAGGGCCCTTCCTCTATTACCCCGGGCGCCGGCTCGTGCCGCCGGCGCTGCGCGCGTTCATCGATTTCATCAAGGCATCCTGAGCGTTGCGGGCGGACGTGATGTCTGCCGGGCGACGAGCGCCGCCGGAATGGCAGCGCGATACCGGAAGCGAAGGGACGGTCGGGCCGTGCTCCGATTACATTCGATGTAATCGTTCGGCGCCCGGCCGTCCCGTGAATCCGCTAGCTGCCTTGCTTGACCATCGCCGCAAGCGCCTTCATCGCCTGCAGATACGGATACGGCCCGTGGCTGATACGGGCCACGCCGTATTCCGCGAGTTCGGCCAGCGTCGGCGTTTCCGCGACGCGCATCACGTTCACGGGCAGCGGCGATGCGGCCGTCAGCTTGCGAATGAGCGCGGGCGACTGAAGGCCCGGTACGAAGAGACCGTCGGCGCCGGCCGCCGCATAAGCGCGTGCGCGGGCCAGCGTTTCGTCGAGCAGGCGTTCGTCGTGCGTGTCGGCCGGCGCCTTGAAGAACACGTCGGTGCGTGCATTGATGAAGTAGTCGGCGCCCGCGCGATCGGCCGCCTGCCGTGCCGCCGCGAGACGCGCTGCCGCTGCTTCGACGTCGCGCAATTCGCCTGTGGCCGGAAAACTGTCTTCGAGATTGCAGCCCACTGCGCCGGCCTCGATGCTGAGCGCGATCGTCTCGGCGACATCCTCGGGCCGCTCGCCGTAGCCGCTTTCGAGATCGACGGTGACGGGCAGGTCCGTCGCACGCGCGATCCGCTCGAGCACTTCCATCATGAGCGCGCGCGGCATTTGCTCACCATCGCCGAAACCATTGGCCGCGGCTACCGACCAGCTTCCGGTCGCCAGCGCGACGGCACCCGCGTCGGCCGCAGTGCGCGCGCTGCCGGCGTCCCACACGTTGAACAGCGCCAGCGGCTGGCCCGCGCGGTGAAGCGACCGGAAATACGCGCCTTTCTCATTGCTGCTCATGCTTGTCTCTCCTTGTGAAAACCGGATCGGTGGTCGTGCCGAACGATACTGCCACCGTATCGAGCGCCGCGAGGAAATCGCGCGCATCGAACAATTCGCCGAGGCTGCGCACGCCGCCTGAAACCGCGGCCTTGCCCGTCATCAGGCGTACGGCCGCCTCGACGATGATCGGTGCGCTGACCGCGTAGATGTCGCGTCCCGACGCCGTGACGCGATGCGTCGTGCCGTCCTGCACGACGATCGCGTCCATCGCGAACTGCTGCGCCGAGCGGCCCAGCGCATCGGTCGGCTCGGGCGGCGGCGTGGCGGCATCGCGCACGTCGCGCAGCGCGAGCGTCGCGAGCCACGACTCGATCGTATCGATGCGCAGATGACGCGACAGTGTCATCACTTCCGAAAACGGCAGCAGCGTCACGTCGACGCTGCCGATCGGCGGCGGGAACGGCCACACGCGTTCGCGTGCCGTCGACGGCACGGGCGTCGGTTTGCCATCCTTATGAATGAGCCGCACCGCGCGATTGCGTTCGCCCGTCACGCGCGTGCCGCGCGTCGGGTGCCAGTTGTCGAGGCCGGTCGCGATATCGACGCGATCGATCGGCTTGCGTTGGTCGACGACGGCCGTGACGAGCAGGTCGGCCAGGCCGCCGTAGAACGCCGCGGCGGGAACGACGGTCACGCCCGCGGCGCGCGCACGAGCATCGGCATGTTCGGCCAGCGCCAGCACCGACGGCTGTTCGGCCGTCAGGTCGAGATAGGGGATGCCGGCCCGCAGCGCGGCATCGGCCAGCGGCAGCGCGGTATCGAGGTACGGGCCCGCGCAGTTGATCACGGCGTCCGCGCCGCGCAACGCGGCATCGAGCGCGGCCGGATCGTCGATCGCCGCGACGCGCGAAGGCGCGACGTCGCGTGTGCCGCTTTCCGCGAGCCGCGCGGCATCGCGGCCGATGCGGATCGCGCCAACGCCGCGCCGGGCCAGTTCGGCGACGACAAACCGCCCGGTGTGACCCGTGGCGCCATAGACCGCAACCGTCTTTCGATCGTCCATGATCAACTCCGCTACAGAACGGTCTGTTTTATAGTACAGACCTGTAGCGTCGTCAACCCCGCGGTGCTATGATCGGTCCACTGTTGCGGTACGGGCGGCCCTGGAAGGCCGAGTCGGGATGAAAAAGGGAATAGACACACAAGGCGGCGCGCTCGATACACGCGAGCGCATTCTGCAAACGGCCAGCGAGCTGTTCTACCGGGAAGGCACACGCGCGGTCGGCGTGGACCTGATCGTCGCGCAGGCGGGCGTCGCGAAGACGAGCCTCTATCGTCACTTCGCGACGAAGGACGACCTGATCGAGGCGTTCCTGCTGCGCGAGGACGCGGACTTCTGGGCGCATTGGGATGCGGTGGCGCAGCAGTACAAGCGCACGCCGCGCGAGGAACTGGATGCGCAGCTTCAATGGATCGGCGAGCGCATTGCGCGCCCCGGCTATCGCGGCTGCCCGCAGATCAACATCGCCGCCGAATATGCGGACGACAACCATCCGGCCCGCAAGGTCGCCGTTGCGCACAAGCAGGAACTGCGGCGCCGGCTGACCAAGCTGGCGAGCGCGATGCGAGTCGACGAACCGGAAATTTTCGCGCTGCGGCTCGCGACCGTCATCGACGGCGCGCTGAGCAGCGGGCGTGCGCTGCACGAGCGCGGCCCCGTGCATTTCCTGCAGGAATTCGCGCAACTGCTGCTGCCGAAGAGGGGCAGGAAGTAACGCGGCACGCGTCGCGATCCGTGCGCCGGTTCAGCCGCGCGCAGCCGGATCTTCCGACAGCGCGCGCAACTGGCCGCGCAACAGATCGACTTCCCCCGGCGCGAAGTGCCGTTCGATATCGGCATGCGTCTGCTGCCACAGCGGAAACGCTTCGGCCAGCAGGTCATGGCCGGCCGGCGTCAGTTCGAGCAGGCGGCTGCGCCCGTCGTCCGGATCCTGCGCGATCGTGACGAGCCCGCGCCGCTCGAGCGGCTTGAGCGCGGCGGTCAGCGTCGTGCGGTCCATCGCGAGCAGCGACGCGACCGATTTCATCGGGGCCGGCTGCGGCCGGTTCAGCGACATCAGCAGCGAAAACTGGCCGTTGGTCAGATCCAGCGGACGCAGCACATCGTCGAAGATGCGCGCAAGGTTGCGCGCCGCGCGCTGCATGTGCAGGCACAGGCAGCAATCGCGCACCATCAGCGTCGTTTCGAAAGGGAGCTTTTCTTTTCGTGCCATGTTGCAATTGTGTTGATATCAACCTATCTTGTCAAGGTCGAGGTGCGGCAGCCCGCCGCGCCCGTCACCGGAGGAGAAAGCATGAGTGCTCAACAGCAGTTGTATCTCGCCGTATTCCTCGGCAGCAAGGACAGCCCGCAGATGAAGGCGTGGGTCGCGCTTTCGGACCAGGAGCGGCGCACGAAAGAGCAGGAAGGCATCGCCGCATGGAAGGCGTGGGTCGAACGCCATCGCGACGCGGTCGTCGAGCTGGGCGGGCCGCTCGGCAAGACCAAGACCGTCGACGCCGGCGGCGTGAAGGACACGGCCAACGCGATGGGCGCGTTTTCGGTCGTGCGTGCTGCTTCGCACGACGCGGCGGCCGCGATGTTCGAAGGCCATCCGCATTTCACGATTTTCCCGGGCGAGAAGATCGACGTGATGCCGGTGCTGCCGATTCCCGGCGCGTGAGCGATGCCGGTCGCAGCGTGTCGCGTTGCGTCGATGCGTCGATGCGCCGTGGCCTGCATGCGGAGATTTCCCCGACATTCTGGATGGAGACATGCGATGAAGCTTTACGGATTTGCCGGCACCCGCTCGCAACGCGCGCTGTGGGGGCTGAAGGAACTGGATGCGGATTTCGAATTCGTGTCGGTCAACCTGCTCGCGGGCGAGCACAAGCGGCCCGAATTCCTGCGCATCAATCCGGCCGGCAAGGTGCCCGTGCTGGTGGACGGCGACCGCGTGATTCCCGAGTCGGCCGCGATCGTGCTGTATCTCGCGGACAAGTACCCGGAGAAGGCGCTGCTGCCGATCAATCCGGCGCTGCGCGCCCAGGCCTATCGGTGGGTCATGTTCGCGGTGACGGAGCTCGAGCAGCCGCTGTGGCGGATCACGCGGCACACGTTCCTCTATCCGCCGGAGAAGCGCTCGCCGGCCGACATCGAACTGGCGCGCGAGGATTTCGCGACGATGGCCGCGATCCTCGACAAGCATCTCGAAGGGCGCGAGTTCATCGTAGGCGACACGCTGACGGTGGCCGATTGCGTGACGGCCTACCTGATCGACTGGGCCAGCGAATGCAACCTGATCGAACCGTTTCCGCAACTGCGGGCGTATCTCGAACGGTTGTATGCGCGGCCGAAGGCGCCGCAGCGGATCGCGGAGGCGCGCAAGGCGGCGTGAAACGGTGGTCGGTCATGCCAAACGGCGTGATCGACCACGAACATTGTTTCAAACCGTTGCCGTTCGCTGGACTCGAATGCAGCCATCCGTTATCCCTTCAGCTTCCGAGAAAAAAGACGGTTGCCGAGGGAAAAGCGTGGCTCAAGAACGAGGAATACAAGGTGCGTTCGCGCAGTGGATCACCGGTCGTCAGTCGTATTTCCTGGAGGTGCCGGGCGCGCCTCACGCACAGGATCTGTCGATCATGTCGTTCGTGCTCGACGAGCAATTCGGCGAGCCCTACAGAATCGAACTGACGCTGACGAGCCCGGATTCGCTCGTGCGCGCCGACTATCTCAATCGCCCCGCGACCTTCACAATCGAGCCGGCGGGAATCGGCGGCGGCGCCGGCGCCGTCCGCACCTTCGCCGGCTGTATCACGGCATTCGGACAGATACGCAAGACGCGCGATTTCGTGTCGTATCGCATCGTCGTCGAACCGTTCGTCGCGCGCCTGCGTTTGACCGAGGCGTCGCGCATCTATCAGCAGCAGTCCGTGCCGGAGATCGTCGAGTCGATCCTGAGGCGGCACGAATTCCGCTCCCACCAGTTTTCGTTCAAGCTGCGGCGCGCCTATCCGCGCCTCGCATTCCGCATGCAATACCGGATGTCCGACTGGGACTACATCCGGCTGCTGATGGAGCAGGCGGGCCTGTTCTGCTTCTTCCGCGCGGGGCAGCATGGCGACGAACTGCATTTCGGCGATGACGTCGATGCCTATACGTATCGTCCGGATGTCGTTATTCCGTACCGCGAGGCGAGCGGTCTCGAAACGGGCCACGAGGCCGTGCTGTCGCTCGAGTCGCTGAGCGAAACCATTCCGCAGTCGGTCAAGGTCGCCGATTACAACCCCGAAAAGGCCTACGACCGCTTCAATGCCGAAGCGAATATCGCTCGCGACGATCCCACCACGTGGGGGCGGCGTTACGTGTTCGGTACGCATCATCTGGACGGCGACGAAGCCCGATACGAAGCGCAACTGCGTCACGAGGCCGCGGTTGCCTGGCAGGTGGTGTATTCCGGGAAGAGTTCGGTGGTGGATTTCGCGCCGGGGCTCGTCGCGAAGCTCGACGAGAGGCCGGCCGATGCGCCGCACGGGATCGTCATCGTTGCCGTGCGTCATGCAGGCGGACGCGATGCGTCGTACATCAATACGTTCAAGGCAATTCCGTGCGGCCGGCCGTTCCGCTTGAAGTTCGACGAGCGACGGTGGCCGACGATTGCGGGCACGCTGTCGGCGCGCGTCACGACGCCCGATGCATCGCCGTATGCGCATCTGACGAGCGGCGGCCACTACACGGTGCGATTCGATTTCGATTTCGACGCGTGGCCGGCCGGCGGCGAATGCGTTCCGCTTCGGCTCGCCAAGCCGTTCGCGGGCAGCAATCAGACCGGTTTTCATTTTCCGCTGCTGGCCGATACCGAGGTGGCCATTGCATTTGCCGGCGGGAATCCGAACCGGCCGTATATCGCGCATGCGCATCACGACAGTCAGGCGGTCGACCTGGTGACGAGCCGGGACGGCTTCAATACACGCAATGTGATCCGCACGCGCGCGAACAACAAGCTTCGTTTCGAGGACCGGAAGGGACGAGAAGGCATCAAGCTGTCGACGGATTACGGCGGCAAGACACAGGTCAATCTCGGGCATCTCGTCGATAACCGGAAGGACACGCGCGGCGAAGGGTTCGAGGTCCGAACCGACGAGCGTGGTGTCATGCGTGCCGGCAAGGGGCTGTTCCTGACGGCCGATGCCCAGTCGAATGCACGCGGAAAGGCCTTCGACATGACGGCGGCCCGCCAGCAGCTCGACGCGGCCCGGTCACGCATGCGCAGTCTGGCCGACGCGGTCGAGAAGGCCCGGGCGACGGTGGCCGCGTGCGACGCGCAGCAGGCATTGCTCGAAACGCGAATCAAGGATCTCGAAGCGGCGGTGCTGCTCGCCTCCGCGCCGCACGGCGTCGCGATCGCCAGTGGCGAGCACCTGCAACTGGCGGCCGGCGGACATTTCTTCACGACAACGGGCGGTAATGCGGATGCGGCGATCGGCGGCAACTACACGGTCGCTGCCGGAAACGCGGTGTCGATGTATGCGAACACGCAGGGAATGAAGCTGTACGCGGGCGCGGGCAAGGTCGACGTGCAGGCGCAAGCGGATGCGCTGGAACTCACGGCGCTGAAGGGCGTGACGATCGCGAGCACGTCGGACACCGTGACGCTGAATGCGCAGAAGGCGCTGACGCTGATGTGCGGCGGGGCCTATATCAAGCTCGAGGGCGGGCTCGTGGAGATCGGCAGCGCGGGCGAGATCCAGTTGAAGGGGCCGCTGCGCGTCGGGCCGTCCGCAACACGACGGCAGGCGCTGCCGCTGATGCCCGAACAGGAGCAAACCGGCATGCAGCTTTGGCATGCGTATCCGAACGGCGAGCCGGTCAGGAACGCGCCGTATCGCGTGACGTTTCCGGATGGGTCGTGGCGCGAGGGGCGGCTGGATACCAACGGCCGGGGCACGGTAGCGAATGCGCCGCGCGGCGGCGGCACGGTCGAGTATCGCGAGGAAGACCACGATCTTCAGGATGCCGCGCGCAGATGGGGCGACCCGAACGGAGTGCCGGAATTTTCGGCAGCGAGTGGCGATGCCGGTCAGGCGGTGCCCAGTCTTGTCGGGGCGGCGATGGCGTCGGCAATACCGGCAGCCGGAACAGTCATGCAGGCGCTGCAGTCCGCGGTTTCCGTCCAGGCGGCGGCGTCGGGCATCGCGGCAAGCGGCGCGCAAGGCAACGTCGCCGCGCTCGCTCGATCCGCACTCGACATGGCCGGCCAGCCGGTTGCGAATGCCACCGCCAATCGCGCCACAGCAGCGAAACCGGATGTTGCGCCCGGCCTCGTCAAAACCACCGTGTCGCGCTGATTCGCGCGTCGCGTCCGCTTCCCGTTCGAAACAGATAACAACTTATGACCGGAACTGCAGCCCCTTCCACTCCTCAGCGCCAGATTCCTCAGGCGCTTCAGCAGAACGCCGAAGCACGGCGTGTCATCGTCAGTCCGGTTCCCGCACCGGGAACATCGCCGAAACTGCTTGCCGCCGGCACCGAATCGGTCAAAAACCCCGGCCTCGAGATCTTCGTGCAGTGCCTGTACATGGTGCCGTTCGTCGGCAACGCGATGTCGCTGTACGACGTCGGCATCGACATTTACCGGATCTGCAGCGAGCCGGGCGGCACGAAGAAGGTGCTCAATTGGGGGATCCTCGCGATCGACGCGATCGGAGTCGTGCCGGCTGCGGGCAACGCCACGCGCCCGGCGCGCGCGGTCGTCAAGGAAGTGCTGCTCGCGTTCGCGAAGGGCGCCGGCGCGGCGGTGCTGGTCGATCTGTTCTGGGCGACGGCCGGCGGCGACGTGCTCGCGTTCATGGCCGAACTCGATACGCATCTGCGCAAGTGGAAGGACAGCATCGTTCAAGGCGTGCGCGACGCGTCGCGCACGGTGCGGCGCTTCGTGCTCAATCCTGTGTCGACTGCCGAACAGATGGGGCGGGTCAGGAAGAACACGGGCTTCCTGTCATGGGTGCCGTCGTCGGAGGAGATCGCGCTGATCGGTATCGACCAGTTGCTCAAGGTGTCGGGGCAGCGCGATGCGATCGTCGCATGGCTGGACGAGTTTGATCGCAACACGGGGCCGATGCTGGACCGCGCGTTCGGCAACGTGGAGGAAGCCGGCAGCCTGCTGTTCATGGCCGCGCAGATCACCGCGGAGATCAAGGGCCGCAAGGCGCGCAAGATGCCGTCGCATGTGGCGCAGGCCGCGCCGGGCACGATGCGCGAGCCGCACCGGAAGCCGGGCGAACACCGCGATTCGACGCAGCAAGGCGCGGCGCCGAGCCCCCTGCCGGCAAAGGACGGCTGCGGGTGTCCGAAGACGGGCAGCAGCAAGCCGGTCAACTACGCGATGGGCGATGAGCACCTCGAGCAGACGGACTTCGTGCTCGATGGCTTCGTGCCGATCGTGTGGACCCGCCGTTACCGGTCGAGCCTCGCGGCTTACGATGCGAGCCCGCTCGGGGCGCGCTGGAGCAGTGCATATCACCTGTCGTTGCAAGAGCGGGACGGCGTGCTGACGTTCTTCGATCCGGATAGCCGCGCGGTGCCGCTGCCGCCGGTCGGCATCGGGGAATCGGTCGAAGTGCAGACCGAGCAGTTCACCGTGACGCGCCCGGATGGGCGTCACGTGCAGCTGGCCTACCCCGACGGCTCGCACGAACGCTATGAACTGCACGGTACGGTGACGCGTGCCCGCTATCGGCTCATCTCCCGTACCCACCGCGACGGTCTCGGCCTGAGCTTCCTCTACAACGCAGCCGGCGAGCTCGTCACGATCGGCGACGGCGCGGGCAATGCTATCCGCATCGATTACGTCGACGGCCGCGTCTCGGCGATCTACCGCGATGGCGTGGCGGGTCTCGCCAACGAGGCCCTGGCGCGCTACACGTACGGCGTCGCAGGCGACCTGACCGGGCATACCGATATGCTCGGGTTCCGGCGCACGTATGCGTACGAGCAGCACCTGCTCACGCGCTATACGGATTTCAATGGTCATCCCGCGAACCTCGCATGGGACTGGCCGGGTCGACGCGAAGGCGTGCCGGCGCCGGCCGACGCGCGATGCGTGCGCACGTGGTACGGCAACGAAGGCCAGCCTGTCGAGGACGACACGACCTTCGAGTATCACCGCGAACACTGGTACACGAAGGTCACCGATGCGGACGGTAATGCGACGATCCACCGCTACGACTACCACAACCGGATCGTGCTGGTCGAACACGCGGACGGCTCGACCGAATCGTACGAATGGGACGAACAGAACCGTCTGGTCGGTACAAAGAACGCACTGGGCCACACGCAACGCTTTGCTTATGACGCGCACGGGCGTCTCACGGCCGAAACGGACGCGCTCGGCAACACCACGCGCACCGACTACGACGAGAACGGACTGCCCGTCGCCGTCACGACCCCGGACGGCCGCGCCACGCAAACAGCCTACGACCCGCTCGGCCGGCCGGTCTCGACGACGGACGCGGCCGGGCGCACGACCCGCTATGCATGGGGTGTCCAGGGCGAGTTGCTGTCGCTGACCGACCCAAAGGGCGGCGTGAAACGCTTCCGCCATGACCACGCCGGACGACTGACCGAGGCGACCGACTGCTCCGGCCACGCGACGAGCTACGGCTACGACGAGCGTGGCCACCTGTCGCGCGTCACCGACGCCGAGGGCCACGTCACGCTTTACCGCTGCGATGCGCGCGGCCAGATCGCCGGCATCACGCATCCGGATGGGATCGAAGAGCACTTCACGTGGGACGGCGAAGGCAACCTGCGAACCTACCGCGACGGGGCGGGCCAGGTCACCGAATACATGTTCAACGCACGTCGGCAACCGACCTGGCGCAAGGATGCGGCCGGCCGGGAACTGGCGTATGCCTACGACCGGCAGTGGCGGCTGGCGCGGCTGACCAACGAGAACGGGGACCTGACGCGGTTTGCCTACGACCGGCTGGGGCGGCTCGTCGAACAGACGGATTTCGACGGCAGCACGACCCGTTACGCGTGGGACGACGCGGGGCAACTGACCGGCTCGCAGCAAGGCGACATCGAGACGACCTACGAGCGTGACCCGCTCGGGCGGCTGACGCGGCGCGAGATGAAGGGAGAGGGTGGTCGCGGCCAGGTGACCGAGCGCTTTTACTACGACGCCCGCGGCCGGCTGACGACCGCGCACGGGCACGGCAGCCTCGTACGGCTGCACTACGACGATGCCGACAACCTGATCGCCGAGGAACAGACGATCCGCCC
Organism: Burkholderia sp. GbtcB21; assembly: GCF_019091065.1. NCBI lineage: Bacteria > Pseudomonadati > Pseudomonadota > Betaproteobacteria > Burkholderiales > Burkholderiaceae > Burkholderia > Burkholderia sp. GbtcB21. The sequence goes on from NZ_JAGXKA010000003.1 coordinate 482,045, forward strand.
GGATATCCGCGGCGAGTACACGTCGGTCACCCGGCACGAATACGACGCGCTCGGCAACCGGATCCGCACGCAACTGCCGAACACGCGCACGATCGACTGGCTACGCTATGGGTCGGGTCACCTGCATGGCGTGCTGCTGGACGGCCAGCCGCTCGTGGACTTCGAGCGCGACAAGTTGCATCGCGAGACCGTGCGGCGGCATCGCCGCTTCGAACAGACGCGCGAATACGATCCGGCCGGTCGGCTCAAACGGATGATCGTGCGTCGCGATGCGAACGCGCGGCCGTCCGACTGGATCGCCGGACGCGAACTCCGGTACGACGCGGCGGGGCAGCTCACGCGCATCGAGGATCGTATGCGCGGGGCGACGGACTACACATACGATCCGACGGGGCGCTTGCTGAAGGCGGCGACGCCGGACCTGAAGGAAGTGTTCGCGTTCGATCCGGCGGGCAATCCGGTGGATCCGGAGAAGATCCCGCCGCGCCCGAGCGAGGAAACGCTCGAGGCGCTGACGGCGCGGGTGCCGCGGGTCATCGCGGAGGATCGCGCGTGGTCGGAAGCGCACCCGGGCGAGCGGATGACGCCGGCGCAGCTCGAGCGGCGCAAGCGGTTGTCGGACGAACTGGGGGCGCTGATCAACTGGACGCGGGCGCTGCCGAAGTGCGTGGGGAACGTGCTGACGGAACTGAATCGCACGCGTTACACGCATGACGCACACGGGAACCTGGTACGGAAGGTGGAGCGGGTCGGGGCGACGTGGCTGTACAAATACGACGCGGCGCACCGGCTCGAACGGGCCGATCGCTATGCGAAGCCGCCGGCGGCGGATGAGATCGATCGGGTCGAGACGAAGCAGGGTGGAGTGGTTTCCATTTCGGGGACAGTGCGGCCGGAGTTGCGCGTGAGCTTCGCGTACGACGCGTTCGGCCGTCGGACGCTGAAAGAGGTGGGGCAGCGGGACGGCAGCATCGACCGGACGGTGTTCACGTGGGACGGCGATGTGCTGCTGCTGGAGGAGCGGTTCCATATCCCGCCGCCGCAGCCGGGCGAGCGCGAGCCGGTGATGCATCGTCCGACGAATGTGGTGCGGGAGGATCCGGCGGATGCGTATTCGTTGCCGGTGGCGCAGCGGATGCATACGTTCGGGGAGTGGCCTCAGTGGCGAGGGGCGTCGATCTACCTGCATGAACCGGGGACGTTCGTGCCGCTGGCGCGGCTGGACGAGACGCTGGTGGAGGCGGCATTCATTGCGACAGGCACGGACGGGCGGTTCGTGCAGGTCCCGGCGAAGACACGGCATGCGACGCTGTTTTATCAGAACGATCATCTTGGGACACCGCAGGAACTGGTGGATGATGCGGGGAAGGTGGTGTGGCTGGGGCGGTATCGGGCGTGGGGCGGGGAGAAGAGGGTCTGGCGGGAGACGGCGGAGCGGAATGAGGCGACGAACCCGATTCGGTTTCCGGGGCAGTATTGTGATGAAGAGACGGGGCTGCACTATAACCGGTATCGGTACTATGATCCGAGCAGTGGGCGGTTCGTGTCGAAGGATCCGATTGGGCTACAAGGTGGGCTGAACGTCTACCAGTACGCACCGAATCCAGTCAGTTGGATCGATCCGTTGGGCTTAGCTCGATCTGGTCAGTGGGTTACCGTTGGGAATGGCCGAATAAGAATTGATCCACCACATGTGGAGAATACGAACCAACAAGTTCATGCTCACTGCCAATGCAAGTCCAGAAAGCAGGAGATTGTTGTGAATAAGGATGGCACGCAGAGCCACGGATCGCGCGGGGGCGTCTCTGGACTGACGCGAACAGAGAAAGATTATTTGCGTGAAAAGGGTTTCGATCTATGACTGATCTTGGTGAAGTGAAGGTTTTTGGAACATTGGAAGGCGACGATAGGTCGTTAAAGCTGGATGAGATTTCCATCCTTGCCAAGCCGGAGGTTATTAGGGCTCTTGGTGTATTCCTAATTAATGCGGCTTACGAAATGGATTCCAATGATGCTGAGCACGTGCACCTGCAAGATTCGATATCGAACTTCTCGTATGAGAATCACGTTGACGTGATTGCTATCAATCAAGACAAAGTGAAGTTGCTTGGTGGTTAGCAGCTAAATGGGCGAAGGGCCGCGTGAGCGGCCCTTGGTGTTAGCGGGGTTGTCGGCGATCCGGGGTGATCTGTTCCGCCTGTTTTACTGCGGGTGTGTCTGTTTGGGCGGCGGTAATGGTGAGCTTGCCGTGTTGGACGTGAACGCGGAGCCTCTGTCCTGCGTGGAAACCTACGTCGTGTGTCAGCCAGCGGCCTGAGATCTTGAGCCAGAGGAACAGCGGCTCGCAGCTCTCGTCATAGATGGCTCTCATTCCGTAACGGCCGATGTCGCAGCTTGCGCTGCATCGTGATGAACCGTTCCGTGACGGGTGGACGTGCTTTAAGATTGGCGTCAACCATGATCGGCCGTCGGACGCTGAAGGAAGTGGGGCAGCGGGACGGCAGCATCGACCGGACGGTGTTCACGTGGGACGGCGATGTGCTGCTGCTGGAGGAGCGGTTCCATATCCCGCCGCCGCAGCCGGGCGAGCGCGAGCCGGTGATGCATCGTCCGACGAATGTGGTGCGGGAGGATCCGGTTGATGAGTGCTCGTTGCCGGTGGCGCAGCGGATGCATACGTTCGGGGAGCGGCCTCAGTGGCGAGGGGCGTCGATTTACCTGCATGAACCGGGGACGTTCGTGCCGCTGGCGCGGCTGGACGAGACGCTGGTGGAGGCGGCATTCATTGCAACAGGCACGGACGGGCGGTTCGTGCAGGTGCCGGCGAAGACACGGCATGCGACGCTGTTTTACCAGAACGATCATCTGGGGACGCCGCAGGAACTGGTGGATGATGCGGGGAAGGTGGTGTGGCTGGGGCGGTATCGGGCGTGGGGCGGGGAGAAGAGGGTCTGGCGGGAGACGCCGGAGCGGAATGAGGCGACGAACCCGATTCGGTTTCCGGGGCAGTATTGTGATGAAGAGACGGGGCTGCATTACAACCGGTATCGGTACTATGATCCGAACAGTGGCCGGTTCATCAGTAAAGACCCGATCGGGCTGGTTGGTGGGATTGACGTCTTCCAGTACGCGCCGAACCCGGTTGGCTGGATTGATCCACTTGGCTTGCAGAAGAAGCGGCCTCGTGTGCCTCCGCACATCTCACAACAAAAACAAGCGGGACACGTCTTAGGTGAGCCACAGTATGATAATCGCGTAAAACAAGGTAAGGCGACATCATGTTTTTGTGATTGGACTGATGCAGTTCAATATACGGATGATGCTTGGAATCAAGGAATCCCTGTTCCCGGACGTCCAAATGTTCGAGATCACGATTTTAAGAATCCGGTAGGATTTGGCCCTAACGGAGGTACTCAAACTTCAGTGCGTGTTCACCAAGACAATGCAGGGAAAATTCATGGACATCCCAAAGGACCAGAAGCCCCCTAAATCCAACTTCGATTGGGAGAGGTTTTTGCGATATGTGATTGAGGCTTATGGTAGCTTTGAGCGCCCTGAGTACTTCTTTTCTCGTCGGTGGTTTGGGGAGCAGAAGTATCCAGAAATGCTGAATTTTATAAAAGAGAATTATCAATTTTCGGAAGACACGGAGCCTAATACCGATGTCAGCTATTCCTTTGTTATCAAGAAAGGGAAAGAAAAGGCTGTTATGCAAGTATCTTTCGTCGGTCCGTATTTTTATCTGTCGAAAGTTCTGCCAGACGGCAGTCCATCGTTGCCGGAAGAAGATTTGCCTTCAAGAGATTTCAGATTTTCTATGCTTAAATATATGCGTGAGGCGGGATTCATTTTTACGCCTCACGCTGCTTTGAGCAAGAAAATTCTATTTGGCGGTGAGGATGTGAGCGTATATTCAATTCTTTACTGTTACGAGTATGAACCCTCGTGGGTGGCATGAGAAGGCTCGTGTGCGGAAGGAGTGAGGCCGTTCTACGAATGGAGACGTTCGCCTTCGACCGGCCTGTTAGCACTGGCTCACGTGAACCCGTAATGGTACGTGTACGGCGTGTGACCCGATCGACACTTGCCAACCGTCGCGCGAAGTTGAATTGCCTTGATACACAAGGCTCAACGGCGTGTCGTTCACCGCGCAATACCACTATGACGGGAAATGCAATCTGCGTCGCAGCAGTAGATTGCGACGGCTGAACGGTGAGAGGTCGAGGGTAGCGGCAAGTAGACGGGGCTGCATTACAACCGGTATTGGTACTATGATCCGGGCAGTGGGCGCTTCGTGTCCAAGGACCCGATTGGGCTCGCAGGCGGGATCAACGTCTATCGATACGCGCCGAACCCGGTCGGGTGGATTGATCCGCTGGGCTTGGCTAAGACCACATGCGACTTATATGCATTTGGCAAAGCCAGTGGTCCGCGCGAACCTAGAATCCAGGGCGTTAACACAAAACCGGGACTAAACGCAGACTTGATTGCCGACGCAGCTGGAATGGTGGGGCCGACTACTGAAGGAGGCGCGTCGACATTTGGTAATGTCAATAAGGCACATATCAGTGGTACTTATCACAAGCTTCCAATTGGATCGGAACTCCCAGATGGGATAGAGGTCGTCGCGGATGGCAAGGACGTTGGCGGGGCGCATGCCGCAACTCATCATACAGTCTGTCCTTCTAAGCGAATGTCGGGACAGACATTTGTCGAGAAATTCAAAAATCTGCCTTGGATTAAGGCTGGGAAGAAGAAATTATGAAATATAAAGAAAATGAATCGTGGGAGAGGCTTAAAGAGGCTTTCAAGATATGCGTGAAATTGAGAGGTGGGTTTGTAAAAAAACATCCGCTGTTTCTTTTGTTCAGAGAGCCTTTTCCGTGCCAGAGGAAAGGGCTATGGCCATCGATGTGGTGTCGAGCTATCCTGAGTCGGAGAGAGTCGTATTTTTTAAGCAGTTGATCTCAATGTCAAGCTATGTAAATGGTTTTACGGAGGAGTGCGGAAATTTGATATTGGAGTTGCCGCGTGATTGGGTGATGAAAAATATCGAGGCGGAAATTGATGGAGTGCTGGCTAATGGTGGTTATGAAGAGTATCGCTGCTTACTAGAATTGTGTTGTGAGCTGGATCGAGATTTGATGATTAAATTTGCAAGGCGTGCTCTGGATGGTTCTGACGAAGACATCAGAGATGCGGGGGCAGATTTCTTGTCCTGCTAATCTGACCGAGGTCAAGCGGTTGTAGTAATGAAGGCTGGCGTCTCTGCGGTTCCTGTAAATGTCACGACGGTGTCTCCAGAGGAAGCTACACAACTCAAGGCAGGGCCGCAGACGGTGACGTAGTTGCATCGCCAACTTATAGAAACCAAAATCATGCGACCCTATCGGGAATAACTGCGGAACAAGCGGAAGCGCTTATGACACCGACTGTCCGCAATCCTAGCGCAGGAAAGTAGGCCGAATATGAACGATGAACAACTAGAGGAAATCGAGGCTCGCTGCAAGGCAGCTACGCTTGGGCCGTGGGTATCTTATGTTGAAGGAAGAGATCATGAAAGTGGTTCAAATTTCATCATGACCGGTCCAGAATGGGCTCGCAGTGACGATATCGAGTTAAGTGGTGCAGCCGTCGCAGATCAAGATTTTATTGCCCATGCTAGGCAAGATATACCGCTGTTGGTTTCCGAGATAAGGAGGCTTAGAGAAGTGTTGGCGCGCAAGTAGCAGTCGTTTCCTGCGTTTAAGGCACGGGGGCGGGGCTGCATCACAACCAGTATCAGTACTGCGATCCTAATAGTAGACGGTTCGTATCGATGGATTCGATTGGGTTGGCTGGTCGAGTCAACGTCCTTATATATGCGCCGGATCCAATGACCTGGATCGATCTGCTTGGTTTAACGGGCTACCGAATCGCGCGCGAACTGCTGGACGAGTCGGGCGTGGTCGAAGGCGCTGCAGCGGATCGCGCATGCGATCACGACACTTCGACAGGTCCGCCGAGCGCGCGACACAGCATCGACAGGTCGCGGAGCGTGAGGTGCGGCGACGCGGCATGCTGCGGATCGCGCTCCACTTCCGGCTGTTGGTCGCGAACCACCCATGCCGCCTGAAGCCCCGCATTCAATGCACCGACGACATCGAGGTGGAAGTCGTCCCCCACATGCAGCAATTCCGCCGGACGCACGTCGAGTGCCTCTGCCGCCGCATGGAATATTTCGGGTTCCGGCTTCGCGATCCCGAACGCACGCGCGCTGAGCGTTTCCCGAAAGAATTCGCCGCCGCCGGTCAGCCGGAGGTCCGCGTTGCCGTTGGTCACTGCGATCAACGGAAACCGCGCGCTCAGCCATGCCAGTGCCGGCAACGCGTCTTCATAGAACTCGACCCGGTTCCGGGCGGCATAGAAGACTTCGTACGCACGTTCGGTAAGCGCGACATCTTCGTTTGCGCGTTCCAGCGCAAGCCTGATCGATCCGATTCTTAACGCACGATAGTCGCTGACGAGGTCAGGACACAAACGTTCGTATTCCTCACGTAGCTCGCTCAGTGCCTGTTGCGTGGGCAGCACGCTCGCGGTATCGGGCGCGTGCTCGATCAGCCATGCGCGAAGCGCCGCTTCGGCTCGCGCGACGGACGGCCCGAAGGGCCACAGGGTGTCGTCGAGGTCGAACGAGAGGGCGGATACCTTGGCGAGGCGCATGATGATTGAAGGGGCGGAGGTCGATTACCACGGCCACGGAACGGAGATTCCGGTTCCGTTCTCGGCGGCCTGCTCATACAGGAAACGCGCGACAGTCAGATCCTGGAGCGCGAGTCCGGTCATGTCGAATACGGTGATGTCGCTCGGCGAGCGGTCGATCGACGCCGTTCCGGCGAGCAGGTCGCCGATTTCGGTGCGCGGCAGATCCGGTGCCCACTGACACTCGCCGATGCTGCGCGCCTGATCGTGATCGTCGACGAAAATACGCGCGCGTTCCAGCACGCCGGCCGGAAGTTCGCGCTTGCCCGCCGTGTCTGCGCCCACGCAGGTCAGATGGGTACCCGGCTGAACCGCATCCGCATCGAACAATGCGCCGCCGCCTGGCGTTGCCGTGATGACCACATCGCTGCTGGCCACCGCGTCGTTCCGATCGCGAGCGACGCGGATCGCGCATCGTTCGCGGAACGCCGATTCGAACACCGGGTCCGGCTCGCCGCCGACGTTCACGTACTGCACCGTGCAACGTTGCGGCAGCAGCCTGAGCGCGTATTCGAGCTGGACGCGCGCCTGCACGCCCGTGCCGAACACGCAGATCCGCGCGCTGTCGCGGCGGGCCAGCAGTTGCAGCCCGAGGCCGCCAGCGGCACCGGTCCGCGCGGTGGTGATCGCGTTGCCGTCCATGATGCAGAGCGGGCGGCCCGTGGCCGGATCGAACAGCGCGACGGTTGCCTGATGCGGCTCGCCGCCGCGGGCCCGGTTGCCGGGCCAGAATCCGGCCGCCTTGAACCCGAGCAGATCCTGGCTCGCGACGTCGCCCGACTTGATGCCGAATACGCCGCCGGTGTGCAGCTTCTCGCGGACCACCGGGAACACGCGTCCGGCCCTTTGGCTATGCAGCACGAAGGCTTCCCGCACCGCGGCCATCACTTGCTCGGCTTGAAGGGCGGGTTCGACGGCATCGCGGTCGAGAAGAAGGAGTCGGGCGTCTGTCGGCATGTCGGGTCAGGCTTTCCGCCGCAAGGCGAATCGGGAAGATTTAAAGTGTGTCTAGGTTTAGACAAATAGTCAATTCCCGGGCAGGATGGCTTTGACGCGGGACGTCGCTCACCACCCGTAGAAGCGCGGCCACGCGTGTGCGATGCCGTCTTCACCGATGGCTTGATACTCGGGATGTTGCGCGCCGGTGGCGCACGCGTGGTTCGGCAGGATGCGCAGGCGCGTTCCGATCGGAAGCCGCTGCGCGATGCCCGTGTCGGGCGAGCCCGCGCGCGACACGATGCCGTGCTCCTGGTTCGCTGCGCTCACGACGTAGTCGCCGAGCACTTCGCCGTCTTCGGTGCAGACCTGCCCGTAGCCGAAATCGCGGGCCTGGCGCTGCGTGCCGCGGTCGCGGCTCATCGCCATCCAGCCCGCGTCGACGATCGCCCAGCCTTTCTCTTCCTGATGCCCGATGACGGTGGTCAGCACCGACAGCGCGATGTCGGACAGCTCGCACACGCCGATGTTGTGCATGACGAGGTCGAACAGCACATACACGCCGGCGCGGACCTCGGTGATACCGTCGAGGTTTTCCGCCGACAGTGCAGTCGGCGTCGAACCGATACTGACCACTGGGCAGGGCAACCCGGCGCCCCTGAGGCGCTCCGCGGCCCTCACGGTGCGGCTGCGCTCCTGTTCGGCGATCGCCACCAGCGCGTCGCGCGTGTTGTAGTCGTAGCTGGAGCCGGCGTGAGCGAGCACCCCGCCAAGCTCCATCCCGCCGTCGACCAGTGCGCGGCCCACGTCGATCAGCAGGTCGTCTTCGGGCGGGACGCCCGAGCGATGGCCGTCGACGTCGACCTCGATCCAGACTTCGAAGCGCTCGCCGTGCTCGCGCCCGAATGCGGCGATTGCGTGCGCGGCCTGCAGACTGTCGGCGACGATCTTCAGGTCGCAGCCCTGCCGGCGCAGCGCAAGCGCCTGGCCCAGCTTCGCGGGCACCATGCCGACCGCATAGACGATGTCCCGGACGCCGCCCGCGAAGAACTGCTCGGCTTCCTTGAGCGTCGACACCGTGATGCCCTGCGCACCCGCTGCGATTTGCGCGTCGACGACTTGCCGGCATTTGGTGGTCTTGACGTGCGGCCGGAACCTGACGCCGAGTGCGTCCAGATGCGCCTGCATGCGATCGATGTTGCGACGCATGCGGCCGACATCGATCAATGCGGCCGGGGTGTTGAGGGTTTGAATGTCCACGATGCGTTGCCTCGGAGTGTTGCCGACGCGAACACTGTAGGGCAACCGACGGTCACGATGTTTAACGCGTGACTAATCCATCATTAAGCGACGTTTAATTGAGAATGAATCTCCCGGACCGTGGCGCGGCTCATGCCTTGCCGCGCCACGGCGGCGGATCGAGGAACTGCCGCGCGGCTTCGAGAAAAACCCGTTGCCGCGCGGATCGGCCGGTGCGCGACGGCAACAGCGCCGTGACAGGCGCGGGCGGCAGGCTCCAGTCGGGCAGCAACCGGACGAGCTTGCCGTTCGCCAGCAGCGGGGCGACGTCCCATTCCGAGCGTTCCACGATCCCGAGCCCGGCCAAGGCCCAATCGGTGATGACGGTGCCGTCATTGGAGGACAGCGCGCCCGTGACGCGGATCACGGTCGACCGTCGGGACTCATGTCGATCGTCGCCGCTCGGCGAGAAGCGCCATCGCGGAATGTCCTCGTCGTTCTCGCGCAGGCACAGGCAGTCGTATCGGGCCAGGTCGGAAGGATGATTCAGCTCCTTGATGCGACGCGCGTAGCCGGGGCTTGCACACAGGAAACGCTCGTTGGGCGCGAGCGGATAGCCGATCCACGACGAGGACTTGAGGCTGCCGACGTGCACGACCACATCGGCCGCCGACGCGCTCGTCAACGGGCTCTCCGACAGGTGGAGCGAAATTTCGAGCTTCGGATGCGCGCGTTGTACGTCGCGCACGATCCGCGCGACGTACTTACGCCCGAAACCGAACGGGGCGACGACGCGCAGCGTGCCTTGCACGTCGCCGTGGTCGCCCGAGATGCTGACCGGCAGCGCCTCCACGCGCTCGAGGATATCGACGGCTTCCTGGTACAGCCGTTGTCCTTCGTCGGTCAACGCGATCCCTTGCGACTGCCGCACGGCGAGCCGTGCGTTCAATCGCGCCTCCATTCGCTGCAGGCGAATCGTGACCGCGGGCGGCGTGAGATCGAGCAGGCGCGCCGCAGCGGCCAATGAACGCGACGCGCCGATCGCGCGAACGAGTCGAAGGTCGTCGAGATCGAGCATTTCATGTCTCTTAATGCCGGTGTTGCCGAGCATTAAACCGCACATCACGCCGCGAATCCATCGATGCGGCGAAATGCCGGCGCGGATTCGGGCAACGGGGCTCGACGCCGTGATCGCGCCGCTGATGCTCACGAACGTCTATACGATGGCCGGCTCGTCGTCGGCCGCGTTGATCGTGCTGCTTGTGCTCGCGTGCTGGGGCCGGTGGCGGATCAACGGGTGCGAGACGCAGCGGATTTCGCTGGAGGAGTGCAGCACGGAGGGTGGTGCGGAACCGGCGGCGGAACCGGCGGCGGATGCGGCGGCGCGCGTCTCGTGATCTCCGGCTGCACGCCGCGTCACGCGTGCAGCCCGAAAATCAGCGACCGATGCGCGGCGATCCCCGCTGTCACACCGGATGCCGACGCGAACGTCGCGTTGGTCATCGGCGTCGACGCGTCGCCGGCCGCGAATACCCCTGCGACGCTCGTCTGCTTCCACGTATCGACTCGGACGACCGGGCCGAGCGGCCCTTCGTCGAACGCGCAATCGAGCTGCTGAGCGAGATCGCTCGTCATTACCGTGCGCGCGCCGACGAACAGCGCATCGATCGGCACGACCTGCCCGTCGGCGAGCCGCAGCGCTTCGATGCGCGGTGCATCGCCCAGGATCTCAACGACCGGCGACCGCTCGATGCGCACGCCGCGCGCGTCGAGCAACGCGGCTTCTTCCTCATTCGCTTCGACCACGCCTTGCGTGAACCACGTCGTCGGGCCCCAGTCCGGAATCAGGATCGCCTGATGCACGGAAAGCGGATGCGTGGCGAGCACGCCGAGCCGCTGGCCACTTACCTCGTACCCATGGCAATACGGACAATGCAGCACGCTGATGCCCCAGCGTTCCGCGAGCCCCGGCAGCGCGGGCAGTTCGTCGCGGATGCCGGTCGCGAGAATCAGCCGGTCGGCGCTCGCGCGGCGGCCGTCCGACAGCGTCACGTGGAAGCGGCCGTCGGCATCGCGCTCGGCCGTGCTCACTTCGCCGTCGAACCGCTGCACGGTCGGATACGCGTCGAGTTGCGTGACGGCTTCGGCAACGATCTGCGCGGGCGGCTTGCCGTCCTGCCCGAAAAAGCCGTGCGCGTGTTCGGCAAAGCGGTTGCGCGGCCGGCCTGCGTCGATCACGAGCACGCGGCGTCGCGCCCGCGCCAGCTGCATCGCGGCCGACAGCCCCGCAAAGCTGCCGCCGACCACGATCACTTCATGATGGTTATGCATGCATCCGCTCCTGTTCCTGAACCTGCGTGAATGACGGACGTGTCCCGATCGCGGCCAACTCATGAACCACGTGAAGTTGCATGATAGGGCGATGGTATCATTCATGCAACTTCAGAAGTTTCGAGAAAGGGGGCGCCGCCCGTGAGAACCGACAGCCGTTTGTCGCGCATGCTGCATGCGCTGATCCACATGGACCAGGCCGACGGCCCGCTGACGTCGGAGGCGATCGCGACGATGCTGTGCACGAATCCGGTCGTCGTGCGGCGCCTGCTCGGCGGCCTGCGCGACTGCGGCTACGTGCAGTCGGAGAAAGGACACGGCGGCGGCTGGGTGCTGAGCGTCGCGCTCGACGACATCACGCTGCTCGACGTCTATCGCGCGGTGGGCGAGCCGCCGCTGTTCTCCGATCTGGTGCCCGAGGACGAGCCCGAATGCCTGGTCGAACAGGCCGTCAACGCGCATCTGTCGGCGACGTTGAAGGATGCCGAAGCATCGTTGCTGGCGCGCTTCGGCGAAGTCACGCTCGGCATGCTGTCGCGCGATTTCGAAGCGAAGGCTGCGCTGCGGGGCTACACGCGCTGACGCGCCGCAGCATCCCGATCGATCGCGCCTGACGTGCAATCCGGCGCGATCCGGCGCGGCCCAAACCGCCGCGCTGCGATGTTCTGTCCCCCGACTTCTGCCCGGTTCGCCCGCCACAGGGCAAAATACGGGTTTTCCGCACCCGCGAGGGCGCGTCCGAATCACGCGCCGGGTGGCGGCAGTACGCATCGCGCACGCCGCCACCGGGCGCCCAGGCAAGATTGCTCGCCCAGTCGCGAGCCCACAGGAGTCCAGACCCCATGCCCGAATCCAACCTGTCCTTCTTCGGCCGGCTGTCGCTTGCCGTCGGCACGTTCTTCTCCGTGCTCGGCAACCGCGAGTTCGCGGCCGGCGTGCTGCGCGTGCGCGATGGCGCCCCGGCACCGGTCGCGCCGGCACCTGCAGCCGCACCGGCGCCCGCGCCCGCACCTGCGCCCGTGAAGGCCCCGGCGCCCGAGCTGCGCGAAGCGAGCCCGCAGGCCGCGCTGCAACTGCTCGGCCTACTGCAGCGCGATGCGCGCTTCATCGACTTCGTCGAGGAAGACATCGCCGGCTACGCGGACGCCGACATTGGCGCGGCCGCACGCCTCGTGCACGACGGTTGCCGTGCCGCGCTGCGCGAACACTTCACGATCGTGCCGGTGCGCGACGAAGCCGAAGGCAGCCGTGTGACGCTGCCGGCCGGCTTCGACGCGACGGCCGTGCGCGTGACCGGCAACGTGGTCGGCTCGGCGCCGTTCACGGGCACGGTCAGCCATCGCGGCTGGCGCGTCGCCGACGTGCGCCTGCCGAAGCTGACGGGCAGCCACGACGCATCGGTGGTCGCACCGGCGGAGGTGGAACTGTGAGCGATCCGCGCTATTCGATCGGTATCGACCTCGGTACGACCCACTGCGCGCTGTCGTACGTCGACAGCACTGCCAGCGACGGCGAAAACATCACGCAGCAGGTGCTGCCGATCGCGCAGCTCACCGCGCCCGGCGCGCTGGAATCGCGCGACCTGTTGCCGTCGTTCCTCTATCTGCCGCATGAAAGCGAACTGACGCAGGGCGACCTGACGCTGCCGTGGACGGCCTCGCGCGGCTTCGCGGTCGGCGAGATGGCGCGCACGCGCGGCGCCGGCACGCCGATCCGCCTCGTGTCGAGCGCGAAAAGCTGGCTGTGCCACCCGGGCGTCGACCGCCGCGCGGCGATCCTGCCGAGCGATGCGCCGCCCGAAGTGTCACGCGTGTCGCCGCTGGAAAGCTCGATCCGCTACCTGACGCACCTGCGCGAAGCGTGGGACCACGCGCATCCGGATGCACCGTTCGCCGACCAGGACGTGACCGTGACGATCCCCGCATCGTTCGATCCGGCCGCGCGCGAACTGACGGCCGAGGCCGCGCGCGCCGCCGGCTACACGCGGATGACGCTGCTCGAGGAGCCGCAGGCCGCGCTGTACAGCTGGATCCAGAAGAGCGAAGGCGGCTGGCGCAAGCAGGTGCAGGTCGGCGACCTGATCCTGTGCGTCGACGTCGGCGGCGGCACGACCGACCTGTCGCTGATCGCGGTGGTCGAGCGCGACGGCAATCTCGAACTGCATCGCGTGGCGGTCGGCGAGCACATCCTGCTCGGCGGCGACAACATGGACCTCGCGCTCGCGCACGTGGTCGCGCGCAAGCTCGCGCAGCAGGGCACGCAGGCCGATCCGTGGCAGCTGCGCGCGCTCACGTACGCATGCCGCGCCGCGAAGGAAACGCTGCTGTCCGACCCGACGACCGACGCGGTGCCGCTCGTCGTGCCGAGCCGCGGCTCGAAGCTGATCGGCGGTTCGATCCGCACGGAGCTCACGCGCGCGGAACTCACGCAGACGATCCTCGAAGGCTTTTTCCCGCAGGTCGATGCGGCCGCGCGCCCGGTGAGCCGCGCGCGCGTCGGCCTGACGCAGCTCGGCCTGCCGTATGCGCAGGATGCGGGCATCACGCGCCACCTCGCGGCGTTCCTCGGCCGCCAGGTCGCGGCGCTCGACACGCTCGAAGGCGTGCAGCGCACGCTGCCGCAGGGCGCGACGTTCCTGCATCCGACGGCCGTGCTGTTCAACGGCGGCGTGTTCAAGTCGGCGCTGCTCACGCAGCGCGTGCTCGATACGCTCAATAGCTGGCTGGCCGCCGAAGGCGCGCCGCCCGCGCGCCTGCTCGAAGGCGCCGATCTCGATCTCGCGGTCGCGCGCGGCGCGGCTTACTACGGCTTCGTGAAGCGCGGCCGTGGCGTGCGCATTCGCGGCGGCACGGCGCGTGCGTACTACGTCGCGATCGAATCGGCGATGCCCGCGGTGCCGGGGCTCGAACCGCCGGTGCAGGCGCTGTGCGTCGCACCGTTCGGGATGGAGGAAGGCTCGGACGCGGCGCTGCCGCCGCAGGAGTTCGGCCTCGTCGTCGGCGAGCCGGTGCAGTTCCGCTTCTTCGGTTCGTCGGTGCGCCGCCAGGATCAGGTCGGCACGCTGCTCGACTACTGGTCGCCGGAAGAATTGCAGGAGCTCGAGGAAATCCAGGCGACGCTGCCTGCCGAAGGGCGCACGACCGGCGAGATCGTGCCGGTGAAGCTGCATGCGCGCGTGACCGAAGCAGGCACGCTCGAACTCGAGGCGATCCCGAGCGGCACGAACGAGCGCTGGAAGGTCGAGTTCGACGTGCGCGGCGCCGCCTGAGCGCGATGAAGCGCTATACGGTCGGCATCGACCTCGGCACGAGCAATACGGTCGTCGCATACGTCGAGGCCGGCTCCGACGCGATCCGCGTGTTCGACGTCGAGCAGCTCGTCGGCCCCGGCGCGGTGGCCGCGCAGCCGCTGCTGCCGTCGGTGCGCTATCACCCGGCGGCCGGTGAGCTCGCGGCGGACGCGTTGAGGTTGCCGTGGCAGGCGGCCAGCGCGCGCGATGCGGCCGCCCGTTCGGGCGGCGGCCGTGACGGCGGGTCAGCCGGTCGTGACGGCGGCGCCGGTGACGCGCTGCCGCCCGTGATCGGCCGCTATGCACGCACGCTCGGCGCGCAGGTGCCGGGCAGGCTCGTGACGAGCGCGAAGAGCTGGTTGTCGCACGCGTCGGTCGACCGGCTCGCGGCGATCCTGCCGTGGGGCGCGGCCGACGGCGTCGACAAGGTATCGCCGGTCGACGCGAGCGCGAGCTATCTCGCGCATGTGCGCGACGCATGGGATGCCCGTTTTCCCGACGCGCCGCTCGCGAAGCAGGACGTGATCCTGACGGTGCCCGCGTCGTTCGACGACGGCGCGCGCGCGTTGACGGTCGAGGCCGCGCGGCGCGCGCGGCTGCCCGCGCTGCGGCTGCTGGAAGAGCCGCAGGCCGCGTTCTACGACTGGCTGTACGGTCAGCGCGCGACGTTGCGCGACACCTTCGCCAATGCGCGGCGGGTGCTGATCTGCGACGTCGGCGGCGGCACGACCGACCTCACGCTCGTCGATGTCGCACCGGGCGACGACGGCGAGCCGACCTTTACGCGCGTCGGTGTCGGCAACCACCTGATGCTCGGCGGCGACAACATGGACCTCGCGCTCGCGCGCCTGGTCGAGACGCGGCTGACGGAGCCCGGCACGCGGCTGTCGGCCGCGAGCCTGTCGCAGCTCGTCGAGCGCTGCCGTGCGGCGAAGGAGCGGCTGCTCGGCGACGATGCACCGGCGTCCGTCACCGTGACGCTGCTCGGCGCGGGCAGCAAGCTCGTCGGCGGCGCGCGTTCGGCTGAACTGACGCGGCAGGAAGTCGAACAGATCGTCGTCGACGGTTTCTTTCCGCAGGTCGAGGCCGGCGAACTGCCGCGCCGTGCGCGAGCCGCGATCGTCGAATTCGGGCTGCCGTATGCGAGCGACCCGGCCGTCACGCGGCACGTCGCCGCGTTCCTGAACCGTCATGCGGAAGGCCCGCTGCCCGACACGCTGCTGCTCAACGGCGGCGTGTTCCGCGCGGGTGCGCTCGCCGGCCGTCTCGCGCAGACGCTCGGTGCGTGGCGCGGCGCGCCGCTCGACGTGCTGCACAACGCGCATCCGGACGTGGCCGTCGCGCGCGGCGCGGTGGCCTACGGGCTCGCGCGCGCCGGGCATGCGCCGCGCATCGGCGGCGGTTCCGCGCGCAGCTATTTCCTCGTACTCGACGATGGCGCCGGCGACGCAGCCGCGCGCGGCGTCTGCCTGCTGCCGCGTGGCGCGGAAGAGGGCCGCGAGATCCGGCTCGAGGATCGTACGTTCGCGCTGCAGCTCGGGCAGCCGGTGCGTTTCCACCTTGTGTCGACGGTGGCCGAGACCGCGTATCGCCCTGGCGATCTCGTTGAATTGAAGGACGGCGATTTCGTGCGGCTGCCGCCGATCGCGACGGTCGTCGAGCGACAGGCGGGCAGCGATGCGCGCGAAACGCCGGTGAAGCTCACCGCGTCGCTGACCGAGGTCGGCACGCTCGAAATGCATTGCATCGCGACCGACGACGCGGCACGCCGCTGGCGGCTCGAATTCCAGTTGCGCGGCGATGCGCCGGCGCACGGCGGCGACGATGCGCCCGCGCGGCATCCGCGTCTCGACCAGGCCATCGAACTGATCGAGCGCTCGTTCGGCAGCAAGGCCGCGGACGTCACGCCGAAGGACACGCGCCGGTTGCGCGCGCAGCTCGAACAGGTGCTCGGCGCGCGCGAAGAATGGGACGTCACGCTCGCGCGCGAACTGTTCGACGCGTTGCTTGCGCGGGTGCGGCGGCGCCGGCGCTCGGCCGATCACGAACGCGCGTGGCTGAACCTCGCCGGTTATTGCCTGCGTCCGGGCTTCGGCCATCCGCTCGATGCGTGGCGCATCGAGCAGCTGTGGCCGCTGTTCGACGACGGGATTCAATATGTGAACGACGGGCAGGTGTGGTCCGAGTGGTGGACGCTGTGGCGGCGCGTGGCCGGCGGCCTCGACGACGATGCGCAGACGCAGGTGCGCGACGCGATCGCGTTCCTCGAACCGTCCGACGACAAGCGGCGCAAGCTGCCGTTCGATCCGGGCAAGGTCGGCCCTGCCGACATGACGCGGCTGTCCGCGTCGCTCGAACGGCTGCCCGTCGAGCGCAAGGTCGAGCTGGCCGAACGCCTGATCGTGCAATTGCAGAAGCCGGCGGACCGTGCGCTGTGCGCGTGGGCGCTCGGGCGCATTGGGGCGCGCCGGCCGTTCTACGGCAGCGCGCACAGTGTCGTGCCTGCGGAAGTCGCGAACGGCTGGCTCGACGCGCTGTTCGCGCTCGACTGGAAGCAGGTCGAGCCGGCCGCGTTCGCGGCCGCGCAGATTGCGCGTATGACCGGCGACCGTTCGCGCGACCTGCCGGACGATACGCGCGACGCGGTGATCAAGCGTCTGTCAGCCGCGAATGCGTCGGCCGCATGGATCGACATGGTGCGCGAGGCGATTGCGTTCGACGAAGCCGACACGGTGCGCGTGTTCGGCGAGACGCTGCCGGCCGGGTTGAAGCTGCTGGCCGGATAAGTGGCGAGATGTGATCCGGTATCGTTCGGATGCCGGAGCATTCCGCGGCGCTGCCGATGCGGGCCGACGCCCGCCGATTCCATGCCCTTCGAACAAGAAAACGGCTGCCGTTGCATCGCATCGGCAGCCGTTTTCGCTTTGCCAGCCTGTCGGTCAGATCTGCGGCGTCGTCTCGCGCGGCAATGAGGCCGATTCCACGGCGATCGCATCCGGCGCCGTCGCCCGCCGCGCGAGATGAATTCCCGCGAGCATGCAGCGCACCGACCCGCCGGCCAGTTCGATCGTCGGCACGTCGAGCGGCAGCAGCCGCGCGGAGCGCTCGATCGTCGCGCGCTGGTCGGGTGTGAGGCAATCGAACGCACGCCGTGACAGCGCGAGCACGCGTCCGTTTCTTCCCGACAATTCCAGCGTATTGCCCGCGAAGTTCGCGATCTGCGACTGATCGAGCGCGATCACCGCGCGCCCCGTTTCGGTCAGGCGTTGCGCGATCTCGGCGCGGCGCCGGCGGTCGGCGATCAGGTCGAGGCCGACCATTGCGAACTCGGTTGCGACGCTCATCATCACGTTCGTGTGATAGATCGGGCGCCCGTCGGCATCGGCCGTATCGAAGCAGATCGGCTCGAAATTGAAGTGCGTGCAGAAGCGTTCGAGCGCGACCGGATCGGCGCGGCGCGAACGCGCGGCGTAAGCGATCCGCGCAACGTGGTCGAGCACCATCGCGCCCGTGCCTTCCAGGAACACGTCGTCGTATTCGAGACCCGAATAGTCGATCACGTCCTGCACGCGATACTCGGCCTTCAGCATCTCGACGATGTCCGCACGCCGCTCGCGGCGGCGGTTCGGGCTGTGCATCGGATACAGCGCGACGTGACCGCCCGGATGCGTCGAGAACCAGTTGTTCGGGAACACGGAGTCGGGCGTGTCGCGCTCGCCGTGGTCGTCGAACACGTGCACGCGCACGCCCGCGTCGGCGAGCGTCTGCGCGGCGGCCGTGACTTCGTCGAGCGCGGCGGCGGATACCGACGACGTGTCAGCTGCGCCGCCTCCGGCCGTGCGCTGGAACGCATTGTCCGCCGCGGTCTGCGGGTTCGGCAGGAAGCGGTGCGGCCGGATCATCACGACGGCGGCCGGCGCCTGGATCGATACGAGATTCATGGAAGGCAGGAGCGAAAGGCAGGGAACCGGGCGGCGCACAGGCCACCCGGCGATGACGGTCAGCGCGCGAATGCGGCGACGGCTTCGGTGACGAATGCCGCGTGACCCTGCGCGATCGCTGCCGGATCGTCGATCAGCGCGAACAGGTTCTTCGGGTCGACGGCCGGCGGAATCAGCGCGATCTCGACGCCCGCGTTGTGCTGCTGCGCGAGTGCGTACAGGTAGCGCAGCGCCGAATAATCCTCGAGCGCGAAGCCGACCGAGTCGAACACCGTGACCTCGTCCGCGCGTTCGCGGCCGGTCGTTTCGCGCTGCAGCACGCGCCACAGCTCGGTGACGGGGAAGTCGGCCGGCATCTGCTGGATCTCGCCTTCGATGCGCGACTGCGGCTCGAATTCGACGAACACGCGGCCCGCGTGCAGCACGCCCGCTTCGAGCTCGGTCTTGCCGGGGCAATCGCCACCCACGGCGTTCAGGTGCATGCCGGGCTCGACCATGTCGGCCGTGACGATCGTCGCGTACGCCTTGTCGGCGGTGACGGTCGTCACGATGTCGGCGCCGCGCACGGCATCGGCGGTCGACGCGGCGCGCACGACGCGCAGCTTCGGATACGCGGCGAGGTTCTGCACGAGCTTGTCGGTCGCGAGCGGATCGACGTCGAACACGCGGATTTCGTCGATGCCGAGCAGCGTATGGAACGCGATTGCCTGGAATTCGCTCTGCGCGCCGTTGCCGATCAGCGCCATCGTGCGCGCGTCGGGCCGTGCGAGCGCCTGCGCGGCGAGCACCGACGTGGCGGCCGTGCGCAGCGCGGTCGTCAGCGTGAGTTCGGCGAGCAGCAGCGGGTAGCCGGTATCGACTTCGGCGAGCGCGCCGAATGCCATCACCGTGTGCATTCCACGCGCCGCGTTGACGGGGTGGCCGTTCACGTACTTGAACGCGAACAGCGACGCGTTCGCGACGGGCATCAGTTCGATCACGCCGTCGCGCGAGTGGCACGCGACGCGCGGCGACTTGTCGAAATCGGCCCAGTGCAGGTAATCGGCGCGCAGCGTGTCGACGAGTTCGCGCAGGAACGTCGTGACGCCGGTCCTGGCGATCAGTCGGGCGGTGGCGGGAACGTCGAGGAAGCGAGTCATCGGTCTGTCTCCATTGTCTTTGCCGGTACGGGTGTCCTGGCATTCCGGTCGACCGGGCGGTGCTTGGGCTCGGGCGCGGGCTTGCTGAAAAGCGGCGGCACGGCTCATTCGGCCGGTCGACGGAGTCATTATTTCCGGGAGTCGAGCCAACAAAAAGACGGCAAAAGTGGCAGATTTATCGATAGACTTGGCAAATTGCCAGTCATATCCGGCAGTTTGTCAGGTCTGTGCTGGTCGGAATGCGCAGCCTCCGGCACGCTGGCGGCCGGTTCACGCTCAACAGGAAGGCCCCTTCATGATCACGCTCGACGACGTCGACCGGCAGCTCATCGCACTGCTGCGCGACAACGCGCGACTACCCGTCGTCGCGCTGGCGAAGGAATTGCGCGTCGCGCGCGCGACCGTGCAGAACCGGCTGACTCGGCTGGAGAAAAACGGCGTGATCGTCGGTTATACGGTGCGGCTCAAGCCGGCGGCCGAACGGCACCGGATCCGCGCGCTGATGTCGATCGCGGTGCAGGGCAATCGCGGCGCGGAAGTGGTGAAGGTGCTGCGCGGGCATCCGAACGTCGCATCGATCCACAGCACCAATGGGCGCTGGGATCTCGTCGCCGAATTGCATGCCGATTCGCTCGAGCATTTCGATCGCGTGCTCGGCGCGATCCGGTTGATCGACGGGATCGCGAACACCGAGACGAGTATTTTGCTGTCGACGCACAAGGCGTGACGCGGGCATGGCCCGCGTGCAGGCGTGCTCGCAAGCGCGTCAGGCGCTTGCTGCCGACTCCGGAAACACCGGCTCCCCCAGCGTCAGCATCAACCGGTTCGCCCACGCGAAGATCGCGACCGCGTGCGACAGGTCGAGAATCTCCTCATGTGTCAGCCCTTCGGCTTCAAGCGCGGCGATATCGTCCGCGTCGATCGTATCGGGCCGTTCGGTCAGCGCGATCGCATAACGCACGATCGCGCGTTCGCGTGCCGTCGTGCCGGCCGTCGCTGGATCGTCGAACACCTGCTCGATCGCATCGGTGCGTTTCGCGAGCTGTGCGAAGCGCTGCGCATGCACCGACGCGCAATACACGCAGCCGTTCACGCGCGACACGGCTGTGCTGGCGAGTTCGCGCTCCGCACGCGACAGCCCGCCGGGGCCGTACATGATCGCGTTGAACACGCCCGAGCGCTGCCGCAGGATTTCGGGCAGGTGGACGAGCAGCAGGTAGTAGTCGGATGTTTTCGCGTGCGGGTGGCTCGCTTCGAGCACCGCAAGCTGATCGGGCGTCGCGGCATAGAGCGATACCGTGTCGAGCCACGCGCGCCAGCCGAGCGTGTCGGACGTGAAGCCGTGGGTGGCCGTCGTCATGCGGCCTCCTTTGCGGCGCGTGCCTGAAGCGCTTGCGCGGCAGCCGCGACGCGCAACTGATACGCGACGAACGCAACCAGCTGCGACAGCGCGACGATCGCGGGCGTCGTGAGTCCGGCCGACTTCAGTGCATCGAGATCGGACGTGCGTGCGTCGACGGGCGCCTGTGTCAATAGCCGCGCATGAGCGAGGATCGCGCCAAGTCGCGGGGCAAGCGTGTCGAACGCATCGGCGTCGGCGCGCACGATGTCCTCGGCGGTGCCGCCCGCATCGAGCAGCCGCGTGCGATACGTCGAGGCCAGTGCTTGCGCGTTCGATTTCTGCGCGACGTATCGTGCCGCATGCAGTCTTTCGACCAACGAAAGATCGGGCAACGCCGGATCGAATAGCGCGGCTTCGCTCAGCCGCGTATGGAGCAGCACCTTGTCGCGCGCGCGGCGCAGCGCGGCCACGGCATCGCCGTCGCGCAGGCCGGCTACTGCGTCGATCGTATCCGGCGCAGTGGCCGGCGTGATGGATTCAGTCATCGTTTCAGGTTCCCTTCGTCGTTTATGTGATCGATGAACGTGCGCTCATGCGTCGTCGTCGCGCCATTCGTCGCCTTGCAGTTCGGCATTCGCATACGCGACGAGTGCGTCGTAGTGCCGGTCGCGGTCGGCGTCGAACAGCCGGCTCGCGATGCCGCGCGCGAGCCGTTGAGCACCCGCGCTGATGGCCGGGATATCGCCGGACAGCTTGCCGTGGCTCAGGCTCGCCGCATGGTTGAAGCAATGAATCCGCGTGACGGCAGGGCACGCACCGCGCTCGCGCTCCTGGAACGCAAACGCGGGGCCGAGATCGGGCGATTCGGCGAGCTCGTCGAGCCACGCACCCGGTTCGGGTCGATAGCGGTCCTTCCAGCGCCGCACGTGCTGCCCGAACGACGCGAATTCCGCGCGCGTCGTCCAGTCCGAATGAAAGCCCGTCGCGAAGATCAGGAAGTCGACGGTGTAGCGTCCGCGCGGCGTCGTCACGTCGAGGCCGTCCGCACGTTCGGCGAGCGTCTCGATCGGGCTGCCCGCGTGAAAATGCGCGTGCTCGTGGCGCGACACGCGCAGCACGCTGTCGCGCGGCGGCGGCGTCTGCGACGTCAACGCGTAGTGCATGAAGCGCCACTTCGTCTCATCGTCGAGATCGGCGTAGCCATGCACGAGGCCCGGGCTGCCGATACCGGTCAGCTTGTTGATGCGCGGAATG
This sequence comes from Burkholderia sp. GbtcB21, assembly GCF_019091065.1. NCBI lineage: Bacteria > Pseudomonadati > Pseudomonadota > Betaproteobacteria > Burkholderiales > Burkholderiaceae > Burkholderia > Burkholderia sp. GbtcB21. Next base: position 504,257 of record NZ_JAGXKA010000003.1, read on the forward strand.
TCCGCGCGGCGGAAGAACAGATCGACGCGCGCGGCGCCGGCTTCGAGCGCGGTGCCCGCGTTGTCGAACGCGGATGCGCCCGCGCCGACCACGCCGACGCGCTTGCCCGCGAGCGCCGCGAAGTCGATCGGCTCGGACGAGTGGGCCCAGCGCGTGCGCGGTGCTCGTTGTACGACGGGCGGCACGTACGGGCCGCCGAGGCCGTCGCGGCCGGTCGCGAGCACGACGTGCCGCGCGAGCAGGGTCTGCGCTTCGCCGTTGCCGCGCACATCGAGCGCGAGCAGCCCGTCGTCGCGCGGGCGCAGCGCGACGAGCGTGGTGTCGTTGCGTACCTGCAGGTCGAGCACGCGCCGATACCAGCGCAGGTAATCCATCCATTGCGTGCGTGGAATCTTGTAGAGCGCATCCCACGCGTCGCGGCCGTATTGCGCCTCGAACCACGCGCGGAACGTCAGCGCGGGCAGGCCGAGCGCGGGGCCCGCGAGCTGCTTCGGCGAGCGCAGCGTGTCCATCCGCGCGAACGTGACCCACGGCCCTTCGTAGCCGGCCGGCGCGCGGTCGATCACGCACTGGTTGTCGATGCCGAGCAGGCGCAGTTCGGCGGAAGCCGCGAGCCCCGCCATGCCGCCGCCGACGATCGCGACGTCGAGCACGCGCGTGCCGTCGGCCTCGCGTGGCGGCACCCACGACGGCGCGGGCAGGTCGAGCCAGCGCAAGTCCTGCGCGAGCCGCGCTTCAAGTGCGTCGAGCGGCGTCGTCATGCGGCCTCCGGGCGGGTGCGGCGTGCACGTGTCGTGCGAGGCGGGCGTTCGCTGCGCAGCCGGTCGCCGCGCAGCAGCGCGTCGTGCGCGGCGGCGTCGTGAAAGGTCACGTCGTCGAGCAGCGCGCGCGTCGTGCGGTGCAGCGCGTCGAGCAGCGCATCGACGGCCGCGGTGCGCGCCTTGCCGGCCGGTGTCGCGACGCCGAACGCGAACGGGATGTCGACGTCGAGCGGGCGCGCGACGACGCCGTCTACCGGCAGCGCGACGCCCGTGGCCGGATCGACGATGCCGATGCCGATGCCCGCGCGCGCGGCCATCACCGCATTCAGCGACGCATTGGTTTCGATGAACACGCGCGCATCGACGCGCGCGGCCGCGAATGCCGCATCGATCCGCTGGCGCAGCCGGTGCCGGTTCGCGACCGTCACGATGCGGCGGCGCGCGAGATCGCGCAGCGCGATGCGCGGCTTCGCCGCGAGCGGATCGCCGGCGGGCAGCACGGCGACGCATGGCGTCTGCGCGATCCAGTGCACGTCGAGCCCCGCGTGCGCCATGGGCAGCGTGACGACGCCGATATCCGCCGTGCCGGCCAGCACTTCATGCACGACATGCTCGGCCGATTCGCTGCGCAACTGGTAGTGCGGCGCGTGCGCGCCGTCGGGCAGCGCGGCGAGCGCGGCCGGCACGAGCGTGGCCGCGAGCGACGGCGTCGCCGCGATGCGCACGGGTTCGGCCGTTTCGTCGCCGAGCGCGCGTGCCCGTGCCTCGATCGCGCGCAGGCCGACCAGCGAGCGCTCGACTTCCTCGTACAGCAGGAACGCGCGCCGCGTCGGCGTGACGCGCGGGCCGTGCCGGTCGAACAGCGCGTAACCGAGATCGGCTTCGAGCTCCTGGATCTGCCGCGTGACGGCCGGCTGCGAGCGGCCGAGCAGTTCGCCCGCGCCGGTCACGCTGCCGGCCGACATGACCGCGGAAAAGGCTTCGAGTTGATGCAGCTCCATGACGCGTTCCGATGATGCGATTTGCGCATTGTAGGAGTGCGAGCATGCGCAATTCATATAATGATTTTTGCTATCGACAGCGCGAAAACTGCGAAGCGCGCGATCTTCGCGATGGCCGGCGGCGCGTACGTGCGCCTCGGCTGAGAGGGGAGCCGCGCGGGAAACCGCAATCGAATCAACGCGATGCGATGCACGCAGATGCACAGCACGATGCGCCGCATGCGAATGGCCGCCCGCGCGCGTCATCCGCTTCGCGCCGCGCGCGATATCGATATGCGCAAAACTTCGTTGGATCGCCCTGAACCGGATGGTTACATGCCCTCACTCTTTTCGATTGACTGAAGGTGGGGGCGGCATGAACGTTTCGGGAAACGACGCACGCGGCGCATGGCGGCGCGTGCTGGGCACGGTGGCGGCGCTCGCTGCCGCATGGGGCTTGTCGACGGGCGGCGCGCTCGCGGCGGGCGTGTCGGGCGAGCCGGTGGTGGTCGGCGTGAGCGGGCCGTTGACGGGCCAGGACGCGCAATACGGCGAGCAATGGAAGCGCGGCTTCGATCTCGCGCTCGACGAGATCAACGGCAGCGGCGGCATTCACGGCCGGCCGCTCGCGATCGATTTCCAGGACAGCCGCAGCGACCCGCGCCAGGCGGTGGCGATCGCGCAGAAGTTCGTCGCCGATCCGCGCATCGCGATCGAGCTCGGCGATTTTTCCAGCGCGACGTCGATGGCCGCGTCGCCGATTTACCAGCGTGGGCAACTGATCCAGTTCGGCTTCACGAACTCGCATCCGGATTTCACGAAGGGCGGCGATTACCTGTGGAGCACCGCGCTGAGCCAGGCCGAGGAGCAGCCGCTGCTCGCGCGCTACGCGGTGAAGGAACTCGGCTTCAAGCGGATCGCGGTGCTGTACCTGAACACCGACTGGGGCCGCACCAGCAAGGACATCTTCGCGAAGGCAGTGGCCGGGCTCGGCGCGCAGGTCGTCGCGGCCGAGGGCTACCAGCCGGCGGAGAAGGATTTCCGCTCGACGCTCGTGCGGATCGGCGCGTCGAAGCCCGATTCGATCGTGCTGATCTCGTACTACGCGGACGGCGCGCAGATCGTGCGACAGGCACGCACGTCGGGCGTCTCGCTGCCGATCGCGGCGGTCGGCTCCGTGTATTCGCCGAAATTCCTCGAACTGGGCGGCGCGGCCGTCGAAGGCGTCTATACGGAATCGAACTTCTTCCCGGCCGAGCCGCGCCCCGAGGTGCAGGCGTTCGTGCAGCGCTATCGCGCGAAATTCCACGCCGATCCCGATTCGTTCGTTGCGCGCGCATACGACGCGCTGATCCTGTCGGCCGAGGTGCTGCGCCGCTACGGCACGACGCGCCAGGCCGCGCACGACGGTTTCGCGAAAGTGAGCGACGTGCCGAGCGTGATCTTCGGCAAGGTGCGCTTCGATCCGCAGACGCGCCGCGTCGCGGGCGCGCGTACCGTGTATCTCGTCGTGAAGCAGGGGCAGTGGGCGCTGTGGGACGGCGCGAAGCCGCAGCTCGCCGCGCGCTGATTCCGAATCAACCGCATGCAAGTGACGGACGCATCGTGATGGCTTCCTGGCTCGACTACACGCTCAACGGCCTCATCGTCGGCAATATCTACGCGCTGCTCGCGGTCGGGCTCGCGCTGATCTTCGGCGTGTCGCACCTGATCAACTTCGCGCACGGCTCGGTCTACATGGTCGGCGCATTCATCGGCTGGCTGTGCCTGACGCGCTTCGGGCTGCCGCTGCCGGTCGCGCTCGCGGCGGTCGTCATCGGTTGCGGCGCGCTCGGCATCGCGATCGAGCGGATCGGGCTGCGGCCGCTGCGCCACGCGGCGCGGATCGCGCCGCTGCTCGCGACGATCGGCATCAGCTTCATCCTCGATCAGCTCGCGCAGCTCGCATTCGGCGCGGACCCGCGCGCGGTGCCGACGCCGCTGCCCGACTGGCACCTGCGGATCGCCGGCGCGACGCTCGGCTCGCTCGACCTGCTGATCGCGGGCATCGGCATCGCGGCGGCCGCGCTGCTGTACGGCTTCCTGCGTTTCACGCGGCTCGGCTGGGCGGTGCGCGCGACCGCGCAGGATCGCGACGCGGCGCTGCAGATGGGCGTCGACGTCGATCGCGTGAACCAGACGGTGTTCGCGATCGCGTGCGCGCTCGGCGGCGTGAGCGGACTGCTGGTCGGCATGTACTACAACAGCATCGATCCGGCGATGGGCTTCCAGGCGACGCTGAAGGGCGTGGTCGCACTGCTGATCGGCGGGCTCGGCAACGTACCGGGCGCGATCGCGGGCAGCCTGCTGCTCGGTCTCGTCGAAAGCTACGGCGTCGCGCTGTTCGGCACGAGCTATCGCGACCTGTTCGCGTTCGGACTGCTGATCGTGTTCCTCGTGTGGCGGCCGAACGGCTTGTTCAGCGCGAACCGCGCGCTGCCGCCCGAACCGATGACGGGCACCTTCCTCGCGGCCGCGAAAGCCGTGCGCGTGCCGCGCCCGGTGCTCGTCGTACTGGTCGCGCTCGCGGCCGTGCTGCCGTGGCTCGGTGCGTCGCCGTACGTGCTGCAGACGCTGACCAACGCATGGCTGTACGGCCTGCTCGCGCTGAGCCTCACGCTCGTCGCGGGCACGGTCGGGCAGATCTCGCTCGGGCACGCGGCGCTGCTCGTGATCGGCGCGTATGCGTCGGCGCTGCTGTCGTCGGATCTCGGCTGGTCGCCGGCCGTGACGATCCCGTGCGCGGGCGCGATCACGGCCGTGCTCGGCACGCTGCTCGTCTATCCGGCGTTCCGGCTGCGCGGGCATTACGTGTCGATCGCGACGCTCGGCATCGGCGAAGTGGTGAGCCTCGTGATCCTGAACTGGGACGGCCTCACGCGCGGCCCGCTCGGCATCACCGGCATCGCGCCGCTGCCGTGGGCAACGACCGCGCGCGCCGCGTACTGGTTCACGTTCGCGGTGCTCGTGGTGTTCGCGCTCGTGCAGGTTCGGCTGCTGCGCTCGCATCTCGGCCGCACGCTGCGCGCGGTGCGCGAGGACGACGTTGCCGCTCGCGCGCACGGCATCGCGCCGAATCGCTACAAGGCGATCGCGTTCGCGGTCGGCGGCGTGGCGGCCGGCGTGAGCGGCGGCATCGCCGCGCATCTGTACAGCTACATCAATCACCAGACCTTCGATTCGCAGGTGTCGATCCTCGCGCTGACGATGGTGATCCTCGGCGGGCTCGGCAACGTGCTCGGCGGCATCGCCGGCGCGGTCGCGCTGATCGGGCTGCCGGAGCTGTTCCGCTGGGCGGCCGACTACCGGATGCTGATCTACGGCGTCGTGTTGCTGCTGCTCGTCCGGTTTCGGCCGCAGGGCCTGCTCGGCACGGTGTGAGGAGGAATGCGATGACCACCACCCGACCCTTGCTCGACGTGCAGGGTTTGACGCGCCGCTTCGACGGCGTGACCGCGCTCGACGGCGCAAGCCTGACGCTTGCCGACGGCGAACTGCTGAGCGTGATCGGGCCGAACGGCGCCGGCAAGTCCACGCTGTTCAACCTGATCGCGGGCGCCGACCGGCCCGATGCCGGCCGCGTGACGTTCGATGGCCGCGACATCACGGGCACGGCGCCCGAACGGCTCGCGGCGCTCGGCATTGCACGCACGTTCCAGCACGGCCGCGTGTTCGGCAACCTGAGCGTGCTCGACAACGTGCTGATCGGCGCGCATGCGCGGCTGCGCGCGGCGCGGCCCGGCTGGCCCGCGCTCGGCGCGGCGGCCGAAGTGCTGCGCGCGCTCGTGCGGCCTGCATCGGTGCGGCGCGAGGAAGCGGCGCTGCGCGACGAGGCGCGCGCGATCGTCGCCGGGTTCGGCGAACGGCTCACGCCGCGCATCGATCATCCGGCGCACAGCCTGTCGTACGCGAACCGGCGGCGCGTGGAGATCGGCCGCGCGCTCGCGCTGCATCCGCGCCTGCTGCTGCTCGACGAACCGACGGCCGGGATGAACGAGACGGAAACGGCCGAGATGCTGCAACTGATCCAGTCGCTGAAGGCGCGCGGCCTGACGATCCTGCTGATCGAGCACAAGCTCGAACTCGTGATGCGCGTGTCCGACCGCGTGATGGTGCTCGACAACGGCGTGAAGATCGCCGAAGGCGCGCCGCGCGACGTGCGGCACGATCCGCGCGTGATCGAGGCGTACCTCGGCCGGCGTCATGCGGGTGGTGCTGCCGCGGAGCGCACGACGCAGGCGGCCGCATGAACAGGCTTTCTTCCGGACCCGACACGACCATGACCGACGCACTGCTGAAACTCGAACACCTCGATACGTTCTACGGGCCGGTGCAGGTGCACTTCGACGTGAACTTCGAAGTGGGCCGCGGGCAGATCGTGAGCCTGCTCGGCGGCAACGCGAGCGGCAAGTCGACGACGATGAAGCTGATTCTCGGGCTGATGCGGCCGCGTCGCGGCGTCGTGCGTTTCGACGGCGACGACGTGACGGCGCTCGCGACGCCGCAGCGTGTGCGACGCGGGATCGCGGCCGTGCCCGAGGCGCGGCGGCTGTTCGGCGACATGAGCGTGCGCGAGAACCTGCTGATGGGCGCGTATACGCGCGGCGACCGCACGGCGGTGGCGGAAGATTACGAACGCGTGCTCGATCTGTTTCCGCGCGTGCGCGAGCGGCTCGCGCAGCGCGCAGGCACGCTGTCGGGCGGCGAGCAGCAGATGCTCGCGATGGCGCGTGCACTGATGGCGCGGCCGAAACTGATCTGCATGGACGAGCCGACGATGGGGCTGTCGCCGCTTTACGTCGACAAGGTGCTCGAACTGATCGATGCGATCAACAAGCAGGGCGTGACGGTGTTCATGGTCGAGCAGAACGCGAGCCTCGCGCTGGAGATCGCGCACTACGGGTATGTGCTGCAGACGGGGCGCGTCGTGCTCGAAGGGCCCGCGAAGGCGCTGCTCGACGATGAGCGCGTGCGCGATGCGTATCTGGGCGGGGAGGCGGTGGCGGTGTAGTTGGCGTGGCTCGTGGCGCCTCCGGTTTGCATCGCGAAAAATTGCGATGCATTCCGAAATGTCGGGCAGATTGTCGCTCAGTCGCCATCACCGCGATGGAAGCGCAGCGCCGCTGATGCCGCCGACGACAGCGACGATTGACGGCTGCGGCTCACCCGCATTTGATTGACCACACGCCCGATTCCACTGGCCTACGCTTCGCCCGCACCGATCCCCGCCGCCCGCGGAAACGTCAGCACCACCGCGAACCCGCCCGCATCCGGAAACGCGAACCCGACGCGCCCGCCGTGCGCCTTCATCACTTCCTGCACGATCGCGAGCCCGAGGCCCGACCCGGTGCGCCGCTCGCTGCCGTCCGGCGCGATTCGCACGAACGGCTGCAATGCGGCGGCCCAGTGCTCGCGCGGAATCCCGCGGCCGTTGTCGGTGACGGTCAGCGTGACCGCGCCGCCGGCGTTGTCCTTGGTCGCGACCGATACGACGATGTCGTCCGCATGACCGTGCAGCAGCGCGTTGTGCAGCACGTTCGACAGCGCTTCCTGCAGGCTGATCGCATCGCCGTCGATCCATGCAAGCGGTGCGTCGCTCGCGAACGCGACCGCAACATCACGCTCGCCCGCGAGCGGAATCACGCGGCCGAGCACGTCTTTCGCGAGCGCGACGAGTTCGACCGGTTGCAGCGGCACGGCCTCGATGCGATGGATCACCATCGCGTGATTGAGCAACTGGCCGGTCAGGCGGCCGACATCCGCGGAAGTCGCGCGCAGCGCATCGAGGCGTGCCGCATGGCGCGCGGGATCGGATTCGCCGTCGAGCAGTTCGATCTGCGCGTCGAGCCGCGCGAGCGGCGTGCGCATCTGGTGCGCGGCGTCGGCAATGAAGCGCTGCATCGCGTTGATGCGTTCGGCCAGGCGGTGTATCAACCCGTTGATCGAGCCGATGATCGCGTCGATCTCGCTCGGCGTGTCGACGGCCACCGGCCGCAGGTCGGCCGGGTCGCGCGCGGCGATGATGGTGCCGATCTGCGCGAGCGGGCGCAGGCCGCGCCGGATCGCGAGGCCGCTCGCGCCGATCGCGAGCACGCTCATCAGCAGGATCAGCGTCCACACCTTGATGCTCATGTCGTTCGTGAGCTGCTGGCGCGCGTTGGTGGTTTGCGCAACGGTCACGAGCGCCCAGCCCGGCGTGCTTTCCTCGGGCATGTAGCGCGCGATGGTCGCGGTGCGGATCCGGTGCCCCTGGTAGACGGCGTTCGCGAATGCGGGGCCCTGTTTCGCGGCGGCGAGTGTCGCGGGGCTCGCGAGATCGTTGTAGCCGGCCACGACGATGCCGCGCGAATCGACGACCTTGTAGTAGACGAGGTCGTAGCGCGACAGCGTCGACAGCGCGGCCACCGGCGGATTCAGTGCGAGCACGCCGCCCTGCACGTAGAGGTTCTCCGCGACCTGGATCGACGCGCCGGCGAGCAGCTGGTCGTACGCGCGTTCGGCCGCGACACCCGCGTAGTAGCGTGCGATCGCCGCGAGCGCGAGCGCGCCGGTCGCGACGACTAGCGCGATGAAGAGCAGCGTGCGTCCGAACAGCGTCTTCGGGAACCAGTCAATGCGCGGCAATCTGATACCCCATCCCGCGCGCGGTGCGGATCTCGACCGAGCTGCCCTGCAGCTTCCTGCGCACGCGCGTCACGTACTGCTCGACCGCGTTCGCGGTCGGCTCGTTGCCGAAGCTGAACAGCTGGTTCAGCAGTTCTTCCTTCGAGAAGATGCGCTGCGGGCGGCTCGCGAGGATTTCGAGCAGCGCGAATTCCTGGCGCGACAGCGACAGCGGCTGGCCGTCGAGTTCCGCGAGGCGGCTGCTGCGGTCGATCACGAGACCGCCGAGCGTCAGCACGTCGTTCGCGTGGCCGCTGTTGCGGCGCAGGAGCGCCTGCACGCGCGCATCCAGCTCGCGGTAGTCGAACGGTTTCACCAGATAGTCGTCGGCGCCGAGGCCGAGGCCGCTCACGCGGTCGTCGATCGCCGAGCGCGCGGTGACGAGCAGCACGGGCGTCGTGCTGCCCGACGCGCGCAGGTTGCGCAGCACCGAGAATCCGTCCATGCCGGGCAGGTTCGCGTCGAGCACGACGAGGTCGAAACGCTCGACGCGCAGCAGCCCGTTCGCGGTTGCGCCGTCGGTTTCGAGATCGACCGCATGGCCGAGCCGCGCCAGGCGGCTGCGGATCGCCGCGCCGATTTCGGCATCGTCCTCCACGACGAGAATGCGCATGGTGCCGTTTTGCAGGTGGATGGATTAGGGGTTTTCCCGGGGCCGGGATGTCAGCATTTTCTCAGACTCGGTCGATAACCTGTGTCGAGCCGGAAGAAGCACGCAAGGACGGCATTAATACCAGAAATATTCAAGGAGACGGCAACATGCAGCAAGTCACGGGCACGACGCACGCGCGGCGCAGCGCGCCGCCGGCCTTCGCGTGGCCGTTTGCCGCCCGTCGCACGGCGGCGCGCGCATGACGACGTCGCCGCGTCGCCGCGCGTTGATCGCCGCCGGGCTCGGCGTGCTCGCCGCGCCGTCGCTCGTGCGCGCGAAGCCGCGCACCGTGCGAATCTCGAAAGGCTATGGCGTGCTGTACCTGCCGCTGCTCGTGATGGAGAAGCAGCGGCTGTTCGAGCGGCACGCGGCGCGGCATGGCGTGCGCGACGTCGCGGTCGACTGGGTGCTGCTCGACGGCGGCAATTCCGTCAACGACGCGATGATGGCCGGCACGCTCGATTTCGCGGGCGCCGGCGCGCCGGGCTTCATCGAGCTGTGGGCGCGGGCGCGCGGCATTCCGAACGTCGAGGTGATCGGCATCAGCGGGCTGTCGACCACGTCGCTGTCGCTGAACGCGAACCGTCCGGGCCTCATGTCGCTGCGCGACTTCACGTCGTCCGACCGGATCGCGGTGCCCGGCATCCGCACGTCGCTGTCGGCCGTCGTGCTGCAGATGGTCGCGAGCCGGCAGCTCGGTCCGAAGCATTTCGCGCAGCTCGATTCGATCACCGTGAACCTGCCGCATCCGCAGGCGATGCAGGCGCTGATTCGCCGCGAGAACGGCGTCACCGCGCACTTCACGTCGCCGCCGTTCTCGACGCTCGAGTTGCGGCAGCCGGGCATCCACCGCGTCGTGAGTTCGGTCGACGTGCTCGGCCCGCTGACGCTCGACGTCGTGTTCGCGCCGAAGCGGCTCGTCGATACGGAGCCCGCGCTGGCCGCCGCGTTTCTCGGCGCGCTCGACGAAGCGAACCGCCTGATCGCGCAGGACCCGCGCGCGGCGGCCGCGCTTTATGCGGCGTCGTCGGGCGTCGGCGTGTCGCACGACGACGTGATGCGGATGCTCGCCGCACCCGACACGCGCTTTTCGGTGCGGCCGAACCAGCTGATGGACTACGTCGAATTCCTGTACCTGGCCGGCACGATCAAGGCGAAGCCGCGTGCATGGCACGAGATGTTCGCGCCGATGCTCGACGACTACCGGTCGGGCTGAGCGCCGCCGGCCGCTCACAAACGATATTCATCGAAACATTCCGCGCTTGCGCCTTCGTTGCGCGGCGCCGATTCAACCGACACGCAACCGATTTACGCAAGGAGCCCGTAGTGAACGCTACCGAAACCCTGGACCCCGCGTCCGCCGAAGAACAGCGCATCATGTCGAAGGTGGCGCGGCGCCTGCTGCCCATCCTCGTCGTGATGTTCCTGATCGCGTTCATCGACCGGCAGAACGTCGGCTTCGCGAAACTGCAGATGGTGCACAGCCTCGGGATGACGGAGGCCGCGTTCGGGCTCGCGTCGTCGCTGTTCTTCATCGGCTACCTGCTGTTCGAGGTGCCGAGCACGCTCGCGCTGCATCGTTACGGCGCACGCGTATGGCTCGCGCGGATCATGCTGACGTGGGGCCTCATCACCGTGCTGATGGGCTTCACGACGTCGATGCCCGCATTTTGCTCGCTGCGCTTCCTGCTCGGCATCGCCGAGGCCGGCTTCTATCCGGGCGTGATCTACTACCTGACGCTGTGGTTTCCGCAAAGCTACCGCGCGAAGGTGCTCGGCATCTTCACGCTCGGCAGCGCGCTCGCGAACATGCTCGGCTCGCTGGTCGGCGGCGTGCTGCTGAGCCTGAACGGCGTATGGGGGCTGGCGGGCTGGCAGTGGGTGTTCATTGCAACCGGCATCCCGGCCGTGATCGTCGCGATCGTCGTGTTCCGCGTGCTGCCCGCGTCGTTTCGCGAGGCGCCGTTCCTCGACGAGCGCGAGAAGCAGATCGTCGCGGCCGCGCTGGAGCGCGAGAAGCCCGCGCAGGCCGAGCACGGCCAGCCGTGGAAGGCGCTGCTCGATCCGCGCGTGATGCTGTTCGCGGCGACCTACATGCTGATGTCGACGTCGCTGTACGGCGTCACGTACTGGCTGCCGACGCTCGTGAAATCGTTCGGCGTGTCGAGCAGCACGAACGGCTTCCTGAGCATGCTGCCGTGGGCGCTCGCGGTGCTGCTGCTGGTATGGCTGCCGGCGAAGCTGCGCCGCGCGAAGAGCATCCTGCGCACGATTGCGATCGTCGCGGCGCTCGGCGCGCTCGGCTTCCTGCTGAGCCTCGTGCTGCCGTCGACGCCGCTGCGCTTCATCGCGCTCGTGCTCGGCGGCGCATGCATCCCGCTGCTGTATCCGTGCTTCTGGTCGATGCCGCCGCGTTATTTCACCGGTGCGCGGGCGGCGGCGAGCGTCGCGGCGATCAACTCGATCGGCAACCTCGGCGGCTTCTTCAGCCAGAACCTGATGCCGTTCGCGGGCAAGGTGACGGGCACCGCGTTCGGGCCGATGATCGTGCCGATCGTGTGCCTCGCGCTGCTCGGGATCGGCGCGCTGGTCGCGTGGACGCGGTCGGAGCGGGGGATGGTGGCGGCGCGGGTGTGACGCGCATGGATGCGTGGCTGCCCCAACCGGTTCACGCTCCTGGCGCGTGCCGGTGTGCTACCGTGCGGTCTATTGGCACACGTGGGGAATGCAATGAATTCTGCGACGAAGTCCGCGTTCCGGATCGATCCGCAATTGCTTGAAGCCGCTGAATCCGTTCTGGCGAAAAACGAGAAGCTTTCCGCATTCATCGAATCGGCGTTGCGCGCTCGCATTGCACGCCGGCGCGTGCAGCGCGAGTTTGTCGCGCATGGCCTGGCATCGCGCGACGAGGCGCGGCGGACCGGCGAATACATCGATGCTGCAAACGTTCAGGCAGAACTCGAGCGCATGCTGAAAGCGGCACGGGCGACAAAAGCGGTCGAGTAAGCCATCGGGACGGCGAGGATCGCGGAGCAAGTCACGATCCTCGCCGTCCGGCATCAACGCGAAGACGACTACCACTGACCGCGTCAGCGACGCCGCGCCATCGCATCCCGCCGACCTACCCGCCCGAAGCCTCATCCCCGCCATGCGCAACCGCCACCTGCGGATGCGACAGCGGAATCTCCACCTCGACCGTCGTACCTTCACCGAGCGTCGTCGTAATCTGCAGCGTGCCGCCGACGAGATACGCACGCTCGCGCAAGCCGACCAGCCCGAACGAGCTCGACTTGCGCGGCGCACCGGGATCGAATCCCGCGCCGTCGTCGCGAATCGTCAGCGCGATCGCATCGTCCCGGTGCACGAGGTCCACGTCCGCATGCGACGCGGCCGCATGCCGCGCGATGTTCGCGAGCGCTTCCTGCGCGATGCGGAACACGGCCGTCGCATACGGTTCGTCGAGCTGCAGTTCGGGCGGCTCGACGTGCAGCGCGCACGCGATCCCGTGACGGTGCCGGAAATCCTCCACGAGCCATTGCATCGCCGCGGCGAAGCCGAGATCGTCGAGCATCAGCGGGCGCAGGTCCGACGCGATGCGCCGCGTCGCGGCCACCGCGCCGCGTGCCATCGTGTGCATCGCCGCGATCTTGCGCGCCAGCGGCGCGTCGTCCTGCGGCACGCGGTCGATCAGCCATTCGAGATCGTTCTTCAGCGCCGCGAGCGTTTGCGCGAGTTCGTCGTGCAGCTCGCGGGCGATGCGGCGCTGCTCGGCCTCGCGCGCGGTCGCGCTGATCGCGGCGATCTCGCGCAGTTCCTCGCGTGATGCCTGCAGCGCCCGCTCCGCGCGCACGCGCTCCTCGACTTCGCGCCGCAGGTCGCGGTTCGATGCGCTCAGTTGCGCGGTGCGCGCGGCGACGCGCTGTTCGAGCCGTTCGTTCGCCTCGTTCAACTGCGCGCTCTTCTGCACGACGAGCAGATGCTGGTAGCGCGCGCCGGCCAGTGCGCGCACCGTCTGCGCATGCAGCCGGCCGTTCTCGAACAGCATCGCGAACAGCACGACGCCGGACGCGACGAGGCCGTATGCGCGGCCCGCGTAGAAGCCGAGATCGAAGCGCCCGTGATTCAGCATCGACGACAGCGCGATGTCGAACAGCCAGGCAACGAGCACGGTCATCACCCAAAGGTCGAGCACGGAATGGCGGCGCCGCTGCCGCCACATCAGCATCAGCGCAACCAGGTTCAGCCCCCAGACGACTGTGATCGCGTTCTTCATCGTCGCGGCCATCCGGTTGCCGTGCATGATGCGCGGCAGCAGGTCGTGGCCGGCGGTCGCGAGCACCGCGAGCGCGGCCGTCGCGGCGACCGCCGCGGCGATGCAGAGCACCACCGGAATCGCCGCGCGGCGCTGCGGGGCCGGGATCGGGCGCGTGCGCGACGCCGCGCGCAGCAGCGCGTACGCGGCGACCGCGAGCGGAAAGCCGCCGTGCCAGAACAGGTACAGCCACGCGGTGGTCTGTTCGCCGGCGCCGAGCAGGCCGGTCGGCGCGAACAGCCCAGGGAAGGTCAGCATGTGCGTGCCGGCCATGAAGCCCGTGAACAGGTAGCCGCCCGCGAGCGCGAGCAGTGCTTTCTCGCGGAGGATCGCGTACTGGCCGAGCAGGAGGCCGGCCGTCACCATGTCGTTGACGACGATCGCCGACTGGTACACGGGGATGAACGCCCAGCCCGGCGCGAGCGGCATGCCCGCGAACGGCGCGAGCGTGGCGAAGATCACGGCCGACACGAGCACGGTCGCGATCGCGAGCCGCCGCTCGCGCCGCCCGGGCGGCAGCGACGACATGAACAGGCGCGACGCGTCCGGATCGGCGTCGTCCGCGGGGGCAGGCGGTAAGTGGAGGGTGGTCGTCATGCGTCGTCGACGCCGGGGTCGAGATCGTGGCGCATCGCGTAGCGGACCAGCGCGGCTTCGTGCGGCAGTTCCATCTTCTCGAGGATCCGCGTCTTGTACGTGCTGACCGTCTTCGCGCTCAGCGCGAGTTCGGACGCGATCTGCGTGACGGTCTGGCCCGCGACGATGCGGTGCATCACGTCGAGCTCGCGCGCGGACAGCCGTTCGTGCGGCAGCATCTGGGCCGGCGTGCGCAGCGTGCGCGCGAGGCTTTCGGCCGCCGACGGGCTCACGTAGACGCCGCCCGCCGCGACCTTGCCGACGGCCTCGACGAGCTCGGCGGTCGCGCTGTCCTTCGTCAGGTAGCCGGTTGCGCCGGCCTTGAACGCGCGCGCCGCGTACTGCGCCTCGGCGTGCATCGTCAGCACGAGCGTGCGCAGCGACGGCGCATGGCTCTTGACCAGCCGGATCAGCTCGATGCCGGTCGGCGCGGGCATCGACAGGTCGAGCAGCAGCACGTCCGCGGCGCTGCGCTCGGCCAGCGCGAGCGTGGCCCGGCCGTCGCTCGCCTCGCCGACGATTTCGAAACCGCCGGCCCTTTCCAGGATATGACGCAGTCCGTCCCGCATGACTGCGTGATCGTCAGCCAGAATTACCCTGATCATCGAGCGACCCTCTTCGGGATGACGCCGCGGACCCTGCCGTCCGGTTGCCGCCGCGACTGTTCTTCCGATCAATATATTCCGCCGAATCCCAAAACGGTACACATCCGGGAAATTTTCGAGATATCCGACCCCGGAATGTGTACTGAGCCGAAGTAATCGACGGAAAGGAGAGTGGCGTGGACCGCTTGTGGAATAGGGTATTCCCTGACGGCTGATGCGCCCGGGGCGGACCAGCGCGGCGTCACGCGAAGCGCCCCGCGAACGGCCCCGATTCGGGACTAAACTGGTGCCCGATGCCACCGCGACAACCGAGGAGCCCCGCGATGATCGACCTTGCCGATATCCTTCCGTCCGCACTGCCTGCCGCCGTCGCATGGGCCGAAGCGGAAGCGGCGCGCGGGATCGCGCAGGGCGCGCCGCTGACGCCGGCGCAGGCCGACGACGCGCGCACCGTGGGCGTCGCGCAGCCGGAGCGGATCCGCGTCGTGATCGTCGACCGCATGCCGTTCCCCGAAACGCCAACGCTTGCCGCGATCGCTCGCGACACGGGGCTGCTGTCGCCGGGGACGATCGGGCTCACGCTCGGCCATGCGGTGTTCGTGCTGCGCGGGCAAGACACGCGCCGCCTGCTGACCCACGAATTCCGTCACGTACATCAGTTCGAGGCCGCCGGGTCGATCGGCGCGTTTCTCGCGCGCTATCTGCACGAGATCGCGACGGTCGGATACCACGATGCGCCGCTCGAGGCCGATGCGCGGCAGTACGAGTTCGATTGACTTCCGACGCCGGCGCGACCGCGCGCACCTCGCGATGAACGTTTCCCACGCCACTGCCGGCCCGGTGTTCGCACACCGGGCCGCACCGCTTTGGAGTGCGCGATGAGCGACACGATCCACGCGTGGATCGGCGCGATCGGCGCGCATCCGCTGCTCGTGCTGGCGATCGTGTTCTTGACCGCCTGCGCCGAGGCGATCGCGCTGGTCGGCACGGTCGTGCCGGCCGGTGCCGTGATGTTCGCGGCCGGCGCGCTGATCGGCGCGGGCGCGCTCGACGGGTGGACGACGATCGGCGTCGCGGCCGTCGGCGCCGTGGTCGGCGACGGGATCAGCTACGAACTCGGGCGGCACTATGGCGGGGTGATCCGCAACGCGTGGGCGCGCTTCGGCTATGCAGCCGCTTACGCGCGCGGCGAGGAGTTCGTGCTGCGTCACGGCATGAAGAGCATCGTGCTCGCGCGCTTCCTCGCGCCGGTGCGCGCGGTGGTGCCGGTCGTCGTCGGCTGCGCGATGCTGCCGCGCCGGTCGTTCTATCCGGTCAACGTGATATCGGCACTCGTGTGGGCGCCCGTGCATGTGGCGCCGGGCATCCTGTTCGGCGCATCGGCCGTCCTGGCCGCGGCGATCAGCGTGCGGGTCGCCGCGATCCTGGCGGTCGTCGCCGCGCTGGTCGCGCTGGTGTGGATCGGCGTGCGCGTCGCGCTGCGGCGCGGCTGGCCGCTGCTGCGTCGCGCGCTCGTCGAAGTCGTGCACGCCTGCGCGCGCCGCTGGCCGCGCTTCGGCGCGCGGCTGCACGACACGATCGCGCACGTGCGCCGCCTGCCGGGCGCGGTGCCCGTGCTTGCGCTGCTGTTCGTCGGCTGCGTGTGGCTGTTCGCGGGGCTCGTGCAGGATGTCGTCGCGAACGATCCGCTGATGCAGGCGGACATCGCGCTGTACGCGTTCCTGCAGAACCTGCGCACGCCGCCCGTCGATGCCGCGATGAGCGCGCTCGCGGTGCTGCACGGGCACGATACGGGGCTGATCGTCGCGGCCGCGTTTCTCGTCTGGCTGATGATTCATCGCTGCTGGCTGACGTCCGCGTGGTGGCTCGCGACGATCGGCATCGCCGTCGTGCTCGTACCGGTGTTCGGCGCGGGCGTGCCCGGCGCGACGCCCGCGAGCCTGCCGCCCGGCGCACCGCACATGCCGCTGCCCGATGCCGATGCCGCGTTCGCGATTCTCGCGAGCAGCGGCCTCGGCTGGGTGCTCGCGCACGACGGACCCGCGCGGTGGCGCATCCCGGTCGTGACGGCGGTCGTGCTGTGGATCGTGCTCGGCGGCTTCGCGCGGTTGTATGTCGGCGACACGTGGCTGTCGGGTTTGCTCGGCGGCTGGAGCCTCGGGCTGGCGTGGTTCGCGGTGCTCGCCGGCGCTTATGCGTACTGGCGCGTGCGCGAGCATGTGCAGTCGAGGGGGGCGCTCGTCGCGGTGGTCGTGGTGCTCGCGACGGCCGGCGTATGGACGGTTCCCGCGCAATGGCAGCTCGACCGCGCGGCGCGCCCGCATGTCGGCGACGTGGTTGCGATGACCGTCGATCAGTGGATGCGCGGCGGGTGGCAGCGCGTGCCGACGCGGCGCACCGAGATCGGCGGCGATCGCGAGGAATATCTGCCGCTGCAATGGAGCGCGACGTCGGACACGCTCGATCGCCATCTCGCTCAGGCCGGCTGGCAGCGCGCGACGCCGTGGTCGCCTGCCACCGCGCTGCGCTGGCTGTTGCCGCAGGCGCCGGCCGACACGCTGCCGGTGCTGCCGCGCTACACGCATGGCGAGAGCACGCGCCGCGTGTTCGTCCGCGTCGATCCGGGCCACCCGGAAAGCCGTGTCGTGCTGCGGCTGTGGCGCTATCCGTACGTGCTGCAGGATGCGCTCGGCACGCGGCCGCTGTGGTACGGCGCACTGTATCGCGAAACGCTGCACCGGCCGGCGAGGCTGATAACGATCGTGAGGACGACGCCGATCGACGATGCGGCGGCGATCGCGCAGGCGCTGGCGGTCGAGCCGACGATCGAGCATCCGCCGACGGGGATGAATGCCGCGCCGGCCGGGATGCTGCTGGTGTGGATGACCAGGCCGTGAGCGGGCAGGCCGGCCGTGCGCCGCTTACGCGTGCGCCGGCTGCGCGGGGACGACGGACAGGCGCAGGCCGACCGTCTTGAGCACCGCGAGCAGGGTTTTCAGCGTCGGGTTGCCGTTGGGGGACAGCGTGCGATACAGCGATTCGCGGCTGATGCCGGCTTCGGCCGCGACGGCACCGAGCCCGCCGTACGCTTCCGCGACCGTGCGCAGCGCGAGCAGGGCGGCCGCGCGGTTGTCGGGATCGTCGAGCGATTCCATTGCGACGCGCAGATAGGCCACCGCGAGTTCGCGATCGGCGCCGAGTTCGGCGACTTCCGCGTCGTGGTGCGATACCGCGCCTTTGAGCTTGTTCATGTTTGCCTCCGTTTCCAGTTCGACCAGTGTTCCTTTGCGCGCCTGATGTCGTCGGGTTGACTGCCCTTGTCGCCGCCGGACAGCAGCAGCACCAGTGCACCGCTGTGCCGGCCGAAGTACACGCGATAGCCGGCACCGACGTGGATGCGCAGTTCGATCACGCCTTCGCCGACAGGCACGCAATCGCCGAAGTTGCCCGTCTGCACGCGGCGCAGGCGTTCGCGAATCCGTGCCTGGGCGAGCTTGTCGCGCACGGCGTTCAGCCATTCGGTGAAAGGCTCGCGACCGTCGTCGCGCCGATAGCGAAGCAGTTCGAACTTGGATAGCATTGTAACTTATAAGCTACAGAAGCGGTGAGGGAAACGAGGCTGCCATGCGGCCTGCCACAGGCGGTGTGAACGGAGTGCGATGCACGCGTTGCCGATCGTCGGATCGAGACGGCATGCAACGCAGCGGCGCCGCGGCCGGAGCGCATGCGGCGCCTTCATGGTTCGGGGTTTCAGGCAGCGAAGCCGGCTTCCCGGACGACGATCATTCTTTCATCCGGTGCGTACGGCGACGATTCGGCCGAATGGCCTGTGTCGATGGCGCGATGACGAGGCATGCGCCGGGTGTGGGGTGTCCGGAGGGAATGACGTGAACGGCAAACCTGCCGGCGACGCGGCGGCGAGCGCCTGTCGGGTTTCTCGCAGGCTTTCGAGCGCCGGTACAGCCTGCCGCGCCGGCCGCGCACCGCAGCGGCGTGCCGCGGGACGTCAGCCATCGACGAATCGCGGTACGATCGATTGCCTTCCGGCCAACATCGCCTTCACGAGAGAACCCGCATGATCACGCTTCGCCCGATGACCGAGGACGATTTTCCGCGCTTCTGGCCGACCTACCGCGCCATCGTCGCTGCTCAGGAAACCTATGCATTCGATCCCGCACCGACGCCGGAGGCCGCGCGCGCACTGTGGCTCGACGCACCGCTCTGCACGTGGATCGCCGAAGAGGACGGCGTGCTGCTCGGTTCGTACTACCTGAAGGCGAACGCGGCCGGGCCCGGCAATCACGTATGCAATTGCGGCTACATGGTGAGCGAGGCTGCGCGCGGCTGCGGCGTCGCGCGCCTGATGTGCGAGCACTCGCAGCAGGTCGCACGCGAGCGCGGTTTCCTCGCGATGCAGTTCAACTCGGTGGTCGCGACGAACGAGATCGCGGTCGCGCTGTGGCAGAAGCTGGGGTTCGAGATCGTCGGCCGCTTGCCGCGCGCGTACCGTCACGCGCGGCTCGGGTTCGTCGATTGCTTCGTGATGTTCAAGTGGCTCGGCGACGCGGCGGCCGCCGAAGCCTGAGCACGCCGCTGCTTCGTCAGACGGCGAATGCGCCGTCGAACACGATCCGCTCGTCGAGCGCGAGCGTGCCGCGCGCGAAGATCAGGTCGAGATGATGGCTGCCGTTTTCGCCGCCGCCGAGCCCGAGATGCAGGCCCGGATGGCGTTCCTCGAATCCTGCATTGCGGCCGTACAGCCCGCGGATCCCGAGGTTCGTGCCGATGCCGAATTCCTCGATCCGCCGGTGATTCGCGTGCCGGTCGAGATAGGTCGAGAAGTCGCGCCGGAAGCCCGCGTCGTCGCTGTCGAAATCGACGATCGTGCTGCCTTCGACATGCAGCGTCGCGAGCCGCTCGGCCACCTTGTACTTGATCGCGAACGGCACGGTGCCGAGAAACGTGCCGCTGAACACGACCGAGCCGTTCAGGTCGGTGACGTGCGTCGCGATCTCGCCGGGCACGATGTCGAGATTGCCCATCCCGTCCACGCTCGTCCATTTCTGGTCCGGCGCGAGCGAGCCCGTCAGCGTGTTGCCGGCTTCGTCGATGAAGCGGATCTGCGACGCGCGCGCGGCCGCTTCGATCAGCCGGCCGTTGCGTGCCGCGATGTCGTCGAGCGATTCGGCGAATGCCTCGTCCAGATGCGGGCCGTAATCCTTGAACAAGACCGACTTGCCCCAGTGCTCGACGATCGCAGGGCGGATCGCCGCGAGGAACGGCGGCCCGCTCGGCGACGGCGTCGGCAGGCACGACGAGTCGTACAGCAGCACGAACAGGTCGGCGCGATCGAGCGCGGCGGCGATGTCGGCGGGCGGGGTGGTTTCGAGGCAGAGGGTGGTCGCGTCGAGCGAATCGGGCAGGGCGGCAAATGCGCGCAACGCGATGTCGCGGTTGCGGGTGTCATAACCGACCAGCAGTTTTCCCGACTCGCCGCGCGCGAGCTTGTCGCGCAGCGCGGGGTGAAAGCCCAGCGCGCGGTGCAGGTTCAGCATGCGTGTCTCCGGAAGCGGCGGAAGGGCCGCGGCCCTTCCGCGAGAACGGGTGGCCCGCTCAGACCGGCCAGAGCGCGGTGCCGAACGGCACCACGGCGTCCTCGACCATCATGTCGACGGCCTCGGGGTGCGTGTCTTCCTGCATCCAGTCAAGCAATTCGATCTGCTGGGTTTCCTGCATGTCAATTCTCCTGTGGTGAACATGAGTGATTCAACATGAAAGCGTGGCTAAAAGATCGCCGCTCCTCATCCGGCATTTCGTGAATGCCGGACGAGTGGCGTCGATAATAGTCTGACGAATTTGCGAATGCAATGCGTTGCAAGATTTTTAGCGAAAGCCTGCTAAACACGGGAAATTCCGGCAAGCGATGCGAGAAAAAGGCGGATAAATAGAATAATGGGGGCGATCTGATTTTCCAATTATCGGGATCGCGGCCGATTAAATGATTTCGGCGATTCTTTTAAATCGGAAATGTAATGACGTCGATCATTTCGAATCGCGTCATTAATGAAAGACGATCGCGCACGGCAACCGCGCGCCTGGCCGGGCGCGACGGCGCCCCCGGTTTTCTGGCACCATCTGACGATCCTGCGCGACGGACGCGGCCGCGCACGCCGCTGTCCCGGCGGCACGACTCGAACAACGATGGAGACAACCTGATGCCCACGGTGCTGCAACCGGAGCGTGCCGACCCATCGCGGCCGGACGCCGGCGCAATCGACTCCGACCGCATGGCCGCGTGGCGGCTCGCGATCTGCCTGTCGCTCGGCAGCGCGATCGCGCTCGGCCTCGCGCGCTTTTCGTATGCGCTGCTGCTGCCGCCGATGAAGGCCGATCTCGGCTGGACGTTCGCACAGGCCGGCGCGCTGAACACCGCGAACGCTGCGGGCTACCTGATCGGCGCACTCGCGTTTCCGATGCTGTCGCGGCGCCGGCGCGCGGGCACGCTGCTCGCGGCCGGCTGCGCGTTGACCGCGTTGCTGATGGCCGCATGCGGGTTCACGTCGGACATGCACACGCTGCTCGTGCAGCGGCTCGCGACCGGCGTCGGCAGCGCGCTGATCTTCATCAGCGGCGGCGTGCTGGCCGCGCGGCTCGCGTCGGCGTCGCCGCGCGATGCGGGGTTGCTGCTCGGTCTCTATTACGGCGGCACGGGGTGGGGCATCGTCGCGTCGTCGCTGCTCGTGCCGGCCACGCTCACGCATGGTGTGCACGGCTGGCAGCCCGCATGGTTCGCGCTCGCGGTTGCCTGCGTGCTGTTCTCGGCGATGGCCGTGTCGGCCGCGCGTCGTATCGAGCGCGCGCACGCGGCGCAGGCTGCGCCACGCGACGGCGCGGTGCCGGCCGTCACCGCGAGCCCGGCCCGCTTCGCGCTCGCGCTGGCCGGCTACGGCCTGTTCGGTGTCGGCTACATCGGCTATATGACGTTCATCGTCGCGCTGCTGCGCGGCGCGGGAATGAGCGGCACGGTGGTATCGGCGTTCTACGTGATGCTCGGCATCGCGACCGTCGTCTCGGCGCGGCTGTGGTCGCGCTTGCTCGACCGGATGCGCGGCGGCCAGGCGCTGGCCGTGCTCAACGCGCTGCTCGGCATCGCGACGCTGATGCCCGCGATATTCGTACATCCGGCCGCCGCGTTTGCGTCGGGCGTGCTGTTCGGCGCGACGTTCCTGTCGGCCGTTGCATCGACGACCGCGTTCGTGCGGCACAACCTGCCGCCCGACGGCTGGGCGAAGGGGATCAGCGCGTTTACGACGGTCTTCGCGTTCGGTCAGATTGCCGGGCCTGTCGCGATCGGCTGGGTGTCGGACAGCGCGGGGCTCGCGCGCGGGCTCGTGTATTCGGCGCTGACGCTGTTCGCGGGCGCCGCGCTCGCGGCCGGGCAGCGTGCGTTGCGGACGTCCGCGTAGTCAGGAGAAGATCAACGCTCGATCTGCCGATTCCAGCGCGTATCCCACTGCGCGCGGCGCGCGTTGATCGCGGCCCAGTCGACCACCGTCACCTTGCGCACCAGATCGTCGACATTGCCGAGGCTCTGCTGCATCCCGGCCGGCATCTTCGCGAGACGGTTGGTGGGGATCTGCTTGCCGGCCTCGGCGGCCTTCGTCTGCGCGGGCGCGGACAGCAGGAACTGCGCGAGCTTCTGCGCGAGCTGCGGATCGGGATTGTTCGCGACCACGCACAGGTCGACGAGCAGCAGCACCGGGCCTTCCTTCGGGTTCGCATACGCGACCGGAATGCCCTTGTCCTGCAGGTCGCCGACGCCCGTCGGCGTGAGCGGGAACAGGCCGGCCTCGCCGGTCTGCACCATCTCGGAGATCTTCGCGGAGTTCGGGATGTACTCGACGACGTTCGGCCCGACCGTGCTCGCCCACTTGCTGAAGCCGGGCTCGACGTTCTGCTCGCTGCCGCCGAGCAGCCGGTTGATCGCAAGGAAGCCGTGCAGCCCGAACGTGCTGCTCGACGCCGACTGGAACACGACCTTGCCCTTGTATTTCGGATCGGCGAAATCCATCCACGACGTCGGCGGCGCCCAGCCTTTCTCCGCGAACAGCTTCTTGTTGTACGCGATGCCGGTCATCCCGAGCTGCACGCCCGCGCCGACGTCGTCCTTCATCCGCGCGAACGGGTACAGCTCCTTCAGCACCGGCGAATCGTCGAGCTTCTGGCACACGCCGAGGCTGACCGCGCGCGCCATCACGCCGTCGTCGAGGAACGCGACGTGGATCTGCGGCTTGTTGCGGTTTGCAAGCAGCTTCGCGAGCACGTCCGACGACGTGCCGGGCACGACGACGACCTTCACGTTGTTCGCCTTCTCGAACTCGGGCAGCACCTGGCTCGTATAGGCCTTTTCCATCGGCCCGCCGTTCATGCCGATGTAGATCGTCTTCGTTTGCGCGAACGCGGGGGCGCTGGCGCCCGCGATGCAGAGTGCGGCAGCGGCCGCGATCGTACCGAGCAGTTTCATCGAGAGGTCTCCTCTTGGGGGAAAGGGGCGGTCGGCGCGGCTTGACGGAAGAAGCGGCCGATCGAGAATGCATCGAGTGGCGTGGCGGTTTCGCCGGTCGTGACGAGATCGGCGAGCACGTCGCCGACACCGGGCGCGAGCAGGAAACCTCCGCCGGAAAAACCGAATGCATGCAGCAGGTTCGGCGTCGTGCGGCTCGCGCCGATGATCGGGTTGTGGTCGGGCGTGCAGCCTTCGACGCCGCTCCACGTGCGGATCAGCAGCGCGTCGCGCAGTGCGGGCAGCAGCGCGCACGCGTCGCGCATCACCGCGCGCGTCGTATCGACCGACGGCTGGCCGAATTCGCCGTCGCCGCGGCCGCGCCCGCCGCCGATCACGCAGTTGCCGCGCGCGACCTGCCGCGCGTATACGCCGCCGCCGTACACGCCGAGGTTGTGCGCGATGAACGGCGGCAGCGGTTCGGTCACCCACATGTTCGGGTAGATCGGCTCCATCGGCACGGCTTCGCCGAAGCGTTCGGCGATCGTGTTCGCCCATGCGCCGGCCGAATTGATCAGCCACGTCGCGGTGCATGCGCGGCCGCCCGCTTGGAAGTGGAAGCGCGCGCCGTCGTGCCGGACGTCGTCGACCGGCGTGTGCTCGAACACGTCCGCGCCCGCCG
The DNA here is from genome assembly GCF_019091065.1 of Burkholderia sp. GbtcB21. Taxonomy (NCBI): domain Bacteria; kingdom Pseudomonadati; phylum Pseudomonadota; class Betaproteobacteria; order Burkholderiales; family Burkholderiaceae; genus Burkholderia; species Burkholderia sp. GbtcB21. The sequence continues at coordinate 528,090 of NZ_JAGXKA010000003.1, forward strand.
CGCGGGCCGCGCGCGCGAACGCGGGCGACACGAGGCGCGGGTTCGCATGGCCGTCGGTTTCGCACAGCGAGCCGCCGAGCGCCGCGCGGCCGAGCCACGGATAACGACGGCGGAATGCGTCGCCGCGCATCACCTGCAGCGGCAAGCCGTGCTCGCCAGCAAGCGCGGCATACGCGTCGAGCGCGTCGAGATCGGCGTCGCTGCGCGCGAGCCGCAAGTGCCCCGACACGACGAATTCGCCATCGATGCCGATCAGCTCGGGCAGGCGATCCCAGATGCGCCGTGCGCGCAGCGCGAGCGGTAATTGCTCGGCGGGGCGGCCCTGGCAGCGCACGCCGCCGTAGTTCACGCCGCTCGCCTGCGCGCCGCAGTCGCGCCGCTCGAACAGCCCGACGCGCAGGCCGCGCCGCGTCAGTGCAAGCGCTGCAGATGCGCCGACGAGGCCGCCGCCGACGATCGCGACGTCGTAATGCCGGTTCTCACTCATCGCGCGCCTCGTCGGGAATCGTCGCGACGTCGTCGCCAGCGAGCGCGGCCGAGATCGGGAACGGCTTCACGGGTGGTTGCGCGCGCAACCGGCCGACCTCGACGAGCGGCCGGCCGGTTTCGGCGGCCAGCACGAGTGCGGCCGCGTCGCCGCACATGCGGCCCTGGCAGCGACCCATCCCGACGCGCGTCAGCGCTTTCAGACGGTTGAGTTCGGTCGCCGCGCCGCCACGGATGCAGCGGCGCAGCGTGCCAGCATCGATTTCCTCGCAGCGGCACACGATCGTATCGTCGGGGCAGCGTGCGGCCTGCTCGACGGGCGGCGCGAATGCCGCTTCGAGGCCCGCGCGGAATGCGCCAATGCGGGCGAGCGTGCGTTCTAGCATCGCCGCGTCAGGTTTGCCGGACGGCGATGGCGACGCGATGCCGGCATCGTCGAGCAACGCAAGCGCCGCACGCCGGCCCGACGCTTCGGCCGCGTCGGCGCCCGCGATGCCCGCGCCGTCGCCCGCGACGTAGATGCCGCGCACCGACGTGCGGCCGGCCGCGTCGCGCTCGGGCAGCCATGCGCGGTTGACCGGATCGAAACCGAACCGGCAGCCGGCGAGATCGGCGAGCTGCGTTTCCGAACGCAGGCCGAAGCCGAGGCCGAGCGCGTCGCAATCGAGCACGCGCGGCTGCGCATCGCCACCGGCTGCGCGCCACGCGAGCCCTGTCACATGTTGTTCGCCGAGCACGCGTTCGAGCGTGACGCCCGTTTCGATCGCGACGCCATGCGCACGCAGCCAGCCGATGTAATAGAGCCCCTTCGCGAACGTCGACGGCATGCGCAGCAGCGCGGGCGCGGCGGCGGCCTGGCGGCGCAGCGGGCTCGTGTCGAGCACGGCCGCGACTTGCGCGCCGGCCTTCGCATACTGGTACGCGACGAGATAAAGCAACGGCCCCGTGCCCGCGAACACGATGCGCCGGCCGATCGCGCAGCCCTGCGCCTTCAGCGCGACCTGCGCGCCGCCGAGCGTATAGACGCCTGCGAGCGTCCAGCCCGGCACGGGCAGCATGCGATCGGTCGCGCCGCTCGCTATGATCAGCTGCGAGTACGGCACGGTAATTTCTCGCCCGTCCTGCAGCGTATCGACGCGGCCCGCGCCGCATGCCCACGCGAGCGTGTTCGGCCGGTAGTCGATGTGCGGCAGCAGCGCGGCCATCGTCCGGTGCACGGCATCAGCCTTCGCGGCTTCGAATCCGTACAGCGTGCTTTTGCCGCGCGCGAAGCCGCCGTCGGCCGGCGGTTGACGATAGATCTGCCCGCCCCAGCGCGCGTTCTCGTCGATCACGACGGGGCGCAGCCCCGCGTCGACCAGCGCCTCGGCCGCGCGCACGCCGGCCGGCCCCGCGCCGACGATCACCGGTTGCAGTGCGGCGTTCATTGCGTGTCTCCGGTCGCGGCCGGTTGAACGGCGGTGAGAATCCGCATGCCTTCGACGATCGGCGTCGAGCATGCGCGCACGCGCGCGCCGGCCTCGGTGCGCACCCAGCAGTCCTGGCACGCGCCGATCAGGCAGAAGCCCGCGCGCGGCTGCCCGCTGAATTCGCTGACGCGCACGCGGCGCTGCGCGATGAGGATCGCGGTGAGCACGGTGTCGCCGGCAAGCGCGTGCGCGGGCCGGCCGTCGAGCGTGAACGCAACGGCGGCGCGCTCGCGCTCGGCGACGCGCACGAACTGCGCGCCGTCGGCCGGGTCGTTTTGGGAGCGGGAAGCGGGAGTCGACATCAGTGTTGACCGATCAGGATGCGGTTCAGGCCGTACACGCGATCGAGCAGCAGCATCGCGCCGGCGGTGATGAAGATGACGAGCGCCGACACCGACGCCATCATCGGGTCGATCGATTCGGTCGCATACATGTACATGCGCACGGGCAGCGTGACCGTCTGCGGCGACGTGACGAAGATCGACATCGTCAGTTCGTCGAAACTGTTGATGAACGCGAGCAGCCAGCCGCCCGTGATGCCGGGCACGATCATCGGCAGCGTGATGCGGCGGAACGTCGTCCACGGGTCCGCGCCGAGCGAGCATGCGGCCTGCTCGATGCTGCGGTCGAGGCCCGCGACGGACGCGAGCACGAGCCGCATCACGAACGGCGTGATGACGATCATGTGCGCGAGCACGAGCCACGCGAACGAGCCGGTCGCGCCGATCAGCGCGAAGAAGCGCAGCAGTGCGATGCCGAGCACGAGGCCGGGGATCACCAACGGCGACAGCAGCAGCCCGTTCAGGAACGCGCGGCCGGGAAACGCCGAACGGCCGATCGCAAGGCCCGCCGGCAAACCGATCGCGAGCGACAGCGTCGCCGACGCGAACGCGAGCTTCAGGCTGTTGAAGAACGCGGTGACGAAGTCGGGATAGTCGAGGATCGCGCGGAACCAGCGCAGCGACAGCCCGTGGGTCGGCAGCGTCAGCGTCTCGTCGGGTGTGAACGCGACCAGCACGACGATCGCGAGCGGCGCGAGCACGAACAGCATCACGAGCGTGTGGAACGCGAGGGCGAAGGGGCCGTTCTTTCTCATCGGGATGCGCCTCCGAGGCTGCGCGCGTAGCGGCGTTCGAGCACGCGGTAGTAGGTGAGCATCACGACGAGGTTCGCGACCAGCAGCAGCACCGCGATCGTCGCGCCGAGCGGCCAGTTCAGCGAGCCGAGGAATTCGTCGTAGACGGCCGTGGCCGCAACCTTCAGCCGGCGTCCGCCGAGCAGGCCGGGAATCGCGAATGCGCTCGCCGACAGCCCGAACACCATCAGGCTGCCCGACAGCACGCCCGGCATCAGCTGCGGCAGCACGATGCGGCGCAGCGTCGTGAACGGCGACGCACCGAGCGACAGCGCCGCATGCTCGGTCTGCGGATCGAGCCGCTGCAGCGCGGTCCACACCGGAATCACCATGAACGGCAGCATCACGTGCACCAGCGCGATCACGATCGCGAAGGTCGTGTATTCGAGCTTGTACGGCCCGAGGCCGGCGAGCCCGAGCGCCTGGTTCACGAGCCCGCTCGTGTTCAGCAGCATGCTCCAGCCGAACGCGCGCACGACGACCGACACGAGCAGCGGCGCGAGGATCGCGAGCAGGAACAGCGAGCGCCACGGGTCGCGCATTTTCGACAGCACGTACGCTTCCGGCGTGCCGATCGCGACGCAGATCGCGGTCGTCAGCGCGGCGATGCCGAACGTGCGCGCGAAGATCGTGTGGAAGTACGACGAGCCGAGCACTTCCGCGTAGTTGCCGAACTGGAGCGCGGCGATCGGCCCGGTGGCCGGGTCGTAGCGGTAGAACGTCAGCACGAACGTCATCGCGAGCGGCACGAGCACGAGCGCGGCGAACAGCACGAACGCGGGCGCGCACATCAGCCACAGCGGTGCATGCGCGCGCCAGGTTGCGCGCATCGTGCGCCCTGTGGCGGCGCGTGCCGGCACGGCATCGGGCGCGGCGGCCCGTGCGAGGCCGGCTGTCGCGCCGTCGGCGGGCAGCGGGCGGGAAGGCTGTCGCATTCAGGCCTCCCGGCGCATCACGCGCACCGCGTCGCTGTGCCAGTCGATGCCGACCGGCGCGCCTTCCGCGAGCGGCTCCGCGCCTTCGTTCTGGCAGCACACGAGCACTTCGCCAAGCGCGCTGTCGACGCGGTACAGCCACTGGCTGCCGAGGAAGAAGCGGCTCGTGACGGTCGCGGCGAAGCGGCCCGCATCGGGCGCGCACAGCCGCAGCTTCTCGGGACGGATGCAGACCGACACCGCATCGCCGACGCGCATGTCGCGCTCGCGCGGCGGCAGGTGCGCGGTACGCCCGGTTTCGGCGAGGTCGTGACCGAGGTCGATGCGGATCGCGTCGCCGTCGTGCGCGACGACGGTGCCCGGCAGCAGGTTCGCCTTGCCGATGAACTGCGACACGAAGCGGTTTTCCGGGCGCTCGTAGGCCTGGTACGGCGTGTCGATCTGCGTGACGCGGCCGGCTTCCATCACGACCACGCGATCGCTGATCGACAGCGCTTCCGATTGATCGTGCGTGACCATGATCGTCGTCGTGCCGATCTTGCGCTGGATCGCGCGCAACTCGAACTGCATGTCCTCGCGCAGCTTCGCGTCGAGGTTCGACATCGGTTCGTCGAGCAGCAGCACCGGCGGCTCGATCACGACCGCGCGCGCGATCGCGACGCGCTGCCGCTGGCCGCCCGACAGCTCGCGCGGAAAGCGGTGCGCGAGCGTATCGAGGCGCACGAGCGCGAGCGCCGCGCGGATGCGCTCCGCGCGCTCGGCCTTGTCGACGCCGCGCATGTCGAGGCCGAAGCCGACGTTCTCCGCGACGCTCATGTGCGGAAACAGCGCATAGCTCTGGAACACGATGCCCAGCCCGCGGCGGTTCGGCTTCAGGTGCGTGATGTCCTGCCCGTCGAGCGCGATGCGGCCGCGCGTGACGTCGACGAAGCCGGCGATCATCTGCAGCGTGGTGGTCTTGCCGCAGCCCGACGGCCCGAGCAGCGACACGAATTCGCCTTGTTCGACCGACAGGTTGACGTCGGCGACTGCGGTGAGCTCGCCGAAGGTTTTCGTCAGATCCGTAAGCGTGAGAAACGACATGGGGAACTCCGGGTTCGCACACCGCCTGGCCGATGTGCCGATGACGCGGACTCTAGCCAGCCATATTTCGGAGCGTCAATTTCGAATTCTGCTGAACGGGATGAATTTCAGAAAAATTCCGTTGAGCGGAACGGATCACCGTATCGCGCGTAAATCGTTCCGATGGATGAAGGGTGGCCGGACCGCGAAATGCGCACGTCAATCCCGTGCACACCCGGATGCCCGCGGAATTTCGGCCGGACGACAATGGCGGCTACCGTATTCCGTTCAATGAAATCATCGAGGAGAGCCGGCATGCAGGAACCCCTTTCGTCCGGAATGCCCGGCACGCCCGCCGGGCGCGCGCCCGGCGCCGACGACGAAGCCGATCCGGCCGGCGCGCCGGGCACCGGCATGCTGCAGCGCGCGTTCGCGATCCTGCGCGCGCTGGCCGGCATGCAGCAGGACGGCGTGCGCGTCACGCATCTCGCGAAGGCCGTCGGCCTCACGCAGGGCACCGCGCACCGGATCCTGCAATCGCTGATCGCCGAAGGGATGGTCGAGCAGGACGAGCAGTCGAAGCTGTACCGGCTGAGCGTCGATTTCTTCGCGCTCGCCGCGCTGGCCGGCAACCCGAGCAGCATGCGCACGCTGTGTCGTCCCGCGCTGCTGCGGCTGTGCGCGAGCCTCGGCGAGACGATCTTCCTGCTCGTGAAGAGCGGCTTCGACGCGGTGTGTCTCGACCTGTGCGAAGGGCCGTTCCCGATCCGCTCGTTTACCGGCGACATCGGCGGGCGCATCGCGCTCGGCGTCGGGCAGGGCAGCCTCGCGATCCTCGCGTTCCTGCCCGAAGCCGAACGCGAGGAAGTGATCCGCTTCAACGTGCCGCGCATCCGCGGCTACGGCGTGCTCGACGAGGTGTACCTGCGCACCGAGATCGAACGCGTGCGGCAGCTCGGCTACGCGGGCCGCAACAGCGGCGTGCTCGACGGGATGGCAGGCGTCGCGGTGCCGATCCTCGATCGCACCGGGTACCCGGTCGGCGCGCTGAGCGTCGGCACGCTCGCGTCCCGGCTCGGCGACGACCGGATGCCGATGGTCGTCGAACTGCTGCGGCGCCAGGCCGACGCGATCGGGCCGCGCACCAACCCGTTCGATGCCGCGCTGCGGCGGCCGATGCACGGGCTAGCCGGGAAAACCGTATAGCGGCGTCGCGCGTCGCCGCGCGTTGCCGTTTCGTCAGCTTGCTTACGCGAGCCATTCGCGTCTTCTCGTCGACCTGTTCCGGTCGCACATGATGCCGATGAACATGCCCGTGTATCGCGTGACGTGCTTCGCGAACGCGGCCGATGTGTACATGACGATGGTCGGCGGGCGCGTGCTGTCGTTCGATGAGAATGCGGTTCTCGAGCGTGTGAACGAAGTCGCGGAACGCATGATCGAACGCAGCGGGTTGCGTCATCTGCTCGACGAGCCAGCGACGCTGTGGGGGCGCAGTCGCTATTGATCCGATCGGTCGCTGCGCTGGCGGCGGCTCGCGCGTGAGGGTTTCGTCAGCGTCGGGCAACGCGACAATGCCGATGGTTGGCCGTCGACGGACATGCTAGGATTTCTTCCAAACTACTCCGGAGACTGCTATGCCGTTCATCTGCGAAAACGTTGAATGTCGTGCCGTGCTGGCTCGCGGGCAGGTCAGGTCCAGGCAAGAGGACGACGGGTGGTGCTTCTACTGCCCGGACTGCAATGCGAGGAACGAGTTGAAGGATATCGGTGCATCTGGCGGTCCTGTCGAATTGGTTCAGCCGGAAAGATCAGGCCTTCCGCACAAGGTCATCGCGACGGCCAGACCATTGGAGGACGGCGGATACGCAGCGCAATTGCGCGTTCAGCGGGCACTCGGCGTGAAGGGAACGTACGCGGCCGAAGAGCATTGGGAGCAGCTCGGCGTGTTCCCGGACCCGCAAGCGGCCGTCGCGCATGCGAAGTCGTTCGCAACGGACCTGCTGGGACGAACTGCGTAGTCGCGAGCGGCGCGCCGGATTGCGCGAACCTGGCCATGCGCGGATCGGTACGGGAGGCCCACGACCGTGGGTCCGCGCGACTACCCGGTGCGGTGCGGCGTGCGCACACGGGTGCCGCGTCACGCCGAATACTTCGTCGAACAAGAGGTGACTAACCTCGATTCACGCAGTACCACTGGCCGCGAGCTTGACGAATAGTCTGGCTGCTTCGTTGCCATGAGACAAAGCGCGCAGTGCGAGGGCGAGCGCCAGCTGGGCGTCGTGGGTGGCCGCGCTGCGATCCTGCTCGAAGAGCTTGACGGCGTGGCGCATGTGCTGCGCTGCCTGCGTGTGAAGCTCGACGGCCGCCGCATGAAGTTTTGCCACGTCCGCGGCACTTGCGGCCGAGCCGGTCGATGAAGGCGTTGTCGATGGCGTATTGGCACCGTGCGCGCCGGCGTCGTGTGCCTGATCGATCGCATGCAACGTGTGGCCATGGGCCATCATCGCCTGATGGGCGGCGTGGGCGAAGTCCTTGCCGTCCTCGAAATGCCGCGACGCCTCGCGGTGATATCGCGCGGCCTGCTCGTGATGTGACGCCGCGGCTTCCAGATGCCCTTTCTTGCTGTGCTTCGTGTTCATGCCGGCTCCAGTGCAACTTCATGACTGACTCGGATGGCGACCGATTCGAAGACACGGCGGCAGGTCGCAGCGACGTTCTAATCTACACGCACTTGCGGTTTGTGTGGCATTTGCGTGTCGCGGGACATCGGCATCGCGTTCGGCCTGATTTAGCGCCGGGTTGTGGTGGTGGCCATGCATAGTACTATCGGTCCGGGCACGCAGTCGGAAACCTGTCGGACTGCTTGCAATTGCGTCGACCAGAAACAAGAATTGCCGAGTCGGACCACTGAATCTCCGTGCGCCCCTCCGGCGGATTTCGCGCGTCAGGCAGGCGAGCGCCGTCCAACAACACGATGATTCCCGCAATCAGCCATCGCATTTGCTTTGGTCCATGAATACGCCCTTTTTTTGAAGCCAGCGCAATGAACTCATCGAAAAGCGATCCGAGCCGGCCTGACGTGCTGATTATCGGCGGCGGGCCCGCTGGTGCGACGGCGGCGGCCTTCCTGACGATGAAAGGGCGCGACGTCGTGCTCGTGGAGAAGGAAGCCCATCCGCGTTTCCATATCGGCGAAAGCCTGTTGCCACGTAACCTCGACATATTCGAGCGGCTTGGTGTTCTGGATCAGGTCCGAGAGATCGGTGTCCATAAGCCGGGCGCAGAGTTCGTCTCGGACCGTACGGGCCGCAGCTGCGCGTTTCCGTTCGGAAACGCACTGAATCGGGACCGTACGCACGCGTGGCAAGTACGGCGTGCGGACCTCGATGCCATGTTGTTCAGACACGCCGCCGCGTGCGGGGCCGAGTGTGTCGAGCGTACTCGTGTCACGACAATAAAGCTGGACGATGCCGGCGGACGTCACGTCGTGTCCGCGCAGGACGAATCGGGCGGCACCCGCGAATGGTATCCGCGCTACGTGCTCGACGCTTCGGGCCGCGATACGTTTCTCGCGTCGCGGATGAAGGTCAAGACCTCGAACAAATACAACAATACGGCGGCCGTTTATGCGCATTTCACTGGCGTAGCGCGTCGTGAAGGCGAACTCGCGGGCTACATCAGCATTCATCTTGCGGAGGACGGCTGGTTCTGGCTGATCCCGCTACCCGATCACACCATGAGCATCGGCTTTGTCGGCGATCAATCGGCATGGAAAGGGCGCAAGGGAACGCCGACCGATCTGCTGACCGAGCGTATCGCTTCAAGCCCGACCGTCGCGGCTCGCACGCAAGGTGCACAGCGCGTATCGGACGTCTACAGCACGGCCAATTACAGCTATCGCGCGCGCGAGGGCAACGGCAACGGTTTTCTGATGATCGGCGATGCGTACGGATTTGTCGATCCGATGTTCTCGACAGGCGTATTGATGGCAATGACTGGCGGAGAACTCGGCGCGCAGGCCGCCCACGTTTGGCTCGACGATCCGGTACGAGGAAAGAAGCTTGCGCAAGCAGCCAACCGGGAACTGTCGGAGGCAATGGATCGGATCAGCTGGCTGATCTATCGAGTGAACGATCCTGTCATGCGTACGCTTTTTATGGCGCCGTCCAATCGCTTGTGGATGCGAGACGGCATCGTCAATCTGCTGGCAGGGAATCTCCGCGGGAGCTGGCGTGCCGCACTGCCGGTGATGTGCTTCAAGGTCGTGTATCACGTGCTCTCGGCACTGCACCGCCGCGGAGTCGAGATCGCGCTGCCGGAGATGCCCGCGACTGGAACCTGATCGGACTGGATACCCGGACCCGCTCGGTAGCGACCGCTTGCCGATTGCGCATGAAAGCATCGACGGGTTGAATCCGCAGTCGTCAAGCGACATCCGCAGCAATCCGTGAAGAATTCTCGCGAACTCGAAGTTCGCACCCTCCGAGGTCGTCAGGAAGCCGAGATCGGCCTGCACCGACGACTGCCGCGACGTGGTCGGACGGTCGCGGGAAGAGGCCGGCGATCGTCCCGATCGGGGAAGGCGGTTCAGTGAACGGCGCCGGTGATGCGCGCCATGCCGTGCCGATAGCCGGCCGGCGAGAACACCGCATTCAGCGCGGCCATCGCCACGATCACCGCGATATGCATCCACCACGCGATCGCGAAGCCGCCGCCCGCATCGCGCAGCCAGCCGATCAGCCAGGGGCTCGCCGCGACGGTCAGGAAGCCGACGCCCTGCACGAAGGCCGCGAGCGCGCCCGCGAGCCGCGCGTCGGGCAGGTGGTCGAGCGTGACGATCAGGCTCATCGAGAAGAAGCCGCCGAGACCGAGGCCGACGCTCGCGACCCAGAGCCACGGCGCGAACGCGGGCAGTATCGCGAACCCTGCGAAACCGGCCGCCTGCAGCGCGAGCGTGAGCCACAGCACATTGCGACGGTCGGGCGAACGTTTCGCGAACATCGGCATCGCGAGCGCGCCGATCGCCTGGAACAGCGCCATCCACGCGAGCAGGTTGCCGCTCGCCTGCGGGCCCATGCCGATGCTGCGGTAGAACGCGGGCAGCCATGCGACGAGGCTCGCATAGCCGCTGTTGCTGAGGCCGAAGAACAGCGCGAGCTGCCACGCGCGCGGCATGCGTGCGAACGCGGTGATCGGCGCCGATGCGGCCGTCGCGTGCACGACGTCGCGCGGCGCTTTCGCGCGCCACATTGCGAGCGTGACGAGCGCGGGCACGGCCCACACGGCGAGCGCGAGATGCCAGCCGCCGTGTGCGGCGAGCCACGGCGCCGCGACCGCGCCGAATGCGCCGCCGCCGACCAGCGCGGCCGAATAGAGGCCCATCGCGAGCGGCAGCCGGTCGACGAACCAGCGTTTCGCGAGGCCGGGCACGAGCGCCTGAACGACGGCGACGCCGGCGCCCGCGACGATCGCGGTCGCGATCAGGCCCGCGCTGCCGCGGGTCCACAGGCGCGCCGTGCAGCCGGCCGCGATCAGCGCCAGCGCGGCGGCCAGCGCGCGCTGCTCACCGAAGCGCCGCGCGAGCCCGACGCCGATTCCGGCGACGACGCCCATCAGCACGAACGGCAGCGTGGTCAGCAGCGCGGCCGCGCGAAAGCCGAGGCCCGTGTCGGCGCGCACGACGTCGAGCACGGGGCCGAACGCGGTCAGGAACGGACGCAGGTTGAGGCCGGCCAGCACCAGCAGTGCGAGTGCGGCATAGGACACGGAAGCCGCGTGCGGGCGGTGTACGGCTTGCGCGGTGCCGGGGTCGGTCATCGGGATGCTCCAGGAAGGGGCCGGTGGCCCTGTGATGCGATGCCGAAAGGGTAAGCGCGCGCTACGCCAGGTGAAAATTAAATATTCGACTGGGAACCAGTGCGAATTGCGATGGGACGACGCGGGATGGCGGGGAAGGATGGGCGCGGCCGAGGCGGCGCAGGATCGGCACTTCGTCGACGCGCGCTTCGGCGGGGGCGTCGTTACGCGGCCGACGCCTGTTCCGTGCCGGCTTTTTCGCGAGCCGCGACCAGCGTCCGGATGCGCGCGCGATCGGCAGCCGTCTCCGGCGTGAAAATCACGAGCGTCAGGTCGGGCCGGCCGTTTACCGCGAACGCCGAGTATTCGAGCGCGATCCGCCCGACGGCCGGGTGACGGATCTCCTTGGTGCCTTCCTCATTCGCGCGGATATCGTGATCGCGCCACAGTGCGTCGAACTCGGCACTCGTTGCACGCATCTCGTCGACGAAGGCCTGCACGGTTTGCGTCGCACCGCCGCGCGCGACATCGGCGCGAAACGCGCCCACCGCGAACCGCGCGACCTGTTTCCAGTTCGGCTGCGCATCGCGCACGCGCTGATCGTCGAAGATCAGCCGCAGGATGTTGCGGCGCTCCGGCGGCAGCGTTGCATAGTCGGTCAGCGTCGCGGCCGCGGCGTCGTTCCATGCAATGACGTCCCATGTCGCCGAACGTACGATCGCGGGGCTCGCTTCTAGCGAATCGAGCACGTGCTGCACGCGCGGCGTCACGCTGTCGGTCGCGTGGTAGCGCACTTCGGGCGGATGGCCGACGCCGATCAGGAACAGGTGCTCGCGTTCCGCTTCGTTCAGCATCAGCGCGCGGGCGAGCCGGTCGAGCACGTCGGCCGACGGCGCGCCGCCGCGCCCCTGTTCGAGCCACGTGTACCACGCGGCGCTCACGTGCGCGCGCTGCGCGACTTCCTCGCGCCGCAGGCCCGGCGTGCGGCGGCGTGTGACGGGCAGGCCGAGTGCGGCCGGGTCGAGTTTCTCGCGGCGATCCCGAAGGTACGCGCCGAGCAGGTTGTCGGGTGCGTCTGCCATAGCCTGTTAGTTCGTTTACCGGTAAACCGTCACGTCTTCACCGCGAGCGGCCGTCGACGGATAGTAATCCTCCATTCCATCCGGAGGTGCTGAACATGCGTGTCTTTGTCACTGGAGCATCGGGATTCGTCGGCTCCGCCGTCGTTGCCGAACTCATTGCCGCCGGCCATTCGGTACTCGGGCTTGCACGGTCCGACGCGGCTGCCGCGTCGGTTGCAGCCGCAGGCGCCGATGTCCACCGCGGATCGCTGGAGGATCTCGACAGCCTGACGCGCGGCGCCGAGGCCGCCGATGCCGTGATCCACACGGGATTCAATCACGACTTCTCGCGTTTCGCGGAGAACTGCGAACTCGACCGCCGTGCGATCGAGACAATCGGTGCAGTGCTCGCAGGCTCGGCGCGGCCGCTCGTCGTCACGTCGGGCCTCGCGCTCGTCGCACCCGGCCGCGCGGCAACCGAGGACGATCCGCACGTGCCGCTGTCGGCGGCCTATCCGCGTGCGTCCGAAGCCACTGCGGTCGCGCTTGAAGCGCGCGGCGTGCATGCATCGGTCGTGCGCCTGCCGCCGTCCGTGCATGGCGACGGCGATCACGCGTTCGTGCCGCGTCTGATTGCCATCGCGCGGGAGAAGGGCGCATCGGCCTATATCGGCGATGGCGACAACCGCTGGCCGGCCGTGCACCGGCTCGACGCGGCGCGCGTGTACCGGCTCGCGATCGAACGCGGTGCGGCCGGTGCGCGCTATCACGCGGTCGACGATACGGGGGTGCCGTTCCGCGAGATCGCGGCGGTGATCGGCCGACGGCTGAACGTGCCGGTCGTCGCGAAACCGGCGGCGGAAGCCGGCGAGCACTTCGGCTGGTTCGCGATGTTCGTCGGGATGGATGCGCCCGCAACCAGCGAGCGCACGCGTGCATGGCTCGACTGGGCGCCGACGCAGCCGGGGCTGATTGCCGATATCGACCGGCCGCGGTATTTCGAAAGCTGAGCGGGTGGCGCGCTCGCGACCATCGGCACGGCGCCGACCGTGCGCGCGGCCGCGCCGGAATGACCACCGTCTTCGCGAGCGCGGCCGAGATATCGAAGCGCAGCCGGCCCTTCGGCGCCGCGCGTCATTCGACCGGATGCAGATCCTGCAGCAGCGTCGGCACGAGTTCCGACACGGTCGGGTGGATGTGCATCGCGCGGCTGATCGTCGTGTACGGCGCGCCGGCGGCCATCACGTCGAGCATCCCGTGCACGACCTCGTCGCCCGTCACGCCGAGGATCGACGCGCCGAGGATCGCGTGGCTGTCCGCGTCGACGATCACCTTCATGAAACCCTGGCTTTCGCCTTTTTCGACCGCGCGGCCGACACGCGTCATCGGGCGCGTGCCGACGAGCAGTTTGCGGCCCGTCTGCTTCGCTTCCGCGAGCGTCATGCCGACGCGGCCGAGCGGCGGATCGATATACATCGCGTACGCCGCGATGCGGTCGGACACCTTGCGCGGATCGGCGTCGAGCAGGTTGGCCGCGACGATCTCGTAGTCGTTGTACGCGGTGTGCGTGAACGCGCCGCGTCCGTTGCAGTCGCCGAGCGCCCAGATGCCGGGCACGTTCGTGCGCAACTGCTCGTCGACGGTGATATAGCCGCGCGCGTCTGTCTCCACACCCGCACGGTCGAGCCCGAGATCGTCGGTGTTCGGCACGCGCCCGACCGCGAGCAGCAGGTGCGAGCCCGCGACCTCGCGGCCGCCGCCCGCGCAGTCGAGGCCGATTACGATGCCGTTGCCGTTGCCGTTGCCGTTGCCGTTGCCGTCGCCGTTGCCGTCGCCGTCGCGCCGCGCGCTCAGGCAGTTTGCGTCGAGCTGCACGTCGATCCCTTCGTTTTCGAGGATCTCGCGCACGGCTTGCGACACGTCGTCGTCTTCACGGCGGATCAGGCGCGATCCTTTCTCGACGATCGTGACCTTCGAGCCGAAACGGCGATACATCTGCCCGAATTCGAGCCCGACATAACTGCCGCCGACGATCACGAGATGCTCGGGCAGGAAATCGACGTCCATCATCGTCGAGTTGGTCAGGTACGGCACCGAGTCGAGGCCCGGCATCGGCGGCACCTGCGCGCGTCCGCCGACGTTGATGAAGATGCGTTCCGCTTCGAGCAGTTCGTCGCCCACGCGCACCGCGTCGGCGCGCTCGAATCGGGCATGGCCCTGAAACACGGTCGTGTTCGCGAGGTCGCGCACCCATTGTTCGACGCCGTGGTTCGAGCGGCCGGAGATCTGGTCCTTGCGCGCCTTCACGGCTTTCATGTCGACGGTGACGGGGCCGCCGACCGACACGCCGTATTCGCCGGCGCGCCGCGCGAGCTGCGCGGCATACGCGCTCGCGATCAGCGTCTTGGTCGGGATGCAGCCGGTGTTCACGCAGGTGCCGCCGAAGCGGCCGCGTTCGACGATCGCGACTTTCATCCCGGCGGCGGACAGCCGTGCGGCGAGCGGCGGGCCGGCTTGCCCGGTGCCGATGACGATCGCATCGAAGTGTTGCGTCATGACGTCCTCCTGCGTGGGTGCAACGAGGGAAGGCGTGCGGGCGAGCCGCGTACGGCGGCGCACGGTCGCGCGACGGCGAGCGCTTATGGTAGTCCTGTTGGCGTGCGGCTGCGAGTGGGTGAAGTGCGAGAAGGGCGAGAAGGGCGAAGCGTCGGCAAGCGCGAGGGACGGGCCGCACACCGGTGCGAGCGCGGCGCGGCTGGCGCGCCGCAATCGGTCGCGGCCCGCTTCGCCGGTCGCGTCATGCGTTGCTTTGCGCTGCCGTCATTCCTTGCGTTTCCATTGACCCAACGTGATCGGCCGGTGCGCATCGGCGCGCGTGACGGTGACGCGGTCGGGCTTGTCGTCGAGCGGAAACGATTCGGTGACGATCTGGTTCGAAAATATCCAGCCGTGCGTGCGCGGGTCGTAGCGGAACGTCACGTAGTCGCTCCAATGCTGCCCGCACGCGACGACGTTCTGCACGGTGAAATAGCGGCCTTTCACCGAGAGGCCGTTGTCGGCGGCGTCTTCGGGATCGAACGGATCGCACTGGCCGCCTTCGTTCGCACGCAGGACGACCTGGTCGTTGCGCGCGGCGAGCCGGTACGCGTGATCGGGCTGTTCCTCGTAGATCAGCAGCGGGCGCGGCGACGGCTGCTCGCGCGTATCGACCGCGCGATGCACGACGACCAGAAAGCTGTGCCGGCCGTTGCCGAGATCGGGCCCGGCTTGCGCGAGCAGCGGCTGGTAGCCGGGCGGCAGTTGCGTGGCGATCGACTTCGGCAGGTCGCCGGCCCATGCGTTGAACGAGAGTGCGGCGAGCAGCGGGACGAGGGTTCGGCGTGTTGTCGTACCGATCACGGATCCCGCCCGGGAAAGCCGGTGTCCGGCACTGGATTGAAGGCGACGGACGACGCTGGCGTCGTCGGGATAACGGGCGGCGCGGATCTCGATCATGGGCGGCGGCGCGGGATGACGGGAAAGAGGGCCAGCATAGCAGCGCGCGGCCGCTTTCGGCCACGCGCGAAGCGTGCCAGAATCGACCGCTCGACCGTCGGAAACGACACGCAGGCGCCGGCGAATCGGCGTCGCTGATCAAGGAGACTTCGATGACCGCATCGGCTGCCGTACTCGCGATCCTGGCCGCGCTGTGGCTCGGCGCAATGATTCCGGGCCCGAGCTTCGTGCTGGTTGCCCGCAATTCGATCGGGCTGTCGCGCCGCGACGGGCTCGCTACCGCGCTCGGCATGGGCATGGGCGGCATCGTGTTCGGCGGCGTCGCGCTGGCCGGGCTCTATACGCTGCTGCAGGCCGTCGAATGGCTGTATGTCGGCCTGAAGGTGGCGGGCGGCGCGTACCTGATCTACATGGCGTCGAAGATCTGGCGCGGCGCCGACCGGCCGATCGCGATGGACGATCCGCAGGCCGTGGCCGGCGGCAGCGCGCGCAAGTCGTTCTGGACGGGCCTCACGACCCAGCTCAGCAACCCGAAGACGGCGATCTGGTACGGCAGCATCTTCGCGGCGCTGCTCCCGCAGCATCCGCCGCTGTGGTGCTACCTCGCGCTGCCGCCGCTCGTGTTCGGCGTCGAATTCGGCTGGTACACGATCGTCGCGCTGTGCTTTTCCACGCGCCGGCCGCGCGAACTCTACCTGCGCGCGAAGAAATGGGTCGACCGCGTCGCGGCCGGCGCGATCACGCTGCTCGGGCTGCGGCTGATCCTGAACGCACCGAAAGCGGGGATCTGAGCGCTTCGACTCCCGATCCGTATGCACGGCGGGCGGCCGTTCATCCGGTCGGCCGCCGGAGCGAACCGCCCGAACCGCGCACCGCGCTTTCGGGAACCGCAAGTCGCCCGGAAACGCGTTCTTCTTCCTCATGACACACCGGGAGAGGCTCCCGGCGACCAGACTCGACCCGAGCGACCCGAGCGACCCGAGCGACCCGAGCGACCCGACCCGAGCCGACCCGAGCCGACCCGAGCCGAGCCGAGCCGAGCCGTCCCGTCCCGTCCCGTCCCGTCCCGACTGCGCGCCGAGCCGACCCGCATCCGACGGTATTCCCGGCCACCCGCCACCGCCCGCGGAGCCTTGCGCGACGGGCGTTCGCGTGTGTCGCCCGGTGCGCCGGACGGCACCGCTTCCCCGATTCTGGCGGTCGCCTCCCCGACGACGTGTAAACTGCTGCCTTTTTTGACGGTTTGCAGCATGGTGCAAGCTCCTCCGCGCCCGGCATTGAGCGGTCCGACCCTCGTCCGGCTGCTCGCGCGCCTGGCCGATGCCGACGTCGCGGAATCCCGGCAGACGCTGTCCGACCGGCTGAGCCAGTGGCTCGGCTGGACCGACGCGATCACGCTGTCGTCTGCGTTGAGCACGAGCCCGCCCGGCGTCGCGGCCGGCGTGCGCGGCTACGACGCGGAGCGCGACTGCGCGCGCGTGCGCCACGATCTCGCGCAGGCAATCACGGCCACCAACCGGCCGCGTACGCGGCGCCGGCCCGGCGACATGCCGCCGCCGGCCGCCGACACGGCCGATTTCGCGGACTTCCGCCAGCGCTATCTGTCGCTGCAGCAGGAGATGGAAACGGCGATCGGCCAGTTGCGCGGCCGCCTGCGGGTCGCGCTCGCCGCGCGTTCGTCCGGGATGGCGCGGCTCGCGACGCTCGACACGATCATGGAGCGCGTGCTCGGCGCGCGCGAGCGCAGCCTGCTGTCGGCCGTGCCCGCGCTGCTCGGCACGCGCTTCGGGCGGCTGCGCGAAGCGGAACGGCAGGCGCTGGCCGATGCCGAATCCGCCGCTGCTGCCGCTGCTGCCGCTGCTGCCGACCCGGCCGGTGCGGCTGACGACGGCGCGATTGCCGACGGCACGGCCGTCGCGGCGATCGCGCCCGGCGCATGGCTCGACACGTTTCGAGACGAAATGCAGAGCATCCTGCTCGCCGAACTCGAAGTCCGGTTTCAAACGGTAGACGGGCTGCTCGCGGCCCTTCGCACCTGCTAATCAACACGCTCTATGTCCAGAATTCGCATTGATCTCGTTGTCTTCGTCGCCGGTCTGCTCGCAGTGGGCTGGATCGGCGTCGGCTATGTCGCGTCGAACCCGCTGGCGACGGCCGTCACGCTGCTGATCGGCGCGTGCTACGTCGCCGGCGCATGGGAACTGCTGCGCTACCGGCAGGCGACCGCCACGCTGTCGCGCGCGGTCGCTGGCCTGACCGAGCCGCCGGCGAAGCTCGATGCGTGGCTCGACACGCTGCATCCGGGCCTGCGCGGCGCCGTGCGGGCACGGGTCGAAGGCGCGCGCGTCGCGCTGCCGGGCCCGGCGCTCACGCCTTACCTCGTCGGCCTGCTGGTGCTGCTCGGCATGCTCGGCACGCTGCTCGGGATGGTCGTGACGCTGAAGGGCACGGGCGCCGCGCTCGAAAGCGCGACCGATCTCGACGCGATCCGCGCATCGCTGATCGCGCCGGTGAAGGGCCTCGGCTTCGCATTCGGCACGTCGATTGCCGGCGTCGCGACGTCCGCGATGCTCGGGCTGCTGTCCGCGCTCGTGCGCGGCGAGCGGATCGACGCGGCCCAGCAGCTCGACGCG
Organism: Burkholderia sp. GbtcB21; assembly: GCF_019091065.1. NCBI lineage: Bacteria > Pseudomonadati > Pseudomonadota > Betaproteobacteria > Burkholderiales > Burkholderiaceae > Burkholderia > Burkholderia sp. GbtcB21. The sequence continues at coordinate 546,165 of NZ_JAGXKA010000003.1, forward strand.
AAGATCGCGACGACGCTGCGCGTGCATTCGTCCGCGCACCAGCGCGACGAATCGTTCCGGCTGCTGCAGCGGCAGGCCGACGTGATGCCGGCGCTGGTCGACCGGCTCCAGACGATGATGACGACGCTCGAGGCGCGCAGCGTCGCGCTGCACGATCGCCAGCTCGAAAGCCAGCAGGCGTTTTTCGACCGGACCGAGCGCGCGTATGCGGGCCTCGCGTCGAACGTCGGCGATGCGTTGAAGGAAAGCGCCGCCGAAAGCGCGCGCGTGGCCGGCGCCGCGCTGCAGCCGGTCGTCGCGGCGACGATGACGGGGCTTGCGCAGGAGATGGCCGCGCTGCGCGACACCGTGACGGGCGCCGTGCAGCGCCAGCTCGACGGGCTGACGGACGGCTTCGAAAAGACCACCGGCAACGTGACGGCCGTCTGGAACCGCGCGCTCGACGAGCAGCGCCGCGCGGGCGACGCCGTCGCGCAGCAATTGCAGACGACGCTCGGCCAGTTCACCGACACGTTCGCGCAGCGTTCGACGGACCTGCTCGACGGCGTCGCGACACGCCTCGAATCGACCGAAGGCCGCCTGTCGGACGCATGGCGCGAAGCGCTGTCGCGCCAGGAGCAGGTCGGCGAGACGCTGGCCGGCCAGCACGCACGCGCGCTGGGCGAAGCCGCCGCGACGTTCGAGCGGCATTCGGGCGCGACGCTCGCCGCGCTGCGCGAGTCGCACGCAGGGTTGCAGACCGAACTGGCCGCGCGCGACGAACAGCGCCTCGCCGCGTGGAAAGACTCGCTGGCCGCGATGGCCGCGAAGCTCGGCGACGAATGGCAGCGCGCGGGCGTGCATAGCGCGGGCCGTCAGCAGGAAATCTGCGACGCGCTTGCGCAAACGACGCGCGATCTCGCCACGCAGGCTGCCACGTTCGAACAACGTTCGAACGATCTGCTGACGACGATCCGCGATTCGCATACGGGTCTGCAAACGCAACTGGCCGCACGTGACGAAGAACGCCTGTCGGCGTGGAACGATTCGCTGGCCGCGATGGCGACGAAGCTTGGCGACGAATGGCAGCGCGCGGGCGTGCATAGCGCAGGCCGTCAGCAGGAAATTTGCGACGCGCTTGCACAAACGACGCGCGACCTCACCACGCAGGCCGCCACGTTCGAACAGCGCTCGAACGATCTGCTGTCGACGATTCGCGATTCGCACACGGGCCTGCAAACGCAACTGGCCGCACGCGACGAAGAACGTTTGTCTGCGTGGAACGATTCGCTGACCGCGATGGCGACGAAGCTCGGCGACGAATGGCAGCGCGCAGGCGTACACAGCGCAGGCCGTCAGCAGGAAATCTGCGACGCGCTCGCACAAACGACGCGCGACCTCACCACGCAGGCCGCCACGTTCGAACAACGCTCGAACGACCTGCTGTCGACGATCCGCGATTCGCACGCGGGCTTGCAAACGCAACTCGCCGCACGCGACGAAGCACGCCTGTCTGCGTGGAACGATTCGCTGACCGCGATGGCTGCGAAGCTCGGCGACGAATGGCAGCGCGCGGGCGTGCATAGCGCGGGCCGTCAGCAGGAAATCTGCGACGCACTCGCACAAACGACGCGCGATCTCACCACGCAGGCCGCCACGTTCGAGCAACGCTCGAACGACCTGCTGTCGACGATCCGCGATTCGCACGCCGGCTTGCAGACGCAACTCGCCGCACGCGACGAAGAACGCCTCAAGGCATGGAACGATTCGCTCGCCGCGATGGCGGCCGCGCTGCGCGACGAATGGGCGCAGACGAGCGCGCAGGCCGCGACGCGCCAGCAGGACATCTGCGACACGCTGGCCCGCACCGCGAACGACATTACCGCGCAGGCGCAGGTGCATGCGAGCGACACGATCAACGAGATCGCGCGCCTCGTGCAGGCCGCGTCGGAAGCGCCGAAGGCCGCGGCCGACGTCGTCGCCGAGCTGCGCCAGCGCCTGTCCGACAGCATGGTGCGCGATACCGCGACGCTCGAGGAACGCAGCCGCCTGCTCGCGACGCTCGAAACGCTGCTCGGCGCGGTCAACCACGCGTCGACCGAACAGCGCACCGCGATCGACGCGCTCGTCAGCACGTCGGCCGACCTGCTCGACCGCGTCGGCGCGCGCTTCAACGACACCGTCGATGCCGAAACGCGCAAGCTCGATGCGGTGGCCGCGCAGGTCACTGCCGGTGCAGTCGAGGTCGCGAGCCTCGGCGATGCGTTCGGGATGGCCGTGCAGGTGTTCGGCGAATCGAACGACAAGCTGCTGACCCATCTGCAGCGCATCGAGGCCGCGCTCGAGAAATCGCTCGCGCGCAGCGACGAGCAGCTCGAGTACTACGTCGCGCAGGCGCGCGAGGTGATCGACCTGAGCATGATGTCGCAGAAGCAGATCGTCGAAGACTTGCAGCAGCTCGCCGGCCGGCGGGCGCCCGTCGGAGCGTAACGCATGCACGACGAAATCGACGGCGGCGCGCAATCGGCGCCGGTGTGGCCTGCGTTCGCCGACCTGATGTCGGTGCTGCTCGGTGCGTTCGTGCTGATCCTCGTCGGCGTGATCGGCATGCAGCTTCAGCTCACGTCGAAGCTCGAGGAAGCCGTGCGTGCGCGCCAGCTCGAAGCGCAGCAGCGCAAGTCGCTCGAACAGGCGCTTGCCGGGCCGCTCGCGGCCGGCCGCGTGACGCTCGTGAACGGGCGCATCGGCATCAGCGGCAACGTGCTGTTCGCGCTGAACTCCGATCAGTTGCAGCCCGCGGGCCGCGACCTGCTGAAGACGCTGGCCGCGCCGCTGGCCACCTACCTGAAGACGCGCGACGAGATCCTGATGATCAGCGGCTTTGCCGACGACCAGCAGGTGCATGCGGGCAACCGCCAGTTCGCGGACAACTGGGAACTGTCGGCCAAGCGCGCATTGACGGTCACGCGTGCGATGATCGACGCCGGCGTGCCGGCGGCATCGGTGTTCGCGGCCGCGTTCGGCTCCGAACAGCCGGTCAGCTCGAATGCGGACGATGAAGGCCGCGCGAAGAACCGCCGCGTGGAAATCGCGCCGGTGCCGCGCAAGAGCGCGTCGAACGGAGGGAAGGCGAAGTGACGGACGACGCGACGCCCGCCCGCGCGACGCTCGACGCATGGCGCGAGCAGGGCGCCGACCGGCTCGATCCCGTGCGCTTTCACCGGATCGACGCGCTCGAACGGCGCGCGGCCGTGCTCGACGGCGACGCGCGCGGCCTGCTCGACGCGCGGCTGGCGACGCTGATCGAGGGCTACTCGGAGATCGTCGCGCGGGCCGATGAAGCGAAGGCCGCGTGCGGCAGTGCGCAAGCCACGGCCGATGCGCCCGTACGCGGCGCGATTGCGGAACTCGTCGAACGGCTCGCGCGCGATGCGCAGGCCGACCGGCGCGGGCTCGATCCCGAGCTGGTCGACTACTTCCGCACGATGTGGTCGAAAGTCCGCACGGAGCAGCAGTACCGCCAGTCGCTCGACCAGGTGCCGCGCAATGCGGGGCCGCTCAATTCGAACAGCCTCGTGCACCGGTCGCTGGCGACGATGCGCGAGCTGTCGCCGGAGTATCTGCAGCAGTTCCTGTCATACGTCGATGCGCTCGCGTGGCTCGAGGATCTCGCCGGCGGCGGTGCGCAGCCCGAGAAGGAGGCGCCGCGCGCGAAGGCGTCGAAACCGGCGAAAAAGGCGACGCGCGCCAGGGCGCGGTAACGCCGCACGCATTCACGAACGAACATCGGTTGCGTGGCGGCTATCGGCCCGGCGCTGTGTCATCGATCGTCGCGCGCAGCGCGTGCAACGCATCGGCCAGCGCCGACGCGAACGGCGGATGCGCGGCGATGCCCGCCGCATCGAGCTGGCTCCCGAGGATCGGCAGCGCGATCGATGCGCGCTCGACGATGCGTGCCGACATCACCGACAGCGTTTCCCGCAGCGCCGCGTCCGCGTGCGTTGCGCGCGGCGACGCATTCAGCACCGCGACCGGCTTGTAGACGACCGCTTCGCATCCGACGACCCAGTCCAGCGCGTTCTTCATCACGCCGGTCACGCCGTGCGCGTATTCCGGGCTTGCGATCAGCACGCCGTCGGCCGCGTTCAGGCGATCGATCAGGTCGCGCACGGCGGCGGGCGACGGGTATTCGGTATCGGGATTGAACAGCGGGAATTCGCCGAGGCGATCGAAGCGCGCGATGCGCATGCCGCGCGGCGCGACGAGCGCGGCTGCATCGAGCAGCGCGGCGTTGTACGACTGCGACCGGAGGCTGCCGCATAGCGCGACGATGTCGATGCGGCGGTCGGCGTCGGTTCGGGGATCGGTGGTCATCGATGAGCGTTTCGGTTGGCGTGGTGCGCTGCCGCGTCGCGCGGACCGGACGGATTATCGCATCGGCGTTCGGGCGGCGTGGTGTGCGTTGCCGACGCTACGCGGTCCGCGCCGATGTGTTGAACATGGTCGCGGAATCGCATCGAACCTGTTCGGCGTCGCTCATCCCGGCTACCCGCGCGAATTCCGTCATCGTCCACCCGTTGCCGAGCAACAGCCGCCGCGTATGCAGCGCGCCGTGCACGTCGTCCGGAACGGTGTCGCCGAGATAACGCAGCGCGCGGCCTTCGACATCGACGAAGCCATGCCGGTAATCTTGCGCGAGCGCCGTCCACAGCTGCGCGGCGCCGACCGACTGGCGCGCGCCGCTGATCAGGCACAGGCCCGCGTCGAGCCCCCAGCGATACAGCGCCGTCGCAAGGCCCTTGCGTTGCGCCGAGCCGCGCAGCCGCGTGTGCGGTGCGCGCAGGTAGCGGTCGGCGCGGCGCGGGATTTCGGGAAGGCGGTTGAACACCGTGTAGCCGGCGAGCTGGCGCGCGGCCGGATCTTCGACATACAGGAAGTATTCGCCGTCCGCTTCGCGGTGGCGGACGATCAGGCCCGAGCGGCCGAGCGCGACGGCCGGCAGGCCGTGCAGGCGATGGCCCGGCTGGTGGAGGCGTGCGTGGAGCGTGTCGAGTTCATCGTCGATGTCGTGCTGGGAATGCTGTACGTCGATGCGCATGGCAAAGGTCGCCCGTCCCGGGCGGTTCGAGAAAGAGGTTCATCGCAACAAGGGAAATGGAATGGGGGCGGCCCCCGGGCTCGGCGAAGCGAGCCGGGGCCGCGAATCAGCTGGGGATGTGCTGGAAACCGGCGGCGATCGCGGCGAGGCCCGCGATGCAGAGTGCGAACAGGATCAGGACTTTGTGGATCACGCCTCTTTCCTCATCAATGCGCGGTGCCGGCGGGCGGCATCGCGGAGACGGTGAGCGGCGGGCACGGCCCGCACGGCCGTCGTGCGTGACGACGGTCGGGTGTCCGCGCGACGGTTCGAGCGCGGACGGCCAGCACCATACGCGAGGTGCCGGGGGCGGGCAATCGGACTGGCGGAGAAAAGCGACGAAAAGCGGGGAATCGCGGCGTTTCGCGACAATTGGCCGCAAGCGGCCGCGCGCCTTCGCGCCGAACGATGCATGCGAACACGGATCGCTGGCGATTGGGGAAAGTGCGTGGCGACTGTCTTTGTATATCCGGAAGCGGTGAAACGCCGACGTCCATTCGATGATCGGAGCGGCAACGCATCGCCGCCCCTGCCGCCGGCCGCTCCGTCACGCCGGCTGCTGCACCCCGAACGCCTGCCTGATCCGCGGAAACAACCCGTGCTGCGCGATCCATTCGGCATACGCACGATAGTCCGGATCGCGCATCAGGTGGCGTTCTTCCGTTTTCGCGCGCAGGTAATAGATCAGGTTGACCGCGACGAGCGCGGCGCAGTGCATGAGCCCGACCTGCCAGCCGAGCGGCTCGACGAACGGCACCGACACCATCCAGTACGACAGGTTCTTCGTGATGTACGCCGGATGCTTCGTGAAGCGGTACGGGCCCGACGTGATGATCCCGCGGTTGGTGAGGTTCGAGAAGCGCAGCCCGAACGAGATCGTCGACAGCGCGTAGGTCATCAGCAGCAGGATGATCACGGCGCCCCAGATCACGCGCAGCGTCGGCGCGGACAGCAGCCAGTTGTCCCAGAACAGCGAGCCTTCGTAGCGGATGTAGTGGCCCGAGATCAGCGACCAGAACGGTTGATAGCAGATCAGCGCGGCGCCCCAGCCGAGCGCCGTCGGCTCGACCGTGCGCACGTGACTGTCGAGGATGCGGAACGTGCACAGGTAGCCGACGGTGCCGAACATCAGGTCCATCGTGAACGACAGGTCGTACAGGAACGAGAACGTCGCGAGCGACATCGGCGCATTCATCGCGTGCGCGAGCGACGCGGTCAGATGATCGGCGTCCTTCGACAGGTAGACGGTCATCAGCGGCAGGAAGAACGTCTTCACGCCCCAGCCGGCGAGCATCTCGCGCACCGGCTGCCAGCTTGCGGGCCGCTCGCGGCGGAACAGGAAGCGGCCCCACAGCAGGTACGCGTCGTCGGTTTCGCGCTGATGGCGGTCCATCCACATGAAATAGAACGGCGCGGCGACGATCACGTACGGGGCGAGCGCGCGCAGCAGCGACCAGAACGGCCGGTAGAAATCGCCGTGATATTCGGGCAGCAGCCAGTACAGCATGCCGATGCCCGCATAGATCGACGTGAGCGCGCCGAGCCGCGTCGCGACGCGCGCGAGGCCGAGCGGCCGCACGGCCTGGCGCGACAGCCCGGCGCTCGGGCGCAGGTAGACGCGCGAGATGAGGATTTCGTGCAGCGCGATCGTGCCGATGATCGCGAGGCTTGCGATGATTGCGCGCGTCGCGGCGTCGAGGGCCGCCTGGTCGCGCGTGAACCACAGCGCGAGGAGCCCGGCCGCGATGCCGAGCAGGCCGGCGCGGAAGGGCGTGGCGGAACGGGGCGGGCGGTCCTGGACCGCGGCGATGCCGTCGAGCGTGGAATTCATGATCGGATCCTCGTCGGGATGACGGCCGGCGCCCCCGCTTGGCGGGTGACGCCGGCCGTCGGCCGGGCTTTGTATTGATGCGTGCCCGGCCATTGGCCTGTGGTTCTGGTAGTTAAAGCGTTACTTCTTGGTGCCGCCGCCCAGCAGACCGCCGAGCAGGTTCGTCACCGGCGACAGCAGATTGGCTGCTCCGCCCGCGGTACCGCCGTTCGAGCTGCCGGTCAGGGCCGCCACGGTGCCGCTGCCGGCCGGTGTCGCCGCCGTGCCGGTTGCGCCGCCGGGGCTGGCCGTGCCGATGGCACCCGCCGAGCCGGCCGGCGTCGTCAGCGCGCCCGTCAGCGTGCCGACCGGGCCGCTCGTCAGCAGGCCGCCGACGGTGCCCGTCACGTTGCCTCCCGGCGTCGTGACCGTGCCGGTGAGGCTTGCGCCGAGCGGCGTCAGCGCGTTGACGAGGTTGGTGACCGGCGCCAGCAGGCCGCCGACACCCGAGCCACCGGTGCCGCTCGTGCCGCCGGTTCCGCTGGTGCCGCTCGAACCGAGGCCGCCGAGCGCGCCGGTCACGGTGCCGAGCAGGCCGGTGACCGGTGCAAGCGGGCCGCCGCTGGTGCCGCTCGTGCCGCTGGTACCACCCGTACCGCTGGAGCTGCTGCCGCCGCCGAGCCCGCCCGTCAGCGTACCGAGCAGACCGGTAATCGGGGCGAGCGGGTTGGTGCCGCTGCTGGAGCTGCCGCTGGACAGCAGGCCGCCGGCCGACGCCACCGTGTTGCCGAGTTGGGACACGCTGTTGCCGGCGCTCGTGCCGACCGGGTTGCCGGTCGCGCTGCCGACCTGCGAACCGGCGAGGCCGAGGCCGCTGCCGAGCGTGCTCAGCAGTCCGCTGAGCGGGGCGCCGAGCATGGTTGCGCCGCCGAGCATCTGCGTGGCGCCAGGCGTCGTGACGCCGCCGGTCAGCGTGTTCGTGATCGGGTTGATCACGCTGCCGAGCTGCGTCTCGAGTTGCTGGACCGGCGCGCTGTTCAGCGCGGTATTCAGCGCCGATGCGGTCGAGTTGACCGCATTGCCGACCGTGTTGACGAGATTGCCGACCAGGGTCGTCGCCGGCGCGAGCGGCGACAGCGGACCGGTGCCGAGGCTCGTCACTGCGTTGCCGAGGTTGTTGACCGCGCCGCCGGCGCCGGTCAGCAGGCCGGTAGTCGACGTGAGCGTCGGGCCGAGCGGGTTCGGCGACACGCCGATCGAGCCGAGGCCGGCAGCGACACCGTTGCCGAGCGACTGCACGCCGTTGCCGAGGCTCGTGACCGCGTTGCCGACGCTGGTGGCCGTCGTCGGGTTCGTGCCGGGGATCTGCACGCCGCCGATCTGCGCGCCGCCGTTCGCGACCGTCGTGCCGAGTGCCGTCACGAGGTTGCCGGATTGCTGGAGGACATTGCCGAGCGGGGTGACGCTGGTGCCCGACGTACCGGAAGTGCCTGACGTGCCGGAAGTACCCGAGGTACCGGAGGTGCCCGACGTGCCCGACGTGCCCGACGTGCCCGAGGTGCCCGAGGTGCCGGAAGTACCCGACGTACCGGAAGTGCCCGAGGTGCCGGAAGTACCCGACGTACCGGAAGTGCCCGAGGTACCCGAGGTACCCGAGGTACCCGAGGTACCCGAGGTACCCGAGGTACCCGACGTACCCGACGTACCCGACGTACCCGACGTACCCGAGGTACCCGAGGTACCCGAGGTACCCGACGTGCCCGACGTGCCCGAGGTACCCGAGGTACCCGAGGTACCCGACGTACCCGACGTACCCGACGTACCCGACGTACCCGACGTACCGGAGGTGCCCGAGGTACCGGAGGTGCCCGACGTACCGGAAGTGCCCGAGGTACCGGAAGTGCCCGAGGTACCGGAAGTGCCCGAGGTACCGGAAGTGCCCGAGGTACCGGAAGTGCCCGAGGTACC